>NZ_BJVK01000011.1 GCF_007989105.1 Lentilactobacillus kefiri | reverse complement strand
AGGCAAAACATTTATTAAATGATTAAATTACATGCCCATTCCTGGTTGTGGCATTGGTGCTGCAGGCTTATCATCCTTTGGTTCTTCAGCAACAACAGCTTCAGTTGTCAACAGCAATGCTGATACAGAAGCGGCGTTTTGAAGAGCTGAACGGGTAACCTTGGTAGGATCAACGATACCATCTTTGATCATATCTTCAAACTTACCATCGGCAGCATTGTAACCAATACCATCCTTTTCATCCTTGAGTTTTTCAACGATGACAGAGCCTTCAACACCGGCATTTTCAGCGATTTGACGAACTGGTTCTTCAAGTGCACGAAGAACAATGCGGATACCAGTTTCTTCATCACCATCAGCCTTTGAATCCAATTTGGCAATGGCAGGAATGACGTTAAGCAAAGCAGTTCCACCACCGGGAACAAAGCCTTCTTCAACAGCGGCACGGGTTGCGTTCAAAGCATCTTCAATACGATACTTCTTTTCTTTCAATTCAGTTTCGGTTGCGGCACCGACACGAACAACAGCAACTCCACCTGATAACTTAGCAAGACGTTCCTTTAACTTGTCGCGGTCAAAGTCTGAAGTGGTCTTTTCAATTTGGGTCTTAATTTCAGCAACCCGCTTTGAAATATCATCACTTGATCCTGAACCGTCAACAATGGTAGTTGAATCTTTAGTAACGTTAACTTTGTTAGCTTGACCTAATTGTTCAAGAGTTGCATCTTTCAAGTTCAAACCAAGGTCATCAGTGATAACAGTTGCACCGGTCAAAATGGCGATATCTTGGAGTTGATCCTTACGACGATCACCAAATCCAGGAGCCTTAACGGCAACAACATTGAATGTTCCTCTCATCTTGTTCAATACAAGAGTTGGAAGAGCTTCACCACCAATATCATCGGCAATGATCAAAAGTGAACGACCTTGTTCAACAATCTTTTGTAACAATGGAAGAATATCTTGAATGTTGGTAATCTTCTTGTCAGTTACTAAGATGTATGGATTGTCGAGGTTGGCTTCCATCTTGTCGTTATCGGTAACCATGTATTGTGACATGTAGCCACGATCGAATTGCATACCTTCAACAACGTCCAAGCTGGTATCAACACCACGTGATTCTTCAATGGTAATAACACCATCATGACCAACTTTTTCCATCGCGTCGGCAATTAACTTACCAACTTCTGTGTTAGCTGATGAAATAGATGCAATTTGGGCAATGTCATCTTTAGTTTTAACATCGTGTGACATCTTGTGAAGTTCATCAACTGCAGCCTTGGTAGCTTTTTCAATTCCGCGACGAATACCAACTGGGTTGGCACCTGCAGTGACGTTCTTCATACCTTCATTAACAATTGCTTGAGTCAAGACAGTTGCGGTAGTGGTACCATCACCGGCAACATCGTTAGTCTTTGAAGCAACTTCGGATACTAATTTGGCACCCATGTTTTCAAAATGATCAGGTAATTCGATTGACTTGGCGATAGTAACACCATCGTTAGTGATTGTTGGATTACCGGCACTTTGTTCCAAAACAACGTTACGGCCTTTAGGTCCGATAGTTGCTTTAACTGTATCTGCTAATTTATCAACACCCTTGAGCATTGCGCTACGAGCATCTTCAGAAAACTTTACTTGTTTAGCCATTTCAAATTTCACCTCAAAAAAATATTTTTGATTAATTTATCATGTATTAATTGATTCAAATGATTCAAGAAAGACATTTATCTTGTTAAAATAAGATTATTCAACAATTGCAACGATGTCTTTTTCATGAAGAACGAGATAAGATTTATCGTTATCTTCAATCTCAGTTCCGGCGTACTTATCAAACATAACCTTGTCGCCTTTTTTAACAACTGGTGCTACTTTTTGACCGTTGTCCAATACACGGCCATCACCAACGGCAACAACTGTTCCGGCTTGTGGCTTCTTCTTTGCGTTGTCAGCAAGAACAATACCGCCCACCGATTTTTCTTCTTCTTTTTCAGTTTCGATAATTACGCGATCTCCTAATGGCTTTAACACGTTAGTCCCTCCATTTACAACAATTTTTAGCATCATTAGCACTCTTATGATAAAAGTGCTAATCACTGTTTATAATATATTATTTTTTCCGACCAATTGCAAGGCTTTCTGCATATTTCCTTCAAGAATCCTTTGTTAGAGCCAGATATTTTATGAATAACTGTAAAAGAAAAGACCGGGATTTTCAAAATCACCGGTCAATCTTTCATAATGATGTTACTAATTTTACTTGCCAAAATTTTCAATGAAGTAAATTAAAGTTTGAAGTTCGTTGGTTAAATCAACGTTTTGAACCAAGACATCCTCTGGTACTTGAAGGCGAATCGGTGTAAAGTTCAAGATTCCCTTTACCCCACCGGCAACTGCGTCATCCGCAATGGATTGAGCAACTTGAGCCGGAACCGTCAAGATAATGACTTTGATCTGCTGATCATGCAATTGGTGTGAAAGTTCTTCGATTGGATATACTGGCACACCGTCTTCAATCTTATTCACAATCTTATCATCAGTATCAAATGCAGCAGAGATTCGGACGTTACCATCCTTGTGAAAATTAAAGTTCAACAAGGCATGGCCTAAGTTACCAACTCCAATTAAGGCAACATTTGTTAAATGTTCCTGATTTAAAATCTGTTTAAAGAATGAGAGCAGATTATCCACATCATATCCATAACCCCGTTTGCCCAGGGCACCAAAATAGGAAAAGTCACGACGAATGGTTGCTGAATCTACCTGAACCGCCTCAGCTAATTCTGTTGATGAAATACGCTGTTTTCCCGTGTCATGCAAGATGTTTAAATATCGATAATAGATGGGCAATCGTTTAGCGGTTGCGCGTGGAATATTTTCAGCTGTCAAGAAAATTTCCTCCTAGTTTGTTAGTTTGATTAAAAGAACTTTGTGAACTCTTATTTACAACCTATTCTACCATATAACGACATCTTGTGAAATATATTTCAAATAATACTTACAAAAAATTACTGAAAACTTGCAAGATATGCTAAAATTAACTATTGATTAATATAAAACGAAAGGTGGCCAAACACGTGATAATCCTACAAGCACAGGATCTTACAAAGCGATTTAATGGTGAAACAATCTTCTCAAAAGTCAATTTGGCCATTCAAGAAAAAAGTCGGGTTGCCCTCGTTGGCCGCAATGGAGCCGGCAAATCAACCATTGTTAAAATGATAATCGGTGAACAATCAATCGATGGTGGCAAAATTGTTACCAAGAAAAACCTGTCTATTGGATACCTCGCCCAAGATACGGGATTAAATTCAGATAAATCAATCTATGCAGAAATGGAATCCGTCTTTGCAGGGTTAAAAGAACAGGAAGCCAAGCTTCATTCCCTCGAAGAGCAAATGGGTTCCGCTAATATGGACCCAAATTCAGAAGAGTATGAAACAATTTCCTCACAATATGACAATATCCGGGCTGACTTCGAGCAACACAATGGCTATGGATACGACGCAGAAATTCGCGGGGTCCTCCATGGGTTTGGCTTTGAAGAGCCCGATTATGACCGACCGATTAATGAATTGTCTGGCGGTCAAAAGACTCAGTTGGCCTTAGCAAAGCTGTTATTGGAAAAGCCAGAGTTATTAATCCTCGATGAGCCAACCAATCACCTGGATGTCGAAACCATTACCTGGCTTGAGGGCTATATCCAAAACTATAGCGGTGCCCTACTGATCATTTCTCATGACCGATACTTTCTTGACCGAATCGTCAATGAAGTTTATGAAATGTCACAAGGAACCCTGCATCATTTTACCGGTAATTACACTGAATATACCAAGAAAAAAGAACAATTAATTGAGCAGGAATGGAAAGAATACGAAAAGCAGCAGGCAAAAATTGAAAAACTGCAAACATTCGTTGATAAAAATATCGTTCGGGCTTCCACAACCAAGCAGGCCCAAGCCCGCCGTAAACAACTAGAAAAAATGGACAAGCTTCAAAAGCCAACCGGTGACGCCAAATCGGCCCGATTTTCGTTTACGCCAAAGTCCAAGAGTGGCAACAATGTCCTAAACGTCGCCAACGCTGCTGTTGGGTACACCTCAATTCTCTCTGAGCCAATTAACCTGGATGTTAAGCGTCATCAGGCAATTGCGATTGTCGGGCCGAATGATGTTGGTAAATCAACCCTCCTCAAAAGCATCTTGGGAATTATCCCATTTATCAAAGGTAAAGCCCAATTTGGAACTGGCGTCGATACTGGGTACTATGACCAGGAGCAGGCATCACTGCACGCGTCTAAAACGGTTCTTGAGGAACTATGGGATGATCATCCAACAACGCCTGAGGGAGACATTAGAAGCATTTTGGGAAGCTTCCTGTTTTCAGGTGACGATGTTGCCAAAATGGTCCATGATTTGTCTGGTGGCGAGAAGGCAAGATTGCTTTTAACAAAGCTTGCCTTCCAGCACAACAATTTTCTCATTTTGGATGAGCCAACCAATCACTTGGACATTGACAGCCGAGAAGTTTTGGAAAAAGCGTTAAATCAATTTGACGGCACAATCCTATTTGTTTCTCATGACCGATACTTCATCAACAAGATTGCCACGGCAGTCGTCGAATTATCACGTAAAGGAACAACCCTCTATCTTGGAAATTATGACTACTACGTCGATAAAAAAGACGAACAGACGGCCATAAAAGAACATGAAGCAGAAAAGAATGCCGCCAACATGCCCCAACCTGAAGCAAAAGTCACCACAGATAAAAAGAATTATGAGCTTAACAAGCAGGCTCAAAAGGAACACCGCAAATTAGCCCGAGAAGTTGAGGGGCTTGAGACCAAGCTGGATGACTTGACCAAATCAAAAGATGAAATTGAGGCTGAAATGACAAAGCCGGACGTCTTCAACGATTTGGGAAAGCTCCAAGATCTTCAAAAAAAGCTCGATGCCACAAACGAACAAATCAAAGAAACCGAATCTAGCTGGGAAGAAGCAAGTCTTAAGCTTGAAGGCGACGAATAGTAAAGAAATTCATCACAGTAAAATAAAAAGACCGGAGCAAAAGTAAATTTTTGCTCCGGTCTTTTTTCATATTACTTTTCTTCATCTTTCAACCATTCAAACTCCAAGCCTGGATCGGCGTTTAGTGTCGCATCTGCACGGGCACCGTGTCGATAAAGCATCTCTCCGGCAGCCCCGATCATTGCGGCATTGTCACCACAAAGTGAAAGTGGAACCAATTCCAATTTGGTATTCTTAAATGCTTGTAAATTCTTCGTTAAACGTTCACGTAGACCTTTGTTGGCAGCAACACCACCAGCTAAAATTAATTGTTTGACTGGGAACTCTTTTAAAGCCCGATCAGTCTTATCGGCCAAAACGTCAACAACGGCCTGTTGGAAACTGGCAGCCAGGTCTTCCCGGCTCAGTTTCTCATGGATTTGATCAGCATGATGGACCGTGTTGATGAAAGCACTCTTCAATCCACTAAAGCTGAAGTCAAAATTATCATCCGAATCCATGGCCCGAGGGAACTTAAATGTGTCGTGTCCCTTACGAGCCAACTCGTCAACCGGCTTGCCAGCTGGATAATTAATGCCTAAAACCCGGCCAACTTTATCATATGCTTCACCCGCTGCATCATCCCGGGTTTCACCAATAATTTCAAATTTGTCTTCTTCAGGCATATACACTAATTCGGTATGGCCACCGGAAACAACCAGTGCCATCGCAGGAAATTCAATTGGTTCAACCAACCGGGCTGCATAGATATGACCAGCTAAATGATTAACCGGCACAAGCGGCAGGTTATGGGCCCAGGCAACAACCTTGGCAGCAGTCACGCCAATTAATAACGCTCCGACCAAACCAGGACCATAGGTGACAGCAACAGATGTTAAATCATCGTATGTCACATCTGCTTCTTTGAGTGCATCATTAATACATCCGGTGATCTGTTCGATATGGTGACGACTGGCAACTTCCGGTACGACACCCCCAAATCGCTGGTGACTCTTGATTTGAGTTGCGACAATATTTGAAAGAATTTTATTTCCATTTTCAATGACTGCAACAGATGTTTCGTCACAGCTGCTTTCAAATGAAAGAACTAAATCTCTGGCCACTAAATTCATCCCATCCCTATTTTTTATCTATCCGATTTTGGTAATGTCCAAAACCATGTTCAATGCATCTTCTCGATCATTGAAGTAATAATCTTTTTTAATTCCGTTATCAACAAAACCGATATCCCGATAAAGTTTTTGAGCCCGGGTGTTGCTTAGCCGGACTTCCAACGTCACTTTATCATATTCCAGCTGACGCGCCTTTTTGATAATCGTAGTTACCAAAAAATAACCCAACCCATGATTTTGAAAGTTGGGAGCAACCGCCACGTTGGTAATATGACAATCTTTCGTATGATCGTTAAGTGAGCAGCCAATAAACGCGACCAGCCAATCATTCCGACGCAATACCAAATAGAGGCGGTCGGTCTTTCGCATTAACTCTGTTCGAAATGCCCGGTCATCCCAAGGTGTCTGACCACCATAAACTGCCCTTTCAATCCCCAAGATCTCTGGAATATCGGGAATCATCGCTTTGGCTAAAAAATATTCGGTGTCATTAATTTCCACGTCGTGATTCTTAATGTCTAAATATCTTTCACGCAGCTGAAGTTCTTTGTTATAAAATTGTTGGTTAAACCACTTTTTAAACTTTTTCAACATAATTATGCGTATCCTCGTTAGGATGTAATTTTTTCCAGTCGGCTTCAGCCTTGGTTAGACGCAGGTATCGTGGAACAACCGCATCAACATTGGAAACGGGTGACTGGCTCAGGCCGTACTGACCCAATTTGGCAGCACTCGGAATTCCTTCAAGAGATTGACCGACCACTAAACGACTATGTAAAGCGGATCTCATATCATTTTCAAAAGAATCGGTATCGCCAATAATGACAATTTGCTGGTCATATTCCGCAATCAAATGAAGCCACTTTTCAAGATTAATATGCTGATCAGAAATGACCGTCTCAATTTCGCCATCATTCCAACGATAAAGCCCGGTGAACATGTTTTGGTTGCGGCCATCGAAAATTGGGTTAATCAAAACGTTGTCTTTTTGAACGTTTAAGGCCAAGTTTAAAAGACTGGAAACTGTCACCAGTTCAATGCCAAGGGTGCTGGCAATTGTTTTAGCTGCCGTCACCGCCATCCTGATGCCCGTGTATGAGCCGGGACCGTCGGCAACCACTACCCGATCAAGATCAGCAGGAGCCAGATCCGACTTTTTTACCAAATCTTCAATAACCGGCATTAAAAATTCTGCATGCTTCCGATGGGTCGTCAAAGTGGTCTGAGCTAATAATTGGTCATTATCCATCACGGCAACGGATAGTGGCTTGTTTGAAGTATCAATCGCTAATATTTTCATTATTAATCGTTACCCTTTACTTGATTTTCCTTCCAAACAATCGTTGCGCTTGCGGAAAGAACATCATTTGATTTAATTTCATGAACAGTTTCAATTTTATCATTATTTGAAGAATCAACAACTACCGAACTCGTTACCCGATTACCGTACTTAACTTCGTTTTCAAAGCGGATATCGATATTTGCCGGTTCGTGGTTATTCAGAAATGACATTGGCAGTGAATCCAACATCCACTCTGGGTATCGAGAATTATTCACGTGCCCATTAAAATCAATGTCGCTCCAGCGTACCTGATACTCTTTGGCGGTCACTTTGTCAGTTGACTCAATCCGCTTGGGGCGCGGCAGTCTGGGAACTCGACGAACATTTTCCGACTGATAAGGCTTAATCACATCATCCTTAATTGGTGTAATCTTACGGGTCTTTTCATTCATCAAGACCCAAATGCTCTCAACTTTAACCAGTTCATTGCCATCTTGATCGTGGAGCCAGAATTCTCGGAAAGCAAAATAACGGTTGTAAGAGGTCCCTCGAGTTGTCATTTTAACAACCGAATCTTTTTTAGGCAGTTGACTAATGTGAATGGAATATGACGTGACAACCCATCCAATTCCATATTTATCAATCAGGTAAAGTTGATCGACTCCCAACTTTTCGTTTTGATGTTCTGAAGCGAGAATTAAAATGTTAATCAACATCGGAATTGAAATCCGATTGTTGACGTTGCATTCATAAAATGGGATTGTATGCAGTTCGCTGAAACTATGAGCTGTCATGAGCATGACTTCCTTTTATTTAAGGTCGTGATACTGGTTGTATATCACTTGTTTTTTCAAGTGATGATCTTTAGCGACCTTTTTAATCGCTTCATTAACGCTTAACCCGTTTTCGATATAAAAATCGACTTGTTGGTCAACCGTCATCCCTGCAAGTGGATCATCCGCTTCCGCTTCAGGATTATCATTACCTGATACTATAATAACAAACTCACCACGAATTTCAGTTGAGTTTGCCCACTCATTTAATTGAGTAAGCGATCCACGGATAAACTCTTCATGTTTCTTGGTTAATTCCCGGCAAAGTGCGCCATGACGTTCACCACCCAATTGAGTGGCTAAATTTTTGAGCGTCTTTTTTAAACGGTGAGGTGCTTCATAAAAAATCATGGTTTCGGGTTTATTTCTTAAGTCGTCAATTTCTTCCCGCTGTTCTTTTGGCTTCCGAGATAAAAAACCATAAAAATAAAACGGCTGTGGCGAAAGGCCGGAAGCAATCAACGCAGTAATTCCGGCATTGGCACCGGGCAGAGGCACAACATTGATATGCTGCTTAATGCATTCAACCACCAGTTCATGGCCCGGATCACTAATCGATGGCATCCCGGCATCACTGACTTGAGCAATTGTCAGCCCCTGTTTTAACTTACTAACCAGTTCAGGAATTCGTTCAGCAGTATTGTGCTCATGAAAGCTGATCTGTTTAGTAGACACATCAAAATGGTTCAGTAATTTTTGCGTGTTTCTAGTATCTTCAGCCGCAATCAAATCAGCACCTTGAAGAATTTTAACGGCACGGAATGTCATATCATCAAGATTGCCAATGGGTGTTGGCACTAAATATAAAATCCCATATTTAGTTAATGTATCAAAACTTTTTTGAGTTTCCACTGCTTACTCCTTAATCCCGCTTACCATATATAATGTCGGTACAGAAAATACAATCCTCACCATTTTCACGGCGTTTGCCATAATACGAACTGCAAACATGGAAACCTTCATTATAAAGTTTCTCCAAATTCTTTCTGGATTTTGATAGACGAGGAGAATTATTATCCATTTTTTCAGTAATTTCGTTAATTCTGTCACGTAAATGCTGATTCTCAATTTCCAGTTCAGCATTCTTTTCCATCAAGCCAATTAAGGATTCGTGAAGGTGAGAAAAGTTTGCCGCACTGGCACTTAGCTGAGTATCCATTTCTTTTAGTTCATCGTACAAGTCTTGACTATCCACGATTTTATCACCCTTTAGTAAACTATGACTTACTGATTTCAAGTATCTTTAACGTTAATGCTTCAATAATATTTTGAAAATTGACATTGACTGCCATGCTTTTGTTCACATCAAGCAGTTCATCCAACATTTTCAGGATCTGATCATTGCGCCATTTTGACGCTGCCAGCTTGGTTTGTTCAAGAATTGACGGATACTTCACCCGCTCTTCGGCCAAAGTGCCGTACTTGGTTTCCAAGACATCATCAAACAAGCTTAACATCATAGAAATCACAATTCGCTGTCGATCTTTATTGGTAATTAATGGCATCAAAGACATCTGGATAAACGGCATTGCCATTGTGTTGTCTTTAACCAAGTAGATGAACCACTTTTCCAACATCTTCTGTGTGGAAGCAAACCAGTCATCTTTCAACCATCCCTTAATCTGATCCAAACTGTTGGTAATGGAAATCATCAGATTAACTTCACTTGGCTTCACGCCACTGGACTGCAGCTCTTTTACCATCAATTTTTTACTGAGACTTGGAAATTCGACAACTTGGGTTCTGGAAATAATCGTTGGTAATACCAAGTTGCGATTCTTACTGATTAAAAAGCTGACCACGTTTCCTGTAGGTTCTTCAATAAATTTCAATAAACCATTGGCAGCTCCGGTTGTCATCTTTTCAGCTTCCGAAATGATGAATACTTTTTTAGAGCCTTCCATCGCACTTTTGGTAAATTCACTTTTAACGTGTCGAATTTGGTCAATCTTGATACTCTGTCCGTCGGGCTTGGTGACAACAACATCCGGATGGTCGTAATTCATAATTCTGACACATTCGGCACATTTTCCACATGGCATCCCATTTTGGACATTCGTACAAAAAAGCCGCATGGCAACTCCCATTGCGACTGAAAATTGACCCGCCCCGTCTTCACCGGTGAACAAATAAGCGTGTGACAACTCATTGTTTTTAACCAAATTCATAAACTGAGTGAAGATGGCTGGCTGTTTAGTTTGAGCAACGTTAACAATATCGTGTTCCATAACGTTCCCTTCTAAAACTGCTTAAAAGCTTCGATTGGCAGGACCATAACGGTTGCGCCGCCGACCTGCACTTCAATTGGAAAAGTATGTTCAGCGGTATCACCATTTAAACTTACAGGTGGTGTCATAAACTGCTGACGAGCTGAACAGGTTTCCTTGATTAACTTCAAAGTTAAATCGACTTTATCATCATCAACGGCGACCAAATAAGTGGTGTTGCCAGCACGCAAAAAACTACCCGTCGTTGAAAAACGAGTGGCCATGATCTCATGGGCAACAAATACTGATCGCAGTTTATTGGCATCTTTATCTTGGACGATTGCAATGACTAATTTCATAGTGAACGCTCCTTAAAATACTCAGGTGCTATTTCATGAATAATCTTAATTGTATCATGAATGACTGCATCGATTGGCTGGGTCGCGTCGATACTAATAAAACGATCCGCATTTGCATCACGAATCTTCATGTAGCCTTGGTGGACCCGCTTATGAAAGGCGGTTGTTTCAACATCAAGGCGATCAATTTTACTTTTATCACGGTGCTCAGCAATCCGATTAAGTCCCACTTCAACGGGAATATCAAAATAAATTGTTTTAAACGGCAACAAATTTTCGGTTGCAAATTCGTTCATTTTGGCAACTTGCTCCATGCCGATTTGGCGACCGGAGCCTTGATAGGCAACCGAACTGTCAACGTAGCGATCACAGAGTACCAGCTTGTTTTGCTTAAGTGCGGGTAGAATTGTTTCAACCAAATGTTGACGTCTGGCCGCAGCGTACAGTAAAGCTTCCGTTCGGTAATCCATTTCTGTATTCGCACGGTCTAAAATGACCTTGCGAATTTCTTCTGAAATTTTATTACCACCGGGTTCTCTCGTGACTAACAGCCTGTCGCCAATTTGCTGTTGAAAGACGCCGATAACCTGATTCATAACGGAGGTTTTTCCTGCGCCGTCCGGCCCTTCAAAAGTTATAAACTTACCATTCAAAACAATTCCCTCACTTTGTGGATTCAAATTAATTGTACTTTAATGCATTTGGTCTGTCGAACCGGAACCCCCACAAACCAATCACTCAAATTCGTCATGATCGTAACTGATAACGGAAGGTTGAATCTGATCATTTTTTATCTTCCGAATTCGAGCTTCTTTATATATGAAGAAATATTTTCTACGAGCTAAAGCAGTTTCCTGCTCCATCTCCATATCACTGTCGGCAACCGCCTCTTGCGTCTGCGCAGTGTGGTCCCACTCTTCTTTCAAGTTGTTGATCAATTCCAACAAACGTTGATCGTATTCTTTTTTAACATTCCGGTGCTTCATTCGATTAAAAAACATTTAAAATCCAACCACCCTGTCAAAATTAAATTTCAGTTCGTCCCTGGACAGCCTTGTATAA
Organism: Lentilactobacillus kefiri; assembly: GCF_007989105.1. Classification (GTDB taxonomy): domain Bacteria; phylum Bacillota; class Bacilli; order Lactobacillales; family Lactobacillaceae; genus Lentilactobacillus; species Lentilactobacillus kefiri. Next base: position 55,853 of record NZ_BJVK01000011.1, on the reverse strand, counting down.
GGTCACTTCGTCCGCGTACTCAATATCGGAACCAACTGAGAGTCCATGAGCCAAACGGGTCACTTTAATCCCCGCCGGCTTAATCAATTTACTCAAATACATTGCAGTGGCTTCACCCTCTGGGGTTGCATTTGTAGCAACAATGACTTCTTTAACTTCCTTATTCTTTTGAAGTCGTTTAATCAAAGAACTGATATTCAGATCTTCCGGTCCTTTTCCTTCAATTGGTGAAAGAACCCCGTGAAGAACATGGTAAAGACCGTGATATTCCTGAACCTTTTCCATGACCATCACGTCTTTAGGCTCCTCAACCACCAGGATTGTGGATTGGTCACGGTTCTTATCACGACAAATTTCACAGGGATCTTCATCCGTTAAATTACCACAGATTGAACAATAATGAAGGTCGTTTTTCGTTGCAATGAGTGCTTTTGAAAAGGCCTTAACATCGTCTTCGTTCATATCAACCGTGTAAAACGCTAACCGGGTTGCGGTTTTATTGCCGATCCCCGGTAATTTCATATAACTATCAATTAACTTTACGATTGCTTCAGGATATTGCATATTTTCCCCTTTTTGAACTGATTACATTCCTGGAATTCCTTTAGTATACTTGCCCATTGTGCTTTCAGTTGCTTTATCCACTTTTGAAATGCCGTCATTAACTGCGGCAAGAATCAAATCTCCAAGCATTTCTGGATCGTCTGGGTCAATTGCTTCCGGCTTAATTTGAATATCAGTCATTTTCTTATCGCCTGAGAAAGTGACTTCAACCATATTATCTGGTGCAACGCCTTTAAATTCTTGCTTCTTAAGGTTTTCTTGCTCTTCTCCAAGCTGCTTTTGCATCTTTTTCATTTGTTTCATCATCTTATTCATGTTCATACCGTTCATCATTGTTAAATTCCTCCAATTAATTAATCATCTTTAATATCTAAAATATCGGTGCCAAAAAGTTCGGCTGCTTTTTTAACGACTGGCTGACTCTCTGAATCCGTCGTATCCGGACTGTCAGAATCATCAGTCGGTTCAGCTTTTGGGTCATTATCCTTGGCTTCCTTGGGAGCAGCCTTTTTGAGCTTGTCCCGATGGCTGACCAGGTATTCATGACGAATATCAGGCCACTGATTCTCTGGTACAAATACAATTTGCGGTGCTTTACCGACAATCCGGTCAAGGTTGTTTTCCAAGGCATCCTTCAAACTGGTATCTCCTTGGGCCTTTTGATAAAGGAATGGATATTCAAAAGCAACAATCACCCCACCGCTGCTGGCAGCAACCGGTGATGAAACGTGCATGACGGCTCGTTGCGTCACTGATAAGGCCTTCATCAGGTCGGGCCACACTTCTTTGAACTGATTTAATTGCTTTCGGGTCGCTTTACCTAAAATTGGATAAATCTTGGCCAACTCAATGTGGTTATCCATTGTATGGCTTTCGACTGGTTTTGACGGTTCCGGCGTGCTGACAACGTTATTTTCAACAGCTGGGGCCTTCTTAAGTGAATCAATTTCAGATTTTAATTTGGTAACTTCCTGCGTTAACTGCTGAATTTCGGAAGTAACCTCCGGATTGACAGTCGGTTGGGCAGCCGGTTGGGACTCCTTTGCAGGACCTGACTGAACTGTTGCATCCAAATGAGTAATCTTCACTGTCAGAACTTCCAAGTAAACATCCGGATGTGCAGTGAACCGCAGAGAGTTGGAAATATTGTTTAATTCATTAATAATCTGATAGATCTCTTGATCACTGATTTGGCCGCTAAGCTTCTTAAATTGATCATCAATGATCCCGAGTTCCATTTCTTCAACAATTCCGGGATCCTGCTGATACAGCAGAATGTCTTGACAATAACTGGTTAAATCTTCAATAAACCGGCTGGCGTCCTTGCCCTCATCCAGAATCTTTTGGACGGTAATCAAGGCACTCTTGGTATCTTTTGCAATAATTTGTTCCATATAAGTAGTTAACAACTCATTGGTCACACTACCGGTCACGAGAAGCGCGTTTTCATAGGTAATTTTATTATCACCGTATGACATGGCTTGATCCAGAATGCTCAATGCATCCCGCATCCCACCTTCAGCCGCCTTGGCAATGATTTTAAGCGCCTTATCGTCATACTCGACCTTTTTTTGATCCAGAATGTATTCCATTCTTTGCAAAATATCTTGGGGCTTAATCCGCTTAAAGTCGAATTTCTGGGTTCGCGAAATAATTGTCGCTGGAATCTTATGAGGTTCGGTAGTTGCCAAAATAAAGATCACATTGGCAGGTGGCTCTTCCAAAGTCTTCAACAGGGCATTAAAGGCACCGGTTGATAACATATGAACTTCATCAATGATGTAAACTTTGTAGTCCGCTTGAGTCGGCGCATACTTTGCCTTATCACGGATATCACGAATCTCTTCAACCCCATTATTAGAGGCCGCATCAATTTCAATGACATCGTTTAAGCTGCCTTCATTAATCGCCTTGCAGGTTTCGCATTGGTTACAGGGTTCACCATCTTTTAAATAATGACAGTTAACAGCTTTTGCAAAAATTTTGGCAGCGGAAGTTTTCCCAGTCCCCCGTGGACCAGTGAACAAATAGGCATGGCTTATCTGTTTTGTGATTAAAGCATTTTTTAATGTTCGTGTGATGATTGATTGGCCGACGATTTCATCAAATCTTTGTGGTCGCCAAACCCGATATAATGCTTGATAGCTCATGACCAAATCCTCCAAAAATAGTTGCCATACACTTAAAATTCTCAATTGAAACGTCTAAATAATTATATGATGAATTCAAGCAGAGTGCAATCAACGAACGTCGCTTCCAAACCGCTTTTCTCCAAAAAAATGCTCCCAGCAAAATTTGCTGAGAGCTGAAATTCTATGTACAAGAGGCACAAGGTTGATGATACTTAGTGCTGCTTCCTTCCGGACCTGACACAGTTCGTAACCCGACCCTTGCCTCAGGGCCTTGCGGCAATATCTATCATAACTTAAATGATTAAGAATTTCCAGTTTTATTCTTTCTTTTCTTACGGGCAGCTTTAAAAAAATCTTTCATTATCTTAGCGGATTGATCTGCCAAGACACCTTCAACAACATTCACCCGATGATTTAGGCGGGAATCTTCCAAAACAGTATACAAACTTCGTACCGCTCCGGCTTTGGGATCCCGCGAGCCAAAACAAACGTTATCAATCCGTGAGTTAATGATGGCACCTGAACACATCAGACAGGGTTCAATGGTGACATATAAATCACAGTCAATCAGTCGCCAACTGTTTAGATAACGACAGGCCTCTTCAATTGCCAAGATCTCCGCATGAGCAATCCCGTCGTTCAAATGCTCCCGCAAATTGTGGCCGCGTCCAATAATGATGCCATCATGAACAACAACGGCACCAATCGGAACTTCACCAATCATATAGGCCTTTTGAGCCTCAACCATTGCGGCTTTCATATAGCGACTATCAGCTTGAAACATGTTTTACCCTCACGATTCCTTAATACTTTGAAGAATATAATAACCTTTATCACGTTTTAAAATGGTGCAATTACCGAATAACTGGGTCATCAGCTTCTTGGCGGATGGTGCCCCCTGCTTCTTTTGCAAAACAACGGTCAACGTGCCTTTGGCAATTAAATGATCAACGGCACCGGAAATCATGCCGTCAACGACCTTTTTACCGGCTCTGACTGGTGGATTGGTAAAAATAGCAGCATAAGTGTCCTTTACTGCTTCGTAAATATCACTTTCAAAAATATGAACATTGTTAACCTGGTTGTCATTGGCATTCTTCTTTGCCAAATCCAAAGCAAGCTCATTGACATCGACCATATCTATTTCACGTTTGGGAAACGCTTTGGCAATGGAAATGCCAATTGGACCATAGCCGGTTCCCATATCCAACAATCTACCTGCCGGAATAATGTCATACTTAATATTTTTAACCAATACCCGGCTTCCATAATCGACAGTATGTTTTGAAAACACACCGTTATCAGAAGTGAACGTTAAGTTGTTTCCAAGCAACGAAAAGTTCCATGTTATGGGTTTTGATTCAACGTCTGGATTCTTGGAATAATAAAATGAATTGTCTGTCATAAAATTCTCCTAATTTGATTTTCACAAGCACCAACCATATTTGGTGCTTACAATTAGTTTTGTCACAATATATTGTGTTTTTATCGTTGCATTTCACACTATTTAGTGTAAAATTGAATCATAAATTAAATTTTAACGAAACAGGGGAAGTGTTAATAATGGCTAAAATTACATTATATTCAAAAAACAACTGTATGCAATGCAAGATGACAAAACGTTATCTTTCAGAACACAATGTGCAGTTTGAAGAACACAACATCAACGAGCAACCACAATATATTGATTACTTGAAACAACGAGGCTTCATGGCTGTACCCGTTGTCGATGTTGATGGTAAGCAAGCATTCAGCGGTTTCCGGCCTGATCAACTTCAGTCGATTGCCGGTTAATTGCCTTCATCCATTCTAACATATTGATTCTAGATTAGCGGGCGAAACCACAAACGGTCTCGCCCCTTTTATTCGCAATTTTAAGAAAGCGTGGTACTAAATATGTCACTTCACAATCTAAAGGATGTTACCTACTTTGACCTCAACAATGAAATTAACATCCCAGTTAACGGTCAGATTCCATTGCAAAAAGACCAGGAAGCCCTTCAAGCTTTCCTAAAAGAAAATGTTCAGCCCAACTTGATGAAATTTGACAGTCTCCAAGATCGGTTCGACTATTTGATCAAGAACAACTACTATGAATCAGAATTCGTAAACAAATACGATATGTCCTTCATAGAAAAATTGTACAAATACTTGGATGATCAAGATTTCCACTTTAAATCATTTATGGCAGCATACAAGTTCTATGCCCAGTATGCTTTAAAGACAAATGACAACGACTTGTATTTGGAAAGCTTTTTGGACCGAGTTGCCGCAAACGCCCTCTTCTTTGCGGATGGTGACGAACAACTGGCAATGGATTTGGCTGATGAAATTGTCCATCAGCGATACCAACCTGCTACGCCAAGTTTCTTAAACGCCGGCCGTCAAAATCGTGGTGAATTTGTTTCCTGCTTCTTAATTCAAACAACAGATGACATGAATACCATTGGCCGAACCATCAATTCAGCTCTTCAGTTGTCAAGAATCGGTGGTGGTGTCGGCATTAACCTTTCAAATCTGCGTGAAGCCGGCGCTCCCATCAAGCATATTGAAGGTGCCGCATCAGGTGTTGTGCCCGTTATGAAATTATTGGAAGACAGTTTTTCTTATTCCAATCAATTAGGTCAGCGACAAGGTGCCGGAGTTGTGTACTTATCAGTCTTTCATCCAGATATCATTGAATTTCTGGGTGCCAAAAAGGAAAATGCCGATGAAAAGATCCGCTTGAAGACCCTTTCGTTGGGTGTAACCGTACCTGACAAGTTCTATCAACTCATTAAAGCAGATGCTGATATGTATTTGTTCAGTCCCTATGATGTTGAACGCGAATACGGTGTTCCATTCTCATACGTCGACATTACAAAGGAATATGACAACCTGGTTGCCAACGATAAAATCTCCAAGAAGAAGATCAAAGCTCGTGACTTGGAAACTGAAATCAGCAAGCTTCAACAAGAATCCGGTTACCCATATGTCATCAACATTGACACTGCCAACCGCGACAATCCAATTGCCGGCCGGATCGTTATGAGTAACTTGTGTTCTGAAATTCTTCAGGTTCAAACCCCTTCAACCGTTGATAATGAGCAGCATTACATCAAAATGGGCAAGGATATTTCATGTAACCTGGGCTCTACCAACATTAATAATATGATGGATGGCAAAGACTTCGGTCATTCCGTTGAAAGTATGGTTCGGGCATTAACCTTTGTCACTGACCATTCAAACATCGACGTGGTTCCTTCTATTCAAAAAGGAAACAAGGAATCCCACTCAATCGGTCTTGGCGGAATGGGACTGCATAGTTTCTTGGTAAAACACCATATTTATTACGGTTCACCAGAATCCATCGAATTTACCAGCGTTTACTTCATGCTTTTAAATTACTATAGTTTAGTTGCATCTAACAAGATCGCAAAGGAACGCAAAGAAACTTTTGCCAACTTTGAAAACAGCAAGTACGCTGACGGCAGTTACTTTGATAAGTATTTAGATCAATCATTTGCACCAAAATCAGATGCAGTCAAAGCTTTATTCCCAGAAGACTGGATTCCTTCAAAAGAAGATTGGGAAAACCTTAAAGCATCAGTTATGAAAGATGGCCTTTACCACCAGAACCGATTAGCGGTTGCCCCAAATGGTTCAATCTCATATATCAACGATACAACTGCCAGTCTTCATCCAATTATCAACCGGATTGAAGAACGTCAGGAATCAAAGATCGGTAAAATCTATTATCCAGCCCCATACCTTTCTAATGACACAATGCCATATTACACATCAGCATATGATATGGATATGCGGAAGGTCATTGACGTTTATGCAGCTGCTCAAGAACACATCGACCAAGGAATGGCGCTGACCCTCTTTATGCGTTCAACGATTCCAGCAGGCTTGTATGAATGGAAGAACGGTCGGACTGACAAGATGACCACCCGTGACTTGAACATCTTACGAAATTATGCTTACAAAAAAGGTGTAAAATCAATTTATTACATTCGAACTTTCACTGATGATCAACAAGAAGTCGGTTCAAACGAATGTGAAAGCTGCGTCATTTAAAGGAGAAATTTATGACTGAGAATTATAAAGCAATCAACTGGAATGCCATTGACGACCAAATCGATAAAGCCACTTGGGAAAAGCTGACTGAACAGTTTTGGCTGGATACTCGGATTCCACTTTCAAACGACTTATCTGATTGGCGAACCCTTGACCAGGATCATCAGTGGGTGGTCGGCCATGTGTTTGGTGGATTAACATTGTTGGATACCCTTCAATCACAAGAAGGAATGGCATCTTTGCGGAAAGACGTCCAAACCCAGCATGAAACCGCCGTATTGAACAATATCCAATTTATGGAATCCGTTCATGCCAAAAGTTATTCATCCATCTTTTCAACACTAAACACCCCAGATCAAATCGATGAAATCTTTGAATGGAGTGACAGTGAAGAATTTCTTCAGAATAAAGCATTAAAGATCCGCGATATTTATGCGAATGAACCAGATCCATTAAAGAAAAAAGTTGCCAGTGTATTTTTGGAAACCTTCCTGTTCTATTCTGGTTTCTATACCCCACTCTGGTATCTTGGCCATAACAAGATCCCTAATGTGGCAGAAATCATTAAGTTGATTCTCAGGGACGAATCAGTCCACGGAACATACATTGGTTATAAGTTCCAAATTGGCTATAATCAACTGCCTAAGGAAAAACAAGAGGATATGAAGAATTGGATCTATGATTTCTTGTATAAACTCTATGGGAATGAAGAGAAGTATACCCATATTCTTTACGACCAAACCGGTTGGACCGAAGACGTGCTGACATTTATTCGTTATAACGCCAACAAGGCACTCATGAACCTGGGCCAAGATCCACTTTTCCCAGATACCGCCGAAGATGTTAATCCCGTTGTCATGAACGGTATTTCAACATCGACTGCGAACCATGATTTCTTCTCACAAGTTGGAAATGGTTACCTGCTTGGAAATGTTGAATCAATGAATGATTCAGATTACGATATTTAATCATTAATAAAAAATAAGGCTGACGCGCTCCCCTGATTGGGAATACGTCAGCCTTATTTGTATTTAGCAAGATTCTTAATTAACTAGGTCCTTCGGCTTTTCGCCATTCACCATTGTCATTAAATTACTTAATGAAATATCAATCATATTTCTGACCGATTCACTGGTATGGAATGCAGAATGTGGGGTAATGAGAACGTTTGGCATCATTGAGAATTTCAGAACATCAGGATCAGACACTTGTTTAGTTGACCTTGAATCCTGTAAATCGGCTGTTTCCGCCTCGATTGTGTCAATTCCGGCACCGGCAATTTCCCCGCTTTGCAATGCATACATTAAATCATTGGTATCAACAATCGAACCTCTGGCGGTATTGATCAAAAGTGCGGTGTCTTTCATTTGCTCAAAGACTTCATGATTGAATTGATGATAATTGTCATCAGTGGCAGGCATATGAATACTGATAATATCACTTTTGGTGTAAATATCAGCCAAGTCCTTTACATATACAAATTGTCCATTGGTTGATTTTTGAGGATACTTGTCATAGGCAATAACATTTGCTCCCAAGCCTTTAAAGAGTTTGATTGCTTCCCGGCCAATCCGGCCGGTTCCAATAATTCCAACCGTCTGGTCACTGATCAACCGACCCATAAAGTTTGGTGAAAAATGGAACTGGTGATTTTGATCCAACTGTTGTTTCATATACCCAACTCTTCTTGAAAGATAGAGGGCCATTGTAACGGCAAATTCAGCGATACTCTCGGGACTATATGCTGGGACGTTGGTGATTTGAACGCCGTTTCCCTTAGCGGCCGCGAGATCGACGTTATCGACACCCACATTTCGTAACGAGAGATATTTAATACCCATTTTATTAAAAGCGTCAAATAATTCCTTTGAGTACGGAATTGTTTGGAGGCATGAAACACCATCAAATCCAGCAGCCTCTTGTACTGTTTCCTGGGTTAAGGTTGTTGTCGTGTATTTAACTTCAATTTTGTGATCTTTCCCCCACTTTTCAATAAATGGGATCTCGTCATCCCTGACGTTATATACAATAAATTTCATAATTGCCTCCTAGTTATTAATGGGCGTCTTTTTGTTTACGCTTCCATTTTACCAAAAATAAAGGGTTCCATACAAACAATCTCGTTTGTTGGAACCCCCTATTCTTTTACTTCAATTGATCAATGAAACGATCAAAGGCTTTTTGACCTTCTTCATTCCATTTGTAAACGCCGGCATCTTCCAAAACTCTGCTGAAGACTTTGCCGACTTCTTTGTCGACTAACTCTTCCACATTATCTTTGGTGAATTTGTCGCGTTTCATCAACTCATCTGCCCACGGTTTATGATAATCAGCAATGTGATTATCTTCTCCGAGAACATACTTTTCAACTTCCTTCATTTCAGTCTTTAAACGAGCTGGTAAAATTGCCCGTCCCATGACTTCAATGAGGCCGATGTTTTCTTTCTTAATATGTTGAACATCCTTGTGTGGGTGAAAAATCCCGTCAGGATATTTATCCGAAGTTTGGTTATCACGTAAAACGATGTCCATTTCAAATCGGTCACCGTTCATTCTGGCAATTGGGGTAACCGTGTGATGACGAGTGCCATCCGTATATGCACGAATATCAACCGATTCATCTGAGTAGCCCTTCCAGGTTTCGGCAATCTTGGTAGCGGCATTAACAACCTTATTGGCATCCTTACTGAGCAAACGGATTGTTGCCATTGGCCATTTAACAATGCCGGCTTCCAAACCGTCAATTTCCAGATCAACCTTGCGATCAATTCCAGCTTTCATCATTGGGAACGTATGACGGCCACCTTGGTAATGATCTTGAGCTAAAAGTGAACCACCAACAATTGGCAAATCAGCATTACTACCCACAAAATAATGTGGGAACTGTTTGAGAATGTCAGTCAAATTAACGAATGTTCTTTGGTCAATTGACATTGGAACGTGCTTTTGATTCAGGAAAATCGCATGTTCACCGAAATATGCATAAGGTGAATACTGGAATCCCCATGGCTCGCCATTGATCATCATTCGAATGACCCGGTGATTACTTCGTGCAGGATAGCCCAGACGGCCAAGATAGCCTTCATTTTCAATGGCTAATGGTCCGACAGGATAACTGGTCGACTTTGCTCGACCAGCGGCTGCAATCGCCTTAGGATCCTTCTCAGGCTTTGACAGGTTAATGGTGATCTCAAGATTTCCATACTCGGTTTTTGTCTCGTAGGAAATGTTTTTAGCAATTGCCCGGGTCTTAATATAATCATTATCCTGACTCATCTTGTAGAAGTAGTTTGTTGCTTCATCAGGAGATTCTTGGTACTTGTTCCAAAAGATTTGGTTCAAAGTTGATGGAATTGGTGTAATGAGATCCATTAACTGATCTTCAAGGATTTCACGGTTGGTAATTGAATCTTCAATCTTACCGTGCTTAATCCCCAACTCCACCAAGTCGTTTGCCAAATCTACTGCGGATGTGTCTTCAGTTGGATCACCGAAACCATCACCGATCAGTCTAAAAATAAGGTTGGTAACGTAAATCCGGTCAACATCTGAATATGGTGAATCTGATTTAATAATTAAATCGACAAATTTTTCAACTGCTGATTGGCTCATTATTACTTGTTTCCTTTCTGATCGTCATAGCCCTTTGGATGCTTTTCTTTCCAGTTCCATGCGGTCTTAATGATTTCATGAACATCGTCAAATTGTGGCTTCCAGCCAAGAACCTTACGGGCTTTGTCACTTGCGGCAATCAATGTGCTTGGATCACCGGCACGACGTGGTCCCATTTTGGCAGGAATTGGCTTACCGGTTACATCACGAGCGGCATCCAACATTTGCTTGTTGGAGAATCCGGTTGATGAACCCAGGTTAAATGCGTCACTGTCATGGCCAGCCTGCAAGTACTTCAATGCCAGAATGTGAGCGTCTGCCAAGTCCATGACATGAACATAATCACGAACATTGGTGCCATCTGGTGTGTCGTAATCATCACCAAAAATGGTTAACTCGTCACGCTCGCCTGCGGCAACTTGTAAAATAATTGGAACCAAGTGGGTTTCAGGATGGTGATCTTCACCAATTGAGCCATCAGGCTTGGCGCCGGCAACGTTGAAGTAACGGAGTGCAACGAACTTGATGCCATATGCAACATCACTCCAGTGCATAATCTTTTCCATTGCCAACTTACTTTCACCGTATGGGTTCGTTGGAACTTGTGGATCAGTTTCTTTGATTGGAATCTGCTTTGGTTCACCGTAAGTAGCGGCAGTAGAAGAGAAGACAATCTTCTTAACATTATGAGCATTCATGACTTCAAGCAAGCTGATCATACCGCCAGTATTATTGTCAAAGTATTTCAATGGTTTCTTCATTGACTCTGGAACGACTGAGAATGCTGCAAAGTGAATGACACCTTCAATATCCTCTTTGTCAAAGACGTCGTTCAAGAATTTCTTGTCACGGACGTCACCTTCGTAAAAACGAGCTTTGGGATTGATGGCTGCCTTGTGTCCAGTAACCAAATTATCAACAACTGCAACGTCATAACCATTTGCGATTAGCCGATCAACAGTATGTGATCCAATATAACCTGCTCCACCTAGTACTAAAATTGCCATTTAAATATCCTCCTTCTAATCAATCAATTACTTAATCTCTTTAGGACCATCTGAAATTTCTGCAATGTAGAATTCTGCTGGATGACCAATTTCTTTTTCATAGACTTTGCCAACGTTTTCCTTAAAGGCATCAACCTTGTCACGGTCAACAATGGCAATGGCACAGCCACCAAATCCGGCACCGGTCATACGGGCACCGACAACTCCAGGCTGTTTCCAAGCAGTTTCTGCTAATGTATCCAACTCTTTACCGGTTACTTCAAAATCATAATGAAGTGAAACATGAGAAGCGTTGATTAACTTACCAAATGTTTCCAGGTCATTGTTAACCAATGCATCCTTTGCTTGCAATGTTCGTTGATTTTCAAAGACCGCATGACGGGCACGACGAATCAAAATGTCATCATTGATCAAATAACTATTTTCGTCGAACTCGCTTTCTGTCAAATCACCTAATGATTTGATTGGTAATTTAACTTGAAGCCGTTTCAAAGCTTCCTCACATTGTGAACGACGTTCGTTGTACTTGGAATCTTGAAGTTCACGATGCTTCTTAGTATTCATGATGACAATGACACGGTCGCCCATCTTAACGGGAACGTATTCATAATCAAGGGTATTGGTATCAAGCAGTACAGCTTGATCTTTCTTACCCATTCCGATGGCGAATTGATCCATGATTCCTGAATTAACGCCAATGTACTTGTTCTCAACCAGTTGGCCATATTTAACCAAATCAAGTTCACTGATGCCCAATGAGAAGACATCGTTGATAATTTCACCGGTTAACAACTCAATAGCTGCTGATGATGACAAGCCGGCGGCATCTGGTAAATTACCATATAAGGCAAGATCGAAACCATGGCCAATCTTATAACCATGTTCGATAATCTGAACCATCATCCCCTTTGGATAGTTGGTCCAACTGTCAGCCTTTTTATATGAAAGGTCATCGAGTGAAAGTTCAACAATGCCAGCATCCGGAACATTACCGGAGTACATGCGGATTTTATTATCCTTGCGTTCACCGTAAGCTGCGTAAATCCCCATGCTGATTGCACATGGGAAAACGTGCCCACCGTTAAAGTCAGTATACTCACCGATTAAGTTAATTCGACCAGGTGAAAAGAACATCCTGGTTGAGTCATAGCCAAATTGGTCGTTAAATTCTTTTTTTACGTCATCAGAAATCATAAGTTTCATCCCTCTACTTATATTTTTAGTAAACTTTACTAACCAAAATTTAACTCATTTTGGCAGCGTTGTCAACCTTAACTTCACAATTATCCAACTTTCAAAATCCAAATATAAATCCTTGATAGGCTTGAATATCAAGCATTTCAACATTTGCTTTGTGAATTCCAATCAGATTTTTTGAAAACGCTTTATTTTTTTGCAAACAAACCGGTTTATGTCTGAGTAAACTTCAGTAAACATTTATGAAAAAGTATCATTCTTCAATTTTCATCTTTGGATATCCAAATAGGACCGAAACAAGCATCTTGTTTCGGTCCTATTATTTTGTTGAATAATATTTCTCTAAATCAGAAACAAACGGCTTTCATGATTCTTAGAAAATTGCCTCCTCTTTTGAAGACTACTTTGGTCGACTGGCATCCAAAACATACATGAGTGCTTTTGACAATCCAGCCGGCTTTTTATTTCGTGGTTGATTAACAACCAAAATGATTTGCAAAACTGCAAACACCAACCCGCTTCGCCTGTAATAAGCGATGTACTTGGATTCCCATTTATCAACGTACTTCTCTTTATAGGAGCGCAAGCCTTCAAAACTATAGAGCTTGTAACCATACTGATAAATGAGATGAACAATTCTCTCCTGAGTAAAGCTGAATCTGGAGGTTCCCACATTTGAAAATGGCGACATTCCCAGATCAAAATACTTGTAGCCTTTCTCATGAGAAGTTTCGTATAGATTAATTAAGATACCATCCATGATTCCAGATGGCGCGTCAGCCGATGAACGCATCAAATCAATGGAAGTCGTGACCTTATTACCATCCGGCATGAGATTGGCAAAAGCCACAATTTTACCGGTATTATCTTTCATGACAGCAATTGGTGCTTGCTGCAAATAATAAGTATCGAAAAAGCCAAGAGAAAATCCCTTTTCAGCTTTATTATCAAGCCATTCATCTGATATCTCTTTCAAAGTTGCCATTAAATCATCTGAGAACGGTGGCTGCAGAATTTCAAACTGATATCCCTCTCGATCAAATTTATGCATGAGGGCTCTTTCACCTCGGTGGCGTTTACCACTGAGCGTGAAGGTATCCAAATCAACCAGTCCGTCCTCACCGGTTTTAATAAAATCAAATCCGGTTTCGTGTAAACTCATGGTCAAGTCTTCGTTAATCTCATAAAAGACTAGCTTCAAATCAGATTCATCGGCTGCTTTGACAAAATCATCAATTGCAGCACTAAATTTTTCTTTATTGCCGACGGGTTCACCCATGATCAACAGCTTATCAGCGATCTTCTTATACATGAAGAAGACCTCGTCGACACCATCTTCTGAGTAAAAGTAAATCTGTTTATCACGCAAGAAAGCCAAATGACTATCTTCGTTACCACCATACTGGTTGATAATCGCCCTGACCCTGTTAGCGTCAAAACGCTGTCCAAGCCATTCTGGATGTCCAGCAGTCAGATACGCATTGATTCCCACCAAGACGATGAGCACGATAATAAGGCCAATAAAACCAGCTAACCACGCTCCGGCTGAAGGAAACAGGTAAGCTTTGTCAAAATGAAGCGGCATTCTTTTGTTTGCAGCAATTCCAATTAAGGTATAGGTCGTAAACGTCACAATGAAAATTGAACTATTAAACAACAGGATGCCCCAGGAATTTGCCATTCGTTCACGGTAAAGGACTGATTTGGACAACCAAAGGGTAATCAAGATAACAACGAAAAGTAAAACCATCCGCCAAGTGAATGCCTCGTTAAACCAGGTATTGAAGATTGAAACAATCAGTACAAAAACAGTTGGCATAAATGCACGCTTGGTCCGTGTCCAAATTCCACTGGCTAAACCGATCAATAAAAAGGCCACCACAATGTTCATAATATGGCTGACGAAGAATATCGAGTAAGGAATCAATTTGACGTAGAGCTTATTGACAATGACAACGTTCGGCACGGTCGCAAACAGCAGCATCATAATGCCGGAGAAATACATGAAGCCGGTCAAAAACACTTGAGCAATCCGTTGGATCAGCAACCTTGGTAAATCGTCAAGAAAGGTATTCAGCTTAGTTCCGGTATCATGAACAAACAACCCGGTTCCAACAAGAAATGGCAATAAATAGTAGAACAGACGATATAAAAGGATCCATACCAAAGCATCACTCCGGGCAACGCCAATAAAGCCCAGGCCAATGATCACGAAGATATCAAAAGAACCCAATCCACCGGGGATCATTGAAACAACTCCGGCAACGTTGGCAACAACAAAAATTGGGACAACTAATCGTAGGTCAACGGGTAAGTCCATTAAGTGACCAATGAGAACAAAGAAGCCCAATGCACTTCCCCACTCCAGAAATGACCCTGCCGTCATAATCAACTCTTGCTTGGTGGAAAGATCACTGAAGAATTCGGAATTTGTCATTTTGGTAAACAGCATGACGCCAGGAAAATATATTGCACCCCCAGTAAGCCAGATCCAATAGTGGGCAAAAGTTGAGCCAATTCCAAAGCCAAAAATCATAATAAGCGATACCAGACAAAGCAAAGAAAGTCCTGATATCAAAAATAATGCCACTTTAGAGATTGCGTAAACAATCTCTTTTCGGCTGGCACCCTTGCCATAAAAGTGGGCTCGGAGACTCGCTCCGAGTAAACCACCAAACCCTAGAAGATTCGTAAAGGTGTTAACAACCCAACCGCTTCGAACTATGTACGTCGGTGAAAATTTTGTTGGTAAAAATTGGACGATTGAATAATCGTAAACCAGCATTGGCAGAATGGAGATGAAGCCCACTACCAGCATGATCAACAGTGCACCCTTGCTTTGGCTGGCCAAGACCGTCTGAAATTGGTTCCCATTTACTTCCCGAATAATTTTTGCAAGTTGTCGAACGACAAAGATTAATACTGAGAACACAAATAGCAGCTTAATCAGTGTCATTCGCTTATCTATGAAATTTAATATCTTTTTCAACATAGATTCACCATCATTTCATTTGGAATAATCACTCTTGGTCCATTATGACAATTAATTCTTTACCATACAACTAAGGTGCACAAAAAAACTGTGTACCGACAATGTCGATACACAGTTTTTGAAATTATTACCAGTAGTTAAATGACTACTTAAGGGTAACAGTTCCACCAACGGCTTCAAGTTGTTCCTTGATCTTGTTGGCTTCGTCTTCTGAAGCGCCTTCCTTGATGATTGATGGAACCTTATCAACAAGTCCTTTAGCGTCTTTCAAACCAAGACCGGTGATGTCACGGATAGCCTTGATGGCTTTAACCTTTTGGTCACCAGATTCAGTTAATTCAACATCGTATGAGTCTTTGGTAGCACCGTCGCCACCAGCAGCACCTGCAGCAGCAACTGGAGCTGATGCAGAAACACCGAATTCGTCTTCAATTGACTTAACCAAGTCGTTAAGGTCAGAAATTGAAGCATCTTTTAATTGGTCAATAATATTATCTTTATCAAAAGCCATTTTATTTTCCTCCATTAATTGGAATTTATTTAGTTCTGATTAGGCAGCGTCGCCATCGTCAGATTGTTTCTTATCAGCAATAGCTTTAACACCATATGCGAAGTTACGTACAGGTGCTTGAAGAATGTTAGCAAGAGTAGATAACAATTCATCACGGCTAGGCAATGCAGCATAAGCAGTAATTTCATCAAGACTGGCAACTTCACCATCGATAACGCCACCCTTAAGTTTAAGTTGGTCGTTAGTCTTTGCAAAGTTGTGGACAATCTTAGGTCCAGCAACAGGATCTTCAGATGAGAATACAACAGCAGTAGGACCTGCAAATGTTGGCTTCAAATCTTCAAAGCCGGCATTAACAGCGGCACGATCCATTACCTTGTTCTTAACAACTTCCATCTTTACGCCTTCGTCACGTAACTGCTTACGCAAGTCAGTAACTTCAGCAACAGTTAAACCACGATAGTTAACAATAACGATAGAAGAAGCTTTCTTTAATTCTTCAGTAACAGCTTCAACCTTTTTTGCTTTAACAGCAACAGCATTTTCACTCACGAATTTCACCTCCCAAAATATTTGTTGGGATTTAATAAAAAATCCCTATGCCCACCCAGACATAGGAAAAAAGTAGAATTACTTTCCTCGGCAGGATATTAAGGCATGGAAGCCACCTGAGTCTTAGGCGAATATATCAGCAACTAACAGTCTATCACACTAGGTCATAAACCGTCAATTAGGGATTTTTTATTTAAATCGAAACTAATTAAGCTTCATCACTTGCAAATGAGCCAAGATCAACTTTGACGCCAGGGCCAAATGTAGTTGAAATTGAAACGTTGGTTACGTAAATACCACGAACAGAAGCTGGACGTGCCTTTACGATAACATCCTCAATTGTCTTTAAGTTACCAACAAGTTTGTCGGTATCAAATGAAACTTTACCAACTGGGACAGCAACGTTACCATCACGGTCAGTCCGGTAAGTAACCTTACCAGCCTTAGATTCTTTAACGGCTTTGGCAACATCCATAGTAACAGTTCCAGTCTTAGGGTTTGGCATCAAACCTTTAGGTCCAAGAACACGACCTAAACGTCCAACTTGAGCCATCATGTCAGGTGTTGCAATTGCAACATCGAAATCAAGCCAGCCGCCTTGAATCTTTTGAACCAAGTCAGCGTCACCGACAAAGTCAGCACCAGCATCTTTAGCTGCTTTGGCATTGTCACCTTTTGCAAATACAACAACAGTTTGATCTTTACCAGTTCCGTTTGGTAAAACAACGGCACCACGTAATTGTTGATCAGCCTGCTTAGTATCAACATTTAATTTGAATACAATTTCGACAGTTGAGTCGAACTTTGCAAAATCAATATCTTTAATCAATTGAACAGCATCTTTGATTGGGTATGCTTTTTCAGCATCTATCTTTGCGACAGCTGCCTTGTAATTTTTACCTCTATGAGCCATGTGTGTTTTCCTCCTTGCTTTGTGGTTATAACGGATTAACCTCCCACGCGATGTGAAACAGTGCATCATCGTAGAAAGTACTTATATAGCGGGTTAAACTATCCTTCGACAGTGAAGCCCATGCTACGTGCAGTACCTTCAACCATGCGCATTGCTGCTTCAACATCAGCTGCGTTTAGGTCTTTCATTTTAGTTTCGGCAATCTTCTTAACTTGGTCTTTTGTAACAGTTGCAACCTTGTTAGTATTTGGTTCGCCGGAACCCTTTTGAACACCAGCAGCTTTCTTGAGTAAAACAGCAGCAGGTGGAGTCTTGGTAATGAAGTCGAATGAACGATCTTCATACACAGTGATAACAACAGGAATAATCATCCCTGCCTGATCGGCAGTACGTGCATTAAATTCCTTAGTGAATCCCATGATGTTGATACCTGCTTGACCTAATGCAGGACCAACTGGAGGGGCAGGTGTTGCTTTGCCCGCTGGAATTTGCAATTTAACGATATTAGCTACTTTTTTAGCCACGAGACATAACCTCCTTAAGTCCGTGTGTGGTAAGTGGAGATCAAAATTTCTCCTCCCACGTTCGTATGCTTAAACATACCATACTAATATAACATAAACATTTTCATTGAACAACCTAAATTAAAGATTCCAAATAAATTTTGCAATACTTGCGTCCACGATTGCATTCTCATGGAGCAGCCGGTGACTGGCCCGCTTTCCGCGGATAACCAGTTCATGGTATTGTGCGACTGGTTCCCGCAAAAGATATCTCAGTGAAAAGGCACTATTGACCGAAACTTCCCCATCGTCCTGCTGAAGGTTACTGATCCTTCCAGCAATGTTCAAGACTTTAATATCCTTGGGAATTTCAAATATCCGTTTGGCCAATGCTCGATAAATTGGCATTCTTTTGACTGGCCCTTTGGGACTCAATGGATAAGCATCCACTTCATTGGTACTCCGGGCAATTTCGGAATCGTTAAACGGTCCCGCAATTGCCACGACATGCTTAACCGCTACAAGACCTGATTGGCTTTGATGGGTTAGAAACCAGAAAATGGTAATACAACCCATGGAGTAGCCGACCAGATTGACTTTTCGAATTCCATAACGAGTCTGGAGCAGGTCAAGAATCTGCGATAACCAGACAGCCTGTTCCTGGGGTCTCGAAGCCTTTTTGGCAAAGAGTATTTGAATCAAAGCCTTCGATTTGCTCAGCGTCCCCGAGACATGGATATTTCCATGTCGGTCCACCTTGACCACCATTGACTTGTGAGCGCCATATCGTTTGGTCATTCGATTTAACAATCTGCCAAACGAAAACCGGTTGCCAAAGTACCCGGGAATAAACAGCGTCGGAACGCCTTCCAACATATTGGCTGGATCTTCATCATCCTTAACCGGGTTTGGCCTGCCAAGGGCAGTTATTTTGCTAACAGCCAATATGATTGAAGCCAACAATACCAGTCCAACGGCCAACCATACCATCGTGACCACCTACTTTAATTAAAGGTTTGTATCAATCTGATTAAAGTCAAGGTCGGTACTTGTTTCACGACCAAACATTTCAATATTAACCTTCAGTCGTTGCTTTTCGTTATCAACTTCGTTTACTTTACCATCAAGTCCGGTAAATGCACCGTCAACGATTTTAACTGTATCACCGATGCTGACATCCAAGTCTTCGTGACGTGAACTCATACCGATACGTTTCAACACTAGATCAACTTCGTCTGGAAGCAGTGGTGTTGGCTTACTTCCTTGACCATGAGAACCAACGAATCCAGTTACTCCTGGGGTGTTTCGGACGATATACCAAGCCTGGTCAGTCATGATCATTTCAACCAAAACATATCCGGGAAATTCCTTTTCCATTTTGACTTTGTCTTTACCATTTTTAACTTCGTGTTCCTCTTGTTCCGGAACGACTGTTCTAAAAATGTAATCCTGCATGCCCATTGATTCTTTTCGGCTATCAAGGTTCATCTTAACCTTGTTTTCATATCCGGAATAAGTATGCAATACGTACCATTGTTTTTCTGCTGACTCGACCATGTTTTCTGCTCCTTCGTAAATTCATCTTAAATGAGTTCAAATAAAAAAACCTGACACTTTTCGCAGGTTTCAACTTAACTATATCAAATTTTTGCTCAAATGGCTATGCAAGAAATTGCAATGCCCATTGAACGATCCAGTCAACAAGGCCCAAAAAGATAGCCATGATGATTGAAGTACCAATAACAGTACTGGTATCGGTGCGAGTCTGATTAACATCAGGCCAGGTAACCATTTTCATTTCTTGAGCAACTTTTTTGAAAAAATTGATTAATCGCAAAATTTTATCCCCTTACGTTTAAGATTAACGAGTTTCTTTATGCAAAGTATACTTTCCGCAATACTTGCAAAACTTATTTAACTCCAAGCGCTTTGTCCGATTGGGATTTTCAGGAATCGTATAGTTCCGGGATCCACAAACTGAACAAGCTAGAGCGACTTTTCTTTGTGCCATGGTGGCACCTCCTTACAAGCATAGTAATAATATCATTCAAAAACAATTCAGTCAATTATGCCACCATCAAATTTACGACGGCAACACTCGAATGCATTCGCGAGTGCGCGCTGGGTTTTAGGATCAAGATCACTAAAATCATGTTCTGTGAGCATTAAACGGAACGCTTCTTTTTCCAAAGCCGAACAACACTTGGACAACTCTTTGAAAGCCTCATCCACAATTGCTGCAATCAGTGGGCTGCTTGCGGATTTATCAGCGACCGTTGCCGCATACAGCGTTTCATTTGCCTCAATCGACGTTAACGGCTCACTGGGAACCCGCTTCTTGGCGTTGGTCGTTCGAATCATGTCATAGAACCGATTTCTCAAACTCAATCTGTAAAAAGTTCCAAAGCCGGCGTTACGCGACGGATCAAATCGACAGGCTGTCCGATATAAGACCAACCTGGCTTCTTGGTCAAGGTCCTCTCTATCGTACCCACGTAAATAATACTCTCTTCGGCACTTCCCGACAATTGGATAGTACTTTTGAAAAAGTTCCGTAAGAGCTTCCCCATCTTTTTGAGCGGTCCGTACAATTAATTCAGATAATTTCTTTGAGTCCATTTTTGTCTTCCCTTCGTTATGGTTATAATCAATTTTTCGAATACAAAAAAGATTAACGAAGAAGAACGTTATCGACAAGACGAACCGCTGTTCACTATCCTGAAATGATACCTATACCAATTTCAAAATATCAGAATAATGATATTTTTATTGATCATCATGCATCATTTTATCTCTGAGCTTTTCCAATTCAAGCAACTGTTTGGCATCAAAAGGTGTATGTCTGAAGACTTCGCCTTTATCAGTCATCTTTCGAGCTTCGGTATCCACTTCCTGCTTAGCGCGTTTAACATCCCGGAGAAGTTCTCGTGCCGGGATTCTTAATGCGCCGGCAGCAAAAATCGTCCACTGCTCAGCCTGGTCACTGGTGGCAACGATCACTTGGGTAAATCGATTTTGCTTTCGATGGGCCAAGGCTTCAATATAGCTGTCGGCAGTTTGATCCTTGCTTGTCCAGACGATTTCCATGTCAAACTTGCGAAAGCTCTTAGAATTTCCCGGAACATACATGGCATCAAAAACCACAATCATATTGATGTCCCGATACTTTTTATACTCCGACAATTCGGCCAAAAGCTCCTCTCTTGCGTCTTCCAACCGATTTGCCTGCTTAAGTTTGTTCAAATGAGGCCAGTTGCCAATCATGTTGTAAGCATCAACTATTAAAAGGTCTTCTTTCATTATTCATCACCGGCTTCAATTATTTTTATAGTGGATGACGGGAATTAAAGCCTTGATAAATCAGGATACTTGCCGCAACGCTGGCATTCAAGCTTTGAATGTCACCAATCATCGGAATCGTCAGCATTTCATCGACCTGCTTTTTAAGCAATGGCGAAATGCCCTTTCCCTCATTACCAATAATGACGGCTACTGAACCTTTGGCATCCCAACGACGATAATCAGTTCCAGAGATGTCGGTTCCAAAGACCCACATGCCACGTTGTTTCAACTCTTTGATGGTTGCTGAAAGATTGGTAACCCGGGCAACCGGCACTCTTTCAATGGCTCCGGCGGATGTCTTGGAAACCGTTGCAGTCAAACCAACTGCTCGATGCTTGGGAATGATAATACCGGAAACCCCGGCAGCATCAGCCGTCCGAATAATTGATCCAAGATTATGAGGATCTTCAATATTATCAAGAATCACAAAGAATGGTTCAGCTTCCTGCTTCTTGGCATTAGCAAATAGTTCAGCGATTGTTGCATATTTGAATGCCGCAATTGATAAGACAACGCCCTGATGGTTCTGATTGTTGGATAATTTATCCAGCTTTTGCTTGGGAACTTTTGAAATTACCAAGCGCTTTTTGTGAGCCAACTTCATAATTTCAGAGATGATATTATCATCATCTTTAATTCCCGATTGAATAAACAGCTTGTTGACCGGATTGTCGCTCTTCAATGCTGCAACAACGGGGTGTCGGCCGATCACAAATTCTTCACTGTGATCCTCATTATCATTTTGATGTTCCTGATTCCGCTTATCATTCTTCATGTTTAAGGTTCCCACTTTCTACCTGCTTAATGCACCAGTCTGCAATTTCTTTCATTCGATCATTTTGGTCACTCAAAGACAGGTAACCAAATACTGCTTCAAAGCCGGTTGAAATGCGGTAAGTAATCACATCGGTGTTCTTGGCATGGGTGTGACTGTTCGCGTTTCGACCGCGTTTAAAATAGTCCCATTCGGTTTCATTAAGCAGGCCATCAGTTTCCATTAAATCAATCAAGGCCGCTTGGGCTTTTGCAGAAACATAGTTGGTTGCAACGTGCTGCAGACGTTTTGGCTTTGTTAGACCCTGGGCGATCAAATGTCTACGGATAAAGACTTCGTAAGCTGCATCCCCCATATATGCCAAGGCGATTCCGTTTAACTGGGCAAAATTATCAATCATTAAACTTGTTATTCCTTTCTAAACCGGGTGCCTTGTGGGGTATCTTCCAATACAATGCCACGGGCTTTTAATTCTTCCCGGATCTCATCACTTCGGATGAAATCTTTGTCATGACGGGCTTGTTCACGTTCATGAATCAAGGCCCAAATTTCATCATCTTTTAATTCAGTCTGTTCCAGCTTGATACCAAAGACCCCTGACAGTTCGCGCAGGGTATTAATAATGAACTGAAGGCTGAGTTTGAATACTGTTTCTCTTTCGCTGTAAGTATTGGCAAATTTCGCCAACTCATAAACGGCAGCAATCCCATTTTGAACGTTGAAATCATCGTCCATGGCATCGGTAAAGTCGGCAACAATCTGGCGAACTTCCTGGTCAGTCTTAGGATCATCACCTTCATCAGCATTGTGAAGACGGTAAGTCAGATTATTAAATGCAGTCTGAATTTTTTTCAGATTACTGCTGGCTTCTTGAACGCTGGCATCACTGTATTGAATCGGCCGACGGTAATGAGTTGTCGACATCAACAGGCGAATAACCTGACCGTCCAGGTTCTTTAACAAATCATGAACCGTAATAAAGTTGCCAAGGGACTTGCTCATCTTTTCGTTGTCATCACCAATTGTAACGAAACCATTGTGCATCCAGTAGTTAACAAAGGTTTGACCAGTGTTGGCTTCACTTTGAGCACGTTCGTTTTCATGGTGTGGGAAAATTAAATCTTCACCGCCACCATGGATATCAATGGTTTTACCCAGGTACTTGGTGGACATGACGGAGCACTCAATGTGCCAGCCGGGACGACCCTTTCCCCATGGAGAATCCCATGAAATCTCATCACCCTTGGATTTCTTCCAGAGTGCAAAATCAATTGGATCTTCCTTTTTGGCCATCTCTTCGGAACTAACATGCTGACTGGCCCCAATTTCAAGTTGGTCAACATTGATATGTGGCAAAGCACCATAGCTCGGAAATTTTCGTGCCCGGAAATAAACGTCACCGTCAACATTGTAGGCATATCCCTTATCAACGAGTTTCTTTACAAAATCAATGATTTCAGGAATATTTTGGGTTGCCCGTGGATGAATCACATCACTGGAAATATTCAAGGCAGCAGTATCCTGCATAAATGCCTTAATATATTTATCCGCAATCGCTTCCACAGTTGTGTGATTTTCACGAGCCGCGTTAATCATCTTGTCATCAACATCAGTAAAATTCGAAACGTACTTCACCTTATACCCTCGATACTCCAAGTATCTGCGGACAGTATCAAAGGCGATCGCGCTTCTGGCATTTCCGATGTGAATGTAATTGTACACAGTTGGGCCACAGACATACATTTTTACGACACCTGGGGTGATCGGTTCAAATTTTTCTTTTTTTCGTGTGAGGGTATTAAATATCTGCAACATTTCGAATTCCTCTCTTTTATCTTTATATACTCAAATAATATCATAATTCGTACTTTTTTATTACGATAACTATAATCCATAATAAAAGGTCTCGCTGTAAATGCAACGAGACCAATCGAATCAATAATATTTTTTATAAATTAAGCTTTATCAATTTGGGCTAAAGTTTCTTTAATATGCTCAATTGCTTTTTGCTTACCAACAAGTTCAACGGACTCTGGTAATTCAGGACCGTGCATCTCATGGGTAACGGCAATTCTGATTGGCATCCATAATTGACGTCCCTTAATCTTGGTATCCTTTTGGATAGCCTTGATTGTCTTGAAGATCTCAACGGAATCAAAAATATCAAGTTTTTGAATTCTGGCAAGAAATTCTTTCAAAACGACGGGTGCAGTGTCATTGGAAATTTCTGCCAACGCATCACCATCAATTTGATCAGGTTCTTCGAAGAACACGGAAGCCATAT
Organism: Lentilactobacillus kefiri; assembly: GCF_007989105.1. Lineage (GTDB taxonomy): Bacteria > Bacillota > Bacilli > Lactobacillales > Lactobacillaceae > Lentilactobacillus > Lentilactobacillus kefiri. The sequence continues at coordinate 31,407 of NZ_BJVK01000011.1, read as the reverse complement.
CATTGATTTGAGCCATGTAGCTCATTTCACGCTTGTAAAGCATGATCAGCTGACGAGCCCACTCAATTGTCTTATTGTCTGGATTTTCAGGAATGTTGCCCCCTGCAATCAGTTGACGCAAAGCCAAATCAACGATGGTGCTGTCATCGGCCTTTTTAACGTACTGGTTGTTAATCCATTCCAACTTTTTAGAATCAAACTTGGCAGGAGATTTACTCAAACGAGTTTCATCGTACATCTTGATGAATTCTTTTTTATTAAAGATTTCATCTTCACCAACTGGTGACCAGCCCAACAACAAGATGAAGTTGAACATAGCATCGGGAAGGTAACCCAATTTACGATACTGTTCGATAAACTGAAGAACTGATTCGTCACGTTTACTTAACTTCTTACCGGTATCGGCACTGATAATCAGACTCATGTGGCCAAATTTTGGTGCTTTCCAGCCAAATGCTTCATAGATCATCAATTGCTTTGGGGTGTTGGCAACATGGTCGTCACCACGGAAGACATGACTGATTTTCATCAAATGGTCGTCACAAACAACGGCAAAGTTATAAGTTGGCATGCCATCACGTTTACGAATGACAAAGTCACCGCCAATGGTATCAGAGTTAAATGAAACCTTGCCCTTAACGATATCATCCCATGTGTAATCATGATTCTTGGGAACGCGGAAACGAATAACTGGTTTTAAGCCCTTGGCTTTTGCATCGGCAATTGCTTGAGCCTTTTCGTCTTCGGTCATTCCGGCGTACTCATATTCATAATGAGGCATTTCACCGCGTGCCTTTTGAGCATCACGATCGGCAGTTAACTGCTCCTCGGTCCGGTATGATTCATATGCTTTCCCCTCATCCATCAACTGCTGAATAAGTGGTGTATAAATATCTTTTCGTTCAGATTGACGATATGGACCATAATCACCGCCAACATCGGGACCTTCATCCCAGTCAAGACCGAGCCATTTCAAATTGTCAAGCTGACTCTTTTCACCGTCAGCAACGTTTCTCTTGGTATCGGTATCCTCGATCCGGATAATGAACTTACCCTTGTTATGACGGGCAAATAAATAGTTGAAAATGGCTGTACGTGCATTTCCGATATGCAGGTGACCTGTAGGACTTGGAGCATAACGAACTCGAATTGCATTGTTTGCCAATGTATAACGCCTCTTTCTAAAATTAATCAAAATTTTGTCAATATTTTAAGTGTACAATGAACGCTGCTAAAAATAAAGGGAGCAAAGCTACTTCTTGCTATTGGAGCTGTTTTTTCCGTTGCCATTATTCTTCCCCGAATCATTTTTATCGGTAATATTCTTGGTGGAATGCTCAGGACGGGCAAAAACCATCTTTCCGGCATCGGTTTGGATCGCGCTGGTAACAACCACATCAATGTGATCATTTAAGAAGTAACGACCGTCTTCAACAACAACCATTGTGCCGTCATCAAGGTAGGCAACACCCTGCTGCCGTTCAGTTCCGTTTTTGACAACCATGACGTTCAATTTCTGGCCGGGTAAAATCTTCTGACGAAGTGAATTGGCCAGAGCATTAATATTGAACACCTTAACGTTTTGGAACTGAATGACCTTGTTCAAGTTGAAATCATTGGTGATGATAACACCATCAACATCTTTGGCAAGTTGGATCAACTTACTATCAACTTCTGGAATGTCTTCATAATCCTTTTCGTAAATCTCAATTGGAATTAATTTTTCATTTTGAAGTTTGTTCAAAATATCCAAGCCACGACGGCCACGAACCCGTTTGACACTGTCACTGGAGTCGGCAATGTACTGAAGTTCATACAACACAAACTTTGGTACTAACAATGTCCCTTCAATAAACCCGGTTTTAACAACGTCGTAAATCCGACCGTCAATTAAAATATTGGTATCAAGAATTTTATAGTGGTGATAATTCTTATCAACGGGCTTATCAATAATCTTTTCATCTTTTTCTTTGGCATTCTCCGACTTTCGTCGAGATTGAAACATCTTTCGCCAACGATCGCTTTGAGTGTTTCCAATTCTGAATCCAAAATATCCCAATACCAACATCAAAATCGTTGGGATCATTGTATTCAAGAAGAATGTCTGAGTTCTAAAGAACACAATCGAGATCAAAATAGCAACCACTAAACCGACAATAAGTCCCAATGTTCCAAAGAACAACGATAACGGACTCTGCTTGGTTAAACGGGCTTCCATTCGATCAACGACTTTTAAGATATAGTTCCCTGTCAGCAACGAAATAAAATAAAAAATAATTGCACCCACAACTGCGTTTGTAGCAGTGTTGTTGAACAAGGTTCCATACCGGACCTGGAATAACAGCCAAATCAAAGGAAAATAACTGGCACCAATTGCAGCACCGGCTAACGTAAACACAATTCTAACAATTCTTTTTCTCTTCAACAATTTCGCCTTCTCTCATTTTTAGTTTATCCCAGTGCAAGCTTTAATGCTTGTGAAAGGGTTGAAACTCCCACCACATCGATACCTTTTGGTGGGTTCCATCCCTGAAGATTGTTGGCTGGCACCAACACGCGTTTAAAGCCCAATTTCTGTGCCTCGGCAACCCGTTGTTCAATCCTGGTGACCCGACGAATCTCACCGGTAAGCCCAAGTTCACCGACATAACACTCAGTTGGACTGGTACCCCGGTTTTTGTATGATGAAGCAATACTAACAGCGATTGCCAGATCAATTGCCGGTTCATCAAGCTTAACGCCGCCGGCAGCCTTTAAATAAGCATCCTGGTTTTGAAGCATCAATCCGGCACGCTTTTCCAAAACTGCCATAATCAATGATACCCGATTACGGTCAAGACCAGTAGCTGTTCGTTGGGCATTCCCGAATACAGAAGCCGTCACCAAAGCCTGAATTTCAACCAAAATTGGCCGGGTTCCTTCCATTGATACCACAATGGCAGATCCAGTCGCATCTTTAAGCCGTTCTTCCAAAAAGATTTCCGAAGGGTTCTTCACTTCGCGCAAGCCATCGGTCCGCATTTCAAACACACCCAATTCATTGGTTGAACCAAATCGATTCTTAACCGTTCGCAAGATTCGGTATGAGTGATGTAAATCACCTTCAAAATACAGGACAGTGTCCACCATGTGTTCCAAAATCTTTGGTCCGGCGATCGCGCCACCCTTGGTCACATGACCGACAACAAAGACCGTAATGCCCTGACCCTTGGCAATGTTCATCAGGTCAGCGGTTACTTCTCTGATCTGGGCAACCGATCCGGTAGCCGACTGCAATTCAGGAATCTGCATGGTTTGAACAGAATCAATGACCACCGCATCCGGCTTCATATCATTGATTGTATCCTTAATCACGTCCATATCGGTTTCCGGATAAACATAGAGGTTATCACTGTTGACACCCAGTCGATCGGCCCGCATCTTAATCTGCGAGGCACTTTCCTCTCCGGATACATATAATATGGTACCAGACTTGCTAAGCTGACCTGAAACCTGCAGCATCAACGTTGATTTTCCAATTCCAGGATCGCCACCGATTAAAATCAGTGATCCGGGAACAACCCCGCCGCCAAGAACTCGGTTGAGCTCTTCCATATCAGTCTTAAAACGAACGTCTTGGTGAAATTCAACTTTATTGATTGCTTCGGGTTTGTTGTCATGAATGCCATTTCGCCGCAAACTCTTTGTTGCCATGGTACTGTTTTTCGGTGCAACGGTTTCTTCAACGAGGGTGTTCCACTCATTACAGTTCGGACAGCGTCCCAAATACCTTGGGGAAATGTAGCCGCAGTTTTGACATACAAATTGAGTTTTAACTTTTGCCAACTAAATTCTCCTTTTACTTACACTATAAATATTCTAGCACTTTATGAATAAGCTTTGCCTGAATGACAATCGACTTTACATCATCTTATAAATTATTTGCCTGAAGAACCAAATCCACCATTCCGAGTCTGCTTTTTTTGCTGATCGTCCTGATCTGCCAATAAATATGGCATAAAGATTCCCTGAGCAATTCGTTCACCCTTTTTAATTGTGATATCGGAAATCCCAAAGTTCAAAATTTGAACGAAGATCTCGCCTTCGTTTCCTGAATTGTTGTAGTAATCCGAATCAATGACCCCGATCCCATTTGGAATGACAAGTCCCCTTTTTAGCGGATTACTGGATCGGTTGGCAATAATGAGAACCTCATCCGGCTGCATGTACGCTTTAATACCGGTTGGAATCAGAAAGGGTTTTAAAACTTTCTTCGCCTTGTCAATGGACGTTTCTGAGACATCCTTTTCATGTTTAACAGCCCACAGGACCTTCAAAAAATTTAATTTCCAAATTGAAGGAATCACAATTTCTTCAGCACTTTCAAAATCGTATCCGGCCGCATTGGTCGTTGTCCGGTACGGTAAAGTCAGTCCTTTTTCGGCATATTTCGTCACAATTTCAAATCCACGTTTCATTTAACTAGCTCCTTTTCGAGTTATATTCTATTATTGTAGTATAAACTAAGTTTTTATAGTTTGCACTGATTGACAAAAATGTTAAAATAACGCAGTATTGTAGTATAGTAAAACCTTTAAACAACTTTGAAATGAGGGACAATAATGACACATCAAGACGAATTGAAACAGTTGGCTGGCGAAGCCGCTGTTCAATTTATTGAAGACGGTATGGTAGTTGGGCTGGGCACTGGTTCAACCATGAAGTTTATGGTTAATGCACTCGGAGAACGGGTTAAAAAAGAACACCTTTCAATTGTTGGGGTGCCGACTTCTGAACGCACCAAAGAACAAGCCCACAGCTTGGGTATCCAAACTAAAGCAATCAATGAAATTGATCACATTGATTTGACAATTGATGGTGCCGATCAAATTGATCCCGATTACCAAGGCATCAAAGGTGGCGGTGGCGCCCAACTGTGGGAAAAAATTGTCGCAATCAATTCAACCAAAAACATCTGGATCGTTGACGAAACTAAAATGGCCGACGAACTGGGATCATTTCCTCTTCCACTTGAAGTCATCCCCTACGGCAGCAATCTTCTTTTCAGCCGATTAAAGAAAAAGGGTTATCACCCGGTTTTTCGGATGAATGGCGATAAATATTTCCTTACAGACTCAGACAACTACATCATCGACCTTCATTTGGGCCACATTAAGCACCCTCATGAATTGGCACTTGAATTAGATCAGATGACTGGAATCATTGAGCACGGTCTGTTCCTGGACTTGGTCAATACAATTATCGTGGGACATAAAGATGGGCCGGAAATTATTAAAGCCCGTTAATGAAATAAATCATCTTAACAGTTGGAACGGCATGTTGATGAACATTTGCCGCCAGCTGTTTTTATTTACCATTTTTTTGCTTCACTAGCCCTTTTTAATAAATGAGAGTAAAATAATATTCTATTAAGGAGAGTGATCATTTTTGACAGCAGAAATTAATTTAGATCAAATTAGTAAGTACCAAAAGAATCTTGACAATCGTAAAGATTCAAAAGTGATTGAACGTGCCGTTACCCACCAAGGCATTTTGGAGAGTAGTGAAGATTTTACCGCAGAAGGTAAAATGACCCCCGTTTTCTCAATTGATCTTTCAACCGGTAAAGTTGCCGATCAAAAGCAAAGTGGCCGCTGCTGGATGTTTGCCGCATTAAACACCATGCGGATTCACCTGATGAACACCTACAAGGTTCCCGACGACTTTGAGCTTTCTCAAAACTACACCAACTTCTGGGATAAATTTGAAAAATCAAATTATTTCTTGGAAAATGTTTTGAAAACTGCTGATCAGCCACTTGATTCACGAAAAGTTGCCTGGCTGATGGCTACCCCACAACAAGACGGTGGTCAATGGGACATGCTGTGTGCATTAATTGAAAAGTACGGAATCGTTCCTAAGTCAGCAATGCCTGAAACATTTAACAGCAGTCGTTCTGCTCAATTAAATAAATTTTTAAACTTAAAACTTCGTCATGACGCCGTTGCTTTGCGGGAATTAGTTGCCAATAAAGCTTCTGACGAAAAGATTGCCGAAACCAAAGACAGCATGATGAATGAAGTTTACCGCATGTTAACTTATGCACTCGGTGAACCTGCTACCAAATTTGATTTTGAATACCGTGACAAAGATAAGAACTATCATTTTGATGCCGGCATTACACCCCAAGAATTCTTCAAAAAATACGTCAACTTAAATCTTGAAGATTACGTATCATTGATTAATTCACCAACTGATGACAAGCCATTCAATAAAACCTACACAATTGAAATGTTGGGTAACGTTGTCAACGGCCGCCCCGTTAAACATTTAAACTTGGAAATGTCCGAACTTAAGAAGTTAGCCATCAAACAATTGCAAAATGGCGAATCCGTTTGGTTCGGTAGTGATGTTGGTCAAAGTTCAAATACTAAAAAAGGAATCATGGATACCAACTTATACGCACCTGACGAAATGTTTGACTCCGACCTGTCAATGTCAAAAGCTGAGCGCTTGGATTATGGCGAAAGCTTAATGACCCACGCAATGGTTATTACCGGTGTTGATTTGGTCAACGGTGAACCAACTAAATGGAAAGTTGAAAACAGCTGGGGAGAAAAAGTTGGTACCAAAGGCTACTTTGTTATGAGCGATGACTGGATGAATGAATTCGTCTATCAATTCGTTATTAACAAGAAATACCTTACCGATGCTCAACTTGAAGCCCAAAAGCAGGATCCGGTTGTCTTAAAGCCATGGGACCCAATGGGTGCTTTAGCTTAAATCAATCATTCATCCCATAAAAGATAAATACGACAAATCAGATTTTCTGATTTGTCGTATTTTTTATTCCATATAGTTTTTATCGATGATATTTAAGTGTTGATCAAAATCATATCTGATTGGCTTTCCGTTTGGTACCTCAACGTTTGGGATATCTTCATCGGAAATGTTCTCCAAGAACTTGATCAAGGCCCGCAGTGTGCTGCCATGAGCCACAATGAGCTGATTCTTGCCATCTAAGAGCCTTGGGGCAATGTGGTCAACCCAATATGGAATCAACCGCTCCTGGGCCATCTGGAGGCTCTCACCCAGTGGAATCTTGACACCATAGCGATCATATCGGGAATCCTCATCCCGTTTGGTCAAAAGCGGCGGAACCACCGTGAAGCTGCGCCGCCAGATTTTAAGTTGCTTGGCACCAACCTGTTCTTTAACCTTTAACTTGTTTTTACCGCGCAGACCACCATAGTGCCGCTCATTGAGTCGCCATGACTTGTGCTCGGGAATAAAGTTTTGGTTGATTTCGTCCAGAACAATATTTGTGGTAATGATTGCCCGCTTTAGAAAGGAAGTATGAACATCGTCAAATTGAATTTTTGACTTGGCAATGATTTTTCCAGCTGTATGGGCTTGATTGATCCCCTTTTCAGTTAATGAAACATCACTCCAACCGGTAAATATATTGTCACGATTAGCTTCACTTTCTCCGTGGCGCATGATTACTAATGTCGGCACGTTTACATCTTCTTTACTCAAATTAATTTGTTCACAAATATAATTTTAAAAAAGATGACCGAAGTCACCTTCTAATCTATCCAAATCTCTCATGGAACTTGTAAACAGACTCAGTTTAGCATTTCTTTTATAGCTTCTCAACTAAGACCATCAAAACAGGAATCATAATCAAGCTGAGTAAAGTTGTTTCGGCCACCATAATTGACGCGTATTCGGAATCAGCATGGTAAAGTCGCGAAACAACCGGGGCATTGGTCATGATCGGCATTGCCGACTGCATGATAAACACTTGCTTCATCAATACAGGAAGCGGTGTTGGAATCACCAATAGTGACATGATAATTGGCGCCAACATAAACCGACCAAACAAAATCAAGAAGTTGCTCCGATCAAAATGAATATTACTGAGATCAACGCTATTAATGGATATTCCAATAAAAATCATTGAAAGCGGAATAGTTAAATTTCCTATGTAATTGAAGTCCTGCATTAAAAAGTCAGGCAGCGTGACGTGCAGCAATACCAGAACAACCCCCACCATGAATCCTAAAAGTGGCGGTGAAAAAACTTTTTTTAAAGTTTGCTTCCAATTAAATGATGCCTCACCTTTACCGTCTTTTTGAATCAGGTAAACGCCCAGCGTCCAGAAGAACGTCGTATTGGCCATGTAATAGACCAACACAAATGGCAAACTGGATTTTCCAAACAACGCCATGTTGACAGGCAGCCCAACAAAAACCGTGTTTGAGTTGGAAAACATCGACATGAACAAGCCTGAATGCATCTTTGGAATCTTCGCAAACTTCACAACTAAAATGGATACAACATAAAGAAGCAGCATTGAGATGATTGGAAAAAACAAATCAGGAAGCGTCGTCAGCAGCTTCTTTGCGGTAAACTTTTCCATGATCGTGGAAATCATATACGCCGGCAACGCCACCTGAGTTACCAAACGGGCTATCATACTGGTCATTTTCCCATCAAACCAGTCATTTCTGGCCAATATAAAACCTAAGGCAATCATGATCAAAATGATCAAGACTCCGGAAACTGCGTTATAAAATACACCCATAAACATTCCTCAATTCTAAAAATCAATAACAATGAATTATTATAACACAATTAGAATCCACAGCTGACTATAATTTTTGGTATAATAGAACACGTTTGGAACAACTGATGTTACAATTATTAAATAATGTTTAAATAACCTCAGATTTCCGCAAACCGATGTGAATCTGCAATATACTTTTGTAAGAATTTTTTGTAAACGAGGAGTCATTTATGCCATCACATAAAGATAACAAAAACGAATTTGAACCTGTATATTCCCGAAGGGCTGATAAAAAGCCACACTATAAGCAAAAGAATCACCGCCGAAGAAGGATTATCGGCTGGAGCATTTTCTTTGTTCTGTTAGTCGCGCTTGGTGGTGGCCTGGTTTGGGGCTACGGTGCTTATAACAGTGCCAAGAATACTTTTAAAAAGACCTATGACTCCACCAACGTCTCAAAGGCACGAAACGTGTCGTCGGTTATTCAAAAGGGCAAGCCGCTTTCAATCCTGCTGCTTGGTACCGATACCGGTGCTTTGGGCCGACATGATACCGGTCGAACCGATACCATGATTGTCGCTTCAATCAACCCAAAGAAAAAAACCATTCATTTAACTAGTATTGCCCGGGATACCAAAGTGGTTGTTCCCGGCGACACTCAGCAATATGAGAAGATTAACGCCGCTTATACAATTGGCGGTGCCGGAACAGCTGTTAAAACTGTTCAAAACCTTCTCGACATCCCAATCGATTTCTATGCGATTATCAACATGGGTGGATTGGAAAAGATGGTTAATGCCGTCGGTGGTGTTGATGTTAAGCCACCATTGACGTTCCAGTACGGAGCAGCGAACGTTGTAAAAGGCAAGAAGGTTCATTTAAACGGCCGTGAAGCCTTGGACTATTCAAGAATGCGTGACGATGATCCACTTGGCGATTATGGTCGTCAGGTCCGTCAACGTCAGATCATCAAGAAACTTGTCATGAAAGGTTTAAACATCACTTCACTACCACGTTACAAATCAATCCTTTCATCATTATCAGGCAATATGAAGACGGATATGACATTTGACGATATGATTGCCGTTCGTGCCAAGTATGGCGATGCAACCCATCATATCAAGTCACAAACCCTTCAGGGTGAAAATGCCATGATCGATGGTCTCTCCTACCAAGTTGTGCCACAAAAGGAATTGTTAAGAGTTTCCAATGACATTCGATCATCACTTGGTTTAAGCAAATCATCCAAACTGCAAACGAGTCAAACAAATACGGATAATGGTCAGGGTGCAACTTCATCATCCAGTTATAACGGCTATTAATCTGAAAGACAGATATAAAATAATAAGGCGGGTTCAAAACGATTATGTTTTGAACCCGCCTTTTTTTATTTTAACTAGTTTTAACTATGCCAAGATTCCAGCAGAATATCCAAGGATTCCCAATATAAATAACCCGAGGATAATCCAAAGTGGTGACACCTGCTTTCGAATAAGCCAGACACAAATCAATGTCAGCACAACCGGTGCGAGGACATCAATGCTTGAATTTGCCAATTGACCAATCAGATGGCCACCTGACATTTGGCTGAACCAACCCGAAATCGAAACAAAGTCAACTTCAACCCATCTGGCAACAATCACACCCATCATGAAAACACCAAATATTGAGGTGGCATCCCCAACATTTTTAATAATGCCCGTATTGAATAGATTGATAATATTAGCGCCGTGATGATAACCGGCTGCCTGACAGAAATATCGAAAAACCAATCGTAATATGTTCCAAGCGATGAAAAATAGAATTGGTCCTAAAATCCCATAGCCACTTAATACCAAACTGGCAGCAAAAGCCGACAACACCGGCCGAATGGTTCCCAGCCAGATTGGATCGCCAAAGCCACCCATTGGGCCCATCATTGCTGTCTTAACGGCATTAATTGTATCATCGGAAATGTCAGCGCCGTTTGCGCGGTCTTCTTCCATGGATAAAACGACACCCGTAATCAATGATTGCATGATCGGCGACGTGTTAAAGAATTGCAGATGACGTTTCATTGCGGCTTTTCGCTGACTCGGATCTGGATATAACCGTTTAATTGCGGGCGCCATTATGTAAGCAAAGCCTAAATTTTGCATCCGCTCAAAGTTCCATGACCCCTGCTCCACACCTGACCGCCAAAATATTTTGAAAAAATCAGTTTTATGGAGGCGAATGGGCTTCTTTGACCCTATGTTTTCTTGTTGATTATGATTCATTTAACCCCACCCGCTTTATAAGTCATCAAGTTCTTTGTCAAAACTATCCATATCGTCATCACTGCCACTATCCCCAGACGCACCATGGCGCTTGTTTTTTAACCATACAAAGCCAATGGCGACTACCAAACCACATGCGGCCAGCACAAATAGGTTGATCTGCGTGAAAATGGCAATAACAAAACCAATGGCAAACCAAATCCACAACAATTTGCTGACCATCATATTAATCAAGTTAGCAAATCCAACTGCGGAAACCATGCCAACAGAAACGGCAATCCCGTTGGTAATCAGCATTGGTACCTGCTGCATCAGCTGATGAATGTATTGAGGTGAAATCAACATCACCAAAATGGTTGGAATCAGAACTCTCAGTCCTTGAATTCCCAAGCTGATTAAATGTAGTCGATCGACCCTTGAAATTTGGTTGTTTTGCGCAGCTTGGTCGGCATCATGAACCAATTTAACCGTCAATTTTCGAATCCAAATATTCAGCAGTTGACCAATGACCGCAAACGGGATTGCCAAGGCAATGCCATGTTTAATGCTTAGTGCAGCCGGTCCACAAACAAGCAGTGCTGAAATAACAGAAGGCAGAGCAATATCAGGAGCAACCGATGCCCCAATATTGATCCACCCAATTGTAATCATCTGCAAAGTTGCCCCCAGGATAATCCCTGCAGTGGCATTGCCGACTGCAATTCCCACAAGGGTACAAGCGATAATTGGCTGATAAACCTGCCATTCGTCAAGAATTCCATCCATTCCAACGACAAATGCTACCAGTAAAATTAAAATAATTGAAACGACACTCATGTATTTTCCCTCTACTTGTTAAAAACCCTTTTTATCTAACAGCGTTAAAAGGTCTTCCTTCTTTTCAGCTGGAATTTTTTGAGCACAAACATCTAGTTTAAAGTCGGTTGCCAACGTCCGGATCTGCTTGGCAATATCTTCATTCATTGAAATTGCGTCCGTCAGCATGGTCATACCGTCGGTATAAGCAATACTGCCAATGTTCACACCAATCTTTGAAAAATCAATCCCACCTTCAGCCAACTTCAACATGTCGCCAACCGTTTCAGTCAACAAAAGGGTATTAAAAGAATCGAACCGGGAATCAAAATATGCCCGAATCATTTTATTAATCGTCACAACATTTGCTTTGACACCAGGTGGTGCAACCTGTGTAATCAAGGTCTTGCGCAGTGGATCTTTGGCAACTGAATCAGAAACAACCATGATTCGGTTGGGCTTGACTGCCCGGGTCCAAAAAGTGGCAACCTGTCCGTGAAGCAGGCGGCTGTCAACCCTGGCAAGGCGAATATCCATTGTCATAACAAATCATCTCCTAAATCGTCATCATCTGCGGGAACTGTGAATTGGCGGATAGAATCACCGGCAATTTCATTAATTTTATTGACCAACTCGGTTAATGATGAGTTTCTTGCCATATAGGCTTCCAATAAAATCGGTAAGTTAACACCGGCAATCAATGCGGTTTTCTGAGGATCTTTAGCAACAACTTTTGCTGCAGCGTTGAATGGTGAACCACCCCATAGATCGGCCAGAATCAACGTTGGTGCGCTTTCAGGAAATTTGGACAACTCTGTGTCTACCTTAGCTGAAAGTGAATCTACGCCATCATTAGCAGCCAATGACACTGATGATACCTGCTGCTGCTTTCCGGCGATCATTTCTGCAGTTTGAATTAAGCTTTTCGAAAAGTCACCATGACTTACAACCAAAATTGAAATCATCATCTCACCTATTTTCTTAAAAATTCACGTAGCCTGTACTCCAAATATATCACAAAACACGGTTCGAGTTCTGCTTAAATTTCTAATTTGAATGGACGATTTTTAACAGATCTGCCGGTTCTTTCAAAAAGTAATCCGTATCGGTAAAGTCCGCTGACATTGGTGTCCGCCAGCCGGCTAATCCAAACTTAACGTGAGCCGCATGAGCAGCTTGAAGGTCATATTTGGTATCACCAATATAAACGGTCGAATTAGGATCGGCATGCAACTTTTCAATCCCCTTCAGAATCATATCGGGTGCCGGCTTACCTTTCTTGACCTCGCTTGAAAAAACAAATTGATCAAAGTACTTGTCCAAGCCAAATCTGGTAACATCCCGTTGAAATTCCGCTTCAACTTTCGATGTCGCAATGGCCATCCTCACGTTCGGGTTGGCCTGAAGGTTCTTAAGGACGTCTTCAATGCCATCATAAACGTGAACATACTGGGTGTAGTCCTTAATCTTGGCAAACCATTTCTGTCGAATATCGACCGGATCTTTGACTCCCAATATTTTAACCGTATCCATTGAATTGATGCCAAATAGTTTAACAACGTCGGCATATGAAAAGTTATAGCCATTTTCAAGTAAAGTTTTGTGTAAAGGTAACATATACATTTTTTCCGTGTCAATCAACGTTCCGTCTACATCAAAAATAAAATAGTCCATTTCTGCACCCCAATTATTTATTATTTGAAAAAAAGATCACATGCCACACAATAAAAAAGTCCGAATCACTATTTAAATGATAGTGATTCGAACTTTAACCATGCGGCCAAGAAGATTCGAACTTCCACCGGGATAATTCCCGACAAGATCCTTAATCTTGCGCGTCTGCCAATTCCGCCATGGCCGCATCAACAATTAAAAATTATAGCAGAAATTTGGCCAATTGACAAATGATTTTTGAAATTATTCTCCGCGAACTGTGGCACCCTCTGTATCAACCTGAAGTAACCGCAAGCTACCATTTAAATTTTGTTGTTCCAAATCAATCCGAAGTTGCGTCAATGAAGGCTTGTCGCCCAAGGTCGCAACCGTTGGACCGGCACCACTGAGGTACGTGCCAAAGATTCCAAGTTTATGAGCGGTTGATCGAATTTGATCAATTTCCGGAACTAATTCTTTACGGTATGGTTCGTGCAGCTGATCGCTTTCAATCATTGGAACTGCCTGATCCCATTTTCCCTGGGCAACCAAGGCAATAAACACATTCTCTTTACTGCTGGCGTGAACGGCTACTGGGTAATCAATCTTTTTAGGAAGCTTTTTTCGACTTTCCACTTCACTCACCCCATCTGGTCTGATATACATCAAAGCAGATATGGCTGGAACCGGAAGTGCGGCCGAAGTGACTTTTTCGCCATCGAAAGTTGAAACAACCATATTTCCCAATAAAGCTGCGGCGACACTTTCGGGATGGCCTTCAATCCGAGCCCCAATATCAACCTGTTGGTCGATGGTTAATCCTAAATCGCCCAATTTATTGGCAATCTTAATACCTGCCACAACGGCGGTTGTACTGGATCCTAATCCATGAGCAATCGGAACATCTGAAATGACCGTTAGCTGATGTGGATGGATATCCGGGTTCACTTTTAAAATTGTTTGAACAATCAAATTATGCTCATCGGTTGGGATGTCATTGCCCAATGCATGATTGACTTTCCATTCATCGGTCTTCTCTTCAACGATAACGGTGAAATAAAGTTTCAGGGCCAATCCCACCGAATCAACACCGGAACCTAAATTCGTCGTGGTTGCCGGTACTCTGATAATAATTTTTGCCATATGAAATCTCCTTCCTACGCACCCTGCTGCTGAATTTCATTAACCAGGTGAAGTCTGCCGTGGCATCGTCCACACACATACTTTACCAAATTGATTCTTCGTCTTCTATGATACTCCAAGCCGCAACGTTCACAGCGATAAATATATTTAATTTGAGCCGTTCGGGTCTGGGTTCTTGGCGCATACCGGGACCCACCCACGGCTTTGAGAAGCTGTTTAAACTGTTTGGTGTTGTGCTTGGCGCTGTACCCTGCCAAATGCAGGTGATAATGACATAATTCATGTTTGATAATGCCGATTAAAACTTCATGTGTTTGACCGTCGTCCATCTTTGGGTTGATATCAATATTGTGATCGTTTAAATGATATCGTCCACCCGTCGTTTTCAACCGAGAATTAAAGTAGGCCCGATGCCGGAACGGCTTGGCAAAATATTTAATCGAAATATCTTCAACCATTTTTTGTAATTGTTCATTTGTCATCGATCAACTATTCACCTAACCTTCCGGATCAACCATGCTCAGTTGGATTCGGTGACGATCGAGATCGACTGATTCAATCCAAACCGTCACAATATCGCCAACTGAAGCCACTTTGCTGGGATCTTTAACAAACGTTCGGCTCATTTTCGAAATATGAACCAAGCCGTCTTGTTTAACACCAATGTCAACGAACACCCCAAAGTCAACCACATTGCGGACGGTTCCTTGGAGCTTCATCCCCGGCTTTAGGTCTTCCATGGTCAAAACATCTTTTCTTAATAAGGGTGCGGGCATCTCGTCACGTAAATCACGACCCGGTGTTTCAACACCTTTGACAATATCTTTCAAGGTTTCGACCCCAACGCCGACAGTCTCGGCTTCCTGTTCCAAATTGAGATTACTTAACGCTGCTGAAACGGCCGGTTCGCCAAGTTGATTGATGTCCAGGCCATGGTTCTTCATTAACTTTTTGGCAGCTGAATAACTCTCGGGGTGAATGTCCGTATTATCGAGGGGATTTTTCCCACCAATAATCCGCAGGAATCCAACTGACTGTTCAAATGCCTTTGGCCCTAATCGGGGAACTTTTTTAAGCTCCGCACGCGCGCTGAACTCTCCCGAATCATTACGAAACTTCACAATATTCTTGGCTGTCGTTTTGGTCAAACCTGAAATATGAACCAGTAAGTCGGGACTTGCAGTGTTTAAATTAACGCCAACCCGGTTAACCGCCGTTTCAACAACTTGATCCAGTTGTTCTCCCAGTTGTTTTTGAGGAACATCGTGTTGATATTGACCGACGCCAATTGCCTGAGGGTCAATTTTAACCAATTCAGCCAGCGGATCTTGAATTCTCCGGGCAATGCTGACAGCTGATCGCTGTTCAACACTGAAGTCGGGGAATTCATCCCTGGCAACTTGGCTGGCAGAATAGACTGAAGCCCCTGCCTCATTGACGATCACGTAATAGATTGGCGTTTTAATTTCCTTAATGGCGTCAGCCACAAATTGTTCCGACTCACGGCTGGCAGTCCCATTACCAATGGCAATCATTTCAACGTGATTCTTATTGATGAAATCAATAAAGAGTCCTTTAGCCGCTTTCCGTTTAGCTTCACTTGCCGGTTTATGTGGATAAATAACAGTTTTGTCCAAATATTTACCATTTTGGTCGACAACCGCCAACTTACAACCGGTCCGATAGGCAGGATCAAAGCCCATGACAATTTTTCCTTTTAGTGGCGCCTGCATCAACAGGTTGTACAAATTCTTGCCAAAAATATCAATCGCATGGTCGGCAGCAACTTCAGTTAACTGCTTGCGGATTTCCCGTTCAATGGCGGGTCCGATGAAACGGTGATAAGCGTCTTCAATTGCATCAGTGACCACCTCGGCGGCAAAGCCCTGATGACTTCCAACTGTGTTGGCCTTTAAATGCCACATAATTGGGGCTTCATTGACTTCGATTTTAACGTTTAGAACCTTTTCCTTCTCACCACGATTAATCGCAAGTGTCCTAAATGATGGAATCGATTTAATTGGTTGACTGAAGTCATAATATTGTTGATACGTGCCATCTTCGTCCACGTCCTTGCCGCCACGTTTGACTTTGACAACCAGTTGACCGTACTGCTGGGTATTGTTGCGGACCCATTCTCGGAAATCGGCGCGATCACCGGCGTCTTCAGCGATAATTTCATGAACGCCGGCGAAAACTGATTCAACGTCTGGCAAGTCCTTATCCGGATTGATGTATTGGCTGGCCTGCTGTTTCAAGTCGGAAGCAAAATTCATTGCTGCTTTGGCTAACGGTTCAAGACCATTTTCCTTGGCAATGGTGGCTTTGGTTCGCCGCTTTTGTTTGTATGGCAGATAAAGGTCTTCAACTTGTTGAAGGACCGGTGCCTGCTCAATTTTCTTTTTGAGTTCCGGCGTAAGCTGTTGCTGTTCGTCGATGATCTTAATAACTTCCTGCTTACGTTTATCCAGGGTTTGAATCCGGTGAGCAGCATCTTGAATATCTCTAATTTCAACTTCAGCAAGATTGGAAGTTCGTTCTTTTCGATATCTGGCAATGAAGGGAACGGTATCCCCTTCATCAAGCATCTTTAGAGTTTCAACGATTTGTTTTTCTCTTATATGTGGTAAATCATGCTGTATTTTATGCGCAAGTGTTTCGTTCATTTCTTCCACCTCATCAATAGTGTCAAAGTTAATTATAGCAGAGAGAACCCGGCAATTGGGCTGCAATTCTCAAAGATATCTGGCTGAATGGCAAGTGGCTGAGAGCTAGGCATGCATCCACTTTTTCGTAAAAAAGATGATCGTCCGAAGACGACCATCCCAAGTGATTCATATAATTTTACATAATCGAACAGGTCTCATAAGCCCTGTTTAATTTACTTGCTAAATTTGTCCCATAATTCTCGTCGTGGTACTTGATACCTTGGCGATACTGTTTTCCTGATCCTTTTCGGACTGATTGAATTTGTCGGCATCGACCTTGGCTGCATCGGGATCAATGCTGTCAGTCATTGCCTGGCATGCGTTGGCATAATCTTCATAGTGCCGAACCAGCAGCTTATGCTTTCCCAGTAACTTGACCGGTACGGCAACCTGTTGAAGCTTGTTAACGTTGTCGTTATATTTGTCGGTTCCGGATTGAAAATGGTCCTTGATTCCTTTCAACTGGTCACTGGTTAAATCGGCAAGTGTGTTGTTATCAATTGCCTTTCGTAAAGTCTCATAGTCATCGTTTAAATCTTCACCATTTTTTGAAGTGGCGTCAATGACGTCTGAAACGGTTTTTGCATATCGTTGCATATCTTGTGGTTTCAAAATATCAGTCCTCCATTTGTTTTATTTATGAGAAATGTGTCTCTGAATATATTTTACTACTTCTGTCACAACAACAATCATAAAGCCGCCAAATACGACAACCAGCCATTGTGAAGCAGTCAATTCAGTCACGTGGAACATCGAGTTGAAGCCTGGAATAACAATCGTCATGATTAACAGAATTGCCGACCCCAACAATGCCCAGTTGAAGAACTTGTTTCTAAACATGCCGACTCTAAAGATTGATTCGTGAATCGTCTTTGAGTTAAAGGCATGGAACAGTTGGATCAACCCTAATGTTGCGTAAGCCATCGTCAACGCATCTGCATGCGCCAAAGCTTCGGATGCATGAACTGGGTTGGTAATTGCAAAGGCATAAACGCAAAGGGTAATGAAGCCTTCAAAGAATCCCTGGTATAAGATGTTGCTCATAATCCCACCGGATAAGAAGTTTGACGACCGCCCACGTGGTTTCCGTTTCATAATCCCGGGTTCTGCAGGTTCAACTCCCAGCGCGATTGCTGGAAATGTATCGGTTACCAGGTTAATCCACAAAATCTGAACCGGTGCCAGAATCTGCCAGCCCATCATGGTCATCACGAACAAGGTCAAAACTTCTCCCAAGTTGGCAGATAGAAGATACTGCAGTGATTTTTGAATGTTGGAGAAGACTTTTCGACCGGCTTTAACAGCGGTAACGATTGTCGCAAAGTTATCATCAGCCAAAACCATGTCGGAAGCTTCCTTTGAAACTTCGGTTCCGGTAATTCCCATTCCAACACCGATGTCAGCAGTCTTTAAAGCCGGCGCGTCGTTGACACCGTCACCGGTCATGGCAACCACTTTGCCCTGATTCTGCCATGCTTTGACGATTCTAACCTTATGTTCGGGCGCCACTCGGGCGTAGACCGAAATATCAGTCACTTCTTTATTAAATTGATCATCTGACATTTCATCCAACTGAGCACCGTTGATGACCTTACCGCCGGGATTGTCACCACGGCCTAAAATTCCCAGCCGTTTGGCAATTGCCTGCGCGGTATCTTGATGGTCACCGGTAATCATAATTGACTTGATCCCGGCAGATTTAGCTTCGGCAACCGCTTGAGCCACTTCTGGACGTTCCGGATCAATCATTCCAATCAGGCCGACAAAAATCATATCGTGTTCCTGAGCATTAGAAGTTAAATCCGTTGGAACATCATCCACAAACCGATAGGCAAACGCCAGAACCCGCAAGGCCTGAGTTGCCAAATCATGATTGGTAGAACGGATCAAGACTTGGTCATCATCTGTTATATCTCGAACCTGATCACCGTCTTGAATTTTGGTAACCCGTTGCAATAGTTGATCAGGGGCACCCTTCATGGTCATCAAAATCTTGCCGTCATCCATTTTGTTATAGGTTGACATTAATTTTCGCTCGGAATCAAAAGGAATTTCAGCCAATCGTGGATGAGCATTTACAAATTGTTGGACCGGTTCGTCTTTATTTAGGTAAAAGGCAACCAACGCCGTTTCGGTTGGATCCCCCGCCAGTTCTTTTTCTTGGTACTTGGTATCATTATTCAAGACCATAATTTGAGCTAAACGATCTTTTAGAGATAAATGGGCATCGGCAGAGTCTTGAAGTTGATCATTCAAGAACACTTTTTCGACGGTCATTTTATTTTGGGTTAAGGTCCCGGTTTTATCTGACGCAATCACGTCGGTACTACCAAGGGTTTCCACGGCAGGCAATTTGCGAATCAATGCCCGGTGTCTTGCCATTTGCTGAGTTCCAAGGGCCAAGGTAACCGTCACAATTGCCGGAAGTCCTTCAGGAATTGCGGCCACAGCTAGTGAAATGGCTGTCAGCAGCATATTAATCAGGCTTTCCTGACCACGCCACATTCCAACGGCAAACACGATGACCGCAATAATCAAAATTAAAACTGTCAGCATTTTACCCAAAGATTTCAGGTTTTCCTGCAATGGCGTAGTGGTTTCTTCAGTTGTATTAAGCATATGAGCAATTTTACCGACTTCGGTATTCATCCCCGTGCCAATAACAACTCCGGTCGCCCGACCGGATGTCACGTTACTGTTCATAAATCCAAGGTTTTTCCGATCTCCTAAAGGCAAATCTTTTTCCGTAATCGGATCAACCTGCTTGTTAACCGGCACAGATTCCCCTGTCAAGGCAGCCTCTTCGATTTTAAGGGAATTGGCTTCGGTGAGTCGAATATCGGCAGGAACAACATCTCCTGCCTCTAAAAGGACGATGTCGCCGGGAACAATGTCTTCACTTTTCACAGATTTGGATTGATTGTTCCTCAGAACGGTCGCCATTGGCGCAGACATTTCTTTAAGTGAATCAATCGCATTTTCGGCTTTGGATTCTTGAAACACCCCAAAGATGGCATTTAAAATGACCACCGCCAAAATAATCACGGCGTCCACCGTTTCACCGGCAAACCCGGCAATCACCGCGGCAACAATCAAAATGATAATCATTAAATCTTTGAACTGGGCAATAAACTTTTCAATCAGTGTTGTCCGGCGCTTTGAAGTCAGTTTGTTGGCACCAAACTGCTGCCGCCGATCTTTGACTTCCTGATCAGTTAGTCCGGTCGGATGAGCTTTCATCTGGCTCATCACATCATCGACCGTCCGTTGGTAAAACATCTTCTTCTCCTGTTTCATCTACTTCCTCCTCTAAAAGAAAAGAGACCTACAAATTCCTCGCTAAAAGAATTCATAAGTCTCACCATTTAAGATTTATCCCGGAAATACGAGTATTTCACGTTGACGAGATAATCGCAATCGTAATTGCTGGTTACTCCCTTTGTTTATCGTAATTATACCGAACGACTAATGAAAAGTCACTAAAAATCTACTTCCAAAAAGTGTCGTAAACGTTAATTGGTGTATGACGCTTGTGCTGAGTCTTGTTGTACCAACCTTCGATGGTCTCGGCAGCCTTATCAGAAACTTGGCGGCCTTCCAAATAAGCGTCAATGTCTTGATAGGTGACTCCCAAAGCAACCTCATCAGGCAATGCTGGCCGATTGTCTTCCAAGTCGGCAGTTGGTGTCTTTTCATAAAGATGTTCAGGAGCGCCCAGTAACTTCAACAGCTGCTTGCCCTGTTCCTTGTCCAAACGCCATAAGGGTGTAATATCAGCCGCACCATCACCAAATTTGGTATAAAACCCGGTCACGGCCTCGGCGGCATGGTCGGTTCCAACCACGGCACCGGATTTTGCGCCGGCAATCGCATATTGGGCGATCATTCGTTGGCGAGCCTTAATGTTGCCTTTGTTGAAATCGTCAATTTCGATATGATTTGCTTCAACAGAAGCCACTGCCGCGTCGACAGCTGGCTTGATATTCACCTTGACGACCTTGTCGGCATTCATCCAGCTGATTGCTTCCAAAGCATCTGATTCATCAGCTTGAACACCATAAGGAAGCCGAACCGCGATAAATTGGTAACTGGCATCGCCGGTTTCATCCCGTAATTCAGAAATTGCCATTTCAGACAATTTCCCGGCCAAAGTCGAATCCTGGCCACCGGAAATTCCCAAAACAAGTGTTTTCAAGAATGTAAATTTCTTCAGGTAAGCCTTTAAGAAGTCGACACTTCGGCGAACTTCCTTCTGTGGATCAATTGTCGGTTGCACTTTTAACGTCTTAATGATTTCTTGTTGTTTGGCTCTCATGTCCATCCCTCATTTTATATTTAGTATTTAATATCGTTAATGTAGTTACGGATCTTTTCAATAATATCACGTTTGTTATCCCAGCACTTTTGTGACAGGTCAACTGGATATTTTTGCGGATTCAGTTCCCGTTTGTATTCCGGCCACAAAGATGCCAGCTCTTTTTCAGCGTAGTGAACGGTCTGCTTTAAATTTGGCCGTTTATAAGTCAACTGGCCATTCTCAAAGATTGGCTTGAGAAGTGGAATTGCATCAAATTTTTCAACGGTTTTATTGATGTAAGTGTAGTTTGGATGGAACATAAAAATCGACTTTTCTTTGCGGGGATCTTCATCGGCCAATGTGACATAGTCACCTTCCGACTTGCCATCCTTACTATCGGTAATCCGCCAAACCTGCTTTTTACCAGGTGTCGAAACTTTTTCGGCATTCCCAGAAATTTTAATTGTATCAATCATCTTGCCATTAGCATCTTCAACGGAAACCATCTTGTAGACTGCGCCAAGGGCTGGTTGATCAAAAGCGGTAATCACTTTGGTCCCAACACCCCAAACGTCAATTTTGGCGTCCTGCATCTTCAAGCTGGCAATCGTTGTTTCATCCAAATCATTTGATGCGTAAATCTTAGTGTTTGGATAACCGGCATTATCGAGAACTTCCCGGACTCGCTTGGAAAGATAAGCCATATCACCGGAATCCAGGCGAACACCGGCAAAATTAATCTTGTCGCCCATTTCATTGGCAACTTTGATTGCGCTGGGAACCCCACTCTTGAGAGTGTCATAAGTGTCGACAAGAAAAACACATTCATGATGCGTTTTTGCGTATGCTTTAAAGGCATCGTAGTCGTTACCAAAAGATTCAACGAGTGAATGGGCGTGGGTTCCACTAATTGGAATTCCAAACTTTTTGCCTGCTAAAACATTTGAAGTGGCGTTAAAACCACCAATGATTGTGGCTCGCGTCCCCCAAAGGGCTGCGGAAACCTCTTGTGCTCGACGACTGCCGAATTCCATCAGCGGATCATCACCGGCAACCGTTCTGATTCTGGATGCTTTGGTGGCAATTAAAGTCTGATAGTTCACCATATTCAAAATGGCGGTTTCGACCAACTGGCATTCACACAAGCTCCCCTCAACCTGCAAAATCGGTTCGTTGGCAAAAACAATGTCGCCTTCATAAGCGGATTTGATGGATCCCTTAAATTCAAAGTTTCTTAAGTATTCTAAAAAACTGTCAGGATAATCTGTTACTTGTCGTAAATAATCGATATCATCATCATTGAACTTCAAATTTTCAATATACTGAATAATGTGTTCAAGTCCGGCGAATACCGCATACCCATTTCCAAACGGCAGCTTTCGGAAAAACACTTCGAAAACCGCCTTTCGATTTTCCATGTGTTTCTCAAAGTAAGTTGCCATCATGTTGATTTCGTAAAAATCGGTATGAAGTGTTAAATTATCGTGTTCTGACATATTGTGTCAATATCCTCCCCGGAGATTTGTTATATAATTAGTATATATTCTATCATTTTTACGATTATTAACAAAAACAATGTGAGTGTTTCAAAATTTATCATGCCTGAAGGAGTTATTATGAACAACCAAAGTACCGCTAACACCGTTGATATCTTAGGAATTCACTTTCTAAATACCACTGAAAAAGCGTTTCAAAACATTTTACATAAACGAATTAATGATGGCACCAATACATTTGTGGTAACTGCCAACCCGGAAATTGTGATGTATGCAAAAAGTGATCCATCATATGAAAAATTAATTCAAACGGCCGACTACATTATTCCAGACGGAATTGGCATTATCATTGGTGCCAAAATGTTGAAGACACCCCTACACGAAAGAGTAACCGGCTATGATTTGTTTGTTCATCTACTCGAATGGGGAAATGCCCACCAAAAATCGGCTTATTTTGTTGGCGCCCAGCCGGCCGTCATTCGAAAGCTGAGAAAAGTCGTCGAAAAAGATTATCCATTTTTGACGATTGCAGGCACCCACGATGGTTATTTTGGCGACGACCGAAATATTGTCCACGACATTAACCGGACAAAGCCCGACATGGTGTTTGTGGCAACCGGTTACCCCAAGCAAGAAGAATTTATTGACAAAAACCGTTCCGCTTCCGACGGGCTCTGGATCGGGATTGGTGGATCCTTTGATGTCTTAACCGGAACCGTTAAACGAGCCCCCAAAGCCTGGCAGCGAATGCATTTGGAATGGCTGTACCGAGTGGTTAAAGAACCCAGTCGAATTGGCCGACTAATGGTCCTGCCAAAGTATTTGTGGCAGATTATCAAGCAAAAATTTTCTAAAAAAAACTAAGGTGGTTAACATGAAACAAATTTCTGCTAAAAACCTGACTTATTTCATTATTGCTTTGACAATGGTCGGAATTGTTTGGAATCTGATTGACCATGAGCAGCCAATTCAAGACAGTCAATATGGTATCCTCGGAATCTGGGCATTGGGATACGTTACCAGTTATCTAAGACTTCCCAGATTGAGTATGTATGTCATCTATTTTGTTTTGTTTATGGTTATTGAAAGACAGATTGGCGGCTACCGCGACTGGACTTCATGGATTATCTTTGCGGTCGTTGCCGTCTTCATGACATGGGTCACCGATTTGATCAGAACAACTTATGCCAGCCGTTACGATAAGCCCAAAAAGAAAGATCACAAAAACGAAACTTTAAACAAATAAAGAACTCAGACATTAGAAAATGTCTGAGTTCTTTTATTGATTGGTAGATGATAATGCCATTTTCAACAATGGGTATGGTCTCCCCTCATCGTCAATTGGGAAACGTTGAATCGTGGAAAAGCCCATGTGTTGATAAAAGGCAAGTGCCTGGGTGTTTTGTTCGTTAACGGTTGTTTGGGTGACCCCATACTTGGTTATCCCCAGCTGGATCAATTGCTTTCCAATCCCCTGACCACGATGACCAGGCGCAATAAACAACATTTCAAGTTGATTCTTGGCAATCCCCATAAACCCAACCGGAGAATCTCCAGCATCAAGCATAACAGCTAAAGTTGGAACCGATTTTAGGGCAGCAATCGCATCGGGTTTAATCTGCTGAATTTCGTCAGCCGACAAAAAGTGATGGGTTTCTTTGACTGAAGATTCCCACACCTTGACTAATTGAGCAAGCATTCTGGGGGTTCGGTTTTCTTTTGAAAGTATTTTAACTTGCATGTTTAACTCCTTATCAAAGTGATTATCGATGAATCTTAATGAGTAAAAAATATTGATGAACAAGATCCGTTCATCAATATTTTTTATTTCATGCTCTGGATCAAACCCAGATCTCGTTATTATTCTTTTTCCAAATAAAACTCAAATCGATCGCCCACATATTGCGTTCGAACATACTCAAATGGTCTGCCATCCTGCAAATATGTAATTTGGCGCAGTCTTAAAATGGCGTCGCCACGTTTAATTTTCAAATACTCGGCAATTCGTTCCGAAGCTAACATTGCTGAAACGGTCTGCTGAGCTTTGCCAATTTGAAGATCCTTCTTTTGTTCCAAGGTTCGGTAAAGTGAACTGGTCACTTCTGATTTTTCCAAACCATCGACAATGTTTTCGGGAACAGTAGCGACTTCAAAACAAATCGGCACTTCATCCCCATAACGAATTCTTTCCATCCGTAAAACGGATTGATCCTGGGTAATATTTAGCTTTTCCATTTCACTTAATGAAGGTTCCATCGTGTGATACGAAATTGTCTTGCTGGATGGCTGTTTGCCTTGAGCCAGCATGAGATCAGTAAATCCGGTCACACCAGACATTTTTTCCTGAACTTTTTGATTGGCGACAAAAGTTCCTGAGCCAACCCGTCGTTCAAGGATTCCTTCATCAACCAAGGTCTGAATGGCTTGACGTAAAGTCATCCGACTGACACCGAAGTCAGTTGATAATTCACGCTCAGAGGGAATTCGATCACCAATTTTCCACTTATTGGCTTCAATATTGCGTTTGATTTCATTATGAATTTGAATATAAATTGGTAAACCCACTGATACCAACTCCCTTAGTCTTTTTTCACTAATTTCCCATAACTATACGTTGCCATAAGGTCTAGGTGATTGTCAAACAAATTTATGTCGGCATCATACCCTTCCTCTAGGAATCCCTTGTGAGTTAGGTGAAATTCATTTGCCTGATTGGTCGAGCTCATTTTGACCGCTGAAGCAACGGAGCACTTGGTAAATTTGATCATATTTTTAAATGCATCTGAAAATTTGAGAACTGATCCGGCTAAATGACCGTTGGCCATTGTTGCCTTGCCACCATGGACTTCCACAACTTGTCCGCCTAATTGATAGATGCCATCAGGCATGCCCTTGGCTTCCATTGAATCGGTGATTAATTCAAGCCGATTAGGCCCGATCGTTTTGTAGGCAATTTTAACGGCCTCCGGGGCAACATGAAACCCGTCACAAATTAATTCAACTTTTGCCGTATCGGATAGCATGGCATAACCAACTACCCCAACCTCCCGGTGATGAAAGCCACGTTGGGCATTATACAAATGGGTGACATGCTGGATTTGAAGGTTTTGAAGCAATTGGTAGGTCGCATCGCTATGGCCAACTGCCAACCGAATATGATGAACGTCACAATAATCTTCCAGGCGGGGATCCCACTTTTCTTCCGGTGCATAAGTCACAAGCTTAATGAGGCCACCAGAAAGTTTGTACCACGTCGCCAGCTTTTTAACATCCATCGGTTGGATCAGTTTGATCGGTTGGGCACCATTATGCGCCGGGGATATGAAGGGGCCTTCAAGATGGATTCCCTGAATCTTAGGGTTGATTTCCGCAGCCTTTTTGATGTTAGCCATACTTTTTGAAATTGCCAGCGCACTCTGCGTCATGGTTGTCAAAAAGACGCTGGTGACTCCTTCTTGAGCCATTTGGTCAACAAAATGACTAATCACTTCCGGATCAGGATTCATCGAGTCCGCCCCATAACCACCATGGGTGTGGATATCAATAAAACCCGGAACAACGGTTATCCCACTTACGTCTTTAATCTGATCTTTGGGCAGCCGGACATATTTGTTAAAAGGGCCAACAGAAATAATCTGTTTATTAAATCTGATAAAGCCATCCGGAATCGTTCGATTTCCCGTGTGAATCTTTGCATGAAGCAATACTCTTACCATTCTTTATCGCCAAGCCCTTTT
Source organism: Lentilactobacillus kefiri (assembly GCF_007989105.1). Classification (GTDB taxonomy): domain Bacteria; phylum Bacillota; class Bacilli; order Lactobacillales; family Lactobacillaceae; genus Lentilactobacillus; species Lentilactobacillus kefiri. The sequence goes on along the minus strand of NZ_BJVK01000011.1, from coordinate 4,769 downwards.
TATGATTTGCCCGTTGATTTTGCGATTGTTGCATCAATTCCTTTAATGACAGATGGCAGGAATCCTGCTTCTTCCATCGCGAGGATCCCAGCAATTGTATCGCCACCAGGGGAACAAACCTTGTCGATCATTTCAGCGGGGCTCTTCTTTGAAGCCATTAAAGCATGGGCAGACCCAAGGGTTGTTTGAGCAGCAATCTTAGTGGCCATTTCCTTACTGAAACCATATTTAACCCCTGCCCGACTCAAACTATCAATGAAGAAATCAACATAGGCAACAGCACTCCCGGAAATTGCGCTGAATGCGGCAAATTGGCTTTCATCAAGCTCACTGACGCTGCCCGTTGCTTCATACATCGCAATTGCCTGGGCTTTGCGATCGCCAGTCAGATTTTCATTGGCAGCAACCGCGGTCATTCCTTGGCCGAACTCTGAATTAATATTGGGCAGGCTGCGAAGAATCGGCAGATTGTAATCGGTCAGTTCCTCTAATCGGTTGAGTGAAACGCCAGAAACAATTGAGATCAACGTCTTTTTCTGTGATAGTTCACCGCGAATTTCAGCTAAAACATCCGCTGCAATTTTTGGGACAACCGCCAAAACAACTAAATCACTGTCTTTAGCAACCGCTTGATTGGTTGGTTCGGCAGTTAAGCCAAATTGTTCTGCGTATTTTTCGTAATGTTGTTGATGTGCACTGTGTACCAAAATGTCTTGTGATGGAACAAATTGTGCTTTCAGTAAACCTTGAATAATGGCTTGAGCCATTGCCCCAACACCGATAAAGCCTATTTTCATGATGCGCCTCCTAAATGTATAATCGGACTATTCCAATTCTTCTAACTCTGACAATAGCGGAAATTGGCATATTTTGCAATATCAAATTGGTTGATATTTAAAAGGACAAAAAAACGCCCATGACGAGTTCCTGTCGTCATGGACGTTTGAAATTGGGCTAGCTGGGTTCGAACCAGCGCATCACGGGATCAAAACCCGTTGCCTTACCTCTTGGCTATAGCCCAATAATAAAAATGGAGGGGAGTGGATTCGAACCACCGAACCCGAAGGAGCGGATTTACAGTCCGCCGCGTTTAGCCAGACTTCGCTACCCCTCCAAAAGAGTGTTTGCTATCAAACCAACGAATATAATAATACAAAATTTTCGTGCTTCCGTCAAGCGCATTATCAAAAAATCTCGAAGATTTTTAATTGATTCTGCCATTCTGAAATAAAATGATTGGTCTGCCATTCATTATGACGGCGATTGTGGTACCCCACCGCTGCATTGTAATAAATTGTGTGATTTATTTTCACGGGTTTAAGCCGTTGATGGGTATGGCCAAAAATAACCGTGTCCACTCGATAGTCATTGATCAACTTTTGAAAGTGCACACTCCCCATCATCGCATTGGCCATGTTCCAAAAGCGAAAATCGCTGGTATAGTGGATAAATCTTTGGTTGGGAACAAAGTGCGTCATTAGAATAACCTTTTTACCCGCTATTTTGGCTTTCTGAAGCTGTTTTTTTAAATTGTTAATAACTATTCGTTCCCGGTCTGGATCGCTCATAGGCTGCGAAATAAGACCATCTATCCAATAGGCCATTTTCCAGCGATGAAATTCGGCTTCAGTCTTATCCTCGTTTACCGCAAAAGTGTAGTCGTACCACCCATTCATCCCAATAATTCGATAATCGGTTCCAGGTACATCAACAAATCGATTATTCAAGTAGCCTGGCCACGAACCGTCTTCCAATTCCTCATAAGTGACATTTCGAATCATGTCATGATTTCCGGCGATAAAGAAGACCTTTACCGGAGCCACCGCTTTAGACAGCTGTTTGACATAGGCCAGCGACTTCTGAAAATCATTAAACAAGTCCCCGGCAATCAGGTAGTAGTCAACCTGTTGGTCTTTTAAGTACTTTGCCTGTTCCTTGATCGTTGAGTCAATCTCAACTTTATTTAAATCAAAATGGTTATCACTGGACGTGGCGATCTTTACCATCATCATTTCTCCCCAAAATAAAAATGTGCTATCCAAATTAGGATAACACATTCATACAATTATGAAGCTAATTGACACCTTCCATTAAACGCTTAATCGGTTTAACAAGGAATGCCAGTAAAATACCAGCAATGATGGCAACTAATCCCACAATCATGAAATAGTTGATTTCATTTTCAGGTGTATAGAATTTAACAATTTGTGAGTTAACGGCCTGTCCGGCAGAGTCAGCCAAGAACCACATACTCATCATTTGAGATTCAAATGCTTTTGGCGCCAACTTGGTAGTAACAGAAAGGCCAATTGGTGAAATGAGTAATTCGGCAACTTCGACGATTGCCCAGCTTCCGAGCAACCAGAAAGGACTTACCCGTGCTTGAGAACCGAATAGCATGACTGGAAGGACCATGAACAGGTATGATAAACCGGCAATTGCCAGTCCAAGTGAAAACTTGGATGGAGAACTAGGCTGCTTTTTACCCAATTTCATCCACATCCATGCAAAGAATGGTGTGTAAAGCATGATGAATAATGGGTTCAAAGACTGATACCAACCGGCAGGAATGTTGAAAATGCCAAAGAAGTTATTGTTGGTCTGGTTTTCAGCGAACAACGCCAAAACAACGGATCCCTGCTCTTCAATTGCCCAAAAGATTGCGGCAGCGATGAACAATGGAATGTATGCAATCACTCGTGAACGTTCAGTGTCCGACAACTTCTTGCTGGAGATGATGATAATGAAGTAAACGATAGGCGTTGCAATTGCGATAATACTCAAAAGAGAGATAAATGAGCTAAGTGATAAGCTGCCCATTGCCTGCATTAATAAAAGAATCAATGCAAAGACGACAACCCCTAATCCAACTCGAATAGATAATTTCTTTGCGTCGCTGGGTTCAAGTGGATCACTTGGGTACAGGCTTGAACTTGGCAAATGTTTTTTACCACCACGAATGTACTGAAGCAAGCCAAAGAACATTCCAATAGCAGCAAGTGAAAAGCCAAGATGGAAGTTAACGTTGAATCCAAGCCAACTAACCAGCAGTGGTGCAATGAATGATCCCAGGTTGATACCGAAAACGAAGATGGTAAATCCAGAATCACGACGGTTATCATACTCGGTATACAAGCCACCAACCATTTCAGAGATGTTTGGCTTTAAAAGTCCGGTACCAACAGTAATTAACAGGATTGAAGCAAATAATGCTGGAGCTCCCATTGGTAACGAAAGGGCAATGTGTCCAAGCATAATCAGAACACCACCATAAAAGACGGTGCGTCGGCTTCCTAATATACGATCACTTACAAATCCACCAATAACGGATGTTAAATAAACCAGGGAACCATAGATTGCCATGATCGATGCAGCTAATGACTGGTCGAATCCAAGTCCACCCTTTGTAACGCTGAAATACATGTAATAAAGAAGAATAGCACGCATTCCATAGTAACTAAATCGTTCCCACATTTCAGTAAAGAACAGGGTTGACAGCCCCCGTGGTTGACCAAAGAACGATGTGTCAGCACGCCGTTCCTGGTCTGTTTGATCTTGTTGTTGCATGTGATACCCTCCAAAAAATAAATCTAATCTTATTAACAAAACGAGTTAATCAGATTAGATTTTTGATTTTTAATTACTCCTGACGTTCATTACAAGAATAAATCATACAGACCATTATATGACACAATGAATTATAATTCAACATGGTCATAATGGGTTGATGTTATATGCAACAAGAATTTCGCGCTATAGCAAGCAATAAAAATGATATTCAATTTTTAATAATAATCTCATAAGTCGTTTAATTTTGATTCTGAAGGATCGGAATAAATTTTTTAATAATAAATTCTATCGTCTCAGTATTCATCAAAGTATCTTGAGCATGGGCAAACAGAACGGAATACGTTACATGATTGATTTCGGCTGTCACCAAATTTTGCTGCTTATGCGCATCGACTAAGTATTGATGTGTTTGGTTCAACTTAGCTTGATGATCCCCACTTGGAGTGTCCGGATTAGCTAAATCATCTAAAACTTCAGTTAACAGTTTTTTGGCGTTGCCGGACAAAGTGAGCATTTGCATCGAGATCTGATTTAAACGTTCGGTGGTCATTATCCAACCTCAACGGGAGACAATTGGTTCATAACCAGCTTAACGAGCTTTTCACCATTGCCCCAACCATAGATATCATCCGGAATTGTTTTAACTTGGACCTTGTTCCCAAACATTTGTAATTCTTTCTCGCGATAAGATGCTTGTGGTGCTACTAAAACAAGTTGAATGTTTTGATCCAAAAAGTCTTTAGCACTATTAATATCTGTTGCAATCATTTGAATGTCTGCTCCATACAATTCGATAAATGGTTGAGCAGCTTTGACTAAGAAATGACTTGAAATGCCACTTTCACACATTACTAATACTTTTTTCATTTTCTCCACTCCCAATAACATTTTTGTGTACCCATACAGGATACAACTAATTTGCATGTACCACAAGGTTTATTTTTGACTTTTTATTATGTCAAAGCCACTGTTTACCGGGTGTTAAGCGTTATCAATCGATATGTACCAATAAAGGATATGGTGTATATACCAATTTGAAGGTTCCTGTCATTGGATCGTTACATGCTCAAACAACTATTACAAATAGAGGCAATTGAACATTGATGGAGTTATTGATGGTAAAAAAATAGAGGACATCAACGAAATCATTCTCGTTAATGTCCTCTATTTTCTCGGTGATACGTCATGCCGACTGCAGG
>NZ_BJVK01000010.1 GCF_007989105.1 Lentilactobacillus kefiri | reverse complement strand
TTTCTTAACAAGTTTTGGTATCAGAGCAACCAGGTTGCCGCCGAAAACATCTCCAACAATCTCAATCAGTAGGACACCTACAAAGAGAATCCAATGGTGGAAAAAGAGGGGCAGCAACAAGAACATTCCCGCTTTAACCAACTCTAAAGTAATCAGTAAGGGCTTTTTATTATGAATATGACTAAGCCAAGTATTAACAGGAACAGATAAAAAGCTTCCGATAATCTTGGTACACCATAAAAACATGACGGAGTTGATTGAAATTTGTGCCAGGATAATATTCAAAGCAACTGTGTAACCATATTGTGCTGTTAATGAGATCAATCGATTTAATAAGATTGGCACATTTTGGGTATTATACACTCGTGAAGTCGTATCGTAACCTCCTTGTTAAATAATCATATTTAGAACCTGTATAAGTACCTTTTCAGTTCTATTGTTTTCTATCATCGGATTATATTCACAAATGTCAATAGTTTTGGTGGATTATAGTCAATACGTGAGACAGGTTTTAAGAAAGATCCAGAACCGCGTTTAGTTTCCACACCTCAATATCAAAAAAGCACAATCCCACCAATCCGGGATTGTGCTTTCTTTACGTAGATTCAAACAATCGCATGGCCAACAATGATGTGATCAAGTATCTTTTCATCATCTGCCGGCTTATCCAGCAGCAATTTCACCGCTGACTGCCCCATTTCAGCGGGGTGAATATCAACAGAGTGGAAATGCTGATCAGTTAGTTCACTTGGCAATGAATTGTTGTAACCGAGAACTTCAATATTTTTATCAGGATTAATCATTTTGTAACGGTGGTACATCTGCAGGCCACTATAATCATCAATGGCAACAATGCCATCCATTTGAGGATTACTGCGGATAAAATCATCCTCAGAGGCATCATCATTCTCATGGGTTGATAAGAATACTGGCGATTTGCCAGCTTCATCAATCGCCTTTTGGTAGCCTTCACGACGGTCAATCTCGTATGGCCAATTATTGTGAGTTTGGACGAAAACTGGGTGTTGGCAGTCATAATGATCCATCAAGAAATTAGTACCGTCAAAGCCGGCCTTCCTGTTATCGTTGTCAACATACAGCCACTTCTGGCCTTCCGCGGGCTTTCCAATTGTAACGAAATCGACGTCTTCTTTTTGAAGCATTTCAATAACCGGGTCATTTTGGTGTGAATACAGGAGAATAAAATGCTTAATTTGAGCTCGGCTGATCATTGACTTAACATTATCAATTACCTGCTTGGAACTGTCGCCAATTGCAATTGACAGCACATAGTTGCGCTCGTTGAGCAAGGCATTGATTCCTCTTAGAATCCCGACATAAAAGATGTTATCAACAACCCGGTTATTAACCGGAAAAATAACACCAACCGTGTTTGCCTCGCGATTCGTCAAATTTTTAGCGTTGTAATTGGGTTGATAGCCCATCAAATCAGCCGTTCGCTTTACTTTACGACGGGTCTTTAAGCTGATGCGTTTATTATTATTTAGCGCCCGTGAAACTGTCGAAGTCGACAATCCCAGCCTTTTGGCGATGTCTCGAATTGTAACCATGTTTTACTGCCTCCCCTCTATAAAGTTTACCCTTTTTCAAGTTGCGATCTTATTAAACTTTTGTATCAAATATTAATATTGAACCATACCACTAGATTTTGACAGTATTATGTGATAATTTCAACATATGAGGTGATTATGAATATGAAAAAGCGCAGATCATTAGCTGCTATTTTAGCAGTTGTTGCAAGCTTTGCACTAATCTTAGCCGGCTGCAGCAGTTCTTCAAATAAGAGTTCAAATAACGACAGCAGCAAGGCTAGTATGCAGAACCAGGTTCAGACTAAGTCAGCCAAGAAAGTCTTAACATCCAATGACAACCTTTGGTACATGAACGGTTCAATTAATTATAAGAGCAAATCAGGGATTGATGCCTATAAATTTAACAGCCAAAACCATACTGTTACGATTTACAGCGTCAATAAAATGTATAAGACCTACTCTGAAGCTAAAAAAGAAAATGATCTTGATAAGCAGGGAACTTTAAAATACACGTTCAAAAATGATTCGGCCAACAAACCGGTTATTTATATGAAAGGTAAACTTTCTGACATCCCAATGCATCAAACCATTTCGGTAAAGAATACCGTTTCTGGAAAGAACCATCAAACCAAGCTGAAGGTCAGCGGATATAAAGTTGTTCGGGACTTGGATAACGATCCGGCACGACAAGTTTGGGTAACACCACATAATTAAATCGAATTAATTTCTGAACTCAAAAAATGGAATCCAAAATTGGATTCCATTTTTATTTTCACTTTATAGTTGCTGGATCACAAAAGCTTGAAACATGTGGCTCACTAAGCTAATGAGTCCCAAGCCGGCAATTCAACGGGTGCCTGCTTAAGGAGTTCCTTCTGCTCATCAGACAGATACTTCTTGTGGACAACGACTTCGTAGACATAATCGTCCATCCAGTCATCGTTCATGGTAAAGTACCCTTTCTCACCATTCTTGTCACCCCAGGAATTTTCAACTTTCCATTTGAGTGGTGTATCACCATCCAGGTCAACGCCGGTGAAGGTCATGGCATGAGAAACTTCAGCTTGATGATATTGAAGCCGGGTTCCCTTATCCATTTCCAAATCGGTATCAAATAATTCTGAATAACGGAACAAGTGACTGTCTAAGTAACCCTTCTTGCGATCCATTTGCTCCAAGACATCATTACCGAACCAGACCGTTTCGCCGTCTTTAAGTTGGGCAATTGTCGCCTTTTTTAAGACATCCATTGGCAGATTCAGGAACTCGATGTGTTTGCCACCGACGATGTTGTCTTCGCTTGGTAATGCGTACAGCTTGTTATAGTCTTTGTCAGGAGAATTGGAGAATACCACATAGTCATCCAAGTCGACATCGAAGTATTTATCATAAAATTCCTTTGGTGTTAAGCCGGAAATCTTATGGTATTTCTTGTCATCATCCCGATAAGCAAAGTTAACGGTTGTAGGTGGCTCGCCGAATGAATAAGCCGTAATGCGATAGACTTCATTAAGCATCTGCTTACGAGCAGCGTTAATTTCATCATCGCTCTTTTCATCCTTCACCATTTGGCGTAATTTAGCTGCATCAATCCGCAGCTTGCGGTTAATAACCGTATCATAGCCACCGGTGTTTTCAACGTTGGAAGTTTCCGGATAATCACTGACCGGAACCACCCCGTATTTTTGAACCAGGGCAGCTGCCATGGCCCATTGACCGCCATCATCATCAGGAGAATTCAAGTAAGCCTCAACTTCACGGTCATCAGCTGGCCGGCTGGCAGTTGCGAGAATTCGATCATAAAAGATGTTGGCCAACTCAATTTTATCCCAGAAGAATAAATATTTTTGAGACAGATTGAAGTTCTTCACTTTATATTTCGCACCAAATTGGTGACGCAAAGTATTAACCAATGAAAACAGCCAGCAACGACCGCTCTGCTTTTGATTGGTCACTTCACCAGTTTGCAGATCGACTGAAAATACCGGGTTCAATCGTACCTGGGCGTTGGGATCCTGGGCAGCCTGGTTAACGCCATTTTGCGCAATAATTCTTGATAACACATCACTTTTGGGTGTGTTCTTGAAACTTTCGTGGAGCTCTGAGAGATCTTTATCGGTTAAAACACTCTTACTATCAGCCATTCAGACATTCCTCCTATGTAATTTTCCTTTATCATGCGGTCATCGTTCCTGATGAACGGCTCCGCCTACTGCAATGAATTGGGTCTAGATCCGCTTTTTCAAACGGGGCGTTACCAGGTAGGCAATTAATGCACCAGCTGCTCCCTGGATCAGATTCATCCCAATGCCAATATATCCGGCATAAAGGTTGTAAAGAACGGAATCTGATACAAAGTATCCAAAGACCATAATGACGATTCCAACCAAAACGGCAATTAACTTGGTCCATTTGCCATCCGGGTTTTTACCGGCCAACAGTCCGACAATCAACCCTTCGGCACCATGGACAATCAGTGAGAACCACATATACTGGCCGTATCCGGAAATCAGGTCCAACAAGAATCCGCTGGCCCCACCGACGACGCCACCGACTTTTGGTCCTAATAAGATGGCACTGATGAAAATACCGGCATCACACAAGTTGATGTTTCCATGCGTCATCGGTACCGGAATAATGAAGAATCGGCTAATGGCAACTGTCACCGCAATAAACATGGCTGTCAAAACAACCTTGAAAATATCGTTACTTACTTTGCCGCCTACACTTTTACGATCCATTAGTGACTGCCTCCCAATACATAATCTTCTTTGTTAGCTTCAGTAAAATCATATTTGGCCCGCTCGCCACCGATTAATTTTGGCCGCGAAGATAGGCAGACAACATTTGCTGCGCCAACTTTCCGGTTAGTCATTCTCACCGGAATCTGAACGTATTTGACGTGCATCCCAATTTCTGTGCCGCCAATATCGATTCCGCCAAAAGCCGTTATGTGCTCGACTTCAACCGGATCATCCATTCGTTCATAAGCAGCAACTTGAGTCCCGCCGCCTGCGTGCATGGCTGGGACAACCGATACGATCTCCAAGTTGTGACGCTCAGCGACCCTTCGTTCAAGTAACAGCGCCCGGTTAATGTGTTCACAGCCTTGAATCGCCATGTTAATATTTCGTGGAATTAGGAATTCTTCCAGTGTGGAAACAACCGCCTTACCGACATCGAGCCTAGAATTAGTGCCCTTCCAGTCGCCCGAAATTTCACTGGTACTGCAGCCAACCACAAAAATCCCGTTTTCTGGAAAGGCCACTTTATCAAAATATTCAGTTAAGACATCCGACAAGTTGCTTTTAATCGTTTGTAAATCCATTATATTTACACTTCTTCCCCTGTTTGTCCTAACGTAAACATTGCGACATTATACAAAGAGCGCGTGAGGTTCAAGCCAAATTTGCGCTGGCTTTCCGGCGCCCTGGTTGTTAAGCTCACGGCGTCGTAAACGCCAATCACTGCTTTTTGAACCGCCGTATCAAAATCCAAATCAAAATTCAAATAACCAATCAAAAGTGATGAAAATAAATCACCGGTTCCATAGAAATGTCCAGAAATATAAGGTGAACCGGCCCATTTAAGATGACCTTCATTCATGTAAACACAGCCAATCCCGCCATCTCTTAGCACACCGGTCACAATGACCTGGGCATGAGAATGGTTCATGTGCCGCCACTTTGCAATGGCTTGGCCAATCTCTTCGTTACTGGCATCAGCGGCCAGCTTTTCGCCGCTCAACAAGCTCAGTTCCGTGGCGTTCGGTGTTATAATCGTTGCAATTTTCAACAACCGCTGCATGGTTGCCAAATATTGGTCGTCAAAGCCGTCATACATTTTTCCTTGATCGCCCAAAACCGGGTCAATCAGTAATTCAGGTAAATCCAGATATGAAAAGTAATCATGTAAAAAGTTGGCAGTGCTGGAATTGCCAATGTATCCAACAATTCCCGAATTAAACTTCAGATCATTTAAACTATTCCAATGATCAGTCGCCCGTTGCAGCCAGTCATCCGTATTTAACGTTTCCGGCTTGCCAAAACCCTCCGTCTGAGTAGACAGAATCTCTGTCGGTAACGTTGCGGTCTGCATTCCAAACGCTGAGAATACGGCAATTGCAGCAGTAGCTGAAAGACGGCCGACCGCTGAAAAGTCTTCCGCAATTAATACACTCGAATTAATAATGATCATCCTTCCAATGACATGTGTTACAAACATTGTACCCTATTAACGAATAAATAGTTAGTAGTCTACACATTAAATGTAACAATCTCTCATTAAAAATTATTTTAAGTATAACAAGATTTTCGAAAGAAACAATAGACAGTTTGCAATGACTGTCGTCCACTCTGTTATAGTAGACTTGTATAAATTCTTAGAACTTAGTGAAGGGTGAGCAACATGAACTTTTCAACTAAAAATAGTATGACAACACTCGCGCAAACGTTCATTATGGGGTCAATCGATGCCTACACATTTCAAAACTTTCATGGCTCGTTTGTGAGTGCCCAAACCGGAAATCTGGTTGTCTTCGCCTATGAATATGCCACCAAAGGATGGGGAACGGCTTATATTCGAGTACCGGTTCTGCTTGGATTCCTACTGGGGGCATTCATGTCACAGGCCTGCAAACATATTAAGCTGCCGGCAGAGCGGCGATTCAATCTGTTCCTGCTGTTCAGCATTATTTTTCTGGGCTTGCTGACATTGGGTGCGGCTTTCAACCTGTCAATGTTAAACATGCTCTTCAGCTTGGGACTCTTTTCCGGATATGAACTGACGGTCTTTAACAAAATTGGTGTGACAAGTGTGAACAACGGCATCATGACAGGAAACCTGAAAAACTTTGCGAACAATGTTTATGAAGCAATCTTTAGTCGTGATAAGTCCGCGTTGATCAAGGCAAGCCACTTTTTAAGCGGCATTATCATGTTTGTCCTTGGTATCATGTTCAGTGCATATGTCTTACAGGCCATTGGCACGGAAGTGTTTACGGCAGCGTTTATGATCAATATCATCTTGCTGATGACCCTTTACATTGATTATCGAATGACAAATCATCAGCAAACAATCAGTTGACATTCACTAAAATTTGATTTAGATTAAAAAGCAATTAGAAAACTTACGAATTTTAAGCTATTAGGAGAAGAGTAACCACTCGGATCGATTTCAGAAAGCCTGGCAGATGAGAGCAGGTATCGAAAAGACGGTGAAGATGAGCTCCAAAAGGCATTATTCCGTTAACGCAGAGTAATCGGTAGGAACCGTTAACTTCCCGGGTATCATAGGTACCGATGAGGCGTTGTTTGTAAAAACAACGCGAATAAGGGTGGTAACGCGAGCATTCGTCCCTTGATTGTCAATATGACAGTCAGGGGACGAATGCTTTTTTTCGTAAGTGAAACTTTAAAATTATAGGAGGATTCACACATGACAAAATCAGCAGTTCAAGTAAAATTTCCATATCGGTATGATGTCGTAGGCAGCTTATTAAGAACTCAGGCACTAAAAGATGCCCATGCCAAATATAACGCTGGCCAAATCAACGCCGATGAATTAAAAGCAGTTCAACATGAAGAAACGAAAAAAATTGTTGCCAAGCAAGTTGACCTTGGGTTAAAAGATATTACCGATGGTGAGTTTAACCGCAGCTGGTGGCATCTGGATTTTCTTTGGGGACTAACCGGTGTTGAGAAATACGATTACCACAAGAGCTACAAGTTCCATGGCAGCAAAACCCGAACCGATAATGCAGAGTTGTCCGGCAAGGTGGCATTTAACCCCGACCATCCCTTCTTTGACAGCTTCAAGTTTCTCGAATCAATCACGCCGGATGGTGTCACCCCTAAACAGACCATCCCATCACCAACGATGTTATTCCGGGACAACCGAAGTGACAATTGGTCAAAATTCTATGACACTTGGGACCAATATTTAGACGATGTCGCTAAAGCTTATCATGAAACCATTCTTCACTTCTATGAGCTCGGTGCCAGATATATTCAGCTCGACGACACAACTTGGGCTTTCCTAATCAGCAAGTTAAACGCAACGGCTGACGACGCAAAAGCCCATGCCAAGTACGTCAAGTTGGCAGAAGATTCCGTTAAAGTCATTAACAAGTTACTCGAAGATCTGCCTGATGATCTCACTGTTACCACCCATATTTGCCGTGGCAACTTTAAATCAACTTTCCTATTCTCAGGCGGCTACGATGACGTTGCCGACTATCTCGGACAGTTAAATTACGATGGCTTGTTCCTGGAATACGACAGTGAACGGGCTGGTGACTTTACACCACTGGCAAAGATTTGGAATGGCGATCAACACAAACGTATCGTTCTTGGCTTGATCACTTCAAAGTCCCCTGAACTGGAAGATAAAGATGCCGTCATTAACCGAATCAAACAAGCTAGTGAAAAGGTTCCACTCGATAATTTGGCACTTTCAACTCAGTGTGGCTTTGCATCTACTGAGGAAGGTAACAAGCTTACCGAACAACAGCAATGGAACAAATTAAAACTGGTTAGAGATATTGCCAAAGAAGTTTGGAACGTCGATTAGCGTTCACCTTGAAAAGAGGAATCCTTATGGATAAAAGTACTCATCAGAATGAACCATCCCAAGCCCGTTACAATCATGAAGATCACTGGTTGGGACTGGCTGTCGGCCTGGCATGTGGGTTGGCATTAGACGCTGTATTCTCATTTCGAACCGGTACATTTTTCACCTTCATTGGCATTGTGGTTGGAATGAGTGGTTTGTTGGACTTTAGGAAGAAAGCTTAGTCATTTCTTATTGGGCGTGTAACTTGGATAACCTTCCAACTCCAAGTCAAAAAACGAGTCTTCCCTATTGAGGAAAGGCTTGTTTTTGTGTCCAAGCTCATAAAATACCATTTGATTTGAATTCCATGAAAGTGTACAATTTCATTAATATTAAAAAGATTCTCATTATAAACAAATTTTTGAAACGGAGTGATGGATATGTTAGCTTGGATCAGCTTGCAACACAGTATCTTCGAGATCAATGCACTTCAGTTGTAGTTTCTAAAGGATCGACAATTTGGCCATTTCCAAATAAACCAATCGATTGTGGATCCTGCATGAATTGGAGTGCGCAAAATGAAAATTAAATATTCTTCCAACATTAGTAAAGGTTATACTTACAGCTTTTTATCCTGGTTCGGCATTACCAGTCTATGGGTGATGTACTTACAGACAAAAGGGTTATCGCTTGTTGAAATCGGTCTATGTGAAAGTATCTTTCACATTGCCAGCTTCTTATTTGAAGTTCCTTCCGGCGTTTTAGCTGATCGGCTCACCTATAAATTTGACCTGATATTAGGCCGCTTAGCAGCGATTCTTTCCGCTGTCATTATCCTCTTTGGCCAGACATTCTGGATGTTTGCGTTGGGTTTTGTCATCAACGCCCTGTCTTATAACATGCAGTCGGGAACCCTTGAAGCACTGCTGTATGACTCACTGATTAAAGACAAGTCAACCAAGCAATATCCAAAGGTTATCAGCCGCATTAACGTGATTATTGAATTTGCCAATACCCTCGGCGTGGTCATCGCCGGCTTTCTGGTCCACTGGCACTTTGAATTAACCTATGTCATTGGGATTGTGGTTGGCTTAATGGGACTGATAACCGTTCTGCTTTTCAAGGAACCGGTTATCAAAAAGCGGCCGACTGAAAAACAGACATCCGTAAAATCAATTGTGGTTAACTCATACCGGATAATGAAGCACAATCACCAGCTTAGAAATCTGATGTTGTTTGACGCGTTATATGCAACAGTTTGTACTTCCTACTTTTTCTACTTTCAAACTTTGATGGAAAATGAACACTTTTCCGGTTGGATGATTTCTGTCCTCATGGTTGTGTCAGCCTTGATAAATATTGTTGGAATTCAGTTAACGCCATTTATTCAAAAGACGTTTTCAAAGCGGGAATTAATCATCACATTGAGCCTCAGTCTTGCATGCTTGCTAATGCTGACGTGGCTTGCCTGGCTCCCACTTCTGATCGTCATGTTCTTAATCTCTCAACTGTTACCATCCCTCATCGACCCCATCTTTAGCAGTTACTATAATGAAATGATCAACTCTGAGGAACGGGCAACTCTGCTAAGTGTTGCCAGCGTCCTATTCTCAGCAGTCATGGTTATCGCATTCCCACTGTTTGGCTGGTTGATTCAAATCAATGGATTCTCATTTGCATTTGGGTTGGTCGGATGCGTGTTGGTCGTTGTATTGATTGTCATGAGACGAAGCTTTGTGAGTCCTAAATAATAAAACATTGAAGAGTCAACTTAATTGTTGGCTCTTTTTTACTATCTTGCTTTACAAACTAGTGTGAATCAGTTATCCTACTAGTAAGCATTACATACTAGTGGGGAGGATAGTCATTTGGCAAAACAAGATCTTTCCAGTCAAATGTTAAAAGGCATTCTTCAAGGGTGCCTACTTATGTTAATCAGTGATGAGCCAATGTATGGGTACTCGATTAGCCAAGCATTAACCCAATTTGGCTTCCAAGATGTCCCCAAGGGAACCGTCTACCCATTGCTGATCAACATGGAAAAAAAGGGCCTGATCACTGGAAAAATGCAGCCATCCAAGGAAGGCCCCAAGCGGAAATACTATTATATTACCGCCAATGGCGTCCAAGAGAAAAAGCAATTTATCAACCAATGGCATACCCTATCAAGCAGCGTGAACAGCCTCATCCACAAAAGGAGCGAAGATGATGAAAGCAGATAGCTTAATTGAAGAGAATGACCAGCTCAGAAAGCAATTAACCCCTGAAAACAAGCAATATTACGAAGAACTGATGACGTACATTCGAGCAAATTCAACCTTTAAAAGTGACCTTGATGTTGAACAAATTCTATTGGATATTCTCAATGACATTCTGGAAGCTCAATCCAACAATCAGACGGCTCAATCATACTTCGGCAAGAATCCAAAGGAATCAGCGGATGATATTTTAAAATCCTTACCAAGGAATTTGACGGAAACCCTAAAATTCGCGCTCAGCATTGCCTTGGGATATATCGTTGTCTTTATGATTCCAAGTCTGACAACCCCAGGCATCAAAACCGACTTGGGCAATTTAATCATTATGGGGATTGTCTCCTTCATTCTAGCCAATATTATACTTTGGTTGGTCGGACAGACAATTTACCAACGAAAAGTCGTTAAGTTTGTTATCGACGCGATCGCTGTTCTCCTATTTGCGGCAGTTGTCGCGGGTTCAATCTTCCTCAAGACTCCCCTGAGTTTCGAAACGAATGGAACGGTGGGCATCATCTTGATTGCCATTGTCTTTTTGATCATGACATACATATACATCGGCATCTTTAAACATCGAATGCCTTGGACAATTATTTATGTGGTGCTAACGATTGACGCTATCATTGGGGTGCTTTCAAGAATTCCAGTTATCGGGAGAATGATCACCGACCCTGTCATCCCCAAATCAACGTTGCTTTGGATTCTGATCCCGGGATGTATTATTGCAGCGTTAATTGGCGGAGTTGGAACTTATTACTGGTTAACTAAACATGACGAGAACTAACCAATCGTTTTTTAAAATGCCAATAATAAAGGAGCCGATGAGCAAAACACACGTTTTGTTCATCGGCTCCTCTTTAATTTCATATTAAAGTAATGCTTCACCCTTATCATGATCGACTTTGCGTTCACTTTCAGGCATCATACTACCACCAGTTGCCCAGACAATGTGGGTTGCGTTGGCGGTATTGAATGCAGGCACTTCAGTGATTGCCCGTTCAATTGCGGTAAATCCGGCTGCGGCTGATGGTTCAACCGTGATGTTTTCGGTATCCATCAGCTGAGCAACATATTTATAGATTGTCGGATCATCGAATGTGACACTTCCAAACAGCAATGTCCGCATGATCTTGCCGGCAATTCGAGATGGTCGGCCAACTGCCAAACCATCAGCGGCAGTCTTGCCATCCAAGCCGATATCAAACACTGAAATTTTATTATTCAGCTTTGTCATCATTCCCAGAGTGACTGAAGGAACGTGGGTTGGCTCACAGAAAATAGCGTGGATGTATGGTCCCATCATCATTTTCAGGCCAAAGGTAACCCCGCTTGGACTGCCACCGACACCAGCTGGTAAGTATACAATTACCGGGTGATCGCGGTCAACTTTGATTCCCTGAATTTGGAATTGTTGTTGAAGGCGAACACCAGCAACCGCATATCCGATAAACAAATCGGAAGAGCCTTCATCATCGATAAAATGAATCTTAGGATCTTTAGCGGCAGCTTCCCGGGCTTGTGGAATGACTGAAGAAAAGTCCGTGTCCAATTCAACCACGTTGACACCGTTTGCCCGAAGTTTGGCTTTCTTCCATTCCTTGGCATCCCGTGACATATAAACGGTCGTCTTAAAGCCAAAGGTTGAAGCAGCGATTCCAACACTGAGGGCCAGGTTTCCAGTTGAGGCAACCATAACACCGTATTGCGCGAACAAATGCTTATATTCAGGAGTTCCCAAGATTGCGTGGTTGTCGGTTAGCTTTAAATTGCCTTCCGTCATGGCAACGTGCTCGGCAAACTTCAGAACTTCATAAATGCCGCCACGGGATTTAATCGAACCTGAAATTGGCAGCTCACTATCAGCTTTTAAATAAAGGCTGCCGGCGAGCGGTGTTTCGTGTTCCCCATCCCAGGCCTGCTTCATCTTATCCAACCTAATCAAAGGTGATTCAATAATTCCATGCATTGATGCAGTTTCTGGAAAAGCCTCTTCAATGTATGGTGCGAATCGTTTCCAAAGATCAACGGCATCCAAGATGTCTTGTTTTGTAAATGGTAAATCGGCATCTTGACCGTAATCTGGGTTCTTCCAAAAAATTGGTGTTTCATTTTTTAAATCTTTAACTTGCGGGTATTTGGTTTCTAATGATTGTACATTGTCCATATTTTCGATCTCCCCAAAATCATTTTAAAAATATTGTATTCCTAATTAATGTTCCTAAAGCATTGCTGCATCAACCTTTACCAAGCCTTAATCATCATCGCACAGCCATGTTATCTCCTAATAAGACATCCACACGGCAGATTATTCATTTACTTGGTTGGTGCTGGCCGCATTTTTGTGGATATAAGCAGGTACTTTGAATCGCTTGACCTTGTTAACATTGGTATAAGTTCCGGTCACTGCTTCGGTAATCGACTTCTTGGATCTCTTATCTTGATACTGCATGTAAATATATGTTTGCACCGGTAAATAAGTCTTCTTGTCCAAGGTGTACTTGTAAGAAAACTTGGTAATTTTGACTTTCTTTAAAATGTTCTTCGTACTTTCGCTATGATTGGCTTCGGCTAAAATCAGCTTTTTGGCAACCATGCTGCCGAGCTTACCCTGGCCACTATAAGACAAGACGTCCGTAGTCTTGTTTTTCTCAAGCTTTAAATGCTTTTTCAGGTAATCCATTGCTCTGACGGCAGAACTGCCGGTTACCTGTCTGTGAACACTCTTGATAAGTGGGCTCTTCTTAGGCAAAAGCTGTTTTGACCAACTATTGTCCGCATGAATATAGACCGTCCGACCGTCAATGAAGTAATCATAATTCTTCACCAATCCGGCAGCGTTGTTCAGCTTCGCTTGGACAATCATTGGCTTCAAATGAAACTTGGCTGCCATTTTGCCGGTGGTTGATTGATTGTTGTTCTGACTATTTTTAGTAACCAGCACAACGTTGCCGCTCTTAATCTGATGAGCAGCTTTTTGGGCATGATTCACAATAGTCATCGTCGCTGAAGGCTTACTGGCAGGCTTGGTGGAACCACACCCCGCCAACAACATTGCCATGAATCCAACAGCTGTAATAATGATTTTTTTCATCGCAATCCCCTTTTATCACATTTAAATCAGACTAAAAATTGACCATAAGACAACATAGGCACCGGTAACGATGGTTAAGGAAAGCCAATGGGCCTTAATAACCCGTTTGACGGATTTGAACCATTTCGAAAAATAGTAAACCGAACGATTTTTTTGAACCAAATTGATGATTTGAAAAGACGTCATTGTGGCACAATATATCAGCACCATGTAAGAAAGGACAAATAACAGGTCAATGGCAATTCCACGCCAGTTACCACTTAACACAACCATCAAGAACTGCCAGAGATAGGACCCAAGCAGTCCAAAATAAAAGAAGCTGGGAATGACAATTGCAACTCTTGACGGAATAATCGTGAAAATAATGTAGGCAAATAATAGTAAGATGCCCCGTCCCAATCCGGATAACAGACGGCGGTCATTAATTGAAAAGCTGACAGTCAGCGGCTGAAATTTAAAAATTGCCGAAGCAACAAAGAATGCAATGATTCCCCAAGCAATAAATAAGACGTAAGTCGAGCGCCGCAACTTTAAGTTTTCTAACAAATAACTACCTCCTGACCCGTTTTCTGATTTATTTAGTCGGCCACAATCGTTATTTTGGGCTTCCAAGTTTTAGCAGTTTTATCCGGAACAATGTACAGTCCATAGTGCCCATTGCCCGAATTGGCAGTCATGGTCGAAACGTGACTGGCCACATTGGCTGCATAGTATCTCAATGCATTGGTTGTTCGATACTTGGACCAATATGAGTAGTAACCGGTCATCGTTTTGGGATCAACCTCTTTAACCGTAAAGCTGGCCGTCTTGGCATTTGAGACACCTGCTTTAACAGCTGCATCCCTGGTACTAATATCTTGAGTTGCCAAGATCTTTGCCATAGAATTCAGCTTTTCATCAGCAACACTTTTGGTGAGCTTGGCAGCTGCCTGATCGCTAACCAACTTTTGGAATTGGCTTTGGGGCAAACTTGCCAAGGTCGTCAAATTATCTTCGAAGAATTGAAGTGATCGTTCGGATGACAACTTAATCACTGATTTGGATGCCAATGCCCGCTGAGAAGGATTAACCCCCTTAGTCAAATAACCGCGCCAAATAAAGCCGTCCGAGTTGTTACCATAGTTAAAGACTTCATAGTAGACATGACGCTTATTGCCGCGCTGCATCACAACACTGTTTTTAACGTACCAAGTGGTATTGGGATAATTTTTCAAATTGTGAAGCCGTTTGGTATGGGTCGCGTTCCACAAGTAAACGGCACTCCTGGATTTAGCATGATACGCCACAGCGGTATTTCTACTTAAATATTTAGTCCAAACATAACTGGAATTAGCTGACGCAGCGGTTGTTTGAGCAGTCGCCGTTGTGGTACTGGCTGAAACTGGAAAGCTTGTTGCAGTGGCAAGTCCTAGTGTCACCAACGCAAGCAAAAATAACTTTTTCATGATGTTTCCCTCCTATGTACTAGCCAACTAATTATATCAGAAAAGCAGCTTAAAATAAGCCCCCACTCAGTATATTCAAAAAGAAGCCGGTCAATTGTATTGACCGGCTTCTTTAACGGAATCTTTAGGACATTGACTATTTTTGGTAAGCCAATCCTCTTCGCAGACGTTTCCAGAAGCTGGTATCATCTGTCTGCAAAATTAAGCCTTCGTATATTTGGCCGATATACCAAGTCAAAAGCAGGATGCTTGCGATTAGAATCCCTAATGACAATCCAATTTCCATGCCACTGGCGTTGTCATTAATAATTCGCATCGGCATGAAATAAGATGAGAAGAATGGCACGTAGGACAATATTTTGGAAATCAACGCATCTGAATTACTCTGAAACGGCATCGTTAAGAAAAAGGCAATCATACTCAAATAAATTGCCGGCTGAGCCGCTTTGGGAGCATCTTCGGCCTTGGCAACCAGGGCACCGCTGAACGCTGAAATGATGGTGTAAATAATCACTCCCAGGAACACGAATACCAGGTTGACTCCAAGCATATTTTTGATGATGGCGTTCACCAACGAGCGATTATCTGTAATCAGCTGTTTGATGTTATCCAAATGCATGGCAATTTGGAAAAAGCCGTAACCACCTACAATATAGACAACAATCTGGGTCAGGATAACCCCAAAGACGCCTAGAATTTTACCGACAAAGTATTTGGAAGCCTTGGTGCTTGAAAAGATAATTTCCATTACTTTGGTGCCCTTTTCCGAGGCAATTTCTTGAGCGGTCACGGAAGAATAAGTGATCATAATCATATAAATCATGAAGACCAGGATCCAAAATGAGGCAATTTTGGCAAAGTTGGCCCCGCCATGACTGGCTTTAATCGTTTGCTTGAAAGCCGGCTGGACTGCCAACGACTTCATTTGCTTTGAACTCAGATTGGCGTTGGCCAGATTCAACTGATGCTGAGTTTGGGCAAGAAAGACGTTGACCTTGGTCCGCATTCCGTTAGTGATGGAATCAGTCGAGTGGTAGACACCGGTGACTTTGGCCTTATCAGCCGACAACACCAAGTAGCCGGCTAGTTTGTTATTATTGACACTCTTTTTCGCAGCAGCTGTCGTTGTCACGCTTGCCTTAACATCATCCTGATTAGCCTTAATGAATTGTTTTCGCAAAGCCGGTGTTTCAGAAATCACCGCAATTCGCTGTTGATCCGAGCTGGAGGTGGCACTTGTGTAACCAATCCCCAGAGAGATTGCCAATAAAATAAACGGCGATATGACCAACATGATGAAGCTCCAGGATTTAACCTGTCTCAAATAGGTTTCGATTGCGACAATGAATGTTTTATTCATGTTTGATCCCCGCTTTCATTCTGAAAATTTCATCAAGGGTCGGCGGCTGTTGACTAAATTCTTCAATATATTGGCCGTTGGTCAACTTTTCAAAGACTTCCGGACCCTTCTCAGGATCATCCAACCTTAATAGGAAGCGATTGCCACGAATATTTTGAACTTTAACCACATGTGGAAGTTGTTTCAGCTGGTCTTCTGTCCAATCGGTGGTCACGTAAATCTCCGACTTACCGAACTGATCACGAACTTCCTTGATTGTTCCGTTAAGGACGACTTCACCCGTCCGCAACATAACCAGGCGGTTACAAACTGCTTCCACATTGGCCATGTCATGGCTGGAAAAGATAATTGCTGCCCCTTGGTCCCGGGCCTCGAGAATGGCATTCTTTAATAAATCGGCGTTAACCGGATCCAGTCCACTAAAGGGTTCATCGAGAATAATTAGCTTTGGATGATGAATCAATGTCACAATTAGCTGAACCTTTTGCTGGTTTCCTTTGGATAGATCTTTAATCTTGTCAGTCTTTTTGCCTTTTACCGCAAACTTCTTCAGCCAACCATCAATTTGCGGTCGGATTTCTTTGGCCGGCTTACTTTTAAGCCGAGCCAGGTATACGATCTGCTGTTCAATCGTCAGCTTGTGCATCAAGCTCCGTTCTTCGGGTAGATACCCGATCGAATCAAAGTCGGCTTCTTTGATTGGCTGACCATTCCAACGAATTTCGCCGTCATACTTTAGGAAATTCAAAATACTATGAAAGGTTGTCGATTTACCAGAACCATTTTGACCGATCAAGCCCGTAATTTGCTTGTCGGGTACGTCAAAACTAACGTCATCCAGTGCGGTCACACTGCCAAATTGTTTATGGAGATGGTTGATTGTCAGCATACAGTTGGCCTCCTTTGTTTTCCTTCATTCGAGCTTATCATATCATAACATTGATCGGTGTTTTGCAGAAATGGCTGAATGTCAAAGGCCTTTTACATCAAAATGAGGCTGAAACAAAAGTGTATGCTTTTTCTCAACCTCATTGTTTCGCAATTTTATATTATTTTGCTAAAACGTGCAACAATCGGCTGATCCCGGCTATTTAAGAGCATAAACCAATCATTCCAAAACCAGGAATAATCAATTTATGCCCTTAAATTCCGGGATCAAAACGCCTTTTGTCACACTCTCCTTTTTGAATTAACGATACTGCTTCATTGGTTTAATAAAGTGCCAACTTCTTTGATGATAAGCCTGATCCCAGAATTCCCACTCCAGTTCACAGCTCTTCAGGAACTCTTCCTTAACGACATCCAAATGATGCTGGTCGTAATGTTCCGCCTCGCGATCAATCAGGTCAAACAGCTGAGTAAGAATGCTGTCGCCGTCATCGCCCATATCGGCATAAAACTCAATCCACGGTTTAAAGACATTGTCATCAGTGTTCTTACCCTGCTTCACAAACCGGTTTGCGATTTCCAAATAGGTCCATGGGCATGGTGTCATTGCCGCAACAATATCAATCAAATCTCCCGTCCGTGCCGAACGATACATATGTTCATTGTAAAGATAGGTGCCGGGAGCTTGGGGTTCATGCTGTAAAGTTTCATATTTAACGCCAGCCACATTGCAGAAATTGTGGTGGGGGTGAATTTCACTATGCAAAATAAAATCGATTTGTTTTGCGAAGATTGCCATATCAGCCCGGGTTTGCGACTTTTGAATGGCAGCGGCGTACACCTTGATGAACGCATTCAGATAATTGTAATCTTGACCGACATAAAAGGTCAGCGCTTCTTTAGGCAAATTGCCATTGCCGATTCCCTCGACAAACGGATGCTGATAAATCTTGTGTAAAATTGGTTGTCCAGCTTCCACTAATTCTTCAGAAAATTTCATGGGTCAATGCTCCTTAAAGCAAAATTTTCAAACAGAACGTGACCGGACTTGGCGCATGTTGTTATCATTTTTCCACTTCCCTACGTTGGTATTAACCAAATCAGGTTCAAAGGGATTGGCAAATTGCCATCTCAGCACAAGGCACCCCTAGTGATCTTATTTGAATAACCAAAGTTTACCATATTTCTTGATTAGTTTTGCAATTTTCTTCTTATATGATAGGCTAAAAACAACAATTTTCTGAGGGTGGGGATTTAACGATAAGGAGAGTTGTTTTATGAAATTCAATTATAAGGTTGCATTGATTTGTTTTGCGCCATACGTTCCCATTATTGCGCTTTATTTGTTGGTTCACGTATACATATCAAATACGATTATCGCTATATTGGCTGCGACAGGTATTTTTTCGGTCCTATATGTTTTCTTTCACTATCGATATTTCAAGCCATTCTTCAAGCGACATCCAGAGTTGGACCCGCAGCACTTTGAGTTCAATACCGTGGCAAATGTTGTCTTTGCTATTAACACCATCATATTGATGGTGTTAGTCATATTCGACTTTTTTGCAAAAACCCCAGTCGGCTATCTATTAATTTTTGGTTTATATAACGCGACAATCAGTGGATTTAAAACGTATAGGGGGCAGACCACATGACATTCAACTACAAATATGCGCTGTTTACAAATACGCCAGTAATCCTCGTAGCTATCATTTACCCATTTATAGAAATCGCTAATTTTGATCCTGTTTGGGCGTACAGTCTTCTCTTTATCGCTTTAATTTCTTGGTGTCTCTTCACAGGTGAAAATTTTTATGATCGTCATCCCAACCTCGATTATCACAATTATCGGCGGGGACTTATTCCCATGGTAATACTGATTTCAACCAGTCTTGTCTTTATATACCTCTTCTTTAAACTCGGCCCGCAAAATAATCTTGAACCCATATTTATGTGGATAGCACTATCAAACTTCCTGACAGATGGATTTGCCAAGTACAAGGGAATCGAGTGAACAACACATCCCGGAACAAGTAAAAGGAGCCACAAATCTCAATTGGGATTTGTGGCTCCTTCTTTCATTTATACAGATGAAGTTCTAAAATGACTAGGCATTCTTCACAGCAAAAATTGGCAGGGTATTCAAGAATACACAATCATCCCGGTTTGCTGCGGGGCCCTCAGCCAAAATTGAGCAGCGTTGAACCACATTTGCGCCGACTTTTGTAAGTAGATGCTCTGCAGATGCCAATGATCCGCCGGTACTGATCACGTCGTCAACAATAATGACCCGCTTACCACGAAGTTCTTCTGCATCACATCCATCCAATACCAGCTTCTGATGGTAATCAGTGGTAATTGAACGCATGCCAATGGCGATTGGATTTCTCATATAAGCCTTCACGCTTTTTCGCAACACAAAGTATCGTGGATGATGGGTAATCAAGCTCAATTCCTGGGCCAATGGAATGCCCTTGCTTTCCAAAGTCACCAAATAGTCAAAGGGAATATTAATCCGCTTGGCCAACTCTTTTGCGGCATACCGGGTCAATTCCGCGTCCCCAAGCAAGACAAACGAAGCGATTGCTGCTGTATCGGTAATCGGGATAATTGGTAATGTCCGCTTTAATTTACCAATGGTTAATTCATATTGTTTCTGCATTGTTGTCCTCCAGCCCCTATATATAGAAAGAAAAGTATGAAAATAACGAATTTTACGAATTAATTAGAAATGATATGATGTCTTATCGGATTATTGTTCGTCTATGAATATGATAATACTCTATTTTGTTAACTTTATCCATAAAATAATGCCTAAACACGAATTTTATTGAAAAAACACCGATCCGTTGTTTTTACGTGACAAATCGTTTTCGTGACGGCACATAATGTGGTCCGGTAGAAAACAATACCCCGACATATTGACTAGATATGGGCAATTTCTGGTGCAATCAACACAACTATTTGTTATCCGTCATGTACCTCTCAGTGTGATCAAAAAAATTTTTAATTCTTTAAATCCCCGACTTCATGCGATTATGCACGGTACAAGCAAATCCTGGGAATACACAATATATTGCTTCTTAGGTCAGTTGGATATACTATATATAGTATCAGTTCAAGCAATTCGAGAGAAATGCGATTATAATGTACATAGGAGGAACGATTATGCAAGCTATGAAACTTTCATCAGTTTCACTATCTGATGAATTTATAAACAAAGTTAAAGAAGAAGTTACACCACACTGGGGCGAATTAGGCTGGGTTACCTACAAACGAACTTATGCACGTTGGATTCCAGAAAAAGGCCGTACCGAAAACTGGGACGAAACTGTTAAGCGAGTTGTTGAAGGTAATATTAACCTTGATCCTCGTTTACACGAAGATAACGTTGACCCACAAGTTGTTGATGCCTTAACTGAAGAAGCTAAGAAGCTCTATAAATTGATTTATGGCCTCTCAGCTACTCCTTCAGGACGTAACCTTTGGATCTCAGGTACCAGCTACCAGGATCGCAACGGTGATGCCTTAAACAACTGTTGGTTTATTGCTGTGCGTCCACAATCATACGGTCACAGCCACATTTTGCCAGAGTATCTTCAACCAGAGACTCCTGCCGTTTCAATGCCTTACTCATTCATGTTCGACCAATTGATGAAGGGCGGCGGTGTTGGTTTTTCTGTCACTAAAAATAATATCCACAAGATTCCTTTAGTTGATAACAAGATCGACTTAAAGGTAATCATTGATAAAAACAGTAAATCATACAAAGATTCACTTGATATGGGTGCCATGGATAAAGATGAATGGTTGAAGAACCATTCAATCAAAGACGTTCGTTACTACCGTCTTCCAGATACTCGTGAAGGTTGGGTTATTGCCAACGCTCATTTGATTGATATGCACTTTAACGGGACCAACGCTGATGGCAAGACTGATCTTGTTCTTGATATGAGTGACATCCGTGAAAAAGGTGCCAAGATCAAGGGCTTCGGTGGAACTGCCTCAGGTCCAATGCCATTAATTGAAATGTTAATCGACATCAACGATTTACTGAACTCACGAGTTGGCCGCCATTTGTCATCCGTTGATGCAACTGATATTGGTAACTTAATTGGTAAAACTGTTGTTGCCGGAAACGTTCGTCGTTCAGCTGAATTAGCTTTAGGCTCAGCTGACGATGAAGACTTCATTACAATGAAACAGGACAAAGACAAGCTTTACCATCACCGTTGGGCATCAAACAACAGTGTTGCCGTTGATTCAGAATTTGACAATTACGGTCCGGTTGCTGATTCAATCCAACACAATGGTGAACCAGGAATTGTTAACTTGGAGCTTTCCAAGAACTACGGCCGTAAAATTGATGGCAAGCAAAAAGACATCGATGGTAACGTTGAAGGAACCAACCCATGTGGTGAAATTTCATTAGCCAACGGTGAACCATGTAACTTGTTTGAAGTCTTCCCTTATGTTGCCAGCCAACAAGGTTGGGACTTAGACGAAGCATTTACTTTGGGAACTCGTTTCTCAAAGCGGGTTACATTCAGTAACTACGATTGGGAAGTTTCACGTAACGTCATTGAAAACAACCGTCGGATCGGTATTTCAATGTCAGGTATCCAAGACTGGATCCTTGCCAAGTTTGGCAACCGAGTTGTAACTGGTTACGAAGATGCAACTGATCCTGAAACTGGTGAAGCCATCAAGAAGCCAATTTACGACCCACGAGTTGTTAAAGAAGTCGATGGTCTTTACAAAGCGGTTGTAGCTGCTGATAAAAACTACTCCAAGACACTTGGATGCAAGCCATCAATCAAGCACACCACTGTTAAGCCATCAGGGACTGTTGCTAAATTAGCCGGTGTTTCTGAAGGTATGCATTTCCACTATGCAGGTTATTTAATTCAACGAATTCGTTTCCAAGATTCAGATCCATTACTTCCAGCTTTGAAGGCATGTGGCTATCATGTTGAACCAGATGTTTACACCAAGAGCACAATGGTTGCAGAATTCCCAATCCGCGCATCACACGCTGACAGCAAGAACTTCGCCTCAGCTGGTAATGTTTCGATTGCAGAACAGTTCGCAACACAAGCCTTCCTGCAGACTTACTGGTCAGACAACGCGGTTAGTTGTACCGTTACCTTCCAACCAAATGAAGGTGACCAAATTGCCCCATTGATGAGACAATACCGCTTCACAACCAAGTCAACATCATTGCTTCCTTACGTTGGAAATGAATTCAAACAAGCTCCTAAGGAACCAATTGATGAGAAGACTTACGAAGACAAAGTTATGGAAATCCATGGCGATGTCGCAACAGTCTTCGCAAAGCAAAACGGCAACCATGATAAGAAGGGTGTCGAGTTGGTAGATCAGACTGATTGTATAGGTGGAGCATGCCCGGTAAAATAGAGTGTGACGAGGGCTGGTTGACGCGGTTTCTAAGATAACTTTGGTTGAAACCCTGAACTTGGGTTTTAGCCAAAGTTGGCTTAGAAGTTAGCGTCAGGCCCGTCGGAACACGTTTCAGCTAGGTAAAAGTGAACCAAAACAAAACCTAGCAGATCAGTTACCACCAAACCAAGTGTTTCACCTTGGTTTTTCGTCCCCCATCGAAGGATCAAGTTAAAAATAATCATTTGCACGGAATGAGGTCAGGACAAAACACATTTTGCCTCTGACCTTTTTCATTACATATATTTCGGAGGTAAAAACATGTTAAAGATCTATACCAAAGTCGGTGATCATGGTAAAACCAAGCAGGTTACAGGAAAGATGGTTCCCAAATATGATCTCCAAATCGAAGCGCTGGGTTCATTAGACGAACTGGATTCATGGTTGGGCTACGTTGTCTCTGTTCTGTCTCCAAAGAGCCGTCAGCTTGCCCCTGGCATCCAAACGGTTCAACGGAATCTCTATGAGCTTCAAGCGGACATCACCGTTAAACGCCATCACAATATTACTTTTGATGACACCAAAAAGCTCGAAGCTGAAATTGACGAAATCATGGCTAAGCTTCCTGCGATTAAAGCATTTATATTGCCAGGTGGTAATCAAGCCGGAGCTGCTCTCCAATATGCCCGCTCATTAGCAAGACGTGCAGAGCGGATGGTCATTGAACTAAACGATAAGCAGCAGCCACTGAATGATGAGATCTTTGAATACCTCAACCGGCTTTCAGATTATCTCTTTGCCCTCGCCAGATATGCCAACTATTTGGAAGGCTACGAAGAAATTAAGAGCAAACAATAATTTTTCAAATAATACAAATAAAAAACAATCTAAGATGAAACGCCATTATGGCTGGATCCATCTTAGATTGTTTTATTTTATCCTTTTTTATGCTTATTAGACGTTGATAGTATGGCCAGTTGATTACCCGCTAATCAATTTGAGGGTGTCATCAAGTGACTGTTTGACCATGTTTCGAACGGCAATATCGGTATAAAAGGCGACATGGGGTGTTAAGAAAACGTTGTCCATTGCTTTTAGCTTGGTATAAGCCTTCAACGGAATTTCCCCATCAAATGATTGATTGAAAATTTCTGTTTCATTCTCAATCACGTCAATCCCAGCGCCGGCAATTTCTTGATTTTCCAACGCTTCTATCAACGCGTCAGTATCCACAATTGGTCCCCTTGAACAGTTAATGAAGAATGCTGAAGACTTCATTTGCTTGAACTGTTCCTTGCCAATCAGGTGATAATTATCATCACTCATGTATGTGTGCATCGTGATAATATCGGCATTCTTGAAGATATCTTCTTTGGACGTGTACTCAACCACGTCACGGAACTTGTCGTTTTCCTTTATATCGTTTCCAAGGACCCGTGCGCCAAACCGCTTGAAGATTTTGGCGACTGTGCTGCCGATTCGGCCAACGCCAATGATACCGACAGTCATTTCTGAAAGCTCGCGTGAACGAAGACCTTCAACAATGTAATCGTCTTTGGCAATTCGAGATTGAAATTGGGGAATGTGGCGGACCAGATTTAATGCGTGGGTCAATGTCATTTCAGCAACGGCTTCCGGTGAATATGACGGAACATTGGTGATCGTCAAGCCATTTTCCTTCGCCCACTTTAAATTACATGAATCCACTCCAGCTGATCGCAATGCCAACTGAGTGATGCCATAACTATGGAGCTTTTGATATAAATCAGGCGTCTCACTAAGCTTACTGCGTTGTCGATAGTCAATCCCATCGTAGCCCTTGGCAAGTTCAACGGTGTCGTCGTGCAGTTCAATCGAGTTGAAATCAACCTTTACATCTGGATGTTCTGCAGCCCATTCCAACACAAATTCCTTTTCATACCCCAAAATATTGTAAGCCAAAATCTTTTTCATCAGCGCACCTACCTATATTTGAATTAGATTATAAAATGATTAAAATTTGACTATAATATACCCCATAAAACAGTTGATGTCAAAGTCATTTTGCAAATAAGCCCATCAAACTTTCAAAGAAATCCTACCAAGTCGCGTTTTCAGCTTTATGCCCATCATTTTTTGAGTTATGATATCTTTATAAATAACGGGCATTTTAAGGAAGGACAATCACTCAATGACAAACTCAATTTTAAACGACCCATTCAAAAACAAGGGGACTGGCTTTACCAAGTCTGAGCGTCAGCAGCTCGGAATTGTCGGCATGCTGCCGCCAAAAGTACAAACTATAGATGAACAGGCTGACCAAGTTTATCAACAGTACCAAAGCCAATCATCGGCACTTGAGAAGCGTTCCCTGCTTATGAGCATTTTTAATGAGAACCGAACCCTGTTTTTTAAGGTGTTTTCGCAACATGTTGCCGAATTCATGCCAATTGTCTATGATCCGACGATTGCCACCACTGTCGAAAACTACAGTGAGCTATTTATCCAACCTCAAAATGCCGCCTTTCTTTCAATCGAAAATCCAGACACAATCGAAGAAAGTCTCAAGAACGCTGCTGAAGATCGTGACATCCGTCTATTGTGTGTAACAGATGGTGAAGGGATTCTTGGAATCGGTGACTGGGGAACTCAAGGCGTGGATATTACCGTTGGTAAACTAATGGTTTACACGGCCGCTGCGGGAATTGACCCAAGTCAGGTCTTGCCGGTTGTCATTGATGCCGGAACCAATAACCAAAGTTTGCTAGATAATCCCTTGTATTTGGGATTAAAAGAGCACCGCGTTCGTGGCGATCGCTACTATGCCTATATCGATAAATTTGTCGCTGCAGTCGAAAAATTATTTCCTGATGTCTACCTCCATTTTGAAGATTTCGGTCGCTCCAACGCGGCAAATATCCTAAACAAATATAAAGACAGCCAGCTCGTCTTTAACGATGACATTCAAGGAACTGGAATCATTGTCCTGGCTGGTATCATCGGTGCCCTCAACATTTCAAAGCAAAAATTAACCGACCAGACTTATCTGTGTTTCGGTGCTGGAACGGCTGGTGCCGGAATTACGAAGCGAATCTATAATGAAATGATTGCCGCAGGGCTGTCACCAGAGGATGCGAAGAAGCACTTCTACATGGTAGATAAACAGGGATTGCTGTTCGACGACACCCCTGATTTAACGCAGGAACAGAAACCATTTGCAAGATCGCGAAGTGAGTTTGCGAATGCAAATGAACTCACCAACTTAACTGCCGTTGTTAAAGCAATCCATCCAACTATCATGGTGGGAACCTCTACTCAGCCAGGAGCATTCACCGAGGAAATCGTGAAAGAAATGGCTGCCCACACAGAAAGACCGATCATCTTCCCAATTTCCAATCCAACCAAGCTGCTGGAAGCAACTGCCGAAGATTTGATTAAATGGACCAATGGCAAGGGATTGATTGCCACCGGGGTTCCTTCTGATGTCGTTCAATACAATGGCATCGATTACCAAATCGGCCAGGCAAATAATGCCTTAATCTACCCTGGATTGGGTCTGGGGGCAATCGCAAGTTCGTCATCTGTCTTGAATGACCAAATGATCTCGGCAGCCGCCCATTCATTAGGCGGAATCGTCGATCCAAATCAGCCGGGAGCAGCAGTCTTGCCACCAGTTTCCAAGCTGAGTGCATTCTCGGACACGGTTGCCGAAGCAGTTGCCCAAAGTGCAGTTGATCAGAAACTCAATCAAAATCCAATCAGTTCGGTTTCCGATGCAATTCAAGAAACTCAATGGAAGCCGGAATATTAACAGGAGGATATCATGACTGAATACCGAATTGAAGAAGATACGCTCGGACAAGTCAAAGTTCCAAAGGACGCGCTGTGGGGACCACAAACTGAACGAAGCAGGCATAACTTTCCAACTGGCCCACTAATGCCAGTTGAAGTCATCCGGACACTTATTAACATCAAGTTGTGTGCGGCAGTCGTTAATGGTACTCAAAAGACACTGGATCAAAAAAAGGCAAACTTAATTGAGAAAGCCTGCCGAAACCTTTTGGCATTGAATGAACCCAAACTGATGGCCGACTTTCCACTTCACGTTTACCAAACTGGATCCGGAACGCAAACCAATATGAACGTTAACGAAGTTATCGCCAACCTCTGTCGTCAGCTTGACGGTTCTGTGACGATTCTTCCCAACGATGACGTCAACCACTCGCAAAGTTCTAATGACACATTTCCAACGGCAATGAATATTTCAGCGATCACCAGTATTTTGAAGCTGAAACCCGCAATTGAACACCTGATTGCGGTTCTCAAAGAAAAGCAAAAACAGTATTGGAACGTCGTCAAAATAGGTCGGACCCATCTTCAAGACGCAACGCCAATCACATTTGGTCAGGAAATCAGTGGTTGGGCCAGTGCACTGACACATGACCTTCAATTTATTAATGAAACCAGCAAATCCCTTCTGGAATTACCAATCGGCGGAACAGCTGTTGGTACCGGTCTGAACACGGCTCCAGACTTTGCCAAGGCAATGGTTACTGAATTAGCCACAGAATATGATCTGCCATTTAAGACTCAAAACAAGTTCTATGGCTTGGCCAACCACTCCGGATTAACCGTTACTCACGGCGCAATCCGAACTCTGGCAGCCGACTTACTGAAGATTGCCAACGATATTCGCTTCCTAGCCAGTGGTCCACGGGCCGGCTATGGTGAACTGAGCATTCCTGCCAATGAACCCGGTTCTTCAATCATGCCAGGCAAAGTTAACCCCACCCAGGCCGAAGCCATCACAATGGCCACTACTAGGGTAATGGGAAATGACACCACCATTGAAGTGGCTGCCAGTCAGGGAAACTTTGAGATGAATGTTTATAAACCAGTTATCATCAATACTTTCCTGGAATCAGTTGAATTGCTGACTGGTATCCTGCAGAACTTTACTGATAAAATGGTTGCCGGAATTACCGTGAACCCAGATCGGATGAAACAGTTGGTCGATAATTCACTCATGACAGTCACCGCTCTTTCACCTCACATTGGTTATCACAAAGCAGCTGAAATTGCTCAACAAGCACACAAAGACGGCACAAAGTTAAAAGCTGCCGCCATTAAACTAGGTTATGTCAGCGCAGAAGATTTTGATAAGTGGATGAAGCCCATTAATATGACGAATAATGACCGGAAATAAATCAACTGGATTGCTATTGAGCAGTCCAGTTTTTATATTCCAGGGAATGGGAACATCCTTCCATTTCAGATCCATCAAACAAAGTTAACAAAAAGATGACTCTCATTTTTGAGAATCACCTGATTTAAATTCTATAACTTTCAGATTTGTGAGTCTTGTACAACTAATCCACAAATAAATTAACTACCAAATACAACACATACGTTCCCAACAGCCACTGCAAGTATTCACCCAGTGACATCTTCAAAGCACCAAACCATCGCACAAAATAATTGTCACTTTTGATGAACATATTGTTATGAATGATCCTCAATGTAACCAGAGAGAAAAAGTAAATGGCAGCACCAAACGCCAGTGAATCGATCAGAATTACCCATGCAACAAAGAAATCGCCACGCATGAGATCCACTACAACCTGCAGCATTGAGATTGCAAACATTGAATAATACCAACCAACTGGGAATGCCACTGACCACTTTGTGTGAATCAATGAAACTACTAGATATGTAAGTGGAAACCGCCACGCAAAATATAAAGTGTCCGCAATGGTGTATTTCGAAATCCCAAAATCACCAGGGTCATGTAGGGCCATCATTCCCCCAAAATGGGGGATAATCGCAATAATCAATACAAACCATATCAGTCCACCATACAGCAGTAAACCCTTTACGATAGACTTATTAATCTTAACTTTTTCCCTCATGCAGCACCACATCCTCAAATAAGCAATTTGTATTCCCTAATATACCATTATTTTTAAAAAATGAAACCCGATAACGTTATGCCACTCCTCATTTACCTGTTGGTATTATTTTTAGGAGGCTTATTAGGAGTAATTAAACATTGTATGGACACTTTCATCTCTATTTTGTTTGCACATTGGCTTAATAGCAAACATTATAAATGATACATTTAAGGCGACAATTCGGCCATGAAAAAAGCCCTCAGCAGTTCTTGCCTGCTGAGGGCTTCGATGCATCAATATTCCAATATTTTTTGTAGTTCTAATATAGCACATTCAATTATAAATGTAAATTTTTGGTGATTAACATCAATGAAAGTACGAAATACATCTATTAAATTTCTTTCCAAGGGACAAAGCTGGAGCGTAAACATTCATTTGGGAACATTTATTCCAGGAATAGATTCATCATGATTCCGCGGATTAGTGATATACTTTATCGGTACCTCATTTATAAATAAGGAGTCAACTATGATCAAGAGTTACGGAGAATTTTGGAGTCACATTTTTACATTTAACGCAAAAGCCAACCGATCACAATATTGGTGGCCAATTATTTTGAACTACATCTTAGGTGGCATTGCCGTCACGATTGTTGAATTGGCCATGGGCCACTCATTGAATACCATTTACACTTGGGGTGACTGGTACATTAACGATATTGCAAAGCTGATCGTACTAATTGTTTGGATTGGGACCTGGTCGCTAAGAGTTCGCCGACTGCACGACACCAATCGCAGTGGCTGGTGGATTTTAATTGAACTTATTCCGCTGCTAGGAACAATTTGGTTCTTTATTTTGATGATTCTACCCGGAGTTTCAAATTCACGGTGGAGCAGAAATCAAAGTCAAATTTAAATGCAATTGGATGATGGCTCTCACTAATACTGGGAACCATCATTTTTTGTTCCCAACATTCACTCCGATAAAAGATTGGTCCAAAAAACATTCATGTTATCATAAAAACCATATCAGATAAACAAAGGAGACCTTCCATGATAAGAAAAGCTGTTCACGCTGTAAATGACTTCTTCATTTTTGTGTTCATCTTGAATGTGATTACAACCCCACTTGAGTTATTATTCCAACATAAAAGTTTCCTTTGGGATTTGCTTGAATCCTCTACCACACATGGCGGCTTAGGCTTTGTTGTCATAATTGTAACGCTCATTTGCCTGTGGATCCTGCTATTCCTTGTCGTCTTATTTTTCGTCTGGCTAAACACTCAGCTTGGCAAAAAAGATTACTATCAACAGTAACCACGCCACATTTAACGAAATTAAGCAGAAATTAAAAAGGCCGACACCAAGTCTTGATGTCAGCCTTCTATACTAATCGGCAATCTCTTGAAACGTCCCGATATCCAAAATAAGGGTTATCGTTAAAACCACAATTATTTGGTAGAGATCAGCTTCCTCAAATTGGCGATAAACAATGTGCATAATTGGATTGAACAAAAAATATCCGGCAACTAAATTCAATATTCCAAAAATGATCGAAAACACTATTCGCTTAATATTCATGGGCAACGCCTCGCTCTTTCCCCGTGAGCAACATAGAAACGCGCTTAAATTCCCAAATCAAAGGTGCCATGACTTTTATATGAGATTCGAAATATCTTAAGTTATTATTACCTTACAAAGATAACCATACTAAGTCAAGGAAATACTATTCAATTCCAAAAATGTAATATTCATGTAAAATAAAGCACCTCAAATGATTAAACATAATCATTTGGGGTGCTTTTATGCACAATTTAGTTATGTTGCCTGTTTGCTTTTGCTTCATGAATAATCTTCAAAGCCCGTTTACGAACCTTGATACTGGGACTCTTTAGGCGACGATATGCACTCGCTAAATCCTGTTTTTCCAAGTTGATCACTCCTTTGTTAAATCAAGAATTACCAACTAGCCTTGTGAACACCAGGAATTTGACCAAGATGGGCATACTTCCGGAAGTTAAGCCGTGACATGCCAAATTTACGCATGTATCCACGTGGACGGCCATCCAGCTCATCACGATGACGTA
Organism: Lentilactobacillus kefiri; assembly: GCF_007989105.1. Lineage (GTDB taxonomy): Bacteria > Bacillota > Bacilli > Lactobacillales > Lactobacillaceae > Lentilactobacillus > Lentilactobacillus kefiri. Next base: position 45,082 of record NZ_BJVK01000010.1, on the reverse strand, counting down.
ACCTGTTGGGATTGGAATCCTTTGGCAACTTGGCTAATGCCTCGTAGTTACCTTCCTTTTTCAGCTGACGACGAATGTCCGCATACTTTGCAATCAGTGCTTCTTGACGTTTGTTCTTAGCAATTTTTGACTTCTTTGCCATGTAATATCATACCTCCAAATATCGTAATTGTTTAATTAATGGGTTTTAGGTTATTTTGTGTACACTCAATAGTAACGGTTACTATTATGCCAAGAAATGACCATCGTGTCAAGGATTGGTCATTTAAATAAACAATGTCACTCCAGTATCCCAAACGCAATGCAAAATGGTTCCCGGCCAGAGGTTCTTGGTCCGATAAAATATCCAGCCAAAGATCAAGCCCAGTGGCAGCACGTTTGCGATATTAACCAACCAGCCAGTCATTGTTAAGCCCTCTAGATAATACAAGGGAAAATGACTAATTTGAAATAAGATTGCCTGGACAATATTTGCAGCAAAAATCCCGTAGTGCTTCATCAGAAAGTTCATGAAGAAGCCGCGGAATAACAGCTCCTCAATTAAGCCGGCACCAACGGTCACACTAATAAACTCACCGCTTTTGAGGGGATCTGACTGAATATAGAAGCTGTGATGGGCACCATACATCAAGAAGGCCAGGTATGCGACAAACATCGCCAAGACAATCCAAAACACCATCGGAAAGTTTCCGTTATAGAGTTTGCGTTTAGTTATCCATAATTGATGATCCGTTTTGGTGATCCAATACACACCAAGGCCTACCATGATCACTGCTTTGATAGCTAGACTGGTTAAGTCACTCGCAAGCCCAGTCGTATAGTGGTGCTCGATAAAGTTGATCAGTTCTCTGCCAAAGAACCAGAGCACAATCATGAATCCGTAGCTAAGATAAAATGTTGTCATCGTCCAAGGTTTTCTCAAAATGACTGCCTGCCGTTTCCTTTTATTTAGATTTTGATTATATCACTAAATCAGACCGACAAAAAATAGTCATCGACAGGCTGCCGATGACTACTCATATTAACCAGTAAAATTAGTCGCCGGTTTCCACCCAATGCTTGAGCAGATAAACACTTCCAACTGATTCCACTGCCGCAAATCCAAGAAGATAAATCGTTGCATAATATAGGCTCGCAATCGTATCACCGTTTAGGTTAAAGAAGTGATCGATAACGCCATTTACCCGGTTAGCAACAATTGAAGAGACATATAGGAAAGCAACCACAACCACGACATACAGGATGAATCTGAAGAACTTTTGTCGTGTGTCTGGTAAGAATGCAGTTAAAGCCTTACCAGTTAAATGAATTAAAGTGATTGATGTCCACATCAGAATCGTTGCGGCAATTGCCAATACCAATCCGCCGGTCCCGGTATAAATCATTTGTGAAAAGAAATGTGGCTTGTCCGCCGTGTAATGAGCCATCTCCTTCAAGGACTTCATCACATCATTCCAAAACGGAATTGTCGTAACAAATACCAGCACCGCTTGGACAATGCCCGTGTATACAATTCCAATGAATGATGACAGCAGGTTCACTGAATAAAGCTTCGTGTCACTTGCCGGAATCAATCGGTAAGCGTCACTCACAAAAATGTGTTCACTATTCCGCGATAGCAGGACAAATGCTGCAAAACCAACAACGAAAGCATATGATAAGGTATCAGCAACCGGTGATTCACTGCCTAACGCTCCTCGATATACTTGATACAGAATCGTCAATACAATGGCAATGACATCAATTAACAAGATGCGGTTCATCATCCGAATCTTTGGCCGCGTCAGCGATTTAAACAAGCTATAAGTACTAGTCATCAATATCATTCCCTTCGTAAACACTTTCGTAGTATTGTTCGATTCCTTCAGCGTACTTCGAACGAATTTCTTCGGCACTCTTTTGCGTATAAATGGTGCGGTCCTTGATAATCACAACTTCATCAAGGATACTGGCAATTTCGGAAACGTAGTGATCGGAAACCAGAATGATTGCATCATCGTTTTTCCACTTAATGATGCTTTGGATGATCTTCTTCCGAGACATACTGTCAATCCCACCAAATGGTTCATCTAACAAATACACTTTGGTATCTCTTGAAAGTGTCAGACCGATAACCAGTTTCTCTTTCATCCCTTTGGACAAGGCCGACAAGCGCAAACCTTCGTCAATCTGGAGAAAACCTGCCATTTGATTGTACTTCTCCGTTGAAAAGTCCGGATAAACATCTTCATAGAATCGAATTATTTTATCAATCCGCATGCTGGAACTAAAACCGTTCAGCTGTTCACTGAAACTGACAAACGATTTTTTGAGTGACACATCGTCTTTGCCATCGATGCTAATACTTCCGGAAGCGCCTTTGGCAACACCGGCAATCAACCTCATTAATGTTGTCTTACCAGCACCATTCTCGCCGAGCAGACCAACCGTCTTGCCCGCACCAATATTCAAGTTGACGTCTTCGAGGATGCTTCGATAATTCTTGCGATAATTCAAATTTTTAATTTCAATCGTGTTCGTCATGATTGCACCTGCTTTCTTTCATTAATATAATTTTCCAAATAATTAACGATCTCTTCATCGCTCACATTGAGTTTGTGGAGGTTTTCATACAAATCTTGAAGTTGTTCTGTAATCAGCATTTTTTTAAGTTTCTCAATTGTATCCTTATCTTCAGTCACAAAGTTGCCTTTGCCTCGTTGGGGTTCAATTATCTTTTCTGAAATCAGTTCACTGAGTGCTCGCTGGACTGTATTGACATTAACGGTCAAATCAACGGCCAATTGGCGAACAGCTGGCAACTTATCGCCGGGGGCCAACTTACCAACAATGATCTCACGATAGATATAATTCTTAATCTGGTAGTAAATTGGAATCTTGTCATCGAACTTCATTATGACACCTCCCTAGTGTTATATTTTACTATTACACTATAACGTACAATTTGAGAATGTGCAAGCAAATTGCTGATTAGATGAAATTTGGGTAAAAGAAAACCGCTGCATCGGGACCTGCAACGGTTTTCGGGATTTACTTTATATTAACAATCTTTCCACCATCTATCTGAATCACTTCATCACTCAAGTATGCAATGTCTTCCTTATCGTGGCTAGCGAGAATGACAGTACTGCCAGCTTGGGCAATTTCTTTGAGTGTGTTTCTTAGGATCCACGTGCTTTCTTCATCCAAGCCATTCGTAGGTTCATCTAACAAAAGTAATTTGGGCTTCTCAAAAATTGCTTGCGCAATACTTAATTTCTGTCGCATCCCTAGGGAGTAATCTGAAACCTTGATATTCCAATCCTCTTCATTTAACCCAACTTTTTTAAACGCATTTTTAATTTGTTCAATCGTTGCAACTTTATTGATTTTAGATAATGCAACCAAATTCTGAAAACCAGTAAGGTCTTTAGGAAAAACAATATTTCCAATGGTAATACCCATTCTTTCCGGGAAATCAGCCTTTTGATGTAATACATCACCATTTATAATCACTTCGCCGGAAGTGGGGATCAAGAGCCCGGCAATTGCTCGAATTAGCATCGTTTTCCCGGAACCGTTTGAACCAGTTAATCCATATATTGTGGAATCATCAAACTCGTAGGAGACGTTCTGAAGAACTGGTGATCCGTGAATTCTCTTAGAAACATTGACTAATTTAACTTTCATTGGCTCCCCTTTCAAGTTGCAGCCTGCTAGCAGTATGAGTTGTGACTTCGTAATCGAACAATCCAGTTTCCAACAATAATCACAACTCCGCAAATCAGTAAATAGCTGAGCATTGACATTCCATATTCTTTCCAATCGAACTCAATAAATGGCTGCATAAAGTATGACGAACTATACGGTAATGCAAACATCATGATCCAAAGCCCCAAAGAAATTGGATACACCAAAAATGTTTTCTTCAAGGAAAGTGCCAGTATGTATGTCACAACTGCATAAATTCCAAATGCTATGCTGACAATAATGATGAACCAAATATAAGTTAAATAGGGGTGGGCAAGCTCTAAATTTAATAAGTGGGAGTTGATGGTTGAGTTTTCAACACCTTTGAAGCTTGTACCCTTGTGAAACAGAACAATATTCACTAAAAGATCAAATGAAAAGAGCGCCATATAAAATAGCGTAAAGATAACAAACTGAGTAATCTGCCCCTTGATCAGATATTGATTGACTGTTCCCATCCTCGTTTGAAATATATAATTGCTCTTGCCTTGACTGATCTCAATCTTTCGTTGGAGCGTAATCAGAATCAAGAAAATCGGCATCAGCAGCATAATGATAAGTTGCAAAAATTCACCAGATGAATTTAAAGAGAGAAATGCAGCTGTTGGTGGATTAATAATTTGAGATCCCGGTAGTCCATGAGGGTACCCCTTAATCGAATGTAGAAAATATGTCTGCCAAGTAAGAAGTTCCGTTACCACTATCATAATAAAAGTGTAGATAATCGTTTTCCTGCTTGTTTTTGAACTTTTAATTGCCTCAATTTCTGATAATAGCAATATTTTACCTCCAAACCTAATAATGAATCGTTTGATTCGTATTATCATTGAAACTGTCCTTGAAAACAAGAAAGCATTGCTTGCATATGTTATCTATCTTGTGAACTTCACAAAAAATTCATGAAATTGTGATTGAATAAGAGTATGTTATTGATGATTTGGAGGTATCTATGATTAATCTAGGAACCAACTTAAAAAGAATTCGGCACAATCGTTCGATCTCCCAACTGACAATCGCCAGAAAGCTGGGTGTTACTCGGCAAGCAATTTCTCAATGGGAAAATGATCTTACTTATCCTGACATCGAAAATCTGGTTAAACTGATTCAGATTTTCAAATGTGACATCAATGAATTGCTATTTTAAAAACGAAAAAGCCATACCAGGTATAATTAATGCTTGGTATGGCTTTACTATTGATAATATTTTTTGAAATGACTTCATTTCAGTGATCTTAATTATGCACCAGTCCTGGCAGCTCCTGCCCATTCGCGTCAATTGCTAAACGAACCAAAACCAGCTTGCTAGAGTCAACTGGCAAGCCATCAATGTATACTTCTCGATGCTGATCGTCATGCAGACGGGTGAAGCCTTTCTTTTGAATCGTGTCGGTCAACACTTTCAAGGCCCCACTATCTGGTGTGACCGTTCCAGTATTAATTGTCTGAATTTCAATGCCTTCAGCCAAATGCTCAAATTTGATTTCTCCCAGATCAAAATCCGAAAAATCAATCTGAGTAAGAGCGGCATCGAAGTCTTTTTCATTAATAAATAATGGCTGCTTAATCCAAATCTTGAAGTCCTCGCCATCCCCGGCATCTGTCCAAACTGCTTGGACCGGATATGGTCGGTATTCTTTAAAGCCTTCAACTGGAATGCCTTTGTCAGGGCCACCGCTGATTGCCTTTGCTACTTTGGCAGTCGCTTTTGCCAATCTCATGAAGTCGGGGTCATCCGTATGCTTGGCCGCATGACCCTTTGCAGTGACGTAGCTTCTAGTGGTTAAATCCACATAACTTGGTTTCGGATCCCGACTGTACTCACTTGGTTCAAATGTTTCCCAATTAAACATAACAAACTCCCCCTTTGTTTTCGCGGTCAATATATGCTTATTCAAGGGGGAATGCAAGAGAAGCGTTTATTAGTTTCCAAAAATCACAATAACCGCCACAAAGATCAGTCCGGCAACCAGTCGTTGCGGCACTTCAGTCACACTTTCCAAATGCATTTCATTGCTTTCGATACCCGATCACTTATAATTAAGGCGAATTAGGTAACCGCTTTCAATGCATAAGGGGGATTCTATTATGACAATTAAAAATGTAACAGTTGCAGGTAGCGGTGTTTTAGGAAGCCAAATTGCTTATCAAACAGCTTATAAGGGATTTAGCGTTGTTGTTTACGATATTAATGAAGATGCAATCAGCAAAGCCAAAGAGCGTATCAAGAGCTTGCGCCACATGTATAAACATGATATCGCAGCGACTGATGAAGACTTTGAGGCTGGTCTATCAAGAATCACCTATACTTGGGATCTCGCTGAAGCTGTCAAAAACGCCGACCTAGTGATTGAAGCCATTCCGGAACGTCCTGACATTAAGAAGGACTTCTACACTAAGATCGCCAAATTAGCACCAAAAGATGCCATTTTCACCAGTAACTCATCAACCTTGGTACCAAGTATGTTTATGGAAGATACCGGCCGTCCGGCACAATTCCTGAACATGCACTTCGCCAACCAGGTTTGGTTGAACAATACCGCTAAAATCATGGGATCACCAAAGACCGATCCTGATATTTATAAGGAAATTGTTCAGTTTGCTCGTGACATTGGTATGATTCCAATCGAACTGAAGAAAGAACAACCCGGCTACATCCTGAACTCACTGTTAATTCCATTACTGAGTGCCGGTGAAGGGCTCTGGGTCAAAGGCGTTGCCGATCCACAAATGATTGATAAGACTTGGATGGCAGCCACCGGTGCACCAATGGGTCCATTTGCAATCTTGGATGTCGTTGGAATTCGAACTGCTTACAACATCACTTTGGCACAAGCAAAGAATGATAAAGATCCAGATGCTCAAGTTCTTGCCGACAAGCTGAAGGAATTGCTTGATGAAGGCAAGCTGGGTATGGAAGCCGGCGAAGGATTCTACCACTATCCAAATCCAGCCTATAAAGATCCGAACTTTTTGAAGATTTAAGTTAATATCTATCAAAGCTCCGAGAGAATTATCTCCCGGAGCTTTTTTAGTCAACAAATTTGTTTGGTACCATTCACATATTAATTTAATATAATGGCACTTTTATGATAAAATTAAATAGCATATTTTGTCCGTCCCTTTCGCTAACAACCGCTAGTCCTTGTATCATTATTAATAGTTATTCACAGAAATAAGGTGATGTTCCTTATGGGAACCATTCAAATCAAAAATTTATCGTATCAATATTTAGACTCAGATGAGCCGATCTTTCACAACCTTTCAGCCGACATCGATGAACATTGGCGCTTGGGACTGATCGGTAGAAATGGTCGCGGGAAAACAACTTTTCTCAAGCTTTTATTAGGAACTCTGGATAATCAGGGATCTATTAAAACAAATATTCATTTTACCTATTTCCCCGCATTTCCTTCAGACTCATCACAATCAGTCATGGATGTCATGACAAGTAATGGTGGTGAAGAATGGCAGGCAAGAATTGAGCTCGAACACATTGGAATTGAAAGCAGCTATGATCAGCGACCTTTTGACTCGCTGAGTGGTGGCGAACAAACCCGGGTACTACTTGCACGTGGATTTATGACCCGCGGTGCATTTCCCCTAATTGATGAGCCGACAAATCACCTTGATATTGATGGTAGTAAGCTGGTTGCTCAATATTTACGCAGCAAGTCCGGCTTCATTTGTGTTAGTCATGATGAAAGCTTCTTAAATTCATTTGTCGATCATGTAATGTCCTTAAATCGTTCCAGTGTCGACCTAGTCAGTGGGTCAATCAATGACTGGAAATCCAATAAAGAGGCCCGTGACCATTCGGCCGTAGAAAAAAATATCCGACTTAGAAAATCAATCAAGCGACTGGATCAACGGGCAAATCAACAGCAAAGATGGGCGGAACAAAAAGAGCGAGAAAGTAATGATGCTTCCAGTCGAAAATCAGCCAAGAAATTAATGAAAAGGGTGAAGGTCTTTAAACGACGAGCAAGTGAAAATTCCCAAGAACGCAAAGGACTCCTGAGCGATATTGATCAGGTAGATAACCTGACCACCAACATTCAGTCCAATACTGGGAACAAATTATTTTTCAGTCTCCGTTCATTTTCCATTCTCCGAAACGGTTCAAAGCTTTTCTTACCAATCAACCTTGATTTCCATGAAAATAGCCGTTTAGCAATTTATGGTCCAAACGGCGTTGGAAAAACCACACTTATTCAATACTTACAGCAGAATGTAGATCTTAACTACAATGGTTATAAGTTGGTTACATTGCCCAATAACATCGGCTATCTCTCTCAAAGCTTTGAATCATTTGTTCGAAACAATCCCTTTTTTACAGATGGACGGTTAGAAGAGCGAACCAACGTCTGGAACATTATGCACCAACTCGGTGTTTCCAGAAGTAGATTGTTGGCATCCCCAAAGGAATGGAGCATGGGAGAAACAAAGAAAGCTGCACTAGCTTATACACTAACACAGCCTCACACCTTACTAATCTGGGACGAACCGACAAATTATTTGGACATCAGTGCCAGAGAACAATTGATCAACCTGATTAAAGAATCCCAACCTTCGTTAATTCTAATTGATCACGATGAACATTTTATTAGCGAAGCATCTACTCAACAAATCGAGTTAAGAAGGCCAGATTGATGAGAATTAGCATAGTAACAAAAATGGCATCCAAAATCTGATTACAGATTTTAGGGTGCCTCTTTTATGTCTGCTCTGAAACAATCAGGTGTCATTACTTACTACTCTTAAACAATCTCCTAAACAGGAAAAAGTTAATCACACCGAGCAATGCCAGCATTCCAAATGCCATTCGACTACCGGCGACGATGTTTTGGACGTGGGAAAAGCTGGCAATATGAACGGACGTCATCAATGCCGCAATGATGGTTGTTCCAAGCGATCCCGCAAGCATGTTGCCAGTTCCATAAATCGCATTGGCATCTTTTTGCTCATCCCTTGGCAAATGCTTCAAGCCATATGCCATACTGTTGCCGAAAGCCATCGAACGGCCAGTTGCAAATATCGTATACAAAATCGTAATGATCAGAACGGACATCTCTTGACCCATGATCATCATGACCACAATTGGCACCAGAAACAGTGAGTTACCGAGATAAAGCGGCAATTTGCCACCGAACCTGTCCAGCATCCAACCATAGATTGGCTGGCCCAAACCATTGAAAATACTTCCAGGTAACAATATCAGGCCACCAATAACTGCAGCTGCCCCGTTAACCATTTGAACATAGCTTGGCAGCATAAAATTAATACCGATATTGGCGTACTGAAGGAATACATAGGGTAGAAAGCTGAATAAAAACACCGGCCGTTTGAAAACGGAAAGCTTAAACAATGCTTTGTGGCTGCGCTTTGACAGCCAGCCGAATGTTGTGAACAAGGCCGCACTGACCAGCATATAGCTGATAAATTTAACCAACACCCCTGGCTGACCCATGATGTTGAAGCCCAGCAGCAGGGTGATCATCCCCAAGGCAAGCACACCGAACCGAACCCAATCAAACTCGTAGTGCTCAGTTGAGCTGTACTGCTTAATGATAAACAGACCCAGGACCAGCAAAATCACAGTAATTGGGACGGTAATCCAGAAAATCATCCGCCAGCTGGCAAATGAAACGACGGCACCACCAAATGTTGGTCCCAAGGCTGGCGCAACCAAAACAATCAAGTTGGCCATTCCCATATACGTTCCTAATTTATGAACGGGGACAATCTCCAAAATAATGTTGTTCATCAGCGGTCCCGTCAGGCCAACACAGCCAGCTTGAATCAGTCGGCCAACCAATAGAACCCAATAACTCGGTGCCAATCCACACATAATATCGCCGGTGATAAATAATAGCGCTGCCGATACAAATAACTGTTTGTTGGTAAATCGCCGTTTCAAGTATGCCGATGTAATGGTCAGCAAAGCCACCATCAGCAAGTAGCCGGTGGTCACCCACTGCACCGTTGACAGAGAAATATTAAATTGCTTCATCAGCGTTGGAAAAGTAACGTTCATTGAGGTTTCAGTTAAAACACCCATGAATGTCATGAAGGCAACGACGGTAATGACTAAAAAAGGATGGTTCTTTGACCGATCGTTTTGATGATTGACTGTGGAATTCACGATGATGCCTCCAAAATTGGTAGAAGTCGAATTAGCTCGCAATTAACATACTACCATTTAGCATCGCGCACTGGCAATCAAATTTGTGGGGTGTCAACAACTTCAAAGTCTTCGCAAATGCAGGGGCTTTCCAATGAAAATGACTTTCCTTGCCGTTTTGCCTGTTTGCGGAAGAGTTGCTTATGCAGCTGCCGCCAATACTTTAAGGAACGGTTACCCTCGCCTTCCAAGTATGCATGCTCCTGTGAAACCCATTTAAACGGGACAATTTCCACCACTTTCAGCTGAATGATACAAACCGGATCACCATTTTTTCGCAATACCATCCGATAATCACCGACTTTGGGCACAACCTGGTCCGCATCATAGAAATCAAGCCAGAAAGTATAGGCAGTTTTCCTTTTCTGAATGATCATATCCGCCAGCATATCCATTGAGTTTGGGCGATCAGCAAACGACCAAGTTTCATAATTACTGGGGTGGACCTTACTTCGGCTCATAAAGTCTTCCCAGTATTCAGTTGCATCCATTTTTAAAATATCCATATTGAATCCTCCATTCATGATTGATTTATGGAAACAGTGTACTTGAGAGAACTTAAATGAAGCTTATATGACAAAAAAGCTCCGGCATGCCTGCCGAAACTTTCAATTTCATTTCATCATTATTTTTGGTGTTTCTTCTATATAAATATGTGTCAGGATTTACCTGTGGAGCATACCAGCTCCTCTTTATGTCAGTTAATAAATGAGTTGGTTTTTTGTGTAATTGAAATGCTGGTATCCACTCCCTTCAGGATGGTTCAATTAATGCTGAACGACACTGGTTGCTTCATTTTGTTCAATGGTTTCTTTAATGGCACTGCCTAAACGCTTAATTCCCGTCTGAATTTGTTCCTCAGACATGTTCGAATAGTTTAATCTGAATGTTCCAGGCGTTACCTTATCGGGATAGAATGGTTCGCCTGGTACAAAGGCAACGTTATGCTTAATGCAGGTATTGAATAATTGAATGGTATCAACGTCACCGGGGACCTCAACCCAGATGAACAGGCCACCTTCAGGATGACTGTAGTTGACGCCGGCTGGGAAATCCTTTTCGATGGCGGCCATCATGACGTTTTCACGCTGACGGTAAACTTTACGGATCTTGCTGACGTGTTCGTCAATGTCGTATTCTTCCATGAATTTAGCCACAATGTGTTGAGTTAAGTTATCAGAATGAACATCGGCGGACTGCTTCATGACACTGTATTTTGGCATTAAGTCTTTATTCATGACGATCCAGCCTAATCTTAATCCGGGAGCCAGAATCTTGGAGAACGTGCTTAAGTAAATCACCCGTTCTTCGTTATCATAGAACTTAACCGGTTCAATATCATCACCGGCAAATCGGATTGCCCCGTATGGATCGTCTTCCATGATCATAATATCGTGTTTATTGGCAATCTCAATCATCTGTTCCCGACGTTCAGCAGACATGGTCCGGCCGGTTGGATTTTGGAAATTGGAAATTGTATAGATAAACTTGGTGTTCGGATTTTCACTCACGGCCTTCTCTAATTGGTCCATCTTCATGCCGTCTTCATCCATTTCCACACCAACGATATGCGGACCATAACTACGGAATACATCAAGGGCACAAAGGTAAGTTGGCTTTTCGACAATCACTGTATCACCAGGATTGATAAACATTTTAGCTGTGATGTCGATTGACTGCTGGGAACCTGTGGTAATCATAATGTTATCCACCGTCGCCTTGATTCCTTGATTGTTCATACGTTTGGCAATTTGTTTCCGTAAAGCCGGATAACCAACTGCTGAGGCATATTGTAATGCTTCCCGGCCACTTTCATCAAAGACCTCATTGGTGACTTTCTTTAAAGCATCAATAGGGAATAATTCAGGGGCTGGTAATCCGCCGGCAAAGGAAATCACGTCGGGACTACCGGCAACTTTTAAAATGTCGCCGACCGGATCACTGTCGTTTTTTGGAACCCGTTCTGAAAAATGAAAACTCATACACGAACACCCGCCTTTTCTGACTCATCACGCTTATCAGCCACGTTGGTTTGTGGTTTGTGATATTTTCGCATCATTTCTGCCATGTGAACTTCTTGAACCACAAACTCGTGAGTTCGGCAAACATAGTCATGTTCCCGGCCGATTTTGGCAATGTAGCCGTTGATATAATCAACTTCGGTTGGACGGCCTTTTGAGAAGTCCTGGTACATTGATGGATAATGGTATTTATATTCTTTACTTACAGTGATAACTGAATCAACTTGTTCCTGACGAGTGGCAATGAGATAAATGCCGGCTCGCTCACATGCATCATATGCCTCATCGAATAATTGTCGGGACATCTTTCGAACCCCTGGGTATTCGATGAACTGGCCCATCTGCATTTCAAACATGGTACATAATGTGTTCGTCACGGCGTTGAACACAACTTTGGACATGCACATGCCTTTCCATTCGTCTGCGAATACCGGTCCTAATTTAGCCTTAGTGAAGTCATCGAAGATTGCTTGAGTCTTCTCGTCCGGCTTTTCATTGTTGTAGCGAGCCATATGCATCACTTCGTCGCCCTCGGCACCCATGAAATCGATATCTGCCGGACCATCCATTCGAGTGGCGATCATCGCGGTTCCACAGATAATGTTGTCTTTAGGGAAGTACTTCTCAATTTTTTCAAAATGTCCCATGCCGTTCATTGCTGAAAAGACGTATTGATCATCATGGAAGATACCGGCTTTACTGTTGCGTTCCATTTCCTCAGCTAACTGCATTTGCTTTTTGAAGATAATCCAAACATCTGGATGACCTTTATATTCTTCAGGGTAGTAAATGTTAATTGGAACGATGCGTCGATTCTCGTGATCACGGGCAACGGTAACGCCGCCTTGCTGACGGATCTTTTCAACGTTGGGTTCCCAAGTATCGATGAAGTCAACATCAACTCCGGCGTTTTCTTGTAACATTACGCCATACCTTACTCCCATTGCTCCTGCACCAATTACACCGTACTTCATAATGACCACTCCTTTTATTTTTTATTAATCCGACTAAAAAACGCCCTTTGGTTATAAAACCAAAGGACGTTAAGTTAACGCGGTACCACCTTAATTCGAGTTATTTTCGCAAATAACTCCTCAAAACGTACAGGAAGAATACTTCCGATACGCCTGCACGTTAATGGGTGCTACCATCTCACCTCGAAAAGTGAACTCATCGAGCTCGATCTTTCAAATCATAGTTCTAATGCCCTCACACCAACCAGGCACTCTCTTTGTAAAGCTATGACTCTAATCCATCGGACCAAATCAATTAGTCGTATTTAAATGTTGAATGAACTATAGCTCACAACCACAGAGTCTGTCAACAGCCTTTTTTAATTTTTATCAGAGTTTTCTCATGAAAATGCCATTTTATCAGGGGATTGGCCGATTTAAAATATTTTTGAATTTGACCGTTTGTATCGGGTATACTCGAAGTATGAACTAATTAACTGGAGGTGAATTGAATGCGGGCAATAGTTGGCTTTGCGGGATTGATTTCAATGATTATGTGTATCGCCGCTGTTATATTCTTAATTATGGGCAACCGGACAGTTGCCGTTCCACTGGTCAGTGTTGGATTGGTCATTTTACTTGTCTCTTATGGTGCAGCAACCTACATCACCCACACAGATCACAAGGATTAGGAATCTCATTACCAAATCAGAGGGGGCATATTAGGATGCTGTTAATTAGAACAATTCGCCAAAGCGATTATTCTGACGTGAGTGATTTAATTCGAACTTCGTTTGCAAAAACACCGAATGGATACCGCGATGAGTCCGAACTGGTCGAGAAGATCCGAGAAGATAAAACATATAAGAAACGGCTCGAAGTCGTTGCCGAAAACAATAACCAAATTGTCGGTCACGGCCTGCTGAGTGAAATCAAAGTCGTCAATGGCAAACAGAATCACGTTGGCCTGTGCTTGGCACCTTTATCAGTTCTGCCATCCTTTCAAAAGAGCGGGGTCGGTACCGCAATCATCAATGAACTGGATAATCGGGCAATTCGACTAGGCTATCGGTTTGTCAGTGTGACGGGCTGGCCTGACTACTATTCAAAGTTTAAATACAAAAAGGCAAGCAGCTATCATATTCAGCCCCCATTCCCGGTTCCCGATGATGTCTTCATGATAAAGCCATTGATAAATGGCGGACTTGACGGAGTTTCTGGAACAGTTAAATATCTACCTGCATTTGATAAATGATTGAGTAGTGCAAACCAGTTTTCGCTTGGTTTGCATTTTTTAATAGTTAAAGGATCCGCACATTGGCATAATAAAAAGGCGATTTTGGCAGCCGTTCACGGTTACTAAAATCGTCTTTTAATTGTGATCAATTCGTTAATTTACTTTGTTTTTCTGTCGATTCCAACAAATCTCCAAGCAATTAACAGTGCACCCATTACAATACCGACAACAGTTAACGCAATTTCTTGCTTAGCTTTGTCACCTGTTTGTGGAAGCTTTTCTTTTTGTGCATTTACAGGTGTTGGTGTCTTGGTATTCTTCTTGTGGTGACCGTTGCTTGATTTGGTTGTAACCTTCGAAGGGGTTTGTGAACTTGAAATTTTGTCCGGTTTTCCAGGCGTCGTTGGTGTCTTTGGCGTCTTAGGATTCTTTGGATTATCCGGAGTTACCGGAGTGCGTTGATTCTTCAATGTCACAACGCCATCTTTGACCGGCTGCGGACCAACAGTATTTGATGTATAGCCACTTGGCACTTTGATTTCGGAAACTGTATAGACGATTGTCTTACCATCCGCATCTGTTTCCGGCAGGTTATCAAAGGATGCTGAATAGTGGTTACTTGCATCCAGCGTCACGGTCTTGTCAGTTGCTTTACCGTTCGCATACAATCTGGCGATGATGCTTGGCGGTACAGTGCCAGATGGAACACCTGACCATTGCTTAACAACTTTGATTGACGTGTCCTTCGGAACAAACACATTCACAAACGTCACCGCGCCATTGATAACAGCTCTCTGACCAGTCGTTGTGGATGTATAGCCATTGTCTTCAACTGTGTAGGTAATGGCGTTACCATCACTGTCAGTTGTTGGTAAATTGTCGAATATTCCCAAATAGCCGTTTTGACTATCCAGGGTCAACGTCTTGCCGGTTGACTTTCCATTGGCAAATAACGTTACAACAATCTGAGGTGTGTCAACACCGTTAGGAACACCATGCCAAACCTTGTTGACAGTGACGGAAGTCTTGTGAGGAACATATTCGTTCACCAAGGTAACGACGCCATTCTTCACCGGCTGTAATCCGCTGGTTGTCGTTGTAAAGCCATCCGGAACAGATTTTTCTGCAACAGTGTACGTAATTGTCTTACCATTCTTATCTGTCACAGGCAGATTGGTAAACTCTGCAGTCCAGTTATTATTGGCATTCAATTCGACGGTCTTGTCGGTTCGGACACCGTTGGCATAAAGGACGGCGGTGATACTACGTTTATCACTATCCGAAGGAACACCTTTCCATAGCTTTTTGACGGTAATCTTGGTCTGCTTTGGAATATATTCATTCGTTAAGGTAACCACACCGTCTTTGACAGCTACTTGGCCCTTTTGATCGGCCTTATAACCATCTACTGCTGTTTCCTCAACGGTGTAAGTAATCGTTTTACCATTGTCATCGGTTATCGGTAAATTATCAAACTTGCCTGAATAATTGTTCTGACTGTCCAGAGTCAATTTTTGGTCGGTTGCGTTACCATTCTTGAACAAGGTAACCGTAACTTTTGGTGTTGTAACACCACTTGGAACTCCTGTCCATTTCTTGTGAACATTGATCGATGTCTTACCAGGGGTATATTTGTTAACCAATGTTACCTTGCCATCCTTAACAGCCCGTGGACCAGGAGTGCTTGTGGTATAACCCTTGGGAACCGCCTTTTCTTCGACGGTATAGGTAATTTTGCCACCATTTTCATCAGTTACCGGCAAGTTTCCGAACGTTCCGGTCCAGTTATTATTCTTATCTAAAGTCAACGTTTGGTCGGTTTCCTTACCATTCTTATAAAGTACAGCGATAACGCTGCGGTCTTTATCTTTTCCGTCAGGGATACCTGTCCATTCCTTGTGAACCTTAATGCTAGTTTTCTTTGGAATATAAGTGTTGGTTAAAGTAACTGATCCATCCTTAGTGGTCTGAGCGGAAGTATATCCATCCACTGTGGCTTCTTTGACGGTATAGATAATGGTTTTACCAGAATCATCAGTTTTTGGTAAACCTGTAAATTCATCCGACCAATTATTGCCCGAATTTAATGTCAGAGTTTTCCCAGTCGCTTCTCCATTTGCTAATAAGCTCACGGACACGCTGCTAGGTTTATCAACACCATCTGGAATTCCTTTCCACACTTTGTTGACTTTGAGTGAGGTGGCATTGTATGTGTTTGTTAAAGTGGCAGTATTCGTCGTTGAATCCACTTTTTGTGGTGCCGTTGTCCCAATGTAACCTTCAGGAACTGCTACTTCCGCCACAGTGTAAGTAATTGGATCACCTTTAGCGTCAGTTTTAAAAAGATTATCGAAGGTTCCTTGCCAATTGTTTGATTTGTTAAGCGTCAATACTTTGTCGGTTTTTGTGCCGTTATTATACAATACTGCTTGAATTTGTTTTGGTAGAGCATCTTCGTTGGGAACATTCTTCCATAATTTTTTAACATTAATACTGAAGTCAGATCCACCCCCACTTCCATCACCACCAAGCGTGAGAGTTCCTGTGGATTTACCATTCACATTAATATTTTTGCCTCCGCCACCACTTCCATCATCTTTTGTAGTTCCTGTAATATTAATATCGTTATTAAGGGTGGTAGCATCACCAGAATTAACGTATGTTGGGTCTGTAACTTTTACTAAGTACAATAGGTTAACAGACTTATCTAAAGTGCCATTCCACTTTATTTGTATTTTGGTAGGCTGATCAGATGGTGTGTATGTGATTGAATATTCCGATGATGGAATTTCTTTACCACTTTCATCCGTTAATCTCAAGACAGGCTTGTTTGTATCAGGATCAATCAATATTTTCTGCTTTGTGGTGTCCTGGAGTTCATCGGTAATGACGGCATCAACAATGGATTTTTTATTAGGATTAATTTTTGTATCCCATTCGGCATATTGGTATCGGCCGTTTTCGTCTAGTCCATACGTTTTCCCAAAGAAATCGCCATTCCAAGCCCAACCGTTTTTGCCAATGTAATCGCTCGATTTTGAGCCATGAGTTTTGGAACCACTGACATTTATGTTGATGGTTCCTTTCATATCGTTATTATACTTACTGTAATAATCATTGAATGTAATATGGCCAAACGTTGATCCTGACTTGGCAGAAAATGTCCCTATAACAGTACCATCCGTTGCCTTGATGGGAAAGCTAAGATCTTGAGAGAATGTCGTACCACTAGGTAAAGTAACCTGGGCAGTGTCGCCTGGATTTACAGTCGTTCCTGAGGCAATTGTATAATTATATGTAAGCTTGTAGGTGCCATATTTGTCCCAGTCGGCAAAATCAACTTTATTAATTGGCTCGTTATTATAAAGTGCATCGCCAGCACCTGTCCCGGAAACACTGCTGGTTATATCCGCTGCATGAACAGGTTGAGCTTTCATTCCCAATCCAACAAAGATCGAAAATAGGAATAATAGAACCCCGATCCATTTCCAAATCTTAGTTGAATTTTGTTTCGCAAAACTTTCACTCATACAACCACTCCAATCTAAAAATGCCTAAACAAGGCTCTGAAAGAATCCCGTACAATTACTAAGCGATTATAACATTTGTATATAATAATCGCAAACCACTTTATGCTAATAACTATTAGTTAGCGATTTAGAATCTCCACTTTGCCGTTAAATAAGGATTTTTATCATAATTAAACGGAAACTTACCTAAGAATCGTTACAATGTCGAGACCTTGTTTTTGCATAATTACGCATAATAATTGATATTTTGATATTTTATAGGTAATTTTATAATTAAAACGGAATGGTTATATTGATTATAATTATCGAGGAAAATAAAAAAAGCCACTCCTTTACGAATGGCTTAAAAGTTAATTTTATTTGGTAATTGTTTCATCTGCTGAAATATGTTCTTTCTTTGCTTGAAGTGATTGGTTCATGAGTCCAACAAGAAATTGACCGTATTTGATAACAACGAAAACAACCATAAAAGTTGCGAGGGTAATTTCCAGATTTGCGATTGCACCAATGATTGAATTAAATCCGTTAGCTAAATGGAAACTGTTGTTAAACAGATTCAATGCGGTTGCGGAAATGACCAACGGGAAAGTAAAGGCACCAAAGCTTGGGTAGAATGATAGGCGGATGTATTTAACGATCTTGGTAAGCGTTCCCCAGTATAACCCTTGGGCCAGCAAAACCATGACCAACGAAAATGCCCAAGATGGGTTGGTATTCATGGTCAAATAACCCGTTAAGCAAAGTGAAGCCGGTGCAGCCATGATTGTGAGCAATGGCAAAGTTGCTTCAAACATAAATTCACGTCTTAATAATCGGATGCAGACGATTGGTAATAGGATGGCATATAATCCCAGTGACAACCAAAGGATCGGTGTCCCAAGTGCTGGAATAAAGTTATTGGCGGTTACCGGAATCACTCCGATACCAACAAAAGTTACAAACCAACTTGGATAAACATGATCAAGTTCAACAGTTGGACGTAATAAATGACGATAGATAAAGTATCCCATGATAATGAATTGCAAAATAACGGCGAATGTCCAAACTGCCACTGCGACTACCGGAATTCCCCATGATTTCAAGAAAGTACTGATAATCATGAGTGACATCGTAAAGGTTGGCGCAACTGAAGCAATGATTGGATCATTTAAATCGTTCATGCTTAATTTGAAATGAACACCAATCTTTGCAATCACTAGCAAAATTAATACTAATGCCAAAATTCCAACGGCGTTACCAATAATTGGGAAGTTGATAGCTTTAAATAAATTCCCCAGTGAGGCAATTCCAAGTATTAATCCACAAATTGGTAAAGGTAACTTTTTCAAAAATAACTTCATGCGGTCCTCTCCTCTCTTAGATGAGCTTAATTATAGCGTGTATGGTAGAATAAATAAAATTGATATATTTTATATTTATTATAAATCATATTTATAAGGAGCCCTGAGCATGTTTAAATTTCTCGAAACATTCATGGTGGTGTACAAAACCAGAAGCTTTTCTTTGGCAGCTCAACAACTGTTTATTACCCAACCAACCGTTTCAAATCAAATTAAACAGTTGGAATCTCAATTACATACGGAATTGTTTGAACGACGAAGCCGACGAGAGATTATGCCAACCAAGTCAGCCGACATTCTCTATCATCGAGCAGCGAAAATATTGGACAGCTGGCATGATGTGAACACTGAAATTATGAACGCTGAAGCCGATGAGACCCAGCACATTCGCTTTGGCATCTCCCAAACCGTCTCAAGAATTCTATTTTCAAAAATTGCCAAACAACTGAAGTCCGACTTTCCAGAGCTATCCTATGATGTTGAAGTTTCCAACTCTGAAGGGGTTTTGAACCAACTTGAAGGTTATAAAATCGATGTCGGCATAATTGAAAAACCGTTAGTGACCGAAAATATCAATCGAAAATCCATTGGAAAAGACCAACTAGTCAAAGCTGGAATTAACACTGGAACTTGGATTACCCGTGAACCAGGATCAGGGGTCGGATATTATACCGATCAGTATTTTCGGGAAGCTGATATTCAACCGAAAAAGATCATTCACGTTAATAATAGTGGGCTAATCAGACGAATCGTTTCCCAAGGTGTTGGCCAGGCACTACTATCTGACCAAGATATTCCGGAGAACGTTCCGGCTGAAAAGCTTGGAACCAACTTCATTCGTGACTTTTACCTCGTGAACCGAGATGAAAATAAAGATGATGCCATCCTCCAAAGAGTCGAAGAAATCATTAAAGTAGCCGAGTCTCAGAATTAACCATTTTATGACCCCACCAAAAAAGAACCGACAATGAAGTCGGTTCTTTTTGCTGTTTAAAGACAAGTTAGTCTAACGATAAATTTTAACGAATTTTGAATTTCCGGTTACGTAACCACCTGTGACCCGGTATCTTAATGTACCATGTCTTGAAACACTGTTTGCATGGGAATAATCGTAACCCAAAACTCTAAGTTTGGTTCCTCTTTGAATGTGTTTCTTATTTCTGTGAGTAAAGTTGACATTCTTGTATCGGTTAATCGTCTTCTTAACCCGAATGGTTCTTGGCATCTTCTTGTTACCAGTGATCACTAACTTGCGGTTGGCAGTCACATATCGACCATTTGTCAGCACATATCGAGTTGTCAAATGATGATGAACCACTTTAGCAACGTGAAGAACTGTCCCTTGCTTGTACTTTCTAGTCTTGCCAGATAAGTCTTTATGCTTATAGCTGTTTACTCCAAGTGGATTGATGACGGTAATTGTTCGATGGGTACCTTGATAATAGACTGGTCGAACGTATTCCGCATTTGCAGTAATATATCCAACTAAATGCCGGTTCTTAGTCAAATGGTTAACATCTCGAACCTTGTATCTCATTAGCCCATTCTTGGAATAGCTATGTCCGATGACAACGAACATCGGTCGATAAACACGTGGCTTTTTGACATAGCCAGCAATTCGTTGCTTCTTGGAGAAGGTCTTATTCTTGTAAAGATAAATCTTCTTCAAGGAGTAGACGACTTCGCCCTTCTTGATAGTGCTTCTTCGATTTCTTGGAACACTATCATTTGAGACAGGCACTTTAACAACTGGATTAGCAGGCTGTGAAGCTTTAGACTGCTCGGGCTTGGTGGTTGGCGTTGGTGTGACAACGTCTGATCCACCATATCCGCCGTTATTGCCAGAGTAGTTTCCAAATACATAAACAACAACATCCTGATCTTTGTCCGTAAATGTTAGGTTTCCTTTAGGCTGCTGCTTTCCCTTAGGGAGTTCATTTGTTGCTGCACGATGGTATCCATCTGGGATCTTGGCAACAGAAGGATTATCAATATCAATTTGACCACCGAAGTGCCCCTTTGGTGTAGCTGTCCCAACAACTTTACCCGTGTTTCCATCAACATACTTAATGGTAATATTTTGCTCATCATTGGGCGTGTAATAGATAGTCGCATCGGCAACAGGGGCTGTTCCCAAAGTTCGTCTTTGTACGAATTGGTCGGCGTCTGACGTATAACCGGTAATCTGATTATTGTCAGCTTGAGGATCAATCTGAACAACTTGTCCGACCCTTCCGCCGACTTTGGTATCCGGAATGATCGGATTGGAGGTCCCAGATAGGTAATGATGGACCGTCACTGCATTACCATCATTTGGTTCAATGACATCCCCTGTAATAAAGACATCAACGTTTTGATCTTTGGCCGTATAAGTTGGGTTGGTTGGCTGCTTTTCGCCATTCAACAATTCTTGCTGATCAGATATGTGGTAACCATCTGGGATAACAATCTTGGAATTATCATCTAAGTTAAGGGCTCCACCAGTGTGGCCTTGAGGTCGATCAACTGAGATTGTCTTACCTGTATTTGCATCAACATAGTGAACAACAACGTGCGAATTTACATCCCCAGTATAATAAATCGTTGTTTTTTCCTGAGTAGTTGGTGTTACCAGCCATTGATGCTTTGGCTGATTTGGCAAAAGTGTATAGCCGTCGATTTGTTGAGGCTGGTCAGATGGATCAACTGTTATTTTTTGGCCAACCTGGCCATCACTTGTCTGATCCTTTGACACAGGAATGGTTGTGGCTTTTCCAGTCTCATCCATCAAGTAATAATGTACGGTAACTGCATTTTTAACACGATTTCCAACAACATACACTTTAACGTCTTGTGGACTTGCAGTGTACGTTGGATCGGTTGGCTGTTGATGGCCCTTCAATTCCGTTGCAGTTGCCTTGTGATACCCTTCCGGAATCTTGAGATTATTGACATCATTCAAATCGAGCTGAGTTCCCGTCTTACCTGTTGGTACACTTATTTGAATCGGTTTATCAGAATCACCATTCACATCATATTCATTGATCGTAATGTTGTGGACCTCGTTTGCGGTGTAGTACAAACTAACCGGATCAATTGGATGATTGGTCAAATACTTGGTTATTGGCTGTGCTTTAACGACTGTATAACCAGGAATTTCATTCTGTTTGTCCTGAGGATCAACAATAATTTTTGCTCCAACTCGACCACCAATTCGAAGCGGTTTTCCAATTGATTTGGTTGTTGGCTTCCCGCTTTCATCTTCAAGATAGTGGTTCACGATCAAAGCGTTCTTGGAATTCTGATCAATTGGGTTTCCTGTCACATAAACGTCAACGTTTTGTTCTTTCATACTGAATCTTGGGTTTTCGCTTTGCTTTTTGCCTGGAATATCCGCTGTATCAACACGGTGATACCCGTCCGGAATATGGATAATCGTATTGTCATTCAAATTCAAGACACTACCAGTATGGCCAGCAGGCTTTTCAATCTGAACAGTGTGGTTCTGATCGTTGGGATCAATAAAGTGGACACTAATCATATTGTTTTTGTTCCCTGTGTAATAAATTGGAACCACTTTGTGCATGCCAGGGGTAACGTCAAATACCATTTTGCCCTGATTAGGGGAAATCGTATACCCATCTATCACAGCTGGATGAATCGTTATGTCTTGGCCAACTGTTCCACTATGGGGTTTTTCAGGTGCGATTGGACTATCTGTCGGCTTACCATTCTCATCTTGAAGATAGTACTGAGTGGTAACAGCATCTTTAATAACATTACCAGCAACATAAACATTTACATCCTGCTTGGTATTAGTGAATTTCAGATTCTTATTTTGTGATTGGTTACCTTTATCAACACGGTGATAGCCTTCCGGAACCTTAACTTTGGCATTATCGTTCAAATCCAAGCTGGATCCAGTATGGCCTTGCGGAGTTTCAACCGTAACCGACTTTCCAGTATTGCTATCGATAAAATGAACAACTACATTGGTGTTCTTGTCACCAGTATAGTAAATAGCTGCTTCTTCTTTTCCTGTCGCTGGGATTGTCAACGAGTTGACCGGCTGGTTAGGAACAATCGTATACCCGTCAATTTTTTGAGGATACTTGGCTGGATCGACAGGCACATCCTGGCCGACACGACCGTGAAGAAATTGATCGTGCGCAACCTTTGTTTTTGTTTTCTTACCTGTTTCATCCTGCAAATAAGAATGAACCATAACGGCTTTGTCCACTTGGTTACCAGCAACATAGACACTTACCGTTTGAGGACTGGCCTTATATGTTAGATCGGTCGGTTGGCTAACTTTTGCATCCTTCAATTCATCAGGCGTTGCGATATGGTACCCAACCGGAATTGTTAAATTAGAGTTATCATCCAGTTTAAGTGTTTCCCCGGTCTTTCCGTTTGGCGTTGCGGTGTTAATTAGAGCAACATGATTCCCATTAACAGTAAATTCATGAACGGTAATGTTATTAGCAGCATTGGCAGTGTAATACAAGTCGATTGGACTACCAGCTTTTACACCCAATGTTCTGCTGATAGGGGATTTACCGACTGCGGTATATCCTGCAATCTGATTATCAGAATTCTGAGGATCAATGGTAATCACTTCACCAACCTGACCACCTACCCTTTTTGATGGTCCAACTACGTGTTTTGTTTGCTGGCCTTTTCCATCTTGGAGGTAATGATTGATGATCAGTGCATTCACATCATTGGAATCAACTGGATCTCCAGTGATATAAACATCCACATTTTGATCTTTCGTTGAATAGGTCGGGTTGGCAGGTCGATTTTTGCTATTAGGAATATCAGCTGGATTTAGTCGGTGATACCCGGCAGGAATTTTAATCTGATTGTTATCATCCAAATTCAAGACACTACCGGTGTGACCTTCAGGCTTTTCTGTTGGAAAAGTTGTTCCATTATTTTTGGGATCAACAAAGTGAACAGTGATCTTATTATTCTTGTCGCCAGTATAGTAAACAGGAATTTCTTGATGCATATTTGGCTGAATTTCAACAACTTTTTGAGTTTGCTTCGAGACAAGTGTGTAACCATCGATTTTCTTGGGATTCTTATTCGGGTCAAAAGTTACAGTTTGCCCAACTTGAGTTCCAATTTGGCTGTCGTCAGCAATCTTTATTGTCGTTGGTCTGCCCTGTTCATCTTGAAGATAATAGTGAACAGTAACGGAATCTTTAGCCTCATTACCTGCAACATACACGTTCACATCTTGCTTGTCAGTGCTGTACGTTGGGTTCTGAGTGATTTGTTCTACTCGATGATACCCATCGGGAATTTTGACCTTATCAGGGTTAGTTAAATCCAATACACTCCCTGTATGGCCTTCGGGAACTTCAACTGTGACTGTCTTTTTGGTTTGCTTGTCAATGAAGTGAACACTAATCGTCTGATTGAGGTTTCCAGTATAGTAAATAGCCGTTTCACCAGGAGTTTCAGGGTTAACAGGCTCCGACTTTTCAGGCTGACCTGACACAATTGTGTAGCCAGGGAACTTCTGGGGCTCGGAAGATGGTTTAAACGTGAGTGTTTGACCCACTCGACCACGTAAATGTGTATCATCTGCTATCATCTTTGTAGTTAGCTTACCTTGTTCATCTCGTAAATAGTGATGAACCGTCATAGCATTCTTGACGATATTCCCGGCAATGTATACTCGGACAGTTTGTGAAGTTGGACTATAGGTTGGATCAGCTGGTTGACTAACCTTGTTAGCCTTCAACTCATCAGAAGTTGCAAGGTGATAGCCATTCGGAATGTGAAGATTTTGATTATCAGCTAAATCTAATTTCTGACCCGTTTTACCGGTTGGAACAGCGGTTGTAACGTATTTGCCAGGATTCCCAAAGTCATCATATTCTTCGATGGTAATGTTGTGAAGCGTATCAGCTTTATAATACAAGTTCACCGGATCAACTGGATGAGCGGCCAGCTTTCGAGTAATCTTGGCTTGGTCAATGGCTGTATACCCCGGAATTTGATTTTCAGGTGCTTGAGGGTCAATCGTAATGGATTGACCGACTTGACCACCGACAATCTTAGGCAACGTGTGAAAAGAATCAGTCGTTTTTTGGCCCATATCATCCACCAGGTAATGATTGATTACCAGGGCATTCTTATCATGTGAACTAATTGGATTTCCAGTGATATATACCTGAACATCTTTTTCCTTAGTTGTATAAGTTGGATTCTGGCTTTGTTTATTGCCCGCTGCATTTGGATCCGTTCGATGATAACCATTTGGAATAGGAACCCTCGAATCATCATTCAAATTCAACACCCCACCAGTATGTCCTTGAGGATGCTCAGTCTGAACAGTTTCACCTGTATTACTATTGATGAAGTGAACGTTAATGTTGGAAGAGACATTCCCCGTATAGTAGACAGGGACGACACTGTGAATTTTATATTTGGTGGTTATTAACTGTTTCTTTTGATTAGGCACAATTGTGAAGCCATCAATTTTTGGAGATTGATGTTCAGGGTCAACAGTAACGGTTTGACCGACTTTACTATTGATTGATGTGTCTTTTGCGACTTCAGTCATAGTTGGCTTTCCTTGTTCATCCTGCAAATAGTAATGAACCGTCACGGCATCTGTTACGTCATCTCCAGCCACATATACAGTTGTTTGCTGTGAATCTGCCTTGTATGTTGGATTATTTGGTTGGGTAGCGTTATGTTGCTTCAACTCATCGTTTGTTGCTAAATGATAGCCATCAGGAATATTGACATTGTGTGCTAAGTCAAGTTTCTGTCCCGTTTTACCAGCTGGGGTCTCCGTTGTAACAAAGGTATCAGGATTACCATTAACATCAACCACTTTAACAGTAATGTTATTAAGGCTATTGGCAGTGTAATAAAGATTTACCGGATCGGTTGGGGAGGTTCCCAATGTGCGGGTGATTTTTTCTTTTCCAACGGCAGTATATCCATCGATGTGATTGTCCTTACTTTGCG
This sequence comes from Lentilactobacillus kefiri, assembly GCF_007989105.1. Taxonomy (GTDB): domain Bacteria; phylum Bacillota; class Bacilli; order Lactobacillales; family Lactobacillaceae; genus Lentilactobacillus; species Lentilactobacillus kefiri. The sequence continues at coordinate 19,119 of NZ_BJVK01000010.1, read as the reverse complement.
GATCAACCGTTACCTGATCGCCAACGTTTCCACCAATCTTATCAGCATTTCTGATAGCCGTTTTGGTCTTTAGGCTATGATCATCTTGAAGATAGTAATTAACTGTCAAAGCATTCTTCGAATTAGCATCAATTGGATTTCCAGTTACATAAACATTGGCATTCTGCTTTTGAGTTCCCCATTTCATTTCCTGAGTCTGTTGCCTTTGATATTTGTCCAACTCTTCTTTAGTTGCCCAATGATAGCCTTCTGGAACATGAATTTGGTTGCTGGTTTCACTGAGATTTAACGTTTCATTGGTATGGCCAAGCGGATCAACAGGACTTCCAACAGGTTTATCTGTTTGGACATTCATAAAATGAACAGCAATATTCTTTTGTTCACTAGGCTTATAATAGAAGTTTTGCACCTGTCCATTAGAATTATTTAGTGTCCATTCAACGTCCTTATCAGGCGATACCAATTCATAACCGGGAACTTGTTGCTCTTTATCATTAAGTTTCAAAGTGACAGTTGACCCAACAATGCCACCAACTCTTCGCTCTGGCTTTATGGCAGTGGTCGTATTGTCTTTAAAATAATGAATTAAAAGTGAGTTATCCATCTTATCAGTGATGGTGTTCCCGACAACGTAGATGTTAACTTCCTGAGGCTTTGCAGAATAAGTTGGGTTGCCCAGCGGTTGGATATGTCCATTCAGTTCATCACCGGTCGCGTAGTGATAGCCACGTTCTTTAGCAACATCCAAAAATGAACTATTTGGAGAAACATCCAACACATCTCCAGTATGATGTCCTTCCGGCTTTGTCACTTTTACAATATCGACGTTTGCTGCATTAAGGACATTGACTTTGATATTATCCTGAGGATCTGCTGTATAGTAAAATTTCACTTGGCTTCCTTGGTTTAATTTCAAGGTCGCTGTCTGGTCTTTTTGATTGGGCACCAAGGTATAGCCTTCAGCTGCATGGGCGGCATCCTTTAATGTAGCCACAACCTTCTGACCAATCCGGCCGCCAATCGAACTATCAGGGGCAACTTTGACATCTGCAGAGTCTTTAAGATAATGATGAACTGTCAAAGCATTAGCAGCGTTTTTATCCACAGTGTCCCCTACGACGTAAACTTTAACCGTTTGTTCCTTTCCGGAATACACCGGATTGACTGTTGGCTGAGTTTCGTCAGTCTGTAACTCATCGGCCTTCGCATAATGATAGCCAGTCGGTATGATACTGGCTAAATATTTGCTGGAAGGGGCTACGTCAATTTGATCGCCGGTCTGATGGTCTTTAGGCAAAATTGACCTTACCTGGTCGTTATTCGGTGCAATCAAATCAACAGTGATGTTGTTTGGCTGGATAACTGTAATCTTGGAACGTTTGGATTTGGAGAGGACCTGCTGACCATTCTTATAAGAAAATTGAAGGTAGTAATCTCCAGAATGCGCCGTGACAGCATCTTGAGCAACTGAATGACCATCTGCATCTGAAACTTGACTTGTGAGTTCCCCACTATCTAACGAAACTGATTTTCCTTGTCCATCAACGGCAGAAACAAGGCTCTTAGCTGGATCAAATTTATCACCAACAGAATATGAAGCATCTTTAACCTCAATCTTTGATTTGTTCTCTATAACAGTTGCCTTAACAGTCTTCGTTACCGATTGGACAGGTCCATTATGATAGCACTGCTGATTCAACCTGTAGGTAACGTTGTAAGTTCCTGGTGTTTGGCTGTCGCCCTCAGGAATCACCACAAGATCACTTGGATCAATTGCTTGACCATTTTTTGCAACCGCCGTAACATTTTTCAAATCTGAGGTCCATGGCTGACCGGCATAAATTGTAAAATCATTAGCATTAATTTTTGCCTGACTTTTTGCAAAATAGTAATTAATATCTTGCGTCTGCTTAGACATTGTCAAGAGATTCTTGTTTACATCAAAGTCACCTATTCCTTCTTTTTTGACCCGATCGAAATAGTATTGACCATTCCTTTCAATCTTTTGAATATCGGCAGTAACCCCAGTTAAATCAACCTTTTGGCCTGGTTTGCCGTAGATTGTTAGCGGTTGAGGGGCGTTTGGAATCGTTCTGCCATCCTCGTCCGTAAATTTTACATTGACAACACTGGGAACGGTGTATTGAAAACTATCAAATTTAAACTGTTGAAGACCACCTCTTTGTCCTGTGGATGCTGCAATGAAAAAAGACAACGCCTTTTTGTTTTCTGACCAGTGTGACACATTGTGGTGCCAAGTAATTTTGCGGTGTGCCACATCATTATCAAAGATAGCTGTCATATCGTGGGTTTTACCATCATAATCAATTTCAACAGGGTAAAAATGTTTTGGCTTTAAGCTGTCGTCAGCGCCAGCTGCTAATGCTTTAGGAGCGTCAGGATCTGACAATTTGCTGGGATTATATGTTTCAGACGGATTCCCTGGCTTGTTGTTATTGTAAGCAAATGCCCCGAAAGCTTGTGTTTCCTGTAGGCCACCAAAATAAGGAATATAAATAAATCGTTCAGGGTCCTCATGGTCTGGATCTGTGTTTGAATATGTGTCTAATTTAAATCCAAATCCATCAGGCAATCCGCCCATTCCCATGTCAGCACCAGCTCCGCCATGAGCATTGACATCACCACTATGAAATCCGAATGAGATGCCATCAGCCCATTCAGTACTTGGATAATTTCCGTCGCCAAGCATCACACTGCCTTTTAGCTGAAAACTATTTTGCATATCAATTTTTGTTTTCAGAGTTGCATTTCCAGATTGGTGATGACCGGTTGTCAGTGTCAACATATTCCCATTCCAAGTCGCATGACTGTTTACTTGAAAGTAATCCTTAAAATTCTCCGGCTTAACAATAACTGTATTGGACTCATTGGAGTTCGTTTCATGATCTGCTGCAGTCTTGCTTTCTGAAGAGCTGATGGCTGCGTCCGCCTCAACTGAATGGTTTGAAGCTGTTTTAGCCTTCAGGCTCTGCTTGGTATCAGAATTTGGTTTGGTTTGTGGATTGGTATCTGACAATTTTTCAATAGGTGCCGATGCTGACTGATTATCTGATTCGTTTGGTTTTGTTTTACTTACGTGGGTATTATTATCAGTTTTTTTATCCTTATTAATGGTATTTTGAGCAGTCGTAGTATGATCTGCCACTTTTGGAGTATTTACAACAGCCACATCTGCTGCGGACTTCTCATCAGTATTATCAGTCGACAGAGATGGATTGATTTCAACTTTTGCTGATTGAGAATGACTCTCGTCGTCTGACGCAGGGAGATTGACTTGTCCTTTTGGATTAGTACCATCTGGTTCGCCAGGTTGTTTATCAGTGATAATCATTTGTGCTGTATCTTCATGATCTGTTTGTGGAACACTTCCATCTACATGGGTATCAGCAAGAACATTTCCCCCAGAAATGCCCAACCCCATACCCAGTCCAACAACTGCCAGCCCGGCAAACACCCAATGTTTGCCTGACTTGTACATCTTGAAATGGACCTTGCGATCCTGATCTTTCCATAAATTATGCATAGAAAAATCCCCCTTCAATGTAGTCGGCACATAAGACTTGAATACCCCGTTCACATGCCGCTATGGCTAATGCCACTGTTAGGGTATCATAGAAAAGGGGAAAATGAAATACTTTTAGGTACATATTTATTTATTTGGTACACTTTTTATTATTATTTTGTACTCAAGCAATAAAAAAAGAAGGTAGAAAATTCTACCTTCTCAACGTTTATATATTAGATGACCATCTTAAGTCTGGTCGCACTTACAGCAGTACTTCGATAAATCTTTTCAATCGTCTTTTCATAGTCGCTGTTGGCAACTCCGAAGACAACTTTGATGTCGCTACCTTCCTGAACAACCAGATGAATCTTAATCTGGCTGTTGTCCAACAAGTCTAATATCTTACCGGCAATCGCTGGTCGTTTACCAAATTGGGAAGAAACGGCCGCCACCATGGCGATATTCTTTTCTAATTTTACATCGTCCAAAGAACATTCCGACTTCAACGAACTGACGATTGCCATCAGCTTACCGTCAACGTCTGCTCGTTTCGCTAAGAATTGAACAGAATCCGTTCCAGCTGGTACATAGTCAAATTTTACGCCGAACTTTTGGATGACTGAGAATACTTTAGCCATCACATCCAAACGTTTGTTTAACTGATACTTCTTAATTGAAATGACAATGTAGTCCTTCTTGCCGGCAATTCCAGTTACCAAAGAAGGGGCTGTTTTATCAGCAGAATCGACAACCAGTGTTCCGTCTTCTTCGGGGTGATTGGTGTTTAAAATTGCAATTGGAATCTGCTTTTCTTTAGCAGGTTGAATGGCTTCTTCTTGGAAAACGCTAATGCCCATGTATGACAATTCTTGAAGCTCTTCATAAGTAAGTTCGTTGATCTTGCGGGAATTGTTGATGATCCGTGGGTCGGCCATCTTGATACCGGACACGTCAGTCCAGTTCTCGTACAAATCAGCATCCACGAAGTTGGCCAGTAAAGCACCGGAAATATCACTTCCACCACGAGGCATCAAGTGAGTCATCCCATGTTCGTCAACACCATAGAATCCGGGAACCACAATATGGTCATCATAACTGATAAAGTCACGAAGCCGGTTAATTGACTGACCATAATTAACCCCTTTCTGGTCAAACACTAGGAAGCGGGCAGCGTCAATAAATTGGTAGCCTAAAAAGTCAGCCATTAACTTGGCGGTCAAAAATTCACCTCGAGATACGAGATAATCATGACTGCATGTAGGAATTTCCTTACTGATCTTCTTGAGGTCGGTTTCAATGCCCACCTTCAAACCAAGTGCATCCCTGATTCCAACAAATCGGCTCTGAATATGATTGAACACCGGCATGTAATCTTCACCTGCGTCTCTGAGCTTTTCAACTTGAATCAACAGGTCGGTGACTTTAACAGCCTCACGATCACTTTTACCCGCAGCGCTCACCACAATCATTTTGCGATCTGCGTTTGCTTCAACGATGGCGCGGACTTTCTTAAATTGTCCTGCGTCTGCAACTGAACTTCCACCGAATTTTGCTACTATCATTATTCTGCTCCTCCTTCCTTAGTTGGTAAACTTGCCATGAATGCTGATTCATCGCGTTTTAATACTTTCTTCATCAATTGGTGCATCTGGCCAACGGGAATATCGTGGATGAGAAGATAATCACCGCGGAGTTCTGATTCAAACCCCTTGAATAGTGGTGAACAGTCAATCTCTGATCTGACAATATAGTCGTTCTTGGTCAAATCGGGCTGATATTTGAAGCTGCTTTTAAAGGTTCGCTTCAAATGCTCCTTCCCCTGGTAAATATCCAAAATATCTTGAATCACAGCGTTGGCAGTTGGTAATTGACCGGCTCCCTGACCCATGAACTTCAAGGTTCCAATGGTTTCACCAATCAGTGAAATCAAGTTGTAGTTGTCACGGGTGTGGGCTTCCAACGTGTCCCCATAGTACAGGGTGGGTTCAACCATGTAGTCAAATTCATTACCCCGCTGATGACTTTTACCCATCAACTTAATGGTCATCCCCAGCTTGTCGAAATGGGTCATATCGTCTTCAGTAATATTTCGAATTCCAAAGATCGGCAGGTCGGCGGTTGGCTTGATGAACAAGTCATAGGCAATGTCGACGCTGATACATAATTTGTTGGCAACATCGAGGCCATCAATATCGGCACTTGGATCAGCTTCCGCATATCCTAATTGTTGAGCTTCCATCAAAACTTCATTGAAAGGCTTCCCGGTGCGGTGCATCTGATCAAGGATGAAATTGCTGGTTCCATTGAAAATCCCTTGAATCTTGTTGACATCATCAACCCGCAATGCCCGTTCCAATCCTTGAATCCAAGGAATCCCACCACCGACACTTGATTCAAAATAGAACTTGGCGTCGTTTTCGGCAGCAACCCTGGTAAATTCATCCATATACTGGGCAATCACTGCCTTATTAGCGGTAATCACATGCTTCTTATGCTTCAATGCATCAACTATGTATTGATGGGCCGGTTCAATCCCGCCAATGACTTCTACCACAACGTCAACATCATCGTCATTTAAAATTTCATCAATTGAGTCGGTCATTTCCGGTAAATCCGGTTTTTTATTTTTTCTAATTAAGATGTGCTTTACATGGAGGTTTTGAGCCTGACGTTTTGCATTTTGTATAATTTTGTAAACGCCTGTACCAACTGTCCCAAATCCTAATATTGCAATATTCACAGCTTCAACCTCCAAATTTATTGTGTTCACAAATAATAAACACTTGTATTTAACATGAAAACAGATTATCATATAAATCATAGAAATGCAAGGAGTAAAGTTGATGAATAAATATTATACGAGCACGAGAAACAGTTCAGTACAAATCTCAGCTAAGCAGGCTATCAAGAAGGGCTTCGCTGATGACAAGGGTCTCTTCGTTTATCCCGACTTGGAAAAGCTCCAAGTAAACTTCGAAAAATTAATTAAATTAAATTATCAAGACATCGCCCGAGCAGTCCTCACGGTTTTACTGCCAGACTTTTCCGCCGACGAAATTGATGAGAGTATTAACACCGCGTACAAATCAAGCTTTGATACGTCAAAGATCACCCCGGTAGTGAACGTTGACAACTTCCACGTTTTGGAATTATTCCATGGCCCTACCAGTGCATTTAAGGATGTCGGCCTTCAATTGCTTCCTCAATTAATGAAGCATGTGTTAACCGACAATAATAAGGTAATGATCTTAACGGCTACCAGTGGCGACACTGGTAAGGCTGCCCTGGAAGGCTTTAAGGACCTCGCCAATATGGGAATCATCGTTTTCTATCCCGATGGCGGTGTCAGCAAAGTTCAGAAGCTCCAGATGATCACGACTGGCGGGAACAACACCAAGGTTGCCGCGATTGAAGGGAACTTCGACGATGCTCAAACCAATGTTAAACGGATTTTCAATAATGAAGCGCTGAAAGAATCCCTCGGTGACGAGGTCAGCCTATCCAGTGCCAACTCAATCAACATTGGCCGACTCATCCCTCAAGTTGTTTATTACTTTGATTCCTATAAACAATTGGTCAACGACGGATCAATCAAAGTTGGCGACAAGGTCAACTTTACCGTTCCAACCGGAAACTTCGGTGATGTACTCGCCGGCTATTACGCCAAGATGCTTGGCCTGCCGGTTAACAAGTTCGTTGTGGCATGTAATGAGAACAACGTCCTCGCCAATTTTTTCAACCACGGCGTGTACGACCGCAACCGGCCATTCTTCCAGACGGTCGCCCCAAGTATGGACATCCAAATTTCCAGTAACTTTGAACGGCTTCTCTACTATAAGAGTGGTGAAAATACCGAATACGTCAAACAATTAATGGACGATTTGGAAGACAGCGGCAAGTATGAGGTTTCAAAAGAGGTCCTCGCCAATATTCAAGAAGACTTTTATTGCGGTTACAGTACCGATGAAGATATTGAAAGTTCAATCGCAGAAGTTTACGAAAAAAACGGCTACCTGATGGATCCTCACACCGCCGCGGGCTATAAAGTCATGCGTGACTACCAAAAGATCGATCCCGATACCCCAATGATTCTGCTGAGTACCGCCAGCCCATACAAATTTGTAAATGCGGTGGCCAACGCGGTGCTGCCCGAAACATCCGATGACGTTCAAAAGGTAATGAAGGACTTACATGAAGCGACTCACGCACCAATCCCGGATAATCTGCAAAAAGTTTGGGACCTGCCAGTCCGTCACGAAAGTGTGATTCAAAAAGATCAAATGACTGATTACGTGAAGCAAAAAGTTGAGGAGGTATTCTATGATAAAGATCAAAGTTCCAGCAACTAGCGCAAACGTCGGCGTCGGCTTTGACTGTCTTGGCTTGGCGGTGTCGTATTATTCCACCATTACATTTGACGAAAGTGCCGAACATCTCATCATCACCGGATCCCCCAAAGAATTTCAAAATGAAGACAACTTAGTCTACAAAGCCTTTGTCAAAGGCTGCAACTTCTTGGACAAGCCGGTACCAAATGTCAAAATCGACATCGAAGGCGACGTACCGGTTGCCCGCGGACTTGGCAGTTCATCAGTCTGTGTTGTTGCCGGGCTCAAAGCCGCCAGTGTTTGGTTCGACGATGCCATTTCAACCGACCAGCTGTTGGTATTGGCAACTCAAATGGAAGGTCATCCCGACAATGTCACCCCAGCCATCCTCGGTGGTTTATGCGTATCGTTTCTTGACGACCAAAACCAACCCCAAGTAATCCAATATGGGGTGAGCGACAAGCTGCACTTTGTTGCCATGATTCCGGACTATGAAGTCAGCACCCATAAAGCTCGCAAAGTATTGCCGAAAACATTGAGTTATGCGGATGCCATTCATCAAGTCAGCCACTGTGCTGCGATGACCAAAGCTTTGGAAATCGGTAACAGCGACATGATTCATGAGGCTTGCGATGACCGGATGCATGAACCCTATCGAGCTGAATTGATTCCGGATTACAGTCAGGCAAAAAACATTTCTGAACAATTTGGCGGAACAATGTACATTAGCGGCAGTGGTTCCACTATGATGGCAATCACTGCAGACGAAAAGGACGCCGATCGAATCGTTAACAATGCCCAAGCCGCATTTCCAAAATGGATTGTGCGCAAGATGGCTGTCGATTCAACAGGCGTCGTGAGTGAGGTAAGCGAACGTGGAAAAGTATTACATCGTTGATAGCTCGATTCTCCCAGAATCTTTTGATAAGGTGATTCAAGCCCGTCAGCTGTTGGAGAGCGGTAAAGTTAAGCAGGTCAGTGAAGCTGTAAAGGTCGTCGGCATCAGCCGGGGAACCTTCTATAAATATAAAGATCTGGTCTTCTTACCCGAAGAGGGCGTGATGGACAGAAAAGCCGTCATTTCCCTTATGCTTGAAAACCAGCGCGGCATCTTGTCGAAGGTTTTGACGACAATTTCAGAAACGAATGCCAGCGTATTAACGATCAACCAAAACATCCCGATTCATAACATTGCCAGTATCGTGATCTCACTGGACTTAAGCAACTTTTCAGGGACGATTGACAGTCTCCTGGAAAAGATCCGCCAAGTCGAGGGCGCAAGTAATGTCCAGCTGGTGTCAATTGAATAACCGAATCGGCTCAATAACATGCCAAATAAACACCAATTTTGATCCTTGATAATCATTATCAAGGATTTTTTGTCCCGGATTCCTTAAACTTTCAACTGTAAGCCTTTACCAACTTGAAAATTGTTTGACTGTCCGCATATAATACATAATTGTATGCATTTACCGATTTAAAAGTATTCTGGAGGAAATCATGGCAAACAGCCAGCAACCAAATGTACCAAAAAAATTCCATCTATCGCAGAATCATCATATGACGATTCCCTGGAAGTCATTCACGTTGGATGAATCTGTCCCTGCTAAAGAAGCCGGCTTGAGGGAACGGGCTTCAATCGTTGGCCGGGTCGGAATTGTCATGCTTTCATGTGGAACCGGAGCCTGGCGGGTTCGTGATGCCATGAACACCGTCGCCAGAGTTTTGGGGCTTACCTGTTCAGCGGACATCGGCCTCAGTTCTCTACAGTTCACCTGTTTCATTAATGACCACAGTTATTCACAGGTACTGGCACTGCCAAATACCGGTGTAAACACTGATAAGTTGAATTCATTGGAACACTTCGTGAAGTACTTTGAGCGCGATTTTGGGATGGCAACCGTCAAACAAATCCACACAAGAATTAGCGAGATTGAAAAGCGCCCCGTTCAGTACAATCCAGTCATTTCTGGGTTCGCAGCTGCATTAGCCTGCAGCGGATTTATTTTTTTGCTGGGAGGTGGAATTCCAGAAATGATCTGTTCCTTTATTGGCGCTGGAATCGGCCAGTTTTTCCGGGGATCAATGGGAAAGCAGCACCTTACCACAATCGCAAGTATTGCCATTGCGGTGGCCATTGCCTGTCTTGCCTATATGTTTTCCTTTAAAATTTTTGAAGCCAATTTCCAAGTGCTGGCACAACATGAAGCTGGGTATATTGGAGCAATGCTGTTCGTGATCCCAGGATTCCCATTTATCACCAGTTTCTTGGACATTTCCAAATTGGATATGAGATCTGGGCTTGAACGACTGGCGTATGCGATTATGATTACCGCAGTTGCGGCATTAGTCGGGTGGCTGGTTGCCCTGCTGTTTGACTTCAGACCTGAGAATTTCCTGCCGCTGGGCTTATCACCAATTGCCTTAATGCTGCTGAGAATTCCGGCAAGTTTTTGCGGGGTCTACGGATTCTCAATTATGTTTAACAGTTCTCAAAAAATGGCAATGACGGCCGGCTTGATCGGTGCGGTTGCCAACACCTTAAGACTTGAAATGGTTGACCTGACAACCGTTCCACCTGCAGCCGCAGCGTTCATTGCTGCGTTGGTCGCTGGGTTGATCGCATCTCTTGTTAACCGTTACAATGGATATCCACGAATTTCACTGACTGTTCCATCAATCGTCATCATGGTCCCCGGGCTGTACATCTACCGGGCAGTCTATAATATCGGAATCAACCAAATCAGCGTTGGTGCATTATGGCTGACAAAGGCGGCTCTGATTATCATCTTCCTGCCAATGGGCTTGTTTGTGGCCAGAGCATTAATGGATCGTGAATGGCGCCACTTCGATTAGTACAAACGACAACAATATAAAATCAAACAAAAAGTCGGCCTCCGTTTGGGAGACCGGCTTTTAATCTGGTCAAAACTATTTAATGATTACGACCCGACCATCATGCTTTTCTTCAAGCAGCTGGTGGCCTTTGACAAACCCTGCTCGAGTAAATGGCAGTGTGTAGCCAATTTTAATATCTAATTTTCCATCCCGCATAAGATCGATCACCGCCTGCATCGCTTCGCGGTCGGTCATCGCGTTGGTTGGAAAAATGTGAACGAATTTCAATGCTTTATCCGTTGTTGGCGCCTGATGAGCAACGCTGGCAATCACCCCATTGGGTTTTACCATCTTAATGTCGTCATCGGTTCCGGCTCCGTTCATTGCCATATTTAAAACTACATCGCCGGTATCAGCCAACTCCTCTGCCGGATCAGTTTGATCATAGGCAACAAATTTAACGGCACCGATTGATTTGACATAGGCTTCGTTGTGACTGGAAGCAATGCCGATCACTTGAGCGCCAAGGTCGGTGGCAATTTGCACCGATAAGGAACCGACACCACCAGAAGCGCCTTTGACAATAACCGTTTGCCCGGGCTTAACATCCGCAAAGTATTTCACGGCTTTATAGGCGGTCAACCCAGGAGTAATGAGTCCGACAGCCCGGGTAGGTGTCAATCCATCGGAAACAACAACCGTGGCGTCCAAATCACCAACCACATATTCCGCATAACCATGTTCAGTGTGTGTCATGACCGTTTGGCCAACACTTAAATCGGAAACTTGATCGCCAACTTTAACGATCTCCCCGACAACATCACGACCTGGAATATACGGTGACGTGGTACTGCGGCCATTTTCCCATTCAGCCCGTTCACGGTTGTTCAATCCAACCGCAATCGTTTGAATCAAAACCTGGTCTGCTGATATTGTTGGTTCTGGAACATCATATTCTTGGAAGACTTCTGGAGCCCCATGCTTCTCATATCCAAATGCTTTCATAATCTGTTCCTCCTCATTTCTTCAACTAGCGCAATTGTAAGCGCAATCATGGGTAGGAGCAAGTAATTGGAATCGTTAAATAATTTAAAGATTTAGTATCAGTCTTGTAAATATTACGAAAAACAATTCCTTAATTGGCAATTTTATGGCATGCTTACTTTATAAAACTAAATGGATTGGAAGTTGGCACGTATGTTAGATATTATCAAAGCTATTATTCTTGGAATTGTTGAAGGAATTACTGAATTCCTACCAATTAGTTCAACCGGACATTTAATTCTGGTTAACGAATTTATCAAAATGAGTCAAAGTACCCAGTTCACAGATATGTTCAACGTTGTTATTCAACTGGGTGCCATCATGGCGGTTGTTGTGTTGTACTTCCACAAACTGAATCCTCTGTCACCAAGCAAAACCCATGTCGAGCAGCATGACACTTGGATCTTATGGTTCAAAGTCATTGTGGCTGTCTTGCCTTCAGTTGTGATCGGACTGCTGTTCAATGACTGGATGGATGCCCACTTAATGAACTGGGCGGTTGTCGCCGCAATGCTGCTTTTATATGGTATCTTATTCATCGTAATCGAGAACCGAAACGCAAACCGGCAACCAAGGTTCACGGATTTGGGACGCCTCTCATACAGAACAGCATTTATTATTGGAATGTTCCAGCTATTATCACTTGTTCCAGGGACTTCCAGATCAGGGGCAACCATTCTTGGTGGAATCTTGATTGGTACATCACGCTACGTTGCTACTGAGTTCTCGTTTTTCTTAGCCATCCCAACAATGTTTGGTGCTTCTCTATTAAAGGTATATAAGTACTTCAGCAATGGTGGTGCGTTTACCGGCTTGCAAACCGCAATTCTTCTTACCGGAATGTTTGTGTCGTTTGTCGTTGCCTACTTCGCTATTCGATTCTTACTGAATTACATCCAGCACAACAACTTTAAAGTATTTGGCTGGTACCGAATTGTTTTAAGTATCATCGTGATTATCTACTTCGGCTTCATGGCCCGTTAATCAAAAACCAGTTACCAATTTTTATTGGCAGCTGGTTTTTGATTTAGATTTACTATCAGGCAGCTAAACACCAATCAGCCAATTCAATACGTCAGGCAATATTCTTTGCCAATAAAGCCAATCGTGCCCACCTCGACTCGTGTGGAAACCAACGTTCAAGCCTAAATCATTTTTCAAATAAGCAGCAAACTGCTCGTTAGATGGTTTGAAATCGTCTTGGTCACCAACACAATCATAGAATCGCAGTTGTTTGAGCTTCGAAAGCGAAGCGTTGGCAGCCATTTTTTCCAGGTATCCCGCTGGTCCCGGGCCACCAAAAATGTTTCGATAATCCGGCATTATCTTGGGAAGTTCCGTCAAATCAATTACCGAAGACATTGGAACTATGGCACTAAACCATTCCGGATGCGTGAAAGCCAATTTAAATGCACCAAAGCCTCCCATCGAGACCCCGCCGACAAAGTTATCTTTTGGATCGGTAGATAGCGGCAGTAAGTTTCTCATCTCAGGAATTACTTCATCAACCAAATAATCCCAGTATGGCAAGCCATCTTTCATATTCATATAGAAGCTTCGGTTCATTTCCGGAGTAATAACAACCAGATTGGTGTGTTTCGTCAACACTTCCAGATTTGTTTTTCGAATCCATCCACTGCCGTCGTCACCCAAGCCATGGAGTAACCACAGAACTTGTAGTTTTTTGTCTCGCTGGATCTCATTTGGGAGAATCACATAAATTGTTGTCTGTTCTTCCAACGCGCGCCATGCACGTGTCAATTTCAGAATCGCCATGATTGTTCTCCCTTAAAATCATTTAAACTTCTTGAGCTGCTCGTCAGCAATTTTCAGCAACAGCTGCTTATCGGCATCTTTGGTAACGGCGTTGGCAAGTTGACGAAGACGCATATAGTTCACATGGGCATCGGTGATTGTGCCGGTATCGTCTTGAATACTCTTGGCCAACTTGGCACTCTTTTCAGCCTTATTGGCAGCAAATTCCGCAAAATTAACCGATGCATATCGAAGTGTCTTCGAACGCTTTCTTACGTGGTGAACTTCTGGATAGTTTTTAAAATCAAGCTTGTCATACATTTTAATCAATTTATGATTTCTGCGGTTCAATTCCTTTGAAATGTACTGGTGCCAGTTGCTTGTCTGGTTAAACTTCAAATCGAAAATCTGTTTATGAACCTCAGTGAGTTCATTTTCAAACGCATGATGTTCCTGATCACTCAAAGTCCGTTCCATTTCCTGCTGGCGACTATCCCGCAGTACCGTGAATAAATGTCGATATCCACGGCCTTCTTCCGGGTGATGATAGGCGTATTCACCTGCTTGTTCGATTAACACGTCGAGTTCCCGCAATGTGTTAAATAAAGTTGCCGCCCGGCTTAAATTAGAATCAATACTTTCATAGACTGCCGGATCAATCCGCCGTTTAAGAAACTTAACCAAACCCCGAAGAGTTCGGATTGTGACCCGCAAATCATGTGTGCGATCCGGATCATAGGGGTTGTTAAGGTACCTGATATTTTCAACCAAAATTGATTGATATCGATCATGCAAAATAGATTGAATAGATGCCATTATGCTCCCTCTTTTCATCATTACGGATAAATCCATTTATAAAACGTTATTCACGTTCATTTTAACTAATCAGCAAGTATAAATACATTGATTAGCACTGGCAAAAAAGCCGTCCTCATCAATTTGTAATAAACTGCTGAAGTAATTATCGTTGAACAATTGGCTTCGTTTTCATGAAAAGGCATTCTAAAATTAGACTCAAAAATTGATAGAAATTAGCCTTGAATCGTTGTATACTCGCTTCAAATAGAGATTCATACAAAGAACGACGTTTATGAAAGCACACGGTTTTCTTTCACAACGAATCCAATTACATATGTTCAAGGAGGCACTATCATGAAAGTATTTTTGGATATAACTGATTGTCTAATGCTTTATCTTCTGATTTCCCTTTGGATCGGCGACTTCTTATCAAAGAATTCCCTTGGAAAATCGTCATCTTACGTGTCAAAGCTTGTTTCTCGCGATGCTTCTCCCTTACAGGTTGCTATTAAACAACCGAATAAGCTGGAAGGAGAAAAGTTGGCCTTTGTAACGAAGAAATTAAGGGCCATTAATAACTGGTATTGGTTGGCAAGCAAGACCAAGTCCATGGTCTGCCTGTTGGTCCTGGAAGAAGTTCTTGTCATGAACGCCAAACAAAATTGGGGCCTCATTGCCGTGGAGCTTTCTATTCTCGCCATTTGTGCATTGATTCTCGCTGCTGATCTTCGGGTTAACCTTCTCCGTTCACAATTGGAAAAGGAACTCAAACCATATGAAGAACGCTTGTGGTTTGAATATCATTACAACAAAGAATAATTCAATAATAGAAAAAGGAAGCAGGATTCGTTCCTGCTTCCTTTTTTATACAAAAGAATGAGCTGTTTAAATAATAGCTACTGATTTCGGCCGGCGCCGATGTATCCGTGAATGTTGAATCTTAATCGAAAAATGAATTGAATATCTTATCTGCCAAACTGCCACCAGTGCTTTTTCTTTCCTGAGTCTTGAAATCGCGCATTGCTCGGCTGGTAGCTGTCAGGAATTTTGTCCTCCGACTGTTCTTCTTCATCAACGGATTCTGGAATGGTTTGCTTGATTGAAGAAGTACCTTTGCTTTCCAACTGCTTGAGCTTATTTTGGACATCCAACTGAAGACGTTGTGATTGATCAAGAAGTTGATGTAGTTCTGCGATTTGTTTGTCCTTTGCATCAATCTGCTTACGTTGATCTTCAAGCTGTTCAGCTAATAACGCCGTTTGCTTATCGCTACTCTTAATTGCTAACTGGTTAGCGGTTTGCTTTGGTTCGTCCTTTGAAACGTGTGATTCCTGGTTCTTGAATTGGCCTTTGAGAACTTCAACACCCTCATCTTTGATCAGAATCTTGTTTCCCTTTTTTATCGTATATGTATCTCTGAACTTATCGTCCATATGTTTTCTAATTGCAGTTTTCGATACCGATAATTCGTCCGCCAACTCTTTGATAGTCAGTTCCATAATGTCGCCCCCAACATGAGTAATTTAGTTTGCCAACAGGCTGTTGGCAGTCGCACAAGACTATTATAGTGATTAACACACCGTTCGGCAAATAAATTCTGAAGTTTCCTAATAAATAATTATAACAAAGTTTCCATTAAAATGAGAGTTTAATTAGATTTTGTGTTGACAATCTAATAAAAAATGAGGTAAACTACTCGCATGCTGAATCAAAATTAACAGAAAATTTGTGTATTTGTAATGATTATTTACATAATTATTGGTCGAGGAAGAAAACCGCGATCGTTTTCGTATTTACAAAGTATGGTTTCCGCAATACGTTGTTTGTCATTTTCGAAAGTTTTCGTTTGGCTATTAAATTTCAAAATGAGATTAGGAGTGATTATATGAGTAGTTTGACAGATAAAATGTTTCGAAAAGAAGATCCGCTTGTGTATCAAGATAAGGATTCTCATTTGATCCGAAGCCTAACCACAAAAGATTTTCTTGCACTGGGTGTTGGAACCATTGTTTCAACTTCAATCTTTACCTTACCTGGTGTTGTTGCCGCCCAACATGCCGGTCCTGCCGTTGCCCTTTCGTTCTTGGCAGCAGCGATTGTTGCCGGGATTGTTGCCTTCGCATATGCTGAAATGGCTGCAGCAATGCCGTTTGCCGGTTCGGCTTATTCATGGATCAACGTTGTCTTTGGTGAATTCTGGGGCTGGATTGCCGGCTGGGCTTTATTGGCTGAGTACTTCATTGCCGTGGCGTTCGTGGCTTCCGGGCTTTCCGCCAACTTCCAAGGGTTAATTTCACCGGTTGGATTTAACTTACCCAAAGCATTATCCACTGCCTCTACCGGTGATAATGGCGGGTTGATGGATCTGGTTGCAATTATCGTCATTATTCTGGTAACCACTTTGCTTTCACGTGGTGCATCGCAAACGGCCCGTGTTGAAAACACCCTGGTTGTCCTTAAAGTTATTGCCATTCTTATTTTTATTTTTGTTGGTGCAACTGCACTTAAATCAAGTAACTACACACCATTTATTCCAAAGTACCATGTTAATCCTGATGGATCGGCATTTGGTGGTTGGCAGGGAATCTATGCCGGGGTTTCTGAAATCTTCCTGGCATACATTGGTTTTGATTCAATCGCTGCCAACTCTGCTGAAGCAAAGAACCCACAAAAGACCATGCCTCGAGGAATTCTTGGCTCATTGGTGATTGCCGTTATCCTTTTCATTTCAGTGGCTTTGGTATTAGTTGGAATGTTCAAATATTCAGATTATGCAAATAACGCCGAACCTGTTGGCTGGGCACTTCGTCAAAGTGGCCACGCAGTCGTTGCCACAGTTGTTCAAGCAATTGCGGTTGTCGGTATGTTTACTGCTTTAATTGGTATGATGCTTGCCGGATCACGTTTGATTTACTCATTTGGACGTGACGGTTTGCTTCCTAAATGGCTTGGCAAGTTGGACAACAACCTGCCTAACCGGGCATTAGTTGTTTTGACAATTATTGCCATTGCACTTGGGGCATTCTTCCCATTCACTTTCTTGGCACAATTGATTTCCGCCGGTACATTAATCGCATTCATGTTTGTATCTCTTGGAATTTACTCATTGCGTCCACGTGAAGGTAAAGATATCCCAATGCCAAGTTTCAAGATGCCACTTTACCCTGTATTACCGGCACTTGGCTTCTTGGGTGCCCTCGGAATCTTCTGGGGACTTGATATTCAGGCAAAAACATACGCCCTCGTTTGGTTCGTTTTGGGAATGGTCATTTACTTCGCATATGGAATGAGTCATTCAACAGCAACAATTGATAAGAAAACCGAACACGAAAAAGAATAACAAAGGTTGGTGATTTCATGGGTAACTTGGACAAAGCTTCTAAATTAATTGGTGAAGAAAACAAGTACTATGCTCGTTCTGCGCGAATCAACTATTATAATTTAGTAATCGATCACGCTCATGGGGCAACATTAGTGGACGTCGACGGTAACAAATATATTGATTTGCTGGCAAGTGCATCCGCCATTAATGTTGGTCACACCCATGAAAAAGTTGTTAAAGCCATCACTGATCAGGCACAAAAATTAATTCATTACACACCAGCATATTTCCACCATGTACCCGGAATGGAACTCTCCGAGAAGCTGGCAAAGATTGCCCCTGGAAACTCTCCTAAAATGGTCAGTTTCGGTAACTCCGGTTCAGACGCAAACGATGCAATCATCAAGTTTGCGAGAGCGTACACCGGCCGTCAGTACATTGTCTCTTACATGGGATCTTATCACGGTTCAACGTATGGTTCGCAAACCTTATCGGGAAGTAGTCTTAACATGACCAGAAAGATTGGTCCAATGCTTCCCAGCGTTGTGCATGTTCCATATCCTGATTCATATCGCACTTATCCAGGAGAAACCGAACATGATATTTCGTTACGTTACTTTAATGAATTCAAGAAACCATTTGAATCATTTTTACCCGCTGATGAAACGGCCTGTGTTCTGATTGAACCAATCCAAGGTGATGGCGGAATCATCAAGGCACCGGAAGAATACATGCAGCTGGTTTATAAGTTCTGTCACGACAACGGCATCTTGTTTGCAACCGATGAAGTCAATCAAGGCCTGGGTCGAACTGGAAAATTATGGTCAATTCAACAGTATAAGGATATTGAACCCGATTTAATGTCAGTTGGTAAATCGTTGGCATCCGGCATGCCTCTTAGTGCCGTCGTAGGTAAGAAGGAAGTCATGCAGAGTCTTGATGCTCCTGCCCACTTATTTACAACTGCCGGAAACCCGGTTTGTTCTGCAGCTTCCTTGGCAACATTGGACGTCATTAAAGATGAAAAGTTGGTTGAAAAATCAGCTACTGATGGCGCCTATGCCAAGAAACGATTCTTAGATATGCAAAAACGTCACCCAATGATCGGTGATGTCCGCATGTGGGGCCTCAATGGCGGAATCGAATTGGTCAAGGATCCGAAGACAAAGGAACCGGACAGCGATGCCGCAACCAAGGTTATCTACTATGCGTTTGCTCACGGAGTGGTTATTATCACCCTGGCAGGCAATATTCTGCGTTTCCAGCCGCCTCTGGTCATTCCAAGAGAGCAATTAGACAAAGCTCTTCAAGTCCTCGACGATGCTTTTACGGCCGTTGAGAATGGTGAGGTTGAAATCCCTAAGGATGCTGGTAAGATTGGCTGGTAAAAATTAGCATTAGCTGCTTCTGCCAAGTTAAAATCAAATTTAAATATATGCAAAAGGCGAGAATCTTTAATTTAGATTCTCGCCTTTTCTTCTTAATTATTAGGGTCTGTCTGGAAACTC
>NZ_BJVK01000009.1 GCF_007989105.1 Lentilactobacillus kefiri | reverse complement strand
AAGACAAGATTTGTCTTCAAGCTCTTTTTTGGATTGATATTTAGTTAACTTTGTAAATAAACACTGCTTCTTTTGACGACCGGTTGTTTGAGTAATGCCAGCAGCATCGGAATCACAACCGCAATCATGACCTTCAAGACGACATCTTCAATACCTGCCTGTTCGGCGATATCAAGCAGTGCGCCATGAAGATACATGATGATCATGGTGTGCTTACCAATGGTCGATAAGAACAAGCCGATTGGCAGCTGACTGGACAAGTACGAGATGCCCATGACGCCAAATGAGAAGATCAATGGAATCGCGGCAATCATTAGGATCTTTGGCTCGGAAGTCTGAATCAAATGCGACTTCATTGAGAATTCAAAGTCAAATTGATGATTTAAATACAAGCCAATCAAGAGTAATGATGAGCCAATTAAAAGCGTGATTGGAATGGGTTTTTCAATCCATTTCCAATTTGTGTGGAAGAATAGGTAACCAATGTAAGTGAAGAATGCGGCAATTAAGACGATATCCAGATTCCACGGCATGGTCTGGAAACTGTATAAGTTCATCCAATCAACTTTGTCATAGCAGGTTGATAGAAACAGACCAAGGGTGACAATTGTAAATTGGCCAATCTTGGATTTTACCGTGGAAATCAGTAGTGTCACTGCGGTAATCGACAGCAGGTACACATTTACGAACCAAAATGTGGTGGTGTACAGGTTTAATGTCCTGCCGCCGACCAGCAACCTTGATAAGTGGTTGATCAGGTAATCCCAATCTTTATTGTACAAAAGACTATATAGAAGGATTAAGCCGATTCCAGCGATGAAGTAAATCAGCAGATCCTTATAAATTCGTTTATTAAAGAACTTTTTCCAATGTTCAAGTTTCGTGGCATCGATCGGCTTTAAGAAGAAGCCGCCAACGATGAAGAACAGTGGCATGTGCCACCAGTAAATGATATTGGTTGTATTGCCGCTCGCAAGCGCGTGGCCGAATACTACAGCGATGATACCGTAAGCTTTGGCAATATCGATCCATTCAATTCTCTTTTTCACCATAATTGTGTTCCAATCACCATCCTTTTTGATAAATGCGGTATGTTATTTTTACATTATCAACCTTAAGGCAGGCTTAAATCAAAATTGAAGTCTGTGAATTTGAGGGAATATAGAAAACTGAGGTGGACGGCTAAAACCTGGTATAGGTTGATTCTGGGGCTTGGTCATCCACAAATTCAGGGCTAATATATTTTGACCAAATAGATTTTACCACAATTTATACGGATAAATTATTTTACTTAAGGACTTTAACAAATTGAAACTAAATGTGTGATTCTATGTAAAAAAGCCGGCTGCAAACATGAAGTTTGCTACCGGCTCTTGAGGATTAATCATTAATGTTCTGGAAAGAAACTTTTGGGTCCATGTCCGTGGGGCCCGCCAAATGGTGGCATGCCATAACTATGAGGGCCATGGTGACCGCCGCCAAATCCGTGGTGGTGGAACTTGCCGCCCCAAGGTGATTCTTCGTCACGGGCAGGCAGTTTGTCTTTCAATGAACCGTTTAATTTATCCATCAGTTCACTGAGTTGAGTGAGTTCTTCATCAGATAATCCGGCGAAAATTTCGTTAAGCATATCGTCAGTCGAATCATCGTCAGCAATTGCTTTTTTACCTTCATCAGTAATGGAAACGTTGGTTACGCGTTTATCCTTCTCATCGGGAGTGCGGGTGATCAATCCGCGTTCTTCCAATTTGGATAGCAGTTCAGTCATTGATGATGGTCGAATGTCCATAATTTCAGCTAGTTGGCTTTGAATCAACGTGCCTTCTTTTGCCAAAATAACCAACACCCGATTTTGACCCCTTAAGTGATAAGGACGGGCTTGGTGACGGGCAAATCGCTGGCAGCCATGAATGAAACCAAACAGCTTGGCGAGTAGTTCTCTTTTATTAGTATCTGCCATTTTAATTCTCCTTTGTATTTTACTTAGGTACCTAACAATTAGAAGTATACACGATATTTTTAGGAAGGCAAGAGAAATGTTTCGGTACCTAAGTATCATGCCAAAACCGAAATTATTTTCATGGTGAATTTGTTATTTGGTGTAAATCATTGTGCAAAATGTAAATGCTTGAATTTCAGCACATAAATTTTTACACTGTAGCTAGTTTCAAGTGAATGATGAAAGGAGAAATTATTCCAAAATTTATCTAGTAAAACGTTTACATTTACAATGAAAGGGCTTACAATATGTAACCGTTCAACAAATTATTCCCTGGGGAGGGACACATCTTGAGAGCAAGACATTTAAGTACATTCTTTATTTTCTTCTTTGGTGCATTAGGTGGCCTATTATTTGGATTTGATACTGGTATTATTTCAGGCGCCTCACCATTGATTGAAAGCAATTTTAGTTTAGGAACCGAACAGACTGGTTTTATTGTTTCATCTGTTTTGATTGGTTCATCGGTTGGTGCATTGTCAATCGGTTCATTGTCTGATAAGTTTGGTCGAAAGCGTTTGTTAGTCTTGGCATCCATTCTATTCTTGATTGGATCTGGATTATCAATGTTTGCGATGGGCTTTGTTTCAATGATTATTGCCCGAATTATTTTAGGCTTTGCCGTTGGATCTGCATCAGCATTAACACCAGCTTACCTGGCAGAATTAGCCGACGCACCTCACCGTGGTTCACTTGGAACCATGTTTCAACTGATGATCACTTTGGGAATCCTTTTAGCATATGTTTCAAACTTGGGATTCCTGCATCACAACCTTTTGGGGTTGCGTGACTGGCGTTGGATGCTCGGATCAGCTTTGATTCCAGCACTTCTGTTGTTCATCGGTTCAATCATTCTCCCAGAATCGCCACGTTACCTGGTTGAGAAGGGTAACATTGATGAAGCTCGAGACGTTCTTCACGAATTGCGTAAGAACAATCCTAAAGAAGATCCAGACAAAGAGTTGGCCGACATTCAAATGGTTGCCAATCAGCCTAAAGGCGGCTTAAAAGAGCTGTTCACATTTGCTCGTCCAGCTGTCATTGTTGCGATTCTGTTAATGCTGTTACAGCAATTAGTTGGAATTAACTCAGTCATTTACTTCTTACCACAAGTATTTATCAAAGGATTTGGATTCCCTGAAAGCAACGCCATTTGGATTTCAGTTGGAATTGGAGTTGTCAACTTTGTCTGCACCATATTGGCATACAACATCATGGATAAGTTCAACCGAAAGACCATCCTGTTGTTTGGTTCAATCGTCATGGCACTTTCAATTGGAATCCTCTCAATCTTGAACTTCACTTTACAGGTTCAAGACGCAGCCGTTCCAACAATGATTTTAATCGGTATTTACATCTTTGGATTTGCGGTTTCATGGGGCCCAATTTGCTGGTTGATGATCGGTGAAATTTTCCCATTGAATGTCCGTGGTGTTGGTACGTCAATCGGATCAGCTGCCAACTGGATCGGAAACTTTATCGTTTCTCAATTCTTCTTGGAGTTGCTTCACGTATTCAATAACAACGTTGGTGGACCATTTGCCGTATTTACATTCTTCGCTGTTGTTTCAATCTTCTTCGTCATCTTCATGGTTCCAGAAACCCGTGGAAAGTCACTTGAGGAAATTGAAATGGAAATGCGTCACAAGGCTGCTGAAAAGTCAGCTGAAAAAGCTGCCAAGGAAGCTAGGTAACTGCTGAACCAATTTTAATTAAATAATGAATGAAGGACGCTGTTTCTGTGATTAAAGAGAGGCAGCGTCCTTTTGATTTGCATGAAGATTCCGGTTTGAATTTATTAACATTCGATAAAGATACATCGGTAATCAATAAATACATATTGAATATCGATAAATCGTGCTGTATGATAAATGCAACTTGTTAGGGGAGGTCATTAATGTTGAAAGGGAAAATTCTATTTTTAAAAGCCATTATTCTTGCTGCAGTCGTGATTTTTGTTTCTTTGGGGACGGTGATGCTTTTTCAAGCCTTTGGTGCTCCACGTGATATGCCATACCAACTTTGGATCATGCTTGCGACTATTTGGATTGAAATTGGTTTGGGCTGTTATGTTGCCTTATTACTTAATCGGCTGCTTAACCGAATCCGCCATCAGTACGTTTTTACCGAGCAGACACTGGCAATTGTCCAACGAATTAAAAACCAGGTTTTAATCATTTCGTTTATTAGTTTGGGGATTGCACCGACTATTTTTGCGATGGGCGGACCGGGAATGGCTTGGCTTGCAATCATTATTACCGGCTGCTTTGTGGTTATTCCCTTTGGCATTTATGCCGTTATTGCCATTCTCGTGGAATGTTTGAAGAGTGCGATCGCAATTAAAAATGAGAACAACTTGACGGTTTAGGGAGGACATCATGCCAATTAAAATTAATTTGGATAAAATTCTTTTGGATCGTCAGATGAGCTTAACCGAGTTATCACGGGAAGTTGGCATTACCATGGCCAACCTTTCAATTCTAAAGACGGGCAAAGCAAAGGCAGTTCGCTTTTCGACCTTGGAAGACCTCTGTCGCGTTTTAAATTGTCAGCCTGGCGATCTTATCGAATATGTTCCAGCTAAAGGGGCAGATTCCGAGTCCAGAAAATAATGGATCGGATTTTAAATATCAAAAAAGGCAGCTTCAAGACTAAGTCTCGAGGCTGCCTTTTCCGTTACTTTATTAATCAGTGCAGAGGCGTTTGAGCGCTTCAGCATAAATGTCCATGGCTTTGTACATACTCTTGAGTTCCCAATTTTCATTGACTTGATGCATAAAATCAGGAGTTCCTGGAAGCATTGCACCATAAGCCACACAGTTATGCATGGTTCGGGCAAATGTTGCACCGCCGGAGATTTGTGGCTGCGTATCATCACCGGTTAAGTCTTTGTAGGTTGACATTAAAGTCTTGACCAGGTCACTGTCAGTTGGCACATACAGTGGAGCAACGTAATCAAATGCTTCGTAGTGCAAGTCATAAGGTTCAGCGGCTTTTTTGAGCTTTTCGATCAATTCATCGTGATCAACTGTGACAGGAATGCGCATGTCGACTTGCATCCTTGTCTCATTCTTATCGATTTTGAGACTGGAGATGTTCATGGTCAAGTGACCGGATTGCTGATCTTCAACATCGCCCAACAGGTTGGAACCCGTTGCGTCTTCTTTGAATTTCTTACCGAAGAAGTCGAGGACTTTGTTAGGAAAGACATCATCCAAGGCAATTGCCAAACGCAGTACAGCATTGGTTCCTTGAGGGGCATTCATGGCGTGAACGGCTTTCCCAACAACGGTAATGCCGTCGCTGCCGTGATCTTCATATTTGAACTCGTGTTTATCAAGGGATGCTTTGACTTCGTCCAGCTTTGGCCCATCGTACGGTGCCTTGGCAGGAACGGCGTTAAAGGCATTCTTCAAGTCAATTGAAAGGTCATCCATTCCAGGACCAACCAAATATGACTGTTCCAATCCTTTTTCCGCATAAATCAGTGGGAATTCCGCATCAGGCGCGATCCCGAAATCAATTGGGGATTCCTTCTTGTTATAGACAGCGATTCCCCGCCAAAGGGTTTCTTCGTCTGTACCAAAGATGAACCGGATGCGACAGTTGAATTGATAGCCACGATCGACCAGGGCCTTAACAGCAAACATTGCCGCCATTGATGGCCCTTTGTCGTCTTGAGTACCACGGCCATAAATATAGCCGTCTTTAATTGTTGCTGTGAATGGGTCAGAATCCCAGTCATTTGGATCACCGGCCGGAACGACGTCCATGTGGCCGATAATTCCAAAGATCTTATCACCGGAGCCAATCTCAGCGTAACCATAATGGCCTTCTGGATCTTTAAAAGTCTTAAAGCCATTTTCCTTGGCAATCTTCAAAACTTCAGTCAATGCATCATCAATTCCCTGGCCAAATGGTGTGGTTTTGGAAACGGTGTTTTGATCATAAGCTGAAGGTTTGCTGACTAAGCGTTTTAAACCTTCAACAGCTTCATTTTGTTCCTTTTCAGTGACTAATTTTTCTGACATTTTTGTTGGTGCCTCCTAAGTTGTGAAATTTGTGGTGTTTAGGTTTCATTTTACCTTGTGGAAACGTGTTTCGACGGACCTGACGCGGTTTCTAAGCTGATTTTGATTCAAGCCCAAGCCTGGGCTTAAACCAAAATCAGCTTAGAAACCGCGTCACCCAGTCCTTGTCGCACTCTAAATTATGGCCATTACCCCTAAGAATATTGCTGTAGCCAAGAACAGGTAAACCATCAATTTGAACATGAATTTCCACCAAGTGGTGATGTTGACGTGAGCAATCGTTAATGCCCCCATTACAACTCCTGAAGTTGGGGTAATCAGGTTAACCCAGCCGGATGCACTCTGATATGCAGTGACAACCAAGCTTGGGTCAACGCCGGCAAACTTACCCATTGGTCCAATGATTCCCATTGTTGCGGCTGCAAGGCCGGAAGTTGATGGAATCAGGAAAGACATTGGGATATAGAAGATATATGCCAGGATGATGAAGACAACTGAACCGAGGTTGGACAATCCCATCTCACCCCAGTGGAGGACGGTTGCGGTAATATTTCCATCGTTCATGACAACTTGAATACCACGCGCAACGGCAACAACGATGGCAACGCCCATGAAGTCACTCATTCCAGCTAAGAATGATTCAATAAATGTCGACTCCTTCATATGGAAGACGAACATAACCACGATTGCCATTAAGAAGAAGAGGGTGGTAATCTCGGTGAAGTACCATGAACCAAACGGTACTAGTTTTGAACCAATCAGACTGCCTAAGACAGGGACGCCTTGAATCCATTTGGTAAAGCTGGTAAAGAATGTCCAGCTCTTGTTGATTTGATCCCATGGAATCAAGCCCATGATCATGATTAAGAAGGTCAGGCCAAATACCCAAAGAACTGCTTTTTGACGGCCGGTCATTTTTGAACCGGGTTGATCTTCATGATTTAACGCGAATCGTTTCAAGTCTTCCTCACGTTGTTCGAACACAAGTGACTTGGAAGGATCCTTTTCAATTTTGGCTGCGTAACGGTAAACAAACAGGATACTGATTGCAACCACAATGACGAATAACACGGCCCGGGAAATAATTCCGTCACCGGGTGAAATATGAAGCGTCTGTGAAGCAACACCGGTCGCAAATGGGTTCACCGTTGATGCCAGACAGCCGACTTGAGAACCAACCAGCACGATGGCGACGGCTACCAGTGAATCAAAGCCGACTCCAATCATGACTGGAATTAACAGTGGGTAAAAGGCAATGGTTTCTTCGGCCATGCCGTAAGTTGACCCACCAAGTGCAAACAAAATCATCAGCAGGGGAATCAAAACTTTTTCCTTGCCTTTGTATTTTGAAACAACAGTCGCAATTCCATCATCCAAGGCCTTGGTTTGGTTAACGACACCCAAGAATCCACCAATGACCAGGATGAATAGTGAAACGGATATTGCACCTTCAGTCGTATCATTACCGACCATTCCATAAATTGGGGCGGAGAAGACATCCCAAATTCCTTGTGGATTTGAAGTAACTGCCTTATAAGTGTGGGCAATGATATTGCCGGCCTTATCGGTGTTGTACTGACCCGCGGGAATGATCCAAGTTAAAATAGCTACAAATATGATAATCAGAAATAAGATCGTGTACGCTGAAGGCATCTTAAATCGACGTTTCTTCGGAGTTGATTGTTGATTTTGCATATTGTTCACTTCCTTTTCCTTTACTGACTAGATTTTACAAAAAATCTATAAAGATTCTGTGAAGAAAATTCGAATTATTTATATAAAAATGAAATTATATAAAGGATTCACAATTCAGAACACTTATAGATCACTTGCACGCCCTTATTATAAATAAGGTGATATAAAATTTAAAAAGAAAGCGCTTGTATTTTTCTCATAATGCAAGAAAGGCAACAAAAAAGAGTGGCGGCAAGGAGGAAATCCTTGCTGCCACTCTTATATATTGATTATTAAGCAGTTTGTGTGATGCTTAATTATTCTTCGATATCACTAAAGAAGCCAAGTAATTCTTCTTTGGTTAAATTATCCTTTTCATCACCGGCAATATCGTAGGTGATCTTACCGTTATCCAAGACAATCAGCCGGTTACCATACTTCAACGCATCATCCAAATGGTGGGTGATCATCAGGCATGTAAGGTGATTTCGGGTAATTTGGTCATTCGTGGCGGTCATTAATTCTTGAGAAGTCTGAGGATCAAGCGCTGCTGTATGTTCATCCAAAAGGAGAATCTCAGGGCGCTTGATGGTGGCCATCAAGAAGCTCAGAGCTTGTCTTTGACCACCGGAAAGCTTTCCGGTAGCTGTGTTCAAACGATGCTCCAAGCCGTTATTCATCGTGGAGGTAATTTGTTTGAACTTATCCATGTGAGCTTTCAGATGACGAGGGCCGAAGCCACGGTGCTGACCGCGCTTTTCGGAAAGCAGCAGGTTTTCAGCAACCGTCATCCGTGGGGCAGTTCCCATCTTAGGATCTTGGAATACCCGACTCAAGAAGCGGGTTCGGCGCTCCACCGACATGCTGGTGATGTCACGGCCGTTTAGAAGGATCTGACCATGGCTGACAGGGATGTTGCCGCCGATGACGTTGAATAAAGTAGATTTCCCGGCACCGTTTGATCCCAGAATCGTGATGAAGTCTCCAGGAAAGACGGATAAATTAACGTGGTCCATAATGTTAATCTGCTCAGGGGTTCCCTGATTGACGGTGACGACAATATCATTTAATTGAAATATTGGCTCAGTCATGCTTGGTCATCCCCTTTGCTAAAGTATGGCGGATTCGGAAGCGTTTCTCCAAAACCGGGAACATCATGAACAATGCCAAGACGATGGCTGAAATCAAGTTCAAATCGTTGGCATTGAAGCCCATCTTGAGAACTAACAGAATGACAAATCGGTATAAAATACTTCCAATCGTAACAGCAATCAGTCGTTGATTCATCGTCAGGTCGCCAAAGACGACTTCACCAATAATGATGGAAGCCAAGGCAACAACGATGACACCAATTCCCATGTTAACGTCGGCAAAACCATTATTTTGGGCAACCAACGCACCACCCAAACCAATCAGACCATTGGAAACGCCAAGGCCCATAATCTGCATGGCGTCGGTGCTGATTCCCAGCGAACGCGCCATGTTGGGGTTATCACCAGTGGCGATAAAGGCTTGCCCGAGGTTGGTTTGTAGAAAGTAGACGATGAGGGCCGTCACGATTGCAACCACGACAATTCCCAGAACGACACTGTCAAAGTAAGGCGGTAGTGATTCCAAAAAGTGGTTTTTCAACATTGTCGGTTTGTCGAACAATGAAAGGTTGGCCCGGCCCATGATTCTCAGGTTAACTGAGTAGGCGGCGGTCATAACCAGGATTCCGGCTAACAGCACCGGAATCTTCCCTTTTGTATATAGCAAACCAGTGACTAATCCGGCCAGCATGCCGGCGACAAACGCAATTAAGGTTGCGACAAGTGGGGATGCCCCAGAGTAAATGGCTGCCACACAGGCTGCCGCACCCATGGGAAAGGTTCCTTCAACGGTCATGTCGGGGAAATCAAGGATTCTAAAAGTTAGGAAAAGGCCGATTCCGACAATTCCCCAGGTTAATCCCTGGCCGATGGCTGATACGATAATACTCATTTGATCAATTCTCCTTTTTGTTGGGCTTCCTTCAATAGATTTGCAGGAATCTTGATGCCCAACTTATTAGCTTGTTTTTCATTAATGATTAATTTTCCGTGACGGAAGAACTTGATTGGGGTGCTTGATGGCTTCTTCTTACCCTTCAAAATCTGAGCACTCATTTTACCAGTGGCAACACCCAATTGATACTGGTCGATACCATATGTGGCAACGCCGCCTTCTTTAACCATTGTGTCAACGGCAGGGAAGACTGGAACCTTGGCATTGTTGGCAGCACCAACCAATGTCTGCATTGCCCCGGCAATCGTATTGTCAGTCGGAACGTAAATGGCGTCAACTGAACGAACGGCTTGTTCGGCAACCTGAGTCAAATCGTTGGTGTTGGCAATTGAGTATGCTTTCAAATGAACGTTTTCCTGCTTGCACAATTTAACAAACATCTTATATTGGGCAACGGCTGAATCGTCACTGGAAGTATAAATGATTCCCAATGTCTTCATCTTTGGCATGAATTGCTTGATCATGTTGAGCTGTTCTTTTAATGGTGCCTGGTCGGAAACACCGGTAATGTTTCCACCTGGCTTGGTGTTGTTCTTGACTAAACCGGCACCCTTTGGATCAGTGATGGCACCTAAAATAACCGGTTTGTGGGTAATGGTGTTGGCTAATGCCTGAGCTGACGGGGTGGCAATTCCGATTGAAAGGTCGGCGTCCTCGTTAGCGAACTTTGTGCTCATTGTTTTCAAATTACTTTGATCATTTTGGGCATTTTGAAAATCGATCTTGATGTTTTTGCCAGGCTTGTAGCCTTCCTCTTCAAGTCCGTGGATAATTCCTTTGTGGATGGCATCCAGAGCTGGATGCGACATCAGTTGGAGAATTCCAACGGTTGGCTTGGCTTGCGTCTTTTGTTTCTGCTGGCCTTGGAAAAATGCAAAGCCCAGAATGACGACAAAGATTAATACAACGCCTGAAATTAAATATTTTTTCTTCATAATAGCTGTCTCCCTCAATATAAATAATTTATAAACCCATCATTAACGCGAACAAAAAACGAGTACTCCGGCCAGACCGAAATACTCGTGGTTAGTCGGCCTGCCGGAATCATCTGTACAGACCGTTCGTTTTCCGAAAGATTGCCGGTACAGATGCGTTCATGATCGCATGCTTAAGATCAAGTCGCATCTGTATCGATGTGACTTGTTACCGGCTTTGCCAACTGCGATTAACAAGTGAACTCATGACAATCTTTCCTTTCGTGATAGAATACCTATAATTTTAAATGATTGTGTATCTTTCGTCAACATGTGAGGTTGAATATTATGACAGAAATGCATGCATGATTTAACACGGCCGTAACGTCAGTATGATAACCTATTAGTGAAAGAGGGGGCTCGTTTCATGAAAAAATTTGTTAAACTTCTTGGCTTAATGGCTGCATTCGTTGTCCTGGCAGTCATCGCCAATCCTCAGTCGGCGCAAGCTGCCCACGGGGATTATCGCGTCAAAACATTGAAGACTTACCAGATAAAGACTAATTCAGGATCGGACGTTGCCTTTCACGCGACACCCAAGACCAAAGCAACTCTTTGGGTTAACCAGCAAAGCGTGAATGCAAAAAAGATTAAACCAGCCGTCTTCCATAAAAAGGGGATTAAGATTTCCAAGTATAAGACGACGACCTGGTTCGTTCAGAAGAAAGTCAGAATCTACCATCATTTAAAAAGTGCCAACTATTATTATGTCAATAACCGTTATGGCAGTATTGCTGGATACATACGCACAAATGCTTTAAAGCGTGGATTCAGCCCTTATGGTTACCAGATTACCAGCATCAAATGGTATGGAAAATACGATTCTTTCCACGTTAAAGACAGCTACAAGTCTAAGAACGTCTATATGTGGAATTACAAACACACCAAGAAAGTGGCCAACCTAAAGCATTATCCAGGTGCCAATTATGTTAAGACTGCCAATATTGTGATGCGCCACAATGGCAAGAATTCGAACTACGTTTATCTGGATGGCTCTCCTGATGGGACGTCCAAAAGCATTCATGGATATGTTCCGGCAGCTGCCATTACTGAAGGCTCGAACCCTGATCATACCGGCATGAACTACGTGCCAATCGATCAGTTCGTGAATAACACTGACTTTAGTAAGTACATTCAAACAGGTAAAAACCAAAAGTTGGCGAGAGAAATTGTAAAACTGTTTCCTAATTCACAGCCGGATCTAGGACTGTCAAAAATTGCCGTTTATAATTATGACCATTTCGATGACAGCATGAGCGGCGAATCGGATCCTACCAGCACCAAAGGCTATACTGAAATCAAAGCATTCCCGACCATTCAAAAGTGGTTGTATGCTCATCGAAAGGCATCGAATGCAACCAAGATTACCGGCATTAAA
This sequence comes from Lentilactobacillus kefiri, assembly GCF_007989105.1. Lineage (GTDB taxonomy): Bacteria > Bacillota > Bacilli > Lactobacillales > Lactobacillaceae > Lentilactobacillus > Lentilactobacillus kefiri. The sequence goes on along the minus strand of NZ_BJVK01000009.1, from coordinate 63,915 downwards.
AAGCTGTTGGATAAGGAAGGCTACACTGCCAGCAAGCGGGCTTCACTTTCGGGTTACAAGATTGGGATTCAAATCGTCAACAACATTTCGTTCAACTATCCAGAGCATGATATGTTTGGGCGGAAAAACAGTTATACGTTTATTTTGGGGAAAGTTGATAACTAAATAGTTGAGAAATGAGAAGCCTCCCAGGATTACTTTTAACCTGGGAGGCTTTTATATTACACCTCAAATAATCTATGTGAAAAGCATTCCAATACCAAAGCTGATAAGGCATAATTAAGGAAGATTCTCGTAACAAATACCAGTGCAAAAAAATATTTTGAGGAGTTTATTATTATGAGAGTAAAAGTATATTATATTGGTCTAGATATCGGGACATCATCAATTGGTTGGGTAGTGATGGGGGAAGACGGTAAACCAGTGCGGGTTAAGGGGAAAACTGCAATTGGTGCACGTTTATTTCAAGAAGGACACGTTGCTGCTGATCGGCGTATGTTCAGAACCACTCGTCGTCGATTGAACCGTCGTAAATGGCGATTAAAGTTGTTGGATGAAATTTTTGATCCATACATTACACCTGTGGATTCAACATTTTTTGCCAGATTAAAGCAGTCCAACTTATCACCTAAGGATTCCCGTAAAGAATTTAAAGGTTCCATGCTGTTTCCAGATTTAACGGATAAACAATATCACGAAGACTATCCAACAATTTATCATCTTCGGCGTGCATTGATGACCGAAGATAAAAAGTTTGATATTCGCATGGTTTATTTGGCAATTCACCACATTGTAAAATATCGTGGAAACTTTCTTAATTCAGCAACCGTTGATACGTTTAAAGCGTCAAAAGTTGATTTTAAGAAGTCGTTTAACCAGTTAAACGAACTATATTCAGCAATTAACCCTGAAGATGCATTCCAGGTTGATATGAATAAATCTGATGAAACTGGGAGATTGTTCCTTGATTCATCGATTCGTAAGTTTGATAAGCAAAAGCAAATTTCCAAACTAATACCGGTTGTCGTTGAAGATAAAGAAGCCAAAAAATTAAATGGCAAGATTGCACTTGAAATCACCAAGGCAATCTTGGGGTATAAATCAAAACTTAATGTTGTTACTCAGACGGAACCAGAGGATCCTAAAAAGTGGGCGGTCAAGTTTGATGATGAAGATATTGATTCCAAACTTAACGATATCTTGCCAGAAATGGATGAAAACCAACAATCAATCGTTGAAATTATTCAAGACTTATACTCACAGGTTACTTTAAATCAGATTGTCCCAAACGGTATGTCGTTGTCTGACTCAATGATCAAAAAATACAACGACCATCACGAACATTTAAAACTATACAAGAAGCTGATTGACAATATTTCGGATACTAAGAAAAGATCGGCTTTAAAAACCGCTTATGATAAATATGTAGGTGACGATGGTAAGACCATTGAACAAGATGAATTCTATTCTAATGTTAAGAAGAACTTGGATGATTCCGATCTTTCAAAACAGATTGCTGACTTGATTGAAGCGGAAAAGTTCATGCCAAAACAACGTACGTCTCAAAACGGTGTTATTCCACATCAATTACATCAAAGAGAACTCGATGAAATTATTGAGCATCAGAGTAAGTATTATCCATGGTTTGCTGAGGCAAATCCCAATAAGCATGACTTACACTTAGCCAAATACAAAATCGAAGAATTGGTTGCATTTAGAATTCCTTATTACGTTGGACCAATGATTACACCTGAAGATCAGGAAAAGTCCAGCCAAACTATCTTTGCTTGGATGAAACGTAAAGAACCAGGTCAGATCACGCCATGGAACTTTGATGAAAAAGTTGATCGAATGGAGTCTGCCAACAGGTTCATTAAGCGAATGACGACTAAGGACACTTACTTGATTGGCGAAGATGTATTACCTGATCAAAGCTTATTATATGAGAAGTTTAAAGTGTTGAATGAATTGAATATGGTTCGCGTTAATGACCATCCATTGAAGGTATCTGAAAAGCAAGCGATATACCGTGACTTGTTTGAGAATCAAAAGCGAATTTCAGTTAAAAATTTGCAGAATTACGTTAAGTCAAAATCCGGATTACCGACTGGTCCGAAAATTTCTGGCTTGTCAGATCCTGATCACTTTAATTCATCATTAGGAACCTATAACGACTTTAAAAAGATGTTCGGAGACAAAGTCGATGACCCCGATCTTCAAGATGACTTTGAAAAGATGATAGAATGGTCGACTATTTTTGAAGACAAAAAGATTTTACGAGCAAAACTGGATGAGGTTGCATGGTTGTCAGATACGCAAAAGAATGAGTTCAAAGAAATCCGGTACCAAGGATGGGGACGCCTTTCCAAGAAACTTCTTACAGGTATTGTTGACGGAAATGGTCAACGGATCATTGATGAGTTGTGGAATACCAATAAGAACTTTATGCAGATTCAATCCGATGATTCTTTCGCCAAACGAATTCACGAAGCCAATGCTAATCAGATGAAGGCTACTGATGTAGAAGATGTTTTGGCTGATGCTTATACATCACCACAAAACAAAAAGGCAATTCGGCAGGTTGTTAAAGTAGTTGATGATATCCAAAAGGCAATGGGGGGAGTCGCTCCTAAGTTCATTTCCATTGAATTTACGCGGTCCGAAGATCGTAATCCACGGCGCACAATTTCTCGTCAACGGCAACTTGAAAATACTTTGAAAGATACCGCCCAAGCTCTGGTTAAGTCTATTAATCCGGACATTTTGTCAGAATTGGATAATGCTTCTAAAAGTAAGAAGGGGCTGACCGATCGACTGTATCTGTACTTTACTCAGCTTGGTAAAGATATGTATACAGGCAAGCCAATTAATATTGATGAAATTAGTAATTACGATATTGACCACATCTTCCCACAGGCATTTATTAAGGATGACTCTTTGAATAACCGGGTTTTGGTATCCAAAGCTGGTAACAATGGTAAGTCTGCAAATGTTCCACTCAAATTATTTGGTGCAAAAATGGGCGGATATTGGAAGCAACTGGCTGATGCTGGATTGATTGGGCAGCGCAAGCTAAAGAATTTGCAGACCAACCCTGATACCATAAGTAAATTTGCCATGCATGGATTTATCCGCCGACAATTGGTTGAAACCAGTCAGGTTATTAAGCTGGTTGCCAATATTCTTGGAGATAAGTATCGAAATGACGATACGAAGATTATCGAAATTACGGCGCGGATGAATCATCAGATGCGAGATGAGTTTGGCTTTATCAAGAATCGGGAAATTAACGATTATCATCATGCCTTTGATGCTTATCTAACTGCCTTTTTGGGTCACTATCTCTATCATCGTTACATTAAACTGCGGCCTTACTTTGTCTATGGTGACTTTAAAAAGTTCCGTGAAGACAAGGTTACGATGCGTAACTTTAACTTCCTGCATGATTTGACTGACGATAAGCAAGAAAGAATTGCCGACACTGAAACTGGTGAGGTAATTTGGGATAGGAAACGTTCGATTCAGCAGTTGAGGGATGTTTATCATTATAAATTTATGCTGATATCGCAGGAAGTATTTTCTTTAAATAAGGAAATGTTTAAGCAAAAGCTATTTCCAGCAACGTTGGCAAAAAAATCTAAGCTTATTCAAATAAAGAAGGATAAGCCTGTTGATATTTATGGTGGATACAGCAATAATACTGATGCATATTTAACAGTGGTTAAACTTAAGGGTAGTAAGGAAGACAAGTATAAGATTGTAGGCGTTCCAATGAGGGCACTTGATAATTTAAAACATGCCGAAAAAGAGAGCCCACAATCTTATACAGCAGAACTGAGGAAAGCACTTGAACCGCAATTCACAAAGATTAAGAAAAATCGGAAGACTGGCGAAGTTTCTAAAGTAGTCACAAATTTTGATATTGTTCTTGGACGACTTTTCTATCGCCAAATGGTCATTGATGGTTCCGAAAAATCTCTGATTGCAAGTTCAGTTTATCAATACAATGCAAAACAACTGGTACTTTCTGATCAAGCCATTCGGACTATAAGTGATCAAGAAGGCATTGATGAATTTGAATTGAGTAGCCAATATGATAAAGTTTATGACGAAATCGTTCAAAAAGTTGAAAAGTTATTGCCAATCTTTCAACATCGACATTTCCAGGAAAGATTAAATAATGGAAAATCCTTATTTGTAAATTTACCAGTACACGATGTGTACGAAGGAAACAAATTGGAACAAGTTGGGAAAAAGCATATAATCAACTCAATTCTTGGTGGGATTCATGCAAACGCTGATAGGCCTGACATTGACTTGTTTGGGATTAAAAACTTAGGTCAATTCAGTTCCACAAGTGGCATTAATCTTTCATCGGACGCAATTATCTGTTATCAGTCACCTACAGGCCTGTTTGAGCGACGTGTTGTGTTAAAAGATTTGTAACAAAAAAGGAATCATTCTCCAAATCGAAGAATGATTCCTTTCGCTTATGTAATGCCCATATAATGGGTCAAAAGTTGAAACTCCGCGCAAAGCGCATTGCTTGATTTTAACACAGGATGTTAAATCAATAAGGTCAAACATATTGGGAGCTACCCAACACAAATAATATACCTCAATAAACAAATTGAGGCAAGGGGGAATTTTTAATGGGATGGCGTTCAGTGGTTGTATCTCAACATGCAAAAATGTCATATTCATCAAGAAATATGATTGTTCAGACAATGGATGGAATTAACCAGATACCAATTGAGGATATTGATCTTCTCTTGGTATCAACCACCCAAGCCGTGATTACTACTGCTTTAATTAGTGAATTGGTCAAAGGACAAGTCAAAATTATCTTTACTGATAATGCAAGTGAACCGGTGTGTGAAACCGTTGGGTATTATCCAAATAATCGGGATGTAGATCTGATTAAGAAACAGTTCAATTGGGATGAGAAGCGGCAGCAGGTGCTTGGGACAAAAATTGTGGCTACCAAAATTATCAATCAGATTAATGTGTTAGCGATATACAAGATTGATAATCAGAATCTGATGGATGAACTCGATAAACTCGAAGTTGATGATGTGACTAATCGAGAAGCGGTGGTAGCCAGGAAATATTTTCCACTCTTATTTGATAACAAGTTCAGTCGACGTGACTTTTCACCGATTAACGCTGCTCTTAACTATGGGTATTCAATACTTCTTTCCAACATTAATCGGGAAATCGTTTCGAATGGGTATTTAACCTATCTTGGAATTCATCATCACAGTAACGATAATCAATTTAATCTGGGTTCAGACTTAATGGAACCCTTCAGACCCGTAATCGATTACTGGCTGGCTAATCAAAAGTTTAAGGAGCTCACACCGGATATCAAGTTTGGCTTGGTGGATTTATTAAACTTGGAATTAACATTTAACGGTAAAAATATGTTGTTCCGTAATGTCATTACAGAACATGTTAGAAGTTGTCTTAAATATTTGAGTGGCGAGATTGATGAAATTCAAATAGAGGTGGAACTAAAAAATGAGGTACCGAATAATGCGATTAATGGTAATGTTTGATTTGCCGGTTGAAACCAGTGAGGATCGAAGAAACTATCGAAAGTTCCGAAAGTCACTGATTAACGAAGGCTTTTTGATGATTCAGTACTCCGTTTATGTCCGAGTCTGTGTTAATAAGAAATCTGCTGACTTTATGGAAAAGAGGATTGCCGCACTTGCACCGCCAAATGGATTGATTCAATCATTAATTATGACTGAAAAACAATATAATGATATGCATTTTATTGCAGGAAAACCCAAACAGGATGTCCGTAATTCTTCGGAAAGGACGATTATACTATGAAAATTTCTTATGCAGCGCACAAAGAAATTCAGATAAATGATCAGCATCCTACTGTCATTGCCACTAATAATCCAACGGTTTATCATGATTTGATTGTTGGCCTAGGGGTATTTGATGATAAGGTTAAAATGTATGATGACAGTTTTAATGCTGTAGAAATAAAAGATGCCGTCGATTGGCAGGGCGATGTTGGCTTAAACGGAGGAGTTAGTGAAAAATATAATTCGAATATTCTCAAACAATTGGAAACTGTTCTGACGGATGATCAACGAAAATCAATCACGGATATCAATAACCAGTTGTATACGCTGATTCAACAGTGTCTCTTCATGATTGATTTGCCACTGGAAGTTACCTATGATTGGGATCTTAAAAAGCTGTTTAAGTACTGTAAGATTCACTTTAATTCGCAAACCATGCAGAACCCATATGCTATAATTGAATCAATTATCAAAATCCATTTAGAGTGTGGATTGAAGTCGGCTGTTGGCTTAACTAATGTCGCTCATTATCTTAATCAGCAGCAGATAAATGACTTGTCCAAGCTTGTAAGTTCCACTGGAATCTCGACAATATTAGTAGCGTTCACAGATTTGAAGTCACAGGAGCTTTATACAAATTGTGACTTCTACTACATTGACGAGGACTTTGTTGATTGGCATGCATAACTTATTAAAATCGGATTATAAAAAAGCGGTTTTAGAAGGATGTTAAATCAATAAGGTTAAACCCCTGATGATCGACCATTTGACGTTCAAAATCGTTTTAGAAGGATGTTAAATCAATAAGGTTAAACCCCTGTGATGTGGTCGTTACTGACCACCATTCGTTTTAGAAGGATGTTAAATCAATAAGGTTAAACCCACAGATCAATATACACGGCGGCGCTTGAAAGTTTTAGAAGGATGTTAAATCAATAAGGTTAAACCCCGATAATTTGCGGATGTTTGAAGCTTGGATGTTTTAGAAGGATGTTAAATCAATAAGGTTAAACCCGATTCCGGTGGTCTTCAATAAGTCTGACATGTTTTAGAAGAATGTTAAATCAATAAGGTTAGACCCGAGCGGCGAAGAATATTTGCTCACATATCCGTTTTAGAAGGATGTTAAATCAATAAGGTTAAACCCAATGTCGGCTTTGTTGATTACTTTATTGATGTTTTAGAAGGATGTTAAATCAATAAGGTTAAACCCGTTTACTGATGAGTCTTCGTTTTACTGCCCGTTTTAGAAGGATGTTAAATCAATAAGGTTAAATCCTGACCAATCTCAAGGCTCAGAACGCTTGTGGTTTTAGAAGGATGTGGTTAACCCCTGACGAACAGAGAATTGCCCATATTGCCAGTTTTAGAAGGATGTTAAGTCAATAAGGTTAAACCCATAGCATGTGTTATGTTTGACTATCTTGCTGTTTTAGAAGGATGTTAAATCAATGAGCTTAAGTTTTAGCTCGCTTGGAGGATCTCCCCAGAATTTCGTACGAAATTTTATAAACGATCCACAACAAATAACGAGTTCTTAGATTAGCAGTTAGCTGATCCAAGAACTCGTTTTGTTATCTCTATTTAATCAATTCCTTCGCCAAAGCATATCCCAACTTCTGGGCAGTTTGTGGTGTTGGATGAATTTCGTGATCCTCTAAAGTGACGTCCTTGTTTTCGTTGGTAATGATATGCGGTGCAAATTGGTTGAAGTTAACAACTTTGGCACCCAGAGACTTGTACGCCTTGGCTTCGGCGACTCGTAAGTCGTGGTAAGTGTAGCCATACATGTCACTCATGCTATCGCGGTTCATGCCGTTCAAGTCATAACGAGAGATTGGCAAGATACCGTAAACTTTAGCGGATGGGTTCAACTTCTTAATGACTCGGATATTGTAACGTAAGTGACGAATGACGTTCTTCAAACTCCCGGAATTCGAGTAGCTTGTGTAGTCATTGGTCCCGATATGAACAAAAATCATGTTCATATGCTTAATCGCTGTTTTATGAGCCTTAATCGCTGCCGATAAGTCTTGGGGAACCAAGGTTGTGCCAAGATAAGCATAACGATTACCAACAATTCGACCACTTGGGCAGGCGAAGTTTTCAACCTTGGTATTGGTCCCAAGATATTTAGCCGTCCAATCAGGATACGAGCTGTTTAAGTAGAAGTGATAACCGTCCCAACCGGCAGGAATCGAGTCACCAAAGACCCCAATTCGTTTGCCGGTAAATTTAGTACCAGCCGCTGCCAACTTGATATGGTAGGATTTGGCGGTAATATTTTTAACTTGGGACTTCAAAACCCAGTACGTATGCTTATTATCGCTGTTGGTAACCCGATAAACGACCTTAGCCTTGCCGCCATAAATTAGCTTGGCAGCTTGATTCCGATACCAAGGGGTGTTACCAAATTGTTTGGTGCTGACCGTTTTGGACAAGTGCACGTCAGTATACAGCTTTGCGCCTTTTCTCAACGCGAATGCATGGGGCTTTGCCTGAGTCGTATATGCAACTTGGACGCCTGATTTATTGGCGGTTGGGTGACTATAGACACCGAATGAAATTAATGCCACAACAAACGCTGCGACAAATAGTTTTGTATGTTTGTTAAAGAATTTGATCATTAAATTTTCTCCTCAGAAAACTAAACGTAAGCTTGATAGTTAGGCATTCAACAACCTAATTTATAACGTCTATCATATAATATCTTTTGCTGAGTTTCCAATTATATGTCAAACTAATTCAAAATTTAATAAATTCAAATAAAAGTTAATTTCCATAGCGGAATCTTAAATATGCCGGCCACGCATCATCGGGATTGCCAGTGACATGGTGGTTATTCCAACGATGATCAGGGTCAAAATGGGCACTAAGAATGAGACCACCAAGGCTGCGAGGATGCCACCATAAAGCGGCAGTCTGAACTTGAGTGACGAGGTTGGATCTTTCTGCATTTCAGGGTTGTCTTTGCGGACTTGTCGGTTCATCAGCTGAAATGAGATTGACCACAGCAATAAGATGATGGAATATGTAATTTCGGGCAACATGCTGTTGGAAAATTCCCCAATCCAAGCAGTCGTAAACGGCGTCAATGTCATGAAGAACAGCCAGACACCGTTCCACGCATAAGTTGCCGTGGAAATCACCTTGGCTTTTTGAAATATTTTATAGTGTGAATACCAGACGACATAGATCAAGACAAAACTGACCAGATATGCCAAAAAGACTGACCATAGGCTGGTCAGATCAGACAGCGACGTGATCTTTGGCACCCGCAGTTCCAATACCATGATCGTTGCTGCAATTGCCATAATGGCATCGGTAAAAAGCTCAAGTCGTGGTTTGTTCATAGTAACCACCTCGGCTTTAGTATAGCATCACGGACTCAATCGTTTAAAAATATCGTTTTCCCAAATTCTCTGCAGGAGTATCACGGAGATAGTTAGTGTTGCAGTGACCTTGGGGAATATGGAGGGTGTTATTATGAAAGCTTTATCGTTACATGGTGATTACGCGATGATGATTTTAGCGGGTGAAAAAACCGTTGAGTATCGTTCGTGGAAGACTGATTATCGGGGGAAATTGTTAATTTGTTCTTCAGCAATGAAAATTCGGGGGACCATGCCAGGTTACGCCACCTGCGTCATTGATTTAGTAGACATCAAGAAAGCCGGTCCACGAGACTATGAATGGCAGCTTGGCAAGATTTACGACATTGAGCCATTCCCAGTCAAAGGTAAATTGCATTTGTATGACGTTCCGGATGATAAAATTGTTTACCATCCTGAAGTCGATGATGATCATCACCCCACTCAGGAACAATGGGATGAATACCAGAAGAAATATATAGATCCATACATTTATTAATTTAACAGACTACTAAAAATGAGGTATCCACACGTGATCACGTGGTTACCTCATTTGAATTTTAGTTTAGGCCAGTGCTGTGATTAAGAAGATGCCACCGTCAAACAGGTAGTGCATCGCAAATGAAGGCCAGATTGATTTGGTTCGAATATAGATTCCGGTCAAGAAGAACCGTTCGCCCGGCAGCACAAGCAATAACTGTGCCAGGTTCCAATTATACGTATGATAGTGAAGCAAGCCAAAGATGAACAGTGACAGGAAATAGGCAATTCCCAGTGCGACTTTTCGATTCCGGCCAAAATAATGAAACAGCAGACCGGCAATTGCGAGGAAGACACTGATGCTGAGAATCTCTTCGCCCATCAGGTTGAACAGATCAGTTCCAAGGACTATCTGGAGGGTTTTGATCTTGTCACCGGAGTTCGAGATATTGCTGGCAACGGCGTTGACGTTTGTTGCAATGTGAAGGTGGTTCAAAACCATGCCAATCACGATGCTGTAAATTGTTTCGAGCACCACCATGACCAGGGCAAAGCCCCAGTCCCGTAACTTGGGAAGCTTGAAAAGAGTTGAGGCAGCACCGTTACTTAAGAAGTAAAAGCCGCCTAAAATAATGGCAAATGGTAACAGGCTGGTGGCGAGAATCAGTCCCCAAACGGTCTTTGGCTGAACATTTGCAGCAAAGGTAATCCAGCCGATGAAGCCGAATGCCACGAAGATGATAATTGCCCACAATTGCCACTGACTAATTTTTTGATCCAGCAGTGGGAATTCCCGCTGCTCATTTTTTCGTTCAAATAATATTTTTTGCATATCACGTTGCCTCTCAAATAAATTTACTTACTTTAGTATACTGTATGGTAACACATTTCAGAATATAAAAGCCCTAAAACCACCACGGGGTTTAAAGGCTTGAATGAATTAGTCGGCGATCTTTTTAGCTAGTGCGTAACCCAGCTTTTGAGCTGTTTCTGCAGTTGGATGGATCTCGTGATCCTGCAGGGTACGATTCTTATTTTGGTCAGTAATAATATTTGGTGCAATTTGCTGGAAGTTAATGACTTTAATGCCTCGGGCACGATAAAGCTTTTGTTCCTCATGACGGAGTTGACCATAGGTATAGCCGTACATGTCCCGCATGCTTTGACGATTTTCACCATTGGCATCGTATCGAGAAATTGGTAGGATACCGTAAATCTGAGCGTGGGGGGTGATTGCCTGAACGGCTTTCAAGCTCGTGCGCAGATGACGAATGACGTTGGTCAACGAACCTGATCCGGAACCATTCGTGTAGTCGTTGGTACCAATATGAATGAAGATGATGTTCATCTTCTTGATTTGACTCTTACGGGCAGCAACCACGGCCGGCAAGTCTTGAGGAAGGTGTTCCTTTCCCAGATAAGCCCAACGTTTACCAACAATCCGACCGCTTGGGCAGGCTAAATCAATGGTTGTTGTACCTGTACCAAGGTATTTTCCAACCCAGTCAGGATAAGAACTGTGGGAATAAAAGTGGAAACCGTCCCAGCCTGCTGGAATGGAGTCGCCAAGGACACCAATCTTTTGACCGAGGAAGTGGTTTTTAGCCACTTTTAATTTCACGTTATATGATTTTGAATCAATCCCCATCAGTTGAGATTCCAGAACAAAGAACGAGTGGGTCTGATCAGTATTGGTAACCTTGAAGACCTTTCGGGTTTTACCATCTAAAGTCAGATCAACTTCTTCGGTTCGGTACCAAGTCGTCTTTAAATAATGCTTCGGACTGATTGACTTGGTCAGGTGGACATCGGTGTATATTTTGGCATCCTTTTTTAATGCATAGGCATGCGGCAATACTTGAGTTGTGTAGCTGACTTGAACCTTCGATGTGTTCGCGGTGGTCCGGCTGGCGGGCTGACTCTCGATATTGAAGGCAAACGAAGTGATGGCAAACGATGCTAAAAAGACTGCCCCGTAAGCGACATACTTATTAAAAAATTTGAACATTGACTTTCTCCCCAGAACAAAATATTGAACATATAACCCCAAAACAATTTGGATCATATTGAAATCAAATGGTTCTTTTTAAATTCATCGATGAAAATGGCTCTATGGCGCATTTTCGCAATTAACTTTAATATTATACGACAAAACCTCGGTAAAGGTTATAAATTTCTGTAATATGCCTATAAATAATTAGAATACCTGTGTTGAGGCTATGAGAGAGTAAGCTTAATTGAAGATGGAAAGTTTTTCTAATGGTATTTTGGCCAGTCGCAACTTATCATAGTAGATGAGGTGATTTTATGAATTTTAAACAAGTTGTATTTGATGAAGAAAAAGGCATCAAATTAGATATTTATGACGCTGACAGCGACGTTGCCTTACCCGGGATTGTTGTGATTCCCGGCGGTAGTTACAAAACATTTAAAGAACGGGATGCAGCCCGAGTTGCTTTGACATTCTTGACCAAGAGTTATCAAGCATTTGTGGTTGAATATCCGGTTAATGAAAAGAAAAATTATCAAGAAGCCAAAAAGAGCATTGAGATGGCTTTTGACTACATTACAAAGAATGCCAAGGACTTGAACGTTGATACCAATAAGCTCGGTATCATCGGCTTTTCCGCCGGTGGTCAATTGGCAGCTGCTTATTCAAACGAACCTGACACCAAAGCTAAATTTGCCGTGTTAGGCTACCCAGTTTTGACTCAAGCTTTGGATGAAAAGATTGGCATTCAAAGTGAAGATGTTACCAAGCAGGTAACCAAGAACACACCACCAACCTTTATTTTCGGTGCCCGTGGGGATGAATTGGCTCCTTATGTCGACCATATTTATCCGTACACCGATGCTTTGTATAAGGATGGTGTTAACTTTGAAGTTCACCTATTCAGTACCGGTGGCCACGGCTTTAGCTTAGCCAACAAATTTGTTGGGGTTGTCAACCGGGATCGAACCGATGCGCACTTTGCCAAGTGGTTCCCATTATGCTTGGAATGGTTGGCAAGTTTGAAGTAAATTAAATTGATTTAATTTAAAACACAATAGCACCAAGCTACGGGTTTAACCGGGCTTGGTGCTATTTTTGATGGAGATGATTTAATCATCATAACTATTTTCGATTAAGAACCGGCGCGACAGTTCAACCAGGATTGGAGTCATCGGCATTGAAAGCTGGTTCCAATTGCGGTCGACAAATGGTTTGAATTTATTGAGGGCACCTTTGTCCAGCTTCTTAGTATCAGCTAGTAAGTGGCGCAATTCCAACGCAAATTCTTGAAGAGTGACTTTTTCAGAGTGACTTTTTAACGAGCCACTAATAGAAGTCAATTGTGAGAGATAACCGTCAAACTGGGTTGCCTCTGACACGGCTTCTTCATGGGGGAAGTTGATGGCATCATTTTTGCTTTGTTGCTGTTTAAGTTCTTGCAGGTAGGCTTCTCCTTTTGGGGTTAGCCATTTTGTTGCATGATTATCAAATAATTTTACGCCATCTACGAAATCAATATCAAAGGTAGCCGTTAATACCTGTTCATGCTTTTGATCCAACTTTGCCAACTCATTTAAAATCCTTGGGGCTCGATAGTTATTGTTCTTGCCGTAATCAATTAATTTCTGAACGGTCTTTAAATTAACCTGATTGGGCTGAGTCTCCAGGAAGCTTAAAATGAATTCCCGCATCCGATCTTCAAACTCCATAAATAATCGCCATCCTATTCTTATTTCTGTTAGCTATGAAAAAGCTTCATTTGAATATCTTGATCATAATTGCCAAACCCATGGCCAAAAATTGTGCAGCCACCTTTATGTTTTGCATTGTCTTTGATGGCAAAGCGGACGGTAAAGGTTGGCTGTTTCCAATCAATGTCATCAATTGAAACGTCGGTGAACGGTTGACCATCCAGGTAGCTTCCATGATCGGTAACACGAACGACTTTTAATTGACCGTATTGGTTAACGTTATCTGGTACCCAGGCAGGGGTGTATTTTCCACGAATATCGGAGAAATCGCCGGGACTCGTCCATGTCCCAACTTCAACATTATTAATGTAAAAGGTAATGTCAGAAGGCCAAACATTGTTGGAAAATGGGAATTCGGAACCCAGTTCCATGGAGAGATCCAGCATTTCCAGCTTGTCTTTTTCTTCCAGATAGTTGGGAAATTGGTATTCAACGAACCCATCGGTCCACCAGATCATTCCGGCTTTAATGCGGTCTGGACTCATGAAATACTTGGGGTTGTCGACTCTTCCAATGTAGTCGTTTTTACCGGCAAGGCCACAAGAGGGAGTCACGGAATAATCCGTAAACTGGCCAACCGGAACTTGAGTCTGGTATTCCGCAAATGCCGGATAGATTGTTGTTGGAAAATGAACATTAATGTTGTCGACTTTCAGATAAGAAATTTTGCTGTGGCCTTGGCGTTCAAAGCCGATAATTCCAGCATCTGCAAGTTTGTTGAGGTGCATCAGAATGATCGTACTGCTTAACTTTAATTTGTGTGATAACTCCTGGACACTCATTCGTTTAGATGACAGTGCCTGGATGATTTGGATTCTAACTGGGCTTGCCAGCGCCTTATAGACTTCCAGAGAGTCGTTGGAAATATCTAAGTCCAAATTTGTGACCTCCTGTTCAAAGTTTGGTAATTGTTAAATTAGTTATTCTTTAATTCATGGATATTTTAAGCTTTTAAATCAACATAAATGTTGATCGTAAAGCTGAAACCGTTTTCGAAACACCTTTATCTTAGCAAAACTACGATTTTAAGTCAAAAACATTCAAAACATTTACATAATAGCTTGTTGAAAGTACAAACACGAAATATTATAAGTATGTGCATTGGTGATCGAACGGTTACCAAATAATTAAAAGAAAAGAGGATTTTATATGACAGTCTATACGAATCCGCTGATTGTTCAGCGGGCAGACCCATACATTTACAAGCATACGGATGGTTACTACTATTTCACCGCGTCAGTCCCTGCATACAACTTAATTGAAATCCGCCGAGCTAAAACCTTGGAAGGATTAGCTCATGCTGCTCCACGGACAATTTGGCGCAAGCATGAAAGCGGTCCCATGAGCCAACTGATCTGGGCACCGGAAATTCATTATATTGACGGTAAGTGGTTTATCTACTTTGCCGCTGCTGAAACAACCGCTTTAGATAAGAACGGCATGTTCCAACACAGAATGTTCTGTATCGAATGTGATAATCCAGATCCAATGCGTAGTGAGGATGATTGGACAGAACATGGTCAGGTAAAAACCGGCATGGACAGTTTTTCGCTGGATGCAACCTGCTTTGAAGCAAATGACAAACTTTACTACGTTTGGGCACAAAAGGATCCGGCCATTAAGGGCAATTCGAACTTGTACATTGCTGAAATGGAAAATCCATGGACACTCAAAACAAAACCGGTCATGCTTTCAAAGCCTGAATTTGATTGGGAAACCATCGGATTTTGGGTAAATGAAGGACCAGCAGTTATTCACCGTAATGGACGTTTCTTCCTGACATACTCAGCAAGTGCAACCGATGAACACTATGCAATGGGAATGTTAAGTATTCCTGATGACCAGGATCTGTTGGATGCAAGCAATTGGACAAAATCTAAGAAGCCTGTTTTCCAAAGTGATATGGCTACTCATCAATATGGCCCAGGGCATAACTCATTTACGATCGGTGAAGACGGCAAGACCGATATTCTTGTTTACCATTGCCGTGATTATACCGAAATTAAGGGTGATCCATTATACGATCCAAACCGTCATACAAAGGTTCAAGCATTCACTTGGAATGACGATGGGACCCCTAACTTTGGTAAACCAGTTCCTTATAACTATGATTAATAAACTTCAGGATGCATTTAATTATGCAAAATAGTGCAAAAGCACCTAAAAAACAGGAGAGTAAGAATTTCTGGGGATTCCCATTTACCCACTTTACTTACTTCTTCATGTGGCAGATTATCTTCGGTTATTTAACACTTTGGATGGAACAAGTTGGTCATATGAACGGCGCCGAAGCCGGGATTGTGTTCTCAGCTATGTCAGGACTTTCATTATTATTCCAACCAGTATTTGGTATCTGGTCAGATAAATTAGTTTTCAAAAAGAATTTGCTATTTATGATTTCCATCGCTGCTATGTTAATTGGACCATACTTCCAGTGGGTCTTCTTACCATTAATGCACATTAACTCAATGTTAGTTGCCATTATTACAGGTATCTTCCTTTGCTTCATCTTCAACGGAGGTGTTTCAGTTATTGAACAATATGTTCAACGTGCCAGCTTGGCTAACCACTTTGAATATGGTCACTCACGAATGGGTGGCTCATTAGCCGGAATGTGCGCTTCATTCTTAGGTGGTCAATTATTCATTTGGCAACCAAATGCAATTTTCTGGGCATGTTCAATTTCAGCAACCATTTTGACTGGTTTACTGTTGTTCAGTGACAAAATCGATATGGATAACGCTGCAGCTGCTGGTAACACTTCAAACAAGCTTGACATGAAGCAAATCGGTAAAATCTTCAAGATGAAGAACTTCTGGTACCTATCAATCTTCTACATCGGTGCTTCAGCGATTTATGATGTTTTTGATCAACAATTCATTATTTTCTTCAAGACATTCTTTAACACAGCTGCCCAAGGTACACAGGCATACAGCTACATGACCACTGCACAAATTGGATTGGAATTCTTACTTATGATCCCAATGCCATGGATCATTAACAAGATTGGTTCACGAAATGGTTTGATCGCTTATGGCTGTATCTTGGCTGTTCGGATTATCGGTAGTGCCTTATCACCAAGTTTAATCTGGGTTATCGTCCTTCGTCTGTTGGCCGGATTCGAAATGCCTTTGGTACTTGTTTCAATCATGAAATATATTGCCGGAGCTTTCGATATTCGAGTTTATGCTACTGTTTACGCACTGGCTTCAAACTTTGCCAAACAGATTTCAGTCTTCGTCTTTTCAGCATTGGCAGGTAACATGTACGACTCAATTGGTTTCTACCACACATACTTAATTCTTGGTGCAATCGTTGCCGTTGTTACTATCTTCGCTGCATTTACTTTGAAGAAGGAAGACCCTGTTCAAGCAGGTGAAGTTGATAAAGAAGGAAACACTAAAGCTTGATTTAGATAAGCTTTTCAATCAATAAACAATCAAAATGACATCCAATTCAATTGGGTGTCATTTTTCTTTTGAAAGCTGAATTTAGTCCAAGTGATCTCACTTGCGTTTTTTTAATACTTCAAAACATTTTGAAAGGGCATTCATAATTAACTTGATTTTAAATAGGGTACTTTTATAATTTATGTATTGGGACTTTTCCCAGGTTTTCTCTACTAAATTAAGGAGGAATTCATTATCAAATCAAAATTAACCATTGACCGCGATCAAGTCGTTTCAAAAATCGATCCCAGAATATGGGGCTCATTCGCTGAACACCTTGGTCGATCAATTTATGAAGGCATTTATCAACCGGATCATCCAACTGCAGATGAAGACGGCTTTCGAACAGATGTTATTGATGCCGTTAAAAAGCTGAACGTGCCATTGGTCCGCTATCCCGGTGGGAACTTTGTTTCCGCATATAACTGGGAAGATGGTATTGGCCCTAAAGACCAGCGGCCAACCAGACTTGAATTGGCATGGCGAAGCAAAGAGACCAATCAATTTGGCATTCATGAGTTCATGAAGTGGGCAAAGAAGGTTGGTACTGAACCAGATATGGCTGTCAACCTTGGAACTCGGGGTATTGATGCAGCCCGCAACTTGATTGAGTACTGCAACTTCCCTAAAGGCACTTATTGGAGTGACTTGCGTCGTCAAAACGGTGCGGAAAAGCCATTTAATATCAAAGTTTGGTCATTAGGCAATGAAATGGACGGTCCATGGCAGATTGGTCATAAGACCGCTTATGAATATGGCCGGTTGGCTGACGAAACGGCTAAAGCCATGCGCCTGATTGATCCGGATATTGAATTGATTGCATGTGGAAGCTCATCTCACCAAATCAATACCTTTGGTACTTGGGAAGAAACATTGTTGGACCAGGCATATGATAATGTTGATTACTTGTCCTTACACCAGTACTACGATGACTCCGATCATGATTTGGGAGAATTCTTAGGGAAATCCGTTGATTTTGATCACTTCATTACAGACGTTGCCAACATTTGTGATGCCGTTAAAGCGCGTCGCCACAGCAAGAAACAAATTAACCTTTCCATTGACGAGTGGAATGTTTGGTATCATTCCAAGGCAGCAGATGAAAAGCAGGCTCCTTGGCAGGTAGCGCCACATCTGCTTGAAGATCATTACAACTTTATGGACGCCTTGCTGGTCGGCAGCTTGGCAATTACACTCATGAAGCATGCCGATCGAGTTAAGATCGGATGCCTTGCCCAGCTGGTCAATGTCATTGCACCAATCATGACAAATACCGATGGGACGCCTTCTGTCTGGTATCAATCCATTTTCTATCCGTTTATGCAGGCTTCAAACTTTGGTCGGGGAACTGCGTTGAGCGTTAAAGCCGATGTGCCGACATATCAAGCAAAAGATTATGAGGTTCCGTATACCGACTCAGTCGCTACGTATGACGATAACGGGGTACTGACAATCTTTGTTGTGAATAAGTCAAAAGAAAAAGTCGACTTTGAGTCAACAATTCAAAACTTTGATGTTAAAGGATTGAAGGAAGCTACTCAGTTCTGTGGTTATGATTTAATGAAAACAAACGAGGATCAGTCGATGCAAGTTAACTCACTGGATAACGTCACCGTTTCTGATGATAAAGTCAGTGCAGAATTGCAACCACTTTCTTGGGATGTTATTCGAATTAATGTGAATGATGAAATAATAAAGTATAAAAAGTCGGGTACTGAAGAAATTCAGTACCCGACTTTTTATTATTTGTTGCATGACTATTTGGTTACTTTATAAACTCGTTTTCCAACCATCCAGGTTTCTTTGACTCGGACGTTCTTGATGTCATTATGTGGAATCGTGAAAATATCTTGATCCAGCACAACAAAGTCACCGGCATAACCTGGCGCCAGCAAGCCGTTTTGATGAAAACCACCGATTTTTGCCGGCCAGTTGGTATAAGCAAAGACTGCATCAGGCACATTGATGGCTTCCGATGGATTAACGATATCACCGTTGACCGCGGTTCTGGTCACAGCTGCATAGATATTGACAAATGGGCTGTCTGGTTCGGCCCAAGGCGTGCAGGGAGCATCGGAACTCAGGGCAAACTCGGCTTTGGTGGCCATCATTGATTTCACTCGGTAGATTTGCTTGAACTGCTCAGGTGAAAGGTAGCTGCGATAAGATTCGTCTTCTGCAAAGAAGAAAATTGGCTGAGTCACCAAGGCGTAATTCATGGTTGCCGCTTGAATCTGATCAAGCATCCTGTCTGATAGAATTGACGCGTGCTCAATTCGAATCGAAGGCTGGTCGGACAGCCACGGCTTCATATTGTCAGTCGTATCCAGGATCAATTGAATGGCGGCGTCACCCATTGCGTGAATGGCAACCTGTAAGTCATGTTGCTTGGCATATTCGACAGCTTGTTTGAGCTTGGTCGCATTGGTTAAGCTGACGCCTTGCTTGCCGCTGGGATACGGTTGGCTGTTATAAGCCGTTTCGCCGGAAATACTGCCATCCATGAAGACTTTAATCCCGGCAATTCGCAACTGATCGTCATTGGTCGGCTGGAGCCGGTTGTTGCCGGCAACCTCATCATAGACGTAGTAAATTGATGTTTTGGGTTTAAAGCCAGCTTGAACAGAATCCTGATAGAGTTTTAGAGAATCATATGGGCGGATTCGGCCCATCATTTCACCAATGGCAACAATCCCGTTTTTCAGATAATGATCGGAGCTGTTGACCATGTTATCCACGTCGGCTTGGTAACTTTGAGCCGATTTGGCTTTGATGAGCAGCTGGGTGGCGGCGACTTCCTTCATGTAGCCATTGGGCCTACCGTCTGGAAAATGGCCGATAAAGCCGCCCACCGGATCCGGTGTCGTAGCCGTGATGCCCGCCATTTCAAGGGCTTTGGAATTGCCGACAGAGGAGTGACAGTCGGAACGATAGATAAAAATCGGCTGGGTGGTGGAAACCTTATCCAGGTCATCCACAGTCGGTGTTCGATGTTCGGCTAATTTCGTTTCATCAAATCCCCAGCCTTCGATCCAGGTGTTGGGGCCCTGACCAAATGCCGGTGAGTTTCGCAGCGCCTCCTGCATGTCAGCGATACTGTTGACGTTCGGCGGTGTGCAGGCAACCCCGTGAAGGGCATCCGCAATGTATTTGGGATGCGTATGAACGTCAATCAAGCCCGGCAGGACAGTTTGATTCTTCAAATCAATGGCATCGCTGTCGTTGACGTCACTTGTATCGCCAACCCAAACCACTTGACCGTCTTTGATTGTCATGGCCGAAGCAAAAGTGTTGGCATCAGCTCCGGTGAATATTTTTCCGTTAATGAAAGTTGACATAGCAATTCTCCTGTAAGATCGATTTAAGTCTATTATTTAGTCATAATGGTAGCGATTGCAAGCCCTATCTTTGTGGAAATTGAATTCGTAAAAAGCTATCATTAAAGTATTAGCTTTAGTGAAGGAGCAGACTGATGGAATCTTTGGAATCGCACACTTTAAATGCATTTTCGAAAAACATTGAACTGACCGATCATCAAAAGGCGGTCCTCAAACAAATTGATGAGTTCACTCGGACACACCTCAAGGAAGACGGGCACGCGGTGTTTGTTTTGATGGGGGATGCCGGAACCGGGAAAAGTCTGATTTTAAATCAGTTGTTCACCAAATTGGCTCAGGAAGTTGATGATTCATATTTCCTGGTTAATCATCCGGAATTGCTGAAGGTCTATCGGGAACTTGCTGGGCAGACCCCACATATGCTGAAAAAATATTATCAGCGTCCAACCAGCTTCATTAATCAAATGCATAAGCAGGATAAACACGTTAATTTAACAGTCGTTGACGAGGCCCATTTGTTATTGAGCAAGCCTGATCACTACAACAATTATTACGGCCAGAATCAGTTGGAAGATATTATCCAGTTAAGCCGGGTGACGATCGTTGTGTTTGATCCCCACCAGGTATTGCGGACCAAGAGTTTTTGGAACAAAGCCCGCCTGGAAAAGTTGATCGCACCATATCCTCATGATTTGGTACACCTGAAACAACAGTTTCGGATGCAGGCCAGTCCCAAATTGATGGATTGGCTGGATCATTTTATCGATGGTGATGTGATTGGACCGGTTCCCCAAGATATTGGTGATTATGACTTTCAGATATTTGCTGATGCGCAAAAAATGTTTCAAACAATTATCAAGAAGAATAATCAGTATGGCTTGTCACGGATGACCTCAACCAGTGGCTATCCATCAACTTTGGATGGCGGTAAGCATTTGGTTAACGAAGGCAACTTCCATCTGCCCTGGGATCAGTACAATTTCACCAGCACCCCTTGGGCAGAACAGCCACAGACGATTAATGAAGTCGGTAGTATTTATACTGTTCAGGGATTTGATTTGAACTATATTGGCATCATTATCGGCCCGCCATTTTATTTGACCGACGATAACCGGTTGGGGGTTGACCCAAGCAAGGTTACCGACGTTGAGATTTTCAAGCACCGGTCGGATATGACTCCCGAA
The DNA here is from genome assembly GCF_007989105.1 of Lentilactobacillus kefiri. Taxonomy (GTDB): domain Bacteria; phylum Bacillota; class Bacilli; order Lactobacillales; family Lactobacillaceae; genus Lentilactobacillus; species Lentilactobacillus kefiri. The sequence goes on along the minus strand of NZ_BJVK01000009.1, from coordinate 42,527 downwards.
GACTATGAGGCCAGCAAAGTCGAACTGTTGAGAAATTCGCTGAACGTGTTATTGCGTCGAGGGATTAAGGGAATGTATCTGCATGCCCATGATCCCAAGCTTGAAAGCTATTTGGAACGGATGAACGGCTAATCTTTCGAATTCGGATTGATTGACATATATTTACTATTTCGTTATCCTTTGTTCAAATCATGATTAATTGACAGGAGATTTAAAATGAAGAAAAATAGTATGATTGTTCTTGTGGTGATTGTTGTTTTAGGTGTCCTGGGTGGTGTTTGGTACCACCATAATTACGGTAAAACCTATTATTATGGTCAGGTTAGTGGCCAAATCGAAAGAACCGAAAAGGCCCCTGCAGGCTATCACAACAGATACTATTACAAGATTGACGGTTGGGATAAAGATGGCAACCATAAACAAATGGAAGTCGGTTCCATTGGCGGCCATAAATTTGTAAAGAATCGGTTTATCAAGATTGGCTGGTCACGGGCAAAAAAGGTTACCGGATACGAACAGGTTTCTTATAACCAAATCCCCAAGACAGCAAGAGAAAAGATTACGAATGCAAAATAATTTTGAGATAATAAAGGAGGCAGCCGAGTTGATGGCTGCCTCCTTTAAACTAAGGAATTAAATTATTCATCATGTGAAGCGCAATGCTGTAGCGAATATCTCTGAAATGCATGTAGGCAAATGACAGGCAGCAGCCCAGCAATGAATACATGATCCAAGTCCAATCAAAACTTAATTCATGGGCAAAGCCGAAGATCGCTCCGCTGACAAGAACGGCCAAAATATTATTCAGCCGATTATCGTTATTGAAAAAGTAATTCATAAAGATTCCTCTGAAGATCAGTTCCTCGAAAATCGGTGCCAAAAAACCGGCAAAGAAAATATTTAGTACTGGGTTCTTCATTTGGGCAGCGTTGACCGCCTGCTGGTTGCTTGGCATGGTGAGAATGTGCTTGGCAATTAACCATTGCCAAGCCATTTGGACAAGTGTCATCAAAATAAACAGCCAGATTAACTGGGAGATTCGCTTCGCTGTCGGCTTCTTTCTGCCAATCTTTCTGGGATTGTTTGCCTCGAGCTGTTTGCCGTAGCGCCAACCAATTAGTGACAGTCCACCAGCAATCAGTACTAATGACAAGCCAAGCAGATGACGGGCCGACAAGGGATTCTTAATGTAGTCGCTGGCAATTTCAAACACGGATTCGACGATCAGGTAAACTGCCAGAAATCCCACGAATTTTAGAATCTGGAGTGATTTAGTTGTGAGATACCTGGTTTTGTCCATTTATCTAAACTCGTTAACCTCAATGCGGTTCTTATCGGGATCAAGGATCGTAATCGAGTTAACGTTTCTCCTTACTTCAGTTTTTTGGGTTGGTTCGTCAACAATATCGACAAAATAATTAATCAGGTGCGCTTTGATGTCGGCCATTTTATCTTTAGCGATTAAGCCAAATGAGATTGGATTATCTACTGTATCTTCCTTACGAAAATCCAAAAACATTTTGTTCAAGTCGGCACCCTTATCACCATTTGGTAAATCAACGATTCTAAGATCAAAAACTTCATGGTAAAAGCGTAAGCTGGCTTCTAAATCTGATACGGGGATCGTAATATACTCAATTTCTCTAATATTCATTGTTATTCATCCTTTAAAAGTGATATTTATATTATAACCCTTCAGCCTTTCTTCGCACGATTAGTTCGACTACAATAGGAAACAAGAGTAACGTAACAAAATGTATGTAGTATTCGATTTAATTAAGGAGTGAACTTTTTTGCCATTATTATCCGTATCAAATCTTTCAATGAGCTTTGCCGAGAAAGATCTGTATAAAGATGCCGAATTTACGCTTGAAAAAGGCGAGCACATGGGCGTGGTAGGTCAAAACGGAGTTGGAAAATCAACGCTGATTAAGATCATTACCGGAAGTGAACTGCCTCTTTCTGGAGATATAAAGTGGCAGAAAAACGTCAAAATTGGTTATTTGGATCAGTATGCCGACGTTGATGAGGACATTACCCTCATTGATTTTTTGAGAACGGCATTTGCCGACCTTTATAAAACCAACGACCAGTTGAACGCACTGTATAACAAGTACGCTGAAACCGCCGATGACAAATTGTTGGAACGAGCTGGGAAGCTTCAAGATATTTTGGATTCCAGCGACTTTTATAACATTGATACCCGAATTGAACAGACCATTACCGGCTTGGGCTTGGTTAACATCGGCCGAGATCATTTGGTTGGAAAGATGTCCGGTGGTCAGCGTTCCAAGATTATTTTGGCGAAAATGCTGCTTGCCGATCCTGATGTCATCCTGCTTGATGAGCCTACCAACTATTTGGATACAGCCCAGATTGACTGGCTGGTTGATTATTTGAACGGTTTCTCCGGTTCAGCACTGGTGGTTTCCCATGATTATGATTTCTTGGAAAAGATCACCAACTGTATCATCAACGTTGCCTTTGGTAAGATTACCAAGTACCGTGGCAGCTTCAAGCAGGCCATGAGACAACGTGCCGAACGTGAAGAGTTCCAGCAGCGTGAATATGATAAGCAACAGGTTGAAATTGAAAAGGCCGAGCGCTTTATCCGTAAGAACAAGGCTGGTTCAAAGTCAACGATGGCCAAATCACGAGAGAAAAAGCTGTCGCATATGGAGAAAATTGATCCGCCTTCAACTAATATCAAGGTAAGTTTCAACTTTCCGTATGAAGAAACTGGTTCTCACGAAGCTTTGACGGTTGATCATTTATCGGTTGGATACAATAAGCCATTATTAAAGCCCGTAACCTTCACCATTTCGATGGGTGAGAAATTCGGCTTTGCCGGTTTCAACGGAGTTGGTAAATCAACTTTGATCAAGTCGATTTTAGGCAAGATTCCCGCAAAGGGCGGAACCGCCAAGTTTTCGCCATCGTCTCACATCAGTTACTTCAGTCAGGAACTTGAATGGGATAATAACCGCATGACCCCTATGCAGATTATTTCCGACAAGTTTCCAAAGCTTAATCAACGGACCATCCGGACTAAACTTGCCAAGTGTGGTTTGGATGCGGCCAACGCCATTAAGCCGATTGGCGAGCTTTCCGGTGGTGAGCAGACCAAGGTCAAGTTGGCGATGATGGAATTTACACCAACCAACTTCCTGATCATGGATGAGCCTACCAACCATTTGGACGAAGAAACCAAGGAAGCCTTGAAGCGGGCACTTGACCGTTTCCCCGGCAACCTGATTATCGTCAGCCATGAGTCGAGTTTTTACGACGGCTTGGTTGATAAGGTCTTGAATGTTGAACAATTAAGTTTAAAAGAAAAACCGGTTATCCGGGATGAATCACAAAGATAATCAAATGAGCCCCATGCGGAAATAAACCCGTGTGGGACTTTTTATACCAAAAATAATCCTTGATTTACGCTGTTAACTTATTGTAAAATAAATTTGCACCAACAACTCAAGGCATATTAAGTTTTCCCCTACTGACTGTTCAGTGCCTTGAGTTTGTCTAAGAAAATAAATGCAAACGTTTTCTTTTGGCAATCAACATTAGCTTGTCAGCATGATGAATAACCGATGAGTTCTTAGCACCGAATTTTGGCCAATTAATGTTAATATGAAAGTAACTATTAGTAAGCGTCGGCACGACTTGAGCAGACATGCTGTTGCTGTGAGGGGGAGAAGGATGCTTTCAATTGTTTATTTGGTACTGATGAGTTTATTGGCAGGAATTTTGACCGGGATTGTCGGGATGGCATCTTTGACGCTGTATCCGGTTTTACTGTCGGTTGGCGTTGCCCCAATTACCGCAAACGCGACCATTACGGTTGCTCAGGTTGGTGGTGGATTAGGGACCGTTACCTCATCGTTGCGGGAACTTCACGGTCACTGGAAACAAGCATTTCAGATTGCTGTCTTAAATACCCTTGGTGGGGTGTTTGGGGCAATTATTCTGATCCATAGTTCCAATTCCGGATTTAAAAAAATTGTACCTGTCTTTATCATGGCAGCCGGGATCATGATTTTGACACCGAAGCGGGCTGGCCGTCAGGCGGTTAACACTCGCTTGGTTACTTTTGTGAGCTGGCTCAGTACATTCTTAGTCGGCATTTATGCCGGGTATTTTGGTGCTGCGTCTGGACTCTTGATGATTGCGGTGCTATCCAAAATCGTTCATGAAAACTATGCAATTTATAATTCAATGCGAAATTTCGCATCATTTTGCAACAACATCGTGGCCGCAATCATGTTTATCTGCACGATTCCAATTGATTGGCGAGTCATCATTCCGCTACTGATTGGCTTGTTTACCGGCGGTTATATTGGCCCAATCATCGTGAGATATATTCCATCCACAGTCATTAAGCGGGCAGTGGGGATATTTGCTGTTGTCTTGGCCATTGTGTTGGGGTATCAGGCTTATTTGTAATTATTTATGAAATGATTGAACAGAAAAAAGGTTGACCATAAGTTTTTCACTTATGATCAACCTTTTTATATTGAGAAATCATTTTCAGTTAAGTCTGCCTAAGCGACTTCAGCACTTGGCGTAATCTTTGTTCGATTCAATAGGACTGAACTGGTAACAACTGACAATGAACTTAATGCCATTGCCAGGCCGGCCAATTCAGGACTGAGTGCCAAGCCGATGAAGTAAAAGACACCGGCAGCTACTGGGATTCCCAAGACATTGTATACGAAGGCCCAGAATAAATTGAGCTTGATTCGATTGAACGTCTTTTTGCTCAACTCCAATGCCTTGTAGACATCTCTAAGATCATTTTTAACCAGGACAATGCCACCGGATTCAATGGCAATATCAGTTCCTGATCCCATGGCAATTCCAACATCAGCGGTACTTAAAGCAGGGGCGTCGTTGATACCATCACCGACAAAGGCAACTTTACCGGATTCCTGAAACTTCTTGACCTGTTCTGCTTTGTCTGCGGGTAATACGTCAGCAACCACCTGGTCAATGCCAACCTGATCGGCAACGGCCTGAGCCACCGCATGATTATCACCGGTCAGCATGACGGTCTTCAATCCTTGAGACTTCAAAGCAGAGATGGCGTCTTTTGAAGTTGGCTTTGGCGTATCTTGAATCGCAATTAAGCCAATGATTTCATCACCTTGGCCAACGAAGACAACTGTTTTGGCTTCATGCTGGAGGGTGATCATAGTTGATCTCAGACTAGCACTAACGCTGACATCATTGAGCAATTTATCGTTACCGACAAATGATGTTTCGCCTTCAACAACTGCTTGAATGCCTTTTCCTTCGATGGCTTTGAAATCATGTGAAGGGGTGAGTGAGATTCCGGCATCTTTAGCTTTCTTGATAATCGCAGCTGCCAGGGGATGCTCGGAAGATTGTTCCAAGCTGGCGGCAATTGCCAAGACCTTTTCATTATCACCGACGATATCGGTTACTTGTGGTTTTCCAACGGTAATGGTTCCAGTTTTGTCGAAGATGACGGTTTTAACATCGTTTACGGCTTCCAAGACCTCACCATTTTTGATGAGGATTCCCATCCGGGCACTGCGGCCGGTTCCAACCATCAATGCGGTTGGGGTTGCAAGCCCCAGTGCACATGGGCAGGCAATTACGACGACGGACACTGCAAAAATCAGTGAGCTGGCAACGCTGGCACCAATAAAGACATACCAAATCAAGAAGGTCAAAATGGCAATCATCAATACCAGTGGAACGAAGATTTCTGATACCTTATCCGTTAATCCCTGAATTGGGGCATGACTATTTTGGGCCTTTTTAACCAGCTCAACGATTTGTGACAACATCGTGTTTTTACCAACTTTGCTGGCTTTGAAGGTGAACGTTCCAGTCCCGTTAACCGTGGCACCAACGACTGAATCACCAATCTTTTTCTCAACCGGCATGCTTTCACCAGTAATCATGGATTCGTCGATGGTTGAGGATCCACTGACAATCTGACCATCAACGGCAATCTTCTCACCAGGACGAACCTTAATCTCATCGCCAACGACAATCTGAGAAACCGGCAGCTTCACAACTTTGCCATCACGGATGACTTCAGCATCCTTTGCTTGAAGGTTAACCAATTTTTCAACGGCATTGGATGCATTATTGCGCATCCGCTCTTCGAAGACCTGACCCAATAGGACAAAAGTCGTCACAAAGGCGGCACTTTCAAAGAAGACTGCTTGATGGGTTGCCATTGCATAGATGCTGTAAACGTATGCGGTTGTGGTCCCGATGGCAACCAAGGTGTCCATATTGGAATGGTGCTTTTTAAATGATGACCAGGCACTCTGTAGGAATGGGCCGGCAGCAACGATCATGACGACCGTTGTTAAGGCAAACATGGTCCACTCACCACCCGGCATCATCCAGCCGAAGAGTTTGAGAATCATTTCGAGTAACATTGGTAGGGAAAATACCAATGAAATCCAAAAACGTTTTGTAATACTCATCATTCCACCTCAACTTTTCCACTGAACATGTCCATTCCACAACTGAATGTGAATTGGCCGGATTGATCCGTTGGTACCTGAACGGTCTTGGTAACGTTGAGTGGGAGTTCCTCGGAGAAGCCAAGATCATTTGAATGAACGACATCTAAACAACCCTGGGCGTTGGTTCGCTTAAAATTGATTTCGGCGGGGACGCCTTTCTTTAATTTAACGACTGATGGTTCATAGCCACCGGCAACTGTTACGTTAACTATTTGTTTATTTTCATTCATAATGAATTCCTCCAATTATTTGATAACCAACTTACCGTGGAACATATCCATTCCACATGCCCATTGGTATTCGCCGGGCTTACTTGTGTCGATTTCGACTGACTGCTTTTCATTTTGGGGAAGTGCTTGATTGACGCCAAAGTCTGAAAAGACTACTCGATCCAAACAGGATGATGAATCCTTTCGGGTAAAATTCAGCGTGGCGGGAACCCCTTTTTTCAGGATCACGACTTCGGGTGAGTAACCACCTTTGACCTCAACGTTGACCACTTGACGATCATCTGCGACTTCAGCACTTTCTTCGGCAACTTCATGTTTACCAAAGAACCACCAACCAATAAATCCGATGATTGAAAGTCCGATAATCAATACAATTAATTTCAAAACGACATCTCCATTTCTTCTTTAAGTTTACATGTGTAAACTTTAACTGTGATTATCATATCTCTGAAGTTTACATCTGTCAACTTAAAAAGCAAAAAGATGGGATTCAATCTGGTTAAAGACTAGCTTAATGCCGGTTTTAACGAGGTTGAATCCCAACTATTTATTGTTCAAACGACTATGTGACTATTATTTATTAAACGTACCTGCTTCCACCTGACGAATAAAGGTTGCCAGATGATCATAGTAAACATCCGGATTATCGATCATGTGATGGTGACCGCCTTCTGGAGTTGAAACGAACTTGGCGTTTGGAATCATCTTAGCCATTCGCTTACCGGTTTCGATAGGCATAGTTTCATGTTCACCAAAGGTAACCAGGGTAGGAACCTTGATGTCCTTCAAATGGTCGGTGAAGTTCCATTCAGCTAACTTTCCGGTAACAACGAATTCGTTATCACCTTGGAAGGCACCGTAGATATCGGTGTTGGTAACGTCGATCAAATGTGAAAGCTTTGAAGGTTGTTTACGGTCAATGTAACCTTTGTTCAAAATATCAACGTATGATTGATATTTGTCATTGTCGTAATCGCCTTTGGCTTCGCAGTCCTTCATGTAGGCAACTTGCTCAGGGGTCAAGGCTTTTTCACGAACTTGTTCCAAGTGCTTGGTGTAATCATCGATTCGATCAACCATTGAAGAAATAATAGCACCTTTCAAGTGTTGACCAAATTTGGCAGCGTACTCTTGAACCAGTAATCCACCCCATGATTGGCCAATCAGATAGAAGTTGTCCAAACCGAGCTTTTCACGAACTTCATCCACTTCATTTAAGAAGTAGTCGTAGTTCAAGATATCCTTGCGGTTCTTTGGATCGCTGAAGTCAGGACTGTCTGAATACCATGAACCCAATTGATCGTACATGGTTACCTGAACGTCCAAGCCTTGCTTCTTCAATTGCTTGGCAGCGTCTTCCCAATATTCATGTTCACCGCCGGGTCCACCGTGTAATGCCAACAAATGAATGTCACCGGTTCCTTGGGTATTGGTCCATAAGTGATAGCCATTATCCAAAGTAATGATCTTTGTTCCCTGTTTCATCAAAATCACCTATCCTTATTATTATTTATAAAAAGCATATCACATTTACTGTTGATTATCATCGAAAGGCAGTAGGGGAAGCTTAATTTTTGAGGCACCAAGATCAAATGTATATGAGATGTCCTGGTTACTGCGGATGGTGTAATCCATATCGGTTGCGTAAATGATAATCCCTAATTGATGGCCTTTAAGCAAGCGCCAGAAGGTTGGTTGAAAGGCCATTGTGAAATTATAATACTGGCCAGGCTTTAAATCGTCTGATTTGTAATTATTGGTTCGATTTTGCATGTTCATGTGGCAGTCGGTAAATTTCTTGTACGCGGTAACTTGCTTCTCTGGCAGGAATTCTTTCAAATCATCCTTGCGCCATTGATAACCGGTAATGATCTTTTGGGCCGAAAGAACTTGAGGAACGGCCGTCAGACGTTTTTCATCACCGTAGTCCACCAAAGCGGCACTTAGTAAACCGAGATCGGCACTGCTTGCAGCCAGCAGAGTGATCTTTGCCCGACCATCAACTGTAATATCCCGATCTAACGGTTGTGAAACTAATTTAATCGCGTGCTTGTCTAACTTGGAGTGGTTCTTGGTAAAGAGTGCCTTTTGCCATTTCTTGGTGTTGTCAATGTATTCATTAAACAAATCATCCGGTAACTTGTCGCTGAAGACGTGGTTTTCGTTAAGGTTGGTAAAGCGGCCGTCATTTAGTGAAATGTTATTGACGTCAGCATCACCACCCCAATCCTTGTAAGTCGTCCATGTTTCGGGTTCGGCGTTATCTTGAACCAAAACATCCGGAAGCACTTTGTTGGCTTGGTTATCAACATCCAACAATTTGTTGGTTAGCCAAAGGTTGACCATATCCGTGAAATCAACTGAACGGAAATTGTTCAAATACTCGTGCTGTCCTTGGTGGAGAACTAATTTTTGGGTAATATTTTCATTCTTCAAAGTATTGCGGAGATTGTAAACGTGTGACAGCTTGACGTTCCAGTCATTTAAGCCGTGGACCAACATCAAATCGGCCTTAACATTCACGTCTTTAAGCAGGTTCCGGTTGTCCCAGAAACTGTTGTAACTGCCGGTCTTTCGGTCTTGGCCGCTTGTCAGCTTCTTGAGTTGATCCAGCCAAGTGTCTTTGATTTTTAGATAGTCTGCAGCTGATTGTTCACGGCTGAATGTTAATTCACCCAGAACGTCGGCATCTTCACCTTGGAAGCCGCCGGGAGCAACGACAAGACCGTTTTCACGATAATAATCGTAGTAATTTGAAATGCCGGCTTCAACAACGGCTGTCTTTAATCCTTTAACCCCGGTTAAGGCAGAAGCCGTGGCAAGAGTGGCCAAGTATGAACGGCCGGTCATGCCGACGTTGCCGTTGGACCACCATGCTTCGATACCGATTTGGTCGTTTCGATTGGTAAATGCATGACGATCGCCATGCAGCCATTCGATAATTGAGGTGGCACTCAGTGTTTCATCAGGGGTTCCAGTTGTCCGGACACCATCGGAATCTTTAGTTCCAACACCTGATGAGTAGACAACCGCAAAACCGCGAGCCAGGAAATAGTCGTTTAATGAGTACGTCCATGTCTTAACGAATGACTCTTCGGCTGATTTGCTGGTTTCCTTGACTTCACGGGGAGCTGGAAGGTTGGAGTTATCATAATCGAACTTGATATCGTCGTAGGTCAAATCATTGGGTTCTTTGCGGGTTAATTTTTCTTTATTGACATCATGGGTGAGAGCGTCAGCTTGTTTATCGTTGGTTCCTTGATCATAGGGGCTTTCAGTGAAGACAACCGGGACCTTCATCCCATCTTCGGTATCGGCAGGACGAATGATTTCGGCCTTCAATAGATCACGTTTACCGTCATGATCGGTATCCAGCGGGGCCTCAACGTAAACGACGTCATGAATCAGCTTGCTGGTATCGGAGACCGCTTGAGCTTTGCCGTTAAAAATCAATGGCCGCTTTAAGTCATTCGTTCTGAAAAATTGGTGATAGTAGCCCTGGCCTGCTAAGTAGTCGATTAAAGTTTGACCAAATTTTGTGCGGGTATTAAGTAATTTATACCAGGCGTCAATGACCTGGTTGCGGTCCAGGGTGTCATCAACAATGGCAGTTGGCAGATGGAATTCCTTCATTGCTTTAAATGGATCGGTCAGCTCAAAATCCAAGCCGACTTCAAATCCCAGCAACTGTAGAGCTACATTATAGAAAGCTAATTTGGATACCGAGTCCGATTGGGTGGTGTACTCATAAGCATTGAGCTTGGGAGTTGCCATCAAATTAGACACTTTTTGAATCCGGGTAGCCAAACTTTGTTTTTCAATGAAGAACTTGAGTAATAATTGCCGGTACAACATCACCGGATCGGCCATTTTCTTGGTTCTTGAAGTGAGAAAATGGATATCTGCAAGTTCTTGAACGATCTTTTCGTGACTAGTAGGAACATAAGCAAACTGATTGATTTTCATGTAATAGCCTCCTGAAATGATTGTTATCGCTATTATACATTACTTTGAAGCCGGTGCACCGGTTGTCTTGCGGCGAAATTGTGATGGCGTTTTACCCGTCACTTTCTTAAATACCCTGATGAAGTAATTTAAATCGTTAAATCCGACCATCATGGCAATGTCGGTAATAGATGGCTGACTGCTACTCAGGTACTGCTTAGCTTCCTTAATCCGATGGGTATTGATATATTCGGTTATCGTCAACCCGGCTTCCTGTTTAAATTTTCTGGAAAGATAGGATGGATTAGTCCCGATTGACTCGGCAATTTTATCTAAAACAATGGGATGGCCAAGGTTTAATAAAATATAGTCTGCTGCCCGTTTGATCATCGGCGAAAAGTCGTTGGTGGAAACTTGTTGAACCAACTTACAGTACTCATCCGTCATTGAAACGACCAACGTGTGGAGCCCCTGTAAGTTAACCTGTTTCTCAATCAATAGGGCATATTTTTCGGAAATGTCATTTAGGTAAAGGGGATGCACCCCACCTTTATGGGCGGCAATTCTGCAGATTGTGTTGAACACAAAACAGATATTTTTAGATGATCGAAGTGGTTTATTGGGAATCCGATTTGAAAAAGAATCAAATATTTTAGTCATCGTTTGGCTTAATTGTCTGACGGCGACTTCATTTCCCGATGCAATCGCATTGGTGATCTTTTCTTCATTTAAATAGTTGTTTACAATTTGCTGCTGATGTTCCGTGTCAATGATTTTACCCGCCTTGGGAGTTGGTGGATTATTACTAATGAGTTTAGCTCCCTGCGTTGCTGGAACCAAAGGTTTGGAAAATAAATTCACCAGTAACGTCCCCAGATCATTGATTTGGGTCGATGAAAGCACCGGTAAGCTTTGGTAGAACTGCTCTAATTGACTGCGCTCACTAATGTTATAGCCATTTTCAGCGATAATGTCATTCACCTCATCAATCGTAAATGCAGTTGTCAGAAATGGGCCGAGTATCACAACTGGCTGTTTAATTGCCGAGGTGGGTAGCTTGAGAGTCACGTAGTTGAGTTGTCCCGGGTCGGTGTAGGTAAAGTAGTCCGGATATTGATACTTTTGCGCGTAAGTGAATATTGTCTGCAGCTTTGAAGATTGCTGGAATTCTGGTAACCAATTCTCCTGAATCTTAAACATCGGATGACCACTGGCTTCAAGAACCATGATGTCAATATGGGTTAGAGAATGGATCAAATCAGCAGTTGAACCATAATTGTTCGTTAGCATAAGCAATTCTTCTTTTTGTTAGCGGTTACATAAAAAGTCATTAAAGTGATACAAATGTAAAAATAGGATAAGCATCTATCTTGATTCTAGCCTATAGTAAAGACATTGAAAAGAAATAATTTAAAGATTACTAGCCAAATGGAGGAAATTAAAAATGTTATATCCACTTACAACACCCAGCAGAACATTATTGGACTTATCAGGCCTATGGAAGTTTATGATCGATGAAGAAATTAACCCTATCGATCCGAAAAAGCCATTACCAATTGAAGATGTGATATCAGTTCCAGCATCGTTCAATGACCAAACGGCTTCCAAAAAGATTCGTGAACATAATGGATTTGTTTGGTGTGAAACCAACTTTGATATCGCTAAGCCATTACGAAGCCAAAGGTTGGTTTTGCGATTTGGATCGGCCACTCATGAAGCATGGGTTTATCTAAACGGGAAAGAAATTACCCATCATAAGGGCGGCTTTACACCGTTTGAGGTTGAAATCAACGATTATTTAAAAGATAGTAACAACCGTTTAACTGTTAAATTGAGTAACATTCTTGATTACACGACTTTGCCTGTTGGAAATTATTCAGAAACCAGAGATAAAGATGGGCATATTCAGCGTCACGTTGACGAAAACTTTGATTTCTTCAATTACGCCGGATTACAAAGACCTGTCAAAATTTATTCAACTCCCAAAGATTACATTGGTGACATTACTGTGGTTCCCGATGTTGACTTGGAAAAATCCAACGCGGATATTCATATCAAGGTTGCAACCGAAGGTCATTTTGATGAGGTTAAGGTTACATTGTTGAACCAAGATGGTGTTCAAGTTGCCAGTGGAACCGGTGTTGATCAGACATTACAAATTGTTGATGCCCATTTGTGGCAACCGCTGCATGCTTATCTCTATACTGCAAAAGTTGATGCGATTGAAAATGGAGAAGTCGTTGATACTTACTCGGAAGAATTTGGTGTCAGAAAAATTGAAGTGAAAAATGCCCAATTCTTGATTAATGGCAAGCCATTTTACTTCAAAGGATTTGGTAAGCATGAAGATTCGTATGTCCATGGACGTGGCTTTAATGAACCCGTGAACGTATTGGACATTCACTTGATGAAAGATATGGGGGCAAACTCGTTCCGAACTTCCCATTATCCATATTCAGAAGAAATGATGCGCTTGTGTGACCGAGAAGGAATTGTTGTGATTGACGAAACACCTGCTGTTGGCTTGATGACAAGCTTTGGATTTGATGTTTCAATGCTTGAAAGCGACGACTACCAAGACGATACTTGGACCAAATTAAAGACGGCTGAAGCTCATAGACAGGTCATCAAAGAGATTATCGATCGTGACAAGAATCATGCTTGTGTTGCCATGTGGTCGATTGCCAATGAAGCTGCAACATTTTCCAAGGGTGCTTATGAATACTTCAAACCATTGTTTGATGAAGCGCATGAACTAGATCCCCAAAAGCGTCCATGCACATACACGAGTATCATGATGGCCAATCCAAAAACTGACAATTGCATTTCATTAGTTGATGTTATTGCTTTGAATCGTTATTACGGTTGGTACGTTGGTAATGGCGACCTCGAAACTGCAGAGAGGGCAACACGTGATGAGTTAAAAGAATATTCTGAGAAATTCCCGGATAAACCAATTATGTATACCGAGTATGGTGCCGACACAATTCCAGGACTTCACAGCAACTACGACGAGCCGTTTTCCGAAGAGTTCCAAGAAGATTACTATCGGATGGCAAGCAAAGTCTTTGATGAATTTCCACACTTTGTCGGCGAACAGCTTTGGAACTTTGCTGACTTCCAGACAAAATTCGGTATTCAACGTGTTCAAGGGAACAAGAAGGGAATCTTCACTCGCTCCCGTGAGCCGAAGATGGTTGTGCGCTACTTGAAGAATCGATGGACAAACATTCCCAACTTTGATTATAAAAAGAAATAGTGTGATTATTTGAACCGGAACACGTGATTCCGCGCGGACCGGTTTTTTATTGCAAAAATGGAAGCGCTTAACAAGAACCCTGATAGGTTTAAAGGAGGAACTAACAATGAAATCGGAAAAGTTAAAAATGGGCGAAAAGGTTGCGTATGGGCTTGGTGACTTGGGAAATGGGTTAATGTTTCAATTTGCTCAGCTGTTCTTATTGAAGTTTTATACGGACGTACTGCAAATTCCTGCATATTGGGGAGGCTTAATATTTCTGATTGCCAAATTCTTTGATGCGTTTGTTGACACAAGTGTGGGTGCATTCGTAGATTCTCGAAAGCACATTTCCAAACGCGGTAAATTCCGGCCATACATTCTATATGGATTGCTATTCTTGGGAATTGCCACGGTTGCCTGTTTTATTACGCCAAACTTTAGTGAAACCGGTCGAATTGTTTACGCCTTTGTGACGTATAACATCATGGGATTCTTTTACTCAGTCGTAAATATTCCTTATGGATCTTTAGCAGCAGCTATGACAATGGATTCGGGTGATCGGACTTCATTGGCTGCTGCACGGAATTTGACTGGTCAAATGGCAGCTTTATTAACTGGTGCAGTGGTTATTCCCATGGTAGCAATCTTTGCCACTCCAAAAATTGGGTATATTAGTACTGTTGCGCTTTTTGCCGCAGCTGGGGTGATTTCTCAAATTCTTTGTTATACCGGAACCCACGAGCGGATAATTGATCATACCCCACGTAAGAAGGGGGATGGCGTCAAATCAATCAAAGGTTTACTAACCAATCGGCCTTTCATCATTCTCTCAATTTTTACAATTTTAAGTGTTGGTTCGATGTTCCTCAAAATGGGTATCCAACTTTACTACTTCCAATACGTCTTGGGACAGGTTGGCTTGGTAAGTCTTGTGAGTTTGTTAAGTGCATTGTCAATTATCCCCGCCGTGATCTTTGCAACTCCTTTGGTAAAGAAAATTGGTAAGAAGAACGTTGCCATTTACGCTACGATTGGTTTTATCATTGCGGAACTTGTGAACTTCTTTGTGACCGGCCGTCAAGTTGTTCCATATTTGGTCGTAAACACTATTTCATACATGTTCTTGGGGTTCAGTGGCACAGTTGCCTTTGCATTTGTTAATGACGTGATTGAATATGGACAGCTTCAAACTGGTATTCGTTCCGAAGGTATTATTTATTCCGGGTACAGTTTTGTTCGTAAAATTGCGCAAGGTGTGGCTGGTTTTATTCCAGGCCTAGCACTGACAATGACAGGTTACGTTGCCAACCAGCAGCAATCAGCTTCCACAATTTCAGGAATCAGTGCCGTTTACTTCTTGATTCCCGCAATTGCTAGCGCAATCTCATGTTTGGTATTTTACTTTGGATACGATTTGACCGATGAGAAACATGATGCCATTGTGAAAGAGTTGGAAGAACAAAAAGCTGTCCAGAAAATGGATGAGGAATCAGATAATAGTGAAGGAAATGTGATTCTGGGATCATTGGAAGCAGAGACGACCGATGCAGGTGTCATCAATCATCCACAGGGGTAAACAGAAATAGAAGGTAAAAAACAAAAGGTTCTCAGCGTTCATCGTTTGAGGACCTTTTTTGCACACAGTGTGTTTGGATTATTTTATTTGCAACTTTATATTCCATCTTAGAAACGACACTAAAAGAAAAGCTGGTTTTTATCTCCTCAACAACGAATCAATTGGATCCCTGAATTTATCGTTTTCTAATTAGAACCCGCCTCATTCATATGTTAAGATTAGTGCAACATATAAAAGTCGATTAAGGAAGTTTCTTCAATTATAGAAAGGGTTTTTACATGGCGTTTGTGGGTCAAATTGCGTTAATTTTAATTGCAACATTACTAGCGGCTGCGATCAGTCAACGTTTGGGGATGCCTGCCGTGATTGGTCAATTAATTGCCGGAGTTATTTTGGGACCGGGAATTCTCGGGGTCCTTCACAATACGGAATTAATGCACGCCGGAGCAGAAATCGGCGTGATTATTTTAATGTTTATTGCCGGAATTGAAAGTGACCTTGATCTGTTAAAAAAATATTTCAAGCCGGCCATCAGTGTTGCGGCGATCGGGGTTCTTTCCCCGATGGCAACCTTTTACATCTATGGTGAAATAATGGGCCAGGGTTTTGAACGTTCAATATTCTGGGGCGTTATTTTTGCCGCAACATCCGTTTCAATTAGTGTCGAAGTTCTTCGGGAATTTAAGAAGCTGAACACCAAAGAAGGGGCGACTATCTTGGGAGCCGCGGTGGTTGATGATATTATCGCCGTTGTCCTGCTGAGTATTTTCGTCAGCTCATTTGGCGTTGGTGGCGGAGGTTCCTCTAATTTATTAGTTGCAACCATCTATCAATTGATCTATTTTTTAGTTGTGATCATCTTGGTCAAATGGGTAGTGCCGGTCATTTTACGGGTGGCAGAACGCTTGCCGGTTCACGGATCGGTTGCCATCACGTCATTGGCACTTTGTTTAACAATGGCTTGGTCGGCGGACGCACTGGGATTAAGCTCGGTAGTCGGTGCATTCTTTGCCGGGGTTGCCGTTTCTCAGACTAAATTTCAGTCTGAAATTTCCAGCAGTGTCAGTTCGGTTGGATACACGTTCTTTATTCCAATCTTCTTTGTCAGCATCGGATTGGACATGGAATTTAATAACGTCATTAAAAATTTAGGCTTCATTATTATCATGACGCTCTTGGCGATTGCCACGAAGCTATTTGGTGGTGCGCTTGGTGCTTGGATGACCAAAATGAATTGGAGCAGTGCATTTATCGTCGGTTCCGGAATGGTATCTCGGGGTGAAATGGCATTGATCATCGCCCAGATTGGGTTGTCAGCCAACCTGATGGCCAAGAATCTTTACTCGGAGATTATTATTGTCATTGTCCTGTCAACGATTGTGGCACCGCTGTTACTTAAGAAAACGATGAAGGTATAAAGGGGAGAGTTAATATGGTTACTGAATATGCAAGTGGAGCAGTTGTTTATCAAATTAGAGATGGTAAGATTTGGTATCTGTTATTGCAAAGTGCAACGTCAGACTTCTGGGGGCTGCCTAAAGGTCATGTTGAGCCGAACGAAAATTTGATTCAAACTGCCGTTCGGGAAATTCGGGAAGAAACCAACTTAAAAACTCAAATTGACTCGAATTTTAAGCAAAAAGTTGAATATGATATGAAGAATGGCCACCACAAAGACGTGACTTTCTACGTCAGCCGGGTTGCACCAGAAGTTAAAGTGCGCAAGCAGGACGAAGAAATCAATTCTTTTGGTTGGTTTGATTACGAAGATGCCTACAAAAAGTTGACCTACGATAACTTGCGTCAACTACTCAAAAGTGCCGATGAATACATTCGTGATAAAGAAAATATTGAGGACTAAGCGATGAAAAATCGAGTGTTTGTCATTACGGGAGCAGCCGGCAGCGGCAAGACAACCGTACGTGACTACTTACATGATAAATATAAAATGGCACGGGTAATTACCCATACCACCAGACCGCCGCGGGCTAACGAACGAGACGGAGTCGACTATTATTTCGAAGATGATAAGTCTTTTTTTGACAATCACTTCTTGGAATCAGTCCACTACGCCGGCCATTATTATGGCTCGTCTTATGAAGGCCTTGAAAATGCCTGGGAAAAATCACCGTTCGCTACAATTGTCTTGGACACGGCAGGAGCGATTACATATAAGAAAAAGTTGGGTGATAAGGCTGTCATCATTTTTCTACAGGTCGGAGATACTCATGAACTTCAACGACGCATGCAGGGCCGTGGCGACAATGCGGAAATGGTTGCCAAACGGATCAGCAGCAAGGAATACAATCGTGATTTGGAAATGCCGTATGAATTGCAGGAAAAAGCCTATAAAGTCATCAACCATGATTTGAATCAAACCCGCCGCCGGATTGATGAGATCGTCGAAAAGTATCAGCACTAGACGACCGTTTGGTTGTTGCCGCACGGGGATTATGGTAGTATGCAATAAACAGTAATTATTACTTATTAGAGGTGACCAGTATGCCTGAATCAATTGAACAAGCTACTCAAGTTTTAAAAGAAAATAATTTTAAGATCACAAAACAACGTCGGGCCATGATTGAATTTCTGGTGGGAACTGCAACGCATAAATTCGTAGAAGTGACCAGCATTGATGATTTCATGCGGAAAACATTTCCCAAAATGAGTCACAACACGATTTATCGCAACATTTCCGAATTTGCCAATCTCGGGATTGTTGAACGACAAGTCCAGGGCGATCGGGCTTCCGTTAAGTTCCAGTGTGATTTTCAACACGAGCATCACCATCACTTTATCTGCAGTAACTGTGGCAAGGTGATTGAGCTTAAGGACTGTCCATTAAGCCCTGAAATCACCAACCAGTTAGCCGGCTGCAAAGTTACGGGTCATCTGTTCCAGATCTATGGCCTGTGCCCACAATGTGCCAACTTAATGAATAATTAACGAATTATTTAGAATTCCTTCAGATTATTGTGCGATAATTGAGGCTACAAAATTTTAGTAAGGAAGTTTTTTGAATGGATAATAGAATTCCACCATTAATCACGCCGTTTGCAATTCTGTCCATTTCTTTGGCACTTGGCGCTACCAACGTTGTGGTCAATAATGTGACGTCCACCAATGAAGGAACCCCTAGGACCACTCAAACGACCCATCAAAAGAAAATTTCGGACTCAATTTATGGCAAGAAGAATAAGGACAAAGATAAAGATTCTGATGCCAAAGACAAAGCGGAAAAGGCAAAAGAAGAATCTGAGAAGAAAAAGGCGGCTGAAGAATCATCTGCAGCCAAAGCTTCGTCTGAAAAAGCTGAGAGTGAAAAGAACGCCGATTCATCTAGTGACCAGACAACCGACAACGATACCAATGACAACACCAACACGAATACGGATACAAACAAGTCCACTACAAATGGCGGGACAACCAATAAGGGAACCTCGACCAACAAAGGGACAACGACTGGTGGTGGCACCAATAATACTAATGGTGACACGAATTCCAATTCAAATACCCAGACCAATAGTGACAGCAGTAATACGACGTCTGGCACCAATGATACGACGACTCAAAAAAATAATACCAACACGAATGCCAACGCTGATGCGGATGTCGTTACCGGTAATTCAGGGGAGGGGAGTAACTAATGTTTAGTTTTTTGGACATGGTTAACCACTACCTGGGGTACTTTAATATTAACGTTACCCTTAAAAGCCGAATTTACACGGTCCTTGGATTCTTTGGCGATATCTATTTGTTCTACGTCAGCTTCAGATTCCTGCATAATCAGATGTTCACCAAAGGCATTCTGTTATTGCTGGTGGCCATTATTTTGATGTACTTCACTGTTTGCAACTTCTTCTATTACTTTACGAAGAAACAGCCGTGGTTTGATATTTCACCAAAATTGGCCAAGACACTGCATATTCAGGAGCATTCTCAAGAAACCCAGGTTGATTCAAAAATGGGCACAACGGTGATCCCTGAAACACGTAATGTTCCTACTAATGGATTATTTGACGACCAGCATTTGCTGCCGGCAAAAATCGAAGTCAGCCCCACTCAACAGGCTAACGTTGACCGGCTTGTCGCTCAAATGGAACAACAGCAGCTGTTTCATGCCGACTATAACGGAATGAGCGACCGGAAAATCTTTGAATTGTTGAAGGTTAACGGTAAGCCGGTTTATGCAATTGGCAAGGGTGTCTTACTTCCATACTTCGAAATGAAGCGTCAGGGCGCATCGCTGGTTGTTTACTGTGGCTTAAATCAAGCGGAAACTTATCCGGTCGGTGAAATTAGACGGGTTGGACTTCAATCAGTCAGTTCACTGGATTTAACCCACGTTAAGCTGTATTTGGCATCCGTGACATTGGTTGGCGGCCCGTACAAACAAATTGGCCGTGCCGGTGTTATCGAGGACCCTCAAGATTATAAATTAAGAGCAATGGTTGCTTACAAGAAGATGTAAGTGAAAGGGAATTATCATGAGAATCAACGTTTTGCAGCACACCCCAAATGAAGGACCCGGTTCGATTCAGGATTGGGCTCACGCAAAGGGCCACACAATGTATATTTATCATCCATATCAATTTGGACATTTGCCCACCGTCGAACAGACGGATATGTTAGTTGTTCTCGGAGGACCAATGAGTCCCAACGATGATTTACCGTGGATCCAACAAGAACGGGACTTGATTAAGGAACTGCTTGATAATGGCACACCCATTTTTGGTGCCTGCTTTGGGGCCCAGCAAATTGCAAAAACACTGGGATGCTCAGTGTCCAAAGGCCCCGCTAAAGAAGTCGGCTGGGCACCGGTGTACCGGAAGTCCGAAGTTATTCCCGGTTTGCCGAGTCAGCTGACTGCGTTGCACTGGCACGAAGATATGTTTGAAATGCCAAAAAACGCTGATCTTTTATTTTCCAGTGATAATCTGGCTAACCAGGGTTTTGTTTTAAATCATCAGGTTGTCGGCTTACAGTTTCATTTCGAACCCAAGGAAGACAATGTCCGAGAAATGGTGGTCAACGATTTCCCGTATATTAAAGGCTCGGTTCTTCATCAAACGGCTGATGAGATTTTAGCACGCCAAGTTCCAGCAGAAAATAAGAATGTGATGTTTCAGATTCTTGATTATATTTCAGAAAAATAGCTTTTTAATTGTAAGAGGATGGGACAAAAGTGTATGCTTTTGCCTCATCCTCTTTTTTTGTAATGGCATATTACTTTGCTAAAACATGGATCAATCGGCTGATCCCGGCCATTTAAGAACATAAATTCTGGGATCAAAACGCCTTTTGTCCCACTCTCTTCCTTTTTGCCATTTACATTCTCATTTTTCGCACTCAAAATGAACATTAAATTAAATTTTATGCAACTTAGGGTTTCCTTTTTCATGGTTTGTGAATTATAATTAAGTAATTACCCAAAAATATACATTTATGATGCGTGGGGGCAACAGTTCGCATGGTTGCTTGACTTGGCGATTGGAAGAAAATGTAACATGAGGCCAAACTTTTTGGAACATTTTTTTGACCTATCAAAATTTTTAACATATCATGGATGTAGTAACATTCTTAGGCAATTTTAATAATTAGCCTAAAGCATTGGAGGAAAATGACATGGCAATGATCGAATTTCAAGACGTACAAAAGTATTATGGCGATTTCCATGCATTAAAGGACATCAATTTAAAGATTGAAGCCGGTGAAACGGTTGTTTTAATTGGTCCTTCAGGTTCTGGTAAATCGACATTGATTCGAACGGTTAATGGACTTGAACCCATTCAAAAGGGTAAGTTAATCGTCAACGGGCAGGATTTGGCTAATAAGAAAACGGATGTTAACCGGATCCGTAAGAACGTCGGCATGGTGTTCCAGCATTTTAATTTGTATGCAAATAAGACAGTTCTTGAAAACATTATGTTGGCACCACGAATTGTTTTGAAACGTCCTGAAAAGGAAAATAAAGAGTTGGCAATGCAATTGTTGGATCAGGTTGGTCTTCAAAGCCAAGCTAATAAATTACCTGCTCAATTATCAGGTGGTCAGCAACAGCGTATCGCCATCGCCCGTTCATTGGCCATGAAGCCAAAGTGCCTATTGTTTGATGAGCCAACCAGTGCGTTGGATCCTGAAATGATTGATGATGTTTTGAACGTTATGAAAGAAATTGCGCAAGATTCCGATATGACAATGTTGGTTGTTACCCACGAAATGGGATTTGCCCGTGAAGTTGCCAACCGAGTTATCTTTATGGATGACGGCAGAATTTTGGAAGACGATTCCAGTGAAAAATTCTTTGATGGTGAACCCTCCAATGAGCGTGCACGACAATTCCTTGGAAAAATCATTACACATTAAAAATTTCATTATTTGGAGGTTGCGTCATGAAAAAGATCATATCAAGAATTGGGTTATTGTTAACCCTGCTCTTAATGGTCGTCTCTTTAAGCGCCTGTTCGAGTTCCGCATCCCAGAAAAATGTGTTGCGTGATGACAAACAGACCAAGACGATTACTTGGGGTGTTAAAGCCGATACCAAGCTCTTCGGTTTGATGGATGTACGAGACAATAAGATTAAAGGATTTGAAATTGACCTGGCAAAAGCGATGACCAAGCAAATCCTGGGTAAGGATGGCAAAGCCCGCTTTATTCAAGTTACCAGTCAGACCCGGATGCCGCTGTTGAGAAATGGTAATATCGATGCCATCATGGCAACCATGACCATCACGCCGGAGCGGGCAAAACAAGTTGACTTTTCTCGTTCATACTTTGATGCCGGACAAGCGATCCTTGTTAAGAACGGCAGTCCAATCAAAAACGTTAGAGATTTAAACAAGAATGGCGATGTCGTTCTTGGAGTTGTTGGTTCCAACTCAGTTCAAAATATTAAGAAGTTTGCGCCGAAAGCCAAGGTGCTTCAGTTAACCGATTATTCTCAAGCGTTAACTGCATTGAAGTCTGGTCAGGGTCAAGCGTTAACGACTGATAACGGTATTCTTTATGGTATGTCAATTGAAAACCCAGGTTATTCGGTTGTTGGTGGGACATTCACCAAAGAACCTTATGGAATTGCGGTTGACAAAGGCCAAGGCAAGTTTAGGGATGCCATGAACAACGCGTTGACCAAGGTTGAACAATCCGGCCAGTACAACAAGCTTCTCTACAAATGGTTCCACAAAGTTAAAGGATTTGACTTTAAGGGGGCAGAACGATGATAAGTATTTTTCAAAATTATGGTGGTGCGCTCCTGTATGGCTTGGGTCAAACGCTTCTCTGCAGTATTATTGCATTGATTTTCGCCCTGATCATTGGTTCAGGATTTGCCATTTTGGAAGTTGTGCCTAACAAGTTTTTAAGAATTATCGCTAAAGTTTATATTGAGGTATTCCGAAACATTCCATTGCTGGTTATTACGATGTTCTTCTACGTTGTTATTCCAATGTACGTTGTGGAAATCAGTGGTTTTGTTTCAGGGACAATCGGGTTGATTTTATACTCTTCAGCATTTATCGCCGAAACCGTTCGTTCAGGTATTCAATCAGTTGATCCCGGACAAATGGAAGGCGCTCGTGCCAATGGATTAAGTTTCTGGCAGGCGATGCGTTACATCGTCTTACCGCAAGCATTTAGATACGTTATTCCACCACTGGGCAACCAGTTCATCAACTTGGTTAAGAACTCGTCTGTCTTAGCCTTTGTTGCCGGATTTGATTTGATGTATCAAGGTAACGTCATTGCTTCTGATTCATTGCAAAGTATGAGCACTTACTTGTGTGTCGGTGTTCTATATCTGATTTTGACTTTGCCGTTGAGTTATTACATGCGTTATCTTGAAAAGAAATTGGCATAAAGGAGGAATCGAGATATGTTAACAGTCTTAGGTGCTTATTCATGGATTAACATCAGGTTCCTTCTTGAAGGGGCTTGGGTTACTGTCCTGGTTTCCGTTTGTTCGATTATTCTGAGTTACATATTCGGGATAATTTTAGGAATTATCAGATATGTTCAAATTAAATATTTATCAGCGATCGTTGGCTTTGTGATCGATATTATTCGGAACTTACCATTGATTCTGATTATCTTCTTTACCTACTTTGGGTTGCCAAATATCGGCTTCAAGCCGGATCCAATTTGGGCGTCAGTCATTGCGATGGCCGTCTTTGAGTCGGCGATGGTCGCCGAAATTGTCCGTGCCGGAATTGTTTCAATTCCAGTGGGTCAAATGGAAGGTGCCCGATCAACGGGAATGACTTATTGGCAGGCATTGAGATACATCATTTTGCCTCAAGCGATTAAGAACATGATTCCAGCGATTGTTAGTCAATTTATTTCCTTGGTTAAGGATACATCATTGGCCACAATCATTGTGCTGCCTGATTTGATGAACCACGCGCAAATCATTTATGGGCAAAACACCAACTACACGATTCCAATGTTCCTGGCATTGGCCGTCATGTACTTTATCGTGTGTTACTCACTGTCACTGCTTTCTCAATACCTCGACCACAGACTTGGCACTGCCAAGAAGTCGGGTGAAGTTGAAGAAGTTGTTCAAAGTGTCGAAAGATAGAATCATTGAATAGATAGTTAAAATAAAGAGGTTTGCTTCAGCCATTATTGAAATGGTTGAGGCAAACCTCTTTATTGATTAATTCAGTGTGTTAATCCAATACGTCAATTTGGCGAACATCCAACAAGTCACTCATTTCTTTGATGAACTCGTCAGGATTGGTTTTTCGCTTTAATCTGACTTGCATTTCCAATGAAAATGAGTCCGGCTTATATTCGATAATCCGCATTTTACTGTCTAAACCGCCGATCTCTTTTAGCCTTGCGGGAAGCTCATTCATTTCCGCTAGTTGACCGGTAATGGTGACTTGGAGTCGAATCATTGAACGGTTTGGATAGTGCTTGAGGGCTTTGATTCGGCGGACAATTGTCTGGGTAATTAGAATAATTAAAGTACCGGCAATTCCGATCACATACATATCGGCACCAATTGCCAGGCCGATTGCGGCGGTTGCCCACAAGCCGGCCGCAGTTGTTAATCCATCGATCTTATGATTGCGGGTGATGATAGCACCGGCACCGATGAACCCGATTCCGGTTACAACTTGAGCGGCAATTCGTGAAGGATCGATTGCAATTGTTTTTCGGCCCATTAGGTCAAAGAACCCGTATTTGGAAATGATCATGAATAATGCCGATCCAACCGCAACCAACATGTGGGTTCGAATCCCGGCGGTCTTCAGTCGCACCTTACGTTCATAGCCGACTGCTCCACCACAGATTGCGGACACAAGTAGCCTTAATATCCATTCCAATTGATATAAAACGTATGAGGTCATGGGCATCCTTCCTTTTATTATTACTAAGTTCGATTATAGACCGTCGATTGCCAAAAATAAAAAGATAATTGGCTTAAATCATCTGCACTCTAGGCATCAAAAAAGTTGTCATTTTTAGGACTAAT
Source organism: Lentilactobacillus kefiri (assembly GCF_007989105.1). Classification (GTDB taxonomy): domain Bacteria; phylum Bacillota; class Bacilli; order Lactobacillales; family Lactobacillaceae; genus Lentilactobacillus; species Lentilactobacillus kefiri. The sequence continues at coordinate 17,542 of NZ_BJVK01000009.1, read as the reverse complement.
TGGTTGTTAAAAACGGTGTAAACGATTACAATATGCTTGTCAAATGCTTAATCACGCTATGGGTCACTGAAAGGGGTGCATCATTATGGCAAGATTTGATGGAAAAGTAGCAATTTTTACCGGTGGTGGTTCTGGAATCGGTTTGGCAACAACAAAACAGTTTCTATCAGAAGGTGCAAAAGTTGCTGTTGGTGATTTTTCAGATAAAGCACAACAAGTAATTGAAGATTTGAATACTGATGACAACGCCTTATTCGTTAAGACAGACGTGACTCAAGAAGATCAGATTAAAAACCTGATTGAAAAGACTGTTGAGAAGTTCGGCAAATTGGACGTAATGTTTGCTAATGCCGGCATCCTTGACGACGGTGACATCACCGACTTGGATTTGAAGAGATGGCAAAAAACAATCAACATTAACCTGACTGGTGTATATCTGGCTGACAAATACGCCGTAGAACAATTCCTGAAACAAGGAAATGGCGGTGCAATTGTTAATACCGGCTCCATTCACAGTTTAGTTGCAATGCCAAGTATTACCGCGTATGGAGCTGCCAAAGGTGGGGTTAAGATCTTAACTCAAACCTTGGCTGCAACATATGCAAAGCAGGGCATTCGGGTTAACGCCATCGCTCCAGGTTATATTGACACCCCATTACTCAGTGCGGTTAATCCAGAGCTTAAGGCGAAATTGACAAAACTTCACCCACTTGGCCGACTGGGCAAACCGGAAGAAATTGCCAAGGGTGTTGCCTTCCTTGCAAGTGATGATGCTTCCTTTATCGTAGGTGACACCATGGTAATGGACGGTGGGTACACTTCGATTTAGCTCATAAATTGTCAGTTTAAAGTATTGAGGATCAATTGAAATTAGCATTTATTGAATTTAAAAAGGTTCCCATTCAGTTTTTAGATCAGACTGAACGGAAACCTTTTTGATTTGTGAAGATTACTCTCCGGAGTTTTCAGATTTTAACGGCATGCTATAAAAGTGATGGCCACCAATGGTGTACATACTCCCATAGGCAGTGTCGTAGTGAATCGTGTAGCGATAAGGCGTATGCAAGTTGTGGATTGTTAAACGGTATTTGTACGCGCCTGACTTGCGGACTTTCTGATCATTAACGCCTTTAAGATTGTGACTGTAATAAAGATAAGTTTTGGATCCCTTCACCAGGGTATGGTTAATTTTGGCATATGAAATCGGCTTTTGATTATATGCAAAAGTTTCATAATAAGTGGTGATCAAAGGCTGATTTCGATGCTGATAGAACTCGACATAACCATCTGAAGTAAGCCTAAGCGCACTGCTGGATGATTTGTATCTTTTGGCCATATTTGTAAATGATTTGACACCGCCGGTATAAAAGACGCCTTCACCAAGTGCCGGCATAAATGCAGGCTTTTTGACCCGCGGATACCTGGATAGCATGTATGTTTGCCAGAAAACAAGTTGGGTCCAGGGTTTCTTCATGCCAACCCGTTTTTTAAGGGCATAACTCAAACCGGTCTGGCCGTTCACAAAGGCGTTGTGCGTTTTGCTGGCACTATCATTGATAATACTGCCACTCACAATGGTTCCCTTTGGAAGAATGACCTTCGAACCTTTGAATGGGCCGGATTTGGTGTTTTGGTTCAATCGGTAATAACGATTAATATTGTTTTGAGTTTTTGCATGTTGATTGACCCAGTGAGATGTCAATCTGTGAAGCCCCTTTGTTTGGGCCGAGACGTTGGAAGTTGTTAAGCAGACGCTGCCAAGCAATCCTAGCGCAACCAACATGATTCTTTTCTTCATAATGAATATCCCCCCTCAAAAGTATTGTATATAGTCATTACGTGTAGAATACCACACAACTGCCACCGCAAAAAAAGAGCAGCCCAAGATAGCTGCTCAATCCAATCTTATTATTTAAATAAATAAACTTTGCTTTCGTATGGCCGAAGGGTTGTCCCTTTGTCATCATCGTAATTGCTAATCAGCAAATCAGAAGCGGTTGCTTGGCTATAATCACGACTAACGGCCTGGGCGGTAAAGTTGCTCAATACCAATAATGTTTTGCCTTGGTAACGGCGACGATAGGCGAATACTTGATCATCACTGGGATCAAGTTCTTCATAACTACCGAACTTAATCAAATCAGACTGATGACGCAGTTGGATCAGCTTTTGATAGTGGTAGAAGACTGACTGCTTATCATCGATTGCTTCTTTGGCGTTAATTTGCTTGTAGTTGGGATTCAATGCAAACCAGGGCTTGACATCGGAGAAGCCGGCATTCAAACTATCATCCCACTGCATTGGCGTTCTTGCATGATCACGGGAACGGCAAGCCATATATTTGAGCATGGTTTTACCATCAATGATTTTTTCTTGATCAACAATCTGATGATAGGAGTTGAGAGCCTCCAGGTCCTCATATTGGTCCAGTCTGGTGTACTTAACGTTGGTCATGCCCAACTCTTCACCTTCATAGACAAATGGGGTTCCCTGCATCATGTGAAGGGTGGTACCCAGCATTTTAGCAGCTCGGACCCGGTACTTTGGATCATCGGTTGCGAACCGTGAAACGGCTCTCGGCTGATCATGGTTGTTCCAATACAGACTATTCCAGCCTTTACCGTCCAAGGCCTTTTGCCACCGTGAGAGGGCCTTTTTCAGTTCGGTTAATTTAACAGGCGTGTCATCCCATTTTCCCAAGCGCGGATCGGGGTTGGGGGATAGGTGGACGTGTTCAAATTGGAAGACCATGTTGAGCTCATGACTATCCAAACCAGTGTACGCGATAGCATCCTCAGGAGTTGACCCGGGCATTTCCCCGACGGTCATAACATCATAGTGTGAGAGGACCTTATCGTTCATCTCATGCAGATAATCGTTTAATTTTGGGCCATCGGCGACTAAATCTTCCACCATTCCATAGGTTGCAGGTTCGGGGGCATCCGGCAATCCGGCGGGTTTGGAAATTAAATTGATAACGTCCATTCTAAAGCCGTCAACGCCTTTATCCAACCAGAAGCGCATGATGTTCCAAACTGACTCTCGTACTTTAGGATTCTCCCAGTTCAAGTCCGGCTGACCCGGCGCAAACAAGTGCAGGTAATATTGGCCCCGTTCAGGGACATACGTCCATGCAGGGCCACCAAAGGCAGCGTGCCAGTTGTTGGGCTCATGGCCGTCGACTGGATCACGCCAGATGTAGTAGTCGGCGTATTGATTATCCTTTGACTGTTTGCTTTCTTGGAACCAGCGATGCTTGTCTGACGTGTGGTTGACGACTAGATCCATCAGGAGTTTCAGTCCGTGAGCGTGGATCTGTTTAAGCATTTCATCAAAGTCAGCCATGGATCCATACGTTGGCAGAACTTTTTCATAATCAGCGATATCATACCCGTTGTCTTTTAAAGGAGAGTCATAGATTGGGTTGAGCCATAATACATCGACGCCCAATTTTTTTAAATAATCCAAACGTTTAACAATCCCGGGAAGGTCGCCGATGCCATCGTGATTGCTGTCTTGAAAGCTCTGTGGATAGATTTGATAAACTACGGCGTTTTGCCACCATTTGTGTGTCATAAATATCGATACCTCCGCTTTACTTCATATAGATTAATCGGATTAGGCAATCGGTTCTGTAAAATCCAGCACCCATTTTTTGATGATTCAACTTGAATTCCAAGTGACTGCCATCCTTATTTCATGGTATCACAAACGTTTGAGTAAAAAATGAAATTTAAGCTCTGTGGTATAATTAATTTTGATGAATTTTCGAAAATAATGCTGGTAAAGGGGTGAATCCATGGCTGCCACAATTAAAGATGTTGCCCGTGTTTCCGGGGTTTCTCCGGCAACTGTATCCCGGGTCTTATCGAATCAAAAAGAGTTTTATTCAGAGAAAACCGCCAAAAAAGTCCGTGCGGCAGTCAAAAAGCTTGGCTACCGACGCAATACAAGTGCGGTTGAATTAGTCACCCAGCGCAGTAAGGTGATTGCCGTTTTGGTAAGCTCGACGCAAACCAACTTTGCCGATCAGATTCTAAAAGGTATTCAGGAACGGGCCAAAGTTCGTGACTTGAGTGTCATGATTATTTTTGCCGGTGAAGGTGACGCTGATATTCAGGCAAAAGCCATTCGAACCGTGATTGAACGATCGGTGATGGGAATCTTGTTGGTTGCCATTGACTTGGATCCGTCAAATGACGAATTGTTGGAGAGCGCCAATATTCCGTTTATTTTCATTTCAATGACGTTAAAGAATGGTAAATTCCCGTTTATTTCGTCTAATGATTTCGATATTGGTTATCAGGCGACAAAATATTTAATCGCCAAGGGACATCGGAAGATTGGCTTTGCCGCAACCGACCTGCACTCATTTGTTGGTAATTTACGTTATGAGGGCTATCGTGATGCGATGCGTGATAACCAGCTCCAATTTGAAGATGACTGGATTTGTGATGGTCATTTTACTTATCAGGATGGCGTTTCGGCAATGAAGCATTATGGCAGCCAAACACCTTTAACCGCTGTGATTGCTTCAAGTGATATAGCAGGCATCGGGATTTTGAATCAGGCAAACAGTTATGGGATGCGAGTTCCGGATCGGCTGGCAATTCTGACCGTCGACGGAACCCAGCTCTGCGATATTGTCCGGCCCAAGTTGTCGAGTGTTACCCAGTCATTTTATGAGATGGGGGCTAAAGGGATGGACATGTTGGTCAGTGAATCCTTTAAAGATTTCTATTCGATGTATACCCCAATTAAAATAGTTGAACGTGAAAGTGTCTAGGAGACGATATAATGAAAGCAATCGTATTACGTCACCCGGGTGGACCGACCGCCTTATCTTATGAAGAAGTACCGATGCCAGAGGTCAAAGATGGCTGGACGTTGCTGAAAGTTAAGGGATTTGGGATTAACCGTTCTGAAATTTTCACTAGAAATGGTTGGTCACCGACAGTTAAGCTGCCCCGCATTTTAGGGATTGAGTGTGTCGGAGAAGTGGTTAAAACCACTGATCCGGATCGCCTGCAGAAAGGTGAAATGGTGATCGCCACAATGGGTGGAATGGGCCGAGACTTTGACGGCAGTTACGCTGAATACGCCTTGTTACCCAACAAGCGGATATTTACTGTTCAGACAAGTCTGGACATTTCCAAATTAGCTGCGGTTCCCGAAACATACGGCACGGCGTTTGGCTCTTTACTGAAGCTCAAGCTGGGGGATGCCCATTCGCTGTTGGTTCGTGGTGCGACCAGTGGTGTCGGGGTTGCTGCTGCAAAGCTGGCCAAGGCAATGGTTCCTTCAATTAAACTAGTTGGTTCAACCCGTCACTTGGAAAAGACTGATGAGTTAAAGTCAGCTGGTTTTGACGAAGTGGTTTTAGATAAAGATAATCGGATCGACACCAACGGTGAAAAATATGACCGCCTGCTTGAACTGGTTGGCCCATTAACGCTGCCCAACTCGATGATGGCGGTTAAAGAAGATGGCATTGCCTGCATCACCGGTGAACTTGGTGGCGTCTGGGACCTGACACATTGGGAACCCATTTATGGTCTGCACGGGGCTTACCTCACAAGCTTCTCATCAGGAGCACTGAACCAATCGACGTTTGATCAGTTGTTTGACCTTATCAAGCGGGGTTCGATTGATGTTGCCCCAACCAAAACCTTTGATTTGAAACATACGGCGGATGCCCAAGCTTATTTGGACAGCCACGACAGCTTTGGTAAAGTGATCGTTTTACCGTAAATAATCGCAAAAAAGGACTGGAACAAAGTTTTTACTTTGTTCCAGTCCTTTTGATTTTAATTAGTTATCTTGTTTCTCTAATGAATTAGCTTTATCAATCGCAGCTTGTTGTTCACGATATTTCTTGGTTTCGTAATAAAATACCGGAATTCCTACAGCAACAAAGACAAATGAGGTCAATACACCAGGCAGATCCGACATGATTTCACTGACAATTACAAACAGTGAACCCCCAATTGCCAAGATTGGCGTAACTGGGAAGAATGGGGTTGAGAATACTCGGTGTTGATTAGGATTGCGTTTTCTTAACAAGAAGACGCCGACAAATGCCATAACGTAGAAGCAGTAAACGGTGAAGATACATAGTTCTGACAAACGATCGGCATTGGAGAAGACAATCATGATGGCAACGATGATTAATTCGGCAACGGTCGAGAAGATTGGGGTATGTGACTTTGGATGTAAGTATGACAAAGTCTTTGAGAATGGCAACTGGCCACGTTTGGCCATTGCGTACATAATCCGTGGGAACGTCATGATTTTACCGTTCATACAGCCGACAATCGAAATAATAATTCCGATACTCAAGATCTTACCACCGACTTCACCAAAGGCTTGGTTGGCAATATAAGGAATGGCACTGGTGCCCAGACGATGAATCTGTTCTGCTGGTACGGAACGGTAAACACCGTAAGAAACAAGAAGGTAAACGACCAACACAGCCAAAATACCAAATGTAATGGCTTGAGGAAGCAGCTTGCGTGGATTTTTAATTTCACCACCCAAGTTGGCAACCAGAATCCATCCATCAAAAGCAAACAACGTTGCCAAAATTGCGACACCGAAGTTTCCGGCTGATTGATGAACGTGAACCAGGCTTTGGCCGAATGCATTTTCGTTTCCGAAGAACAGACCAAAAATGATCAAAGCGGCAACTGGAACCAATTTACAGATAGTCGTAATAATAGCAAACGTTGCACCATATCGATTAGAAAATAAATTAAGAATTCCGACTAAAATGACGGTTACAATTGCCAAAATGGCATTATATTTACTTGGGAAACCAAAGAAATCGGATAATAAGATTGCCAGGTAGGCGCCAAGCGACGCGATCATCGCCGGGCCATAGATGATAATCTGCATCCAGCCGGATAAGAAGCCCCAAAGCTTTCCATAGATTCGCTCCATATAGACATAGAGGCCACCGGTTTCAGGCATTTGAGAGGCAATTTCAGCGATGGTCAATCCGGCGGTAATGGTTAAAATACCACCTGCCAGCCAGGCAAATAAGGCCATTGATGTTGAGCCGGCGTCGTCAAGTACAGCGGACTGGCGAACAAAGACACCGGCACCGATAATCGTTCCAATAACAAGGGCTAACGCTGACCAGAGGCCAAGGTCTCTGTCCAACGTTACTTCTTTTTGTTCTTTCATGGTTATTCTTCCTCTCTTCTCATCTTAAGAATGACTCAAACAAACTGTCAGTCAAAACGTTATTCAACTGGCAGAACATACTTTTCAAATCTTTTGGCATCAGTATCGTTTAATTCCGTTGTGATGAGTGTGCCATCATCGCGGTAATCAGTTTTTTCAATGTTGGTATTTTCGTTTAAGTATGAAACAACGTCGCCGGCGTTAAATGGAATTAGCATTGTCAGCTTTTGATAATTTTTAAAAATCTGTTCTTTGATCATTGTGGTTAATTCATGAAGGGACTTTTCGTCTTTGGCAGACATGATCAAGTTGTCACCTTCACGTGATGGAAATGAAATATCCATTTTATCGGCCTTATTCAATGCGACGATCATTGGAACACCAGTTACGCCGATTTCAGTTAAAGTGTCTTCAGTCGTTTTCATCATCAATTCCTGATGAGGATCTGAGTAATCGACAACCTGAATCAACAGATCTGCGTTGGCAGCTTCTGAAAGGGTTGATTTGAATGCCTGAACCAATTGATGAGGCAATTGACTGACAAATCCGACGGTGTCACTTAATAGGAAACGTTTTTGATCTGGCAGGGTCAATTTTCGAACGGATGTGTCCAAAGTGGCAAACAACATGTTCTTTACCATCACCTGCTTATCTTCGTTTTCACCGAAGAGGTTAATCATGCCGTTCATAACGGTTGATTTACCGGCGTTGGTGTAACCAACCAAAGCAACGGTCGGCATTTCACTGCGGTCACGCTGCTTGCGCTTGGTTTGGTCAGCCTTGGCGGTTTCTTTCAACTCTTGGTTGACGTGGGTAATTCGCTTTTCGAGTGTCCGACGATTTAACTCATATTGAGATTCACCGGCACCACGGTTGGTTGCACCACCGGCACCGCTACTGGTACCGGTTTGCTGATCCAAACGCTGACTGGCACTGGTATGCAGCCGTGGCAGCTGATACTTTAATTTGGCCAATTCAACTTGTAGCTTGGCTTCCCGGGATTGTGCCCGGTTGGCAAAAATCTCTAAAATCAATCCGGTTCGGTCAATGATCCGAGCGTGGGTATTTTTTTCAATATTCCGAATTTGACTGGGTGATAATTCATCGTTTGCGACAACGGTGTCGACACCATCATCAATAATGACCTGAGACAATTCTTCAATCTTGCCTTTACCGAAGTATGTGGCAGGATCGGGCTTGTCCAATTTCTGTACCAAAGTTTCAACAACTTTCATATTGTTGGCTTCAGCCAAGTTATTCAATTCGGTCATTGAATAATCAAAACTGCTGGAACCTCGATTGAGCCCAATTGTGACAACAGGTGTTAAAGTTTCTTGTAAATCCATGCGGTGCCTCCTAATAAATTATGTGTTCAAGTATAACACACAAATGTAAATAAATCGTAGACAAAGTGGGTAGATTTGATAGGTTAAATGATAAATTATGAGAAGAAATTAGAATTTACACAAGTAAATGTTATTTTAGCCTTGATATTAAAGTAAAAAACCAGCTGTTATTGATATAGAATGCCGATATAAAAGAATTTCAATAATAATGAAAATACCATTGATTTTAATCAAAATCTAATTTAGAATAAATCTATTCACATAAATACATAATAACAGAAGGGAAGTTTCATGTTTATGAGAACTAAAGCAATGTTAAAGATCGGTGGGGTTGGACTGCTCACTGCACTTGTATTAGCAGGATGTGGCAGCAAGTCTTCCGATTCAGGTACCAAAAAGCAGACGGCCAATTGGATGGTTGCCGCCAATATCAACACAATGGATGCATCAAAGATGACTGATTTGATTTCCAGTCAACATATTAACGCAACCAACGAAGGACTTTTGAGAATGGCCAAGGACAATTCAGTTGTTCCTGGTGTTGCCAAGAACTATACCGTCTCTAAAGATGGCAAGACTTGGACATTCAATCTCCGTCATTCAAAGTGGAACGACGGTAAGCCGGTTACTGCCAAAGATTTTGTTAACTCATGGCAGCGGACTGTTAACCCAAAGACGGCATCACAATACTCGTACATTTTCAATAACATCGAAAATGCTGAAAAGATTAATGCCGGCAAGATGGCTCTTTCAAAACTTGGTGTTAAAGCTGAGGGGAACTACAAGCTGGTCGTTCATTTGATCAAGCCACAAAGTTACTTCAAATACATGGTTTCTCAAAGTTACTATTTCCCAGAAGAAACTTCGATTGTTAAGAAGTACGGTTCATCATACGGAACCAATGCTCAAAAGAACGGCTATAACGGCCCATTTGTCTTAAAGGGATGGAACGGTACCAACGACAGCTGGAAGTTGGTTAAGAACCCTAAATATTGGAATGCCAAATCGATTAAGCTTGATCAATTAAACATTCAGGCAATTAAGGATCCAAATACCGCATTGAATGGTTATCAAAGCGGTAAGCTGGACTTCACGACATTAAGTGGAACCCAAGTTAAACAATATAAGAATGATAAGAACTACCACGTTTACAAACAGGCTTCAATTTATTACCTGGAAATGAACGAAAAGAAGTTCCCAATGTTTAAGAATAAGAACCTTCGAAAAGCATTCTCACTGGCAATTGATAAGAAACAGCTTGCCAACAAAGTGCTTGCGGATGGTTCACAGGCCCCTAAGGGATTTGTCGCTGATGACATGTCACAACGAAATGGTAAAGACTTTGCCGATGAATCATACGTTAAGGGCGCCGTTGACTACAACCTGGCCGAAGCTAAGAAGTACTGGGCAAAAGGTTTGAAGGAGACTGGCAAGAAGTCAGTCAGCCTGACATTGCTTTCTGACGATACCGACGTTGCCAAGCGGACAACTGAATTTGTTCAAAGTCAATTGACCAAATTACCTGGCGTTAAGATTACCAATCAAAACGTTCCTTACAAGACTCGTTTGGCACGTTCAGCTGCTGGCCAATTTGATTTGGTTATCACCGCATGGAACGCCGATTACCCAGATCCAAGCAACTTCTTGGATATTTTGACTTCCAAGAACGCATACAACAATGGTAAATGGAGCAATGCACAATACGATGCATTGGTTAAGAAGTCTGAAGGCGTAGATGCCGCTAATGAGACGGCTCGTTGGAAGGATATGGTTCAAGCAGAGAAGATCTTGATGAACGATCAAGGAATTGTTCCACTGTATCAACCAGCTATTTCAACATTAATGAAGCCAAAGATTCATGGTGTCCAATTCTTCCCAACCGCACCACAATGGGATTGGAGCAAGATTTCAGTTAAATAATCGGGTGAAAATTTGAACCTGACTCATAAAATCTGGTAGGAAGCGATCCAACGTTTCCTACCAGATTTTTTGTGATATCAAGGCTATTACTGCTACATCGATGTCAGATTCCCTTTATGCAGGATTGACTGCATAATTGTTTGATCCGGAATTTCCTCATATTGTTAGTAAAAGAATGGCTAAAAATGTGAATCGGTTTACCTGAGGTGTGAACTTTCGAAACGATTATGAGCTGTCTTAACATCAAAAATATTTTTACCAATAAATTATTTTGTGAAATGTAAACGTGCAAATGCCATGAATTGCCGGTAATACAACACTCGTATACGCATAAATAAATGCATATACCAATTTAATTATCTTTAAATGAGTTAAATGCTCAGATTGTATTTGCTTTTAATCAAATTTTAATTTAAAATAAGAGCATCACAAATGATATATTTCATAATTCAGAAGGGAAGTATCGCAATATGAAAATTAATTCATTAGCGAAGCTCGGTGGGGTTGCCCTTGTTACTGGCCTTATCCTCGCAGGGTGTGGAAGTAAGTCGTCACAGTCGAAGAAACAAGAAATCAGTTGGATGACACCATCACCAATCGCAACGATGGACACATCAAAAATGACTGATTTGTATTCAGCACAGGTTGCCAATGGTACCAACGAAGGACTCCTTCGAATTGCCAAGGATAACAAAGTTAATCCTGGGGTTGCCAAAAGCTACAGTGTTTCAAAAGATGGATTGACATGGACATTTAATTTACGTCATTCCAAGTGGAGCAATGGTGATCCTGTTACTGCAAAAGATTTTGTCTTTTCATGGCAACGAACCGTTAATCCAAAGACTGCGTCACAATATGCATACATATTTGCCAACGTTAAGAACGCAGACAAGATCAGCAGCGGAAAGATGGCCGTATCCAAGCTTGGTGTGAAGGCTGAAGGAAACTACAAGTTTGTTGTTTCTCTTTCAAAGCCACAAAGTTACTTCAAGTACATGGTTACTCAACCAGAATTCTTCCCACAAAATCCTAAGACCGTTGCTAAATACGGCAGCAGTTTTGCAACCAATGCAACTAAGAACAGTTACAATGGTCCATTTATTTTGAAGGGTTGGAACGGTACCAACGATACTTGGACATTAACCAAGAACAAGAATTATTGGGATGCCAAGAGCGTCAAGGTTAAGGATGTTAAGTTCCAAGCTGTTAAGACACCATCAACTGCTTTGAACAGTTACAACAGTGGCAAGCTTGATTTTACTACTTTGAGTGGAACCTTAGCTGCCAACAACAAGAAGAACAAGGATTACACCGTTTATCCTCAAGCTTCAACTTCATACATGGAATTCAACACCAAGAAGATTCCAGCACTTCGTAATACCAATATCCGTAAAGCCATGGCTTTAGCAATTGATAAGAAGCAAATGGTTAACAAGGTTATGCAAGGTGGAGACATTACACCTAAGGGCTTTGTTCCAGCTGATATGGCTAAACGAAGCGGCAAAGACTTTGCTAATGAAGCATATGTAAAAGCCGGTACCGATTACAACTTGAAGGAAGCTAAAGCCTTATTCGCAAAAGGTATGAAACAAGTTGGTAAGAAGTCATTGAGCTTAACCTTATTGGGTGCCGATGATGATGATACCAAGCGAGCAACTGAATTCGTTCAAAGTCAATTAACCAAGTTGCCTGGCTTGAAGGTTACCAACCAAAACATTCCGTTCAAGTCAAAATTGACTCGTGCACAGAACCAACAATTTGACCTGGTACTTTCTGCATGGATTGCCGATTACCCAGATCCAAGTAACTTCTTGGACTTGATGACATCAGATAACCCACAAAATGATGGTAAATGGTCAAACAAGCAATATGATGCTTTGATGAAGAAATCAGAAACAACCGATGCCAACAATGAATCAGCTCGTTGGAGTGATATGGTTCAAGCTGAAAAGCTTTTGATGAACCAACAAGGATTAGTTCCTCTTTATCAACAAGGTCAAGCAGCTTTGATCAAGCCTTCTGTTAAGGGTGTTCAACCATTCCCAACTTCACCACAATATGATTGGGCAAAGGCTTACGTTAAGTAATTATTAAATGAACAGTTCGATGTATTTGAGGCTGGTTATTGAAATCCGGCCTCTTTTACATTATTATGGGGTTTATGAAAAAACAGTTACAACATAATTAGAAATGAGAGGAACACTTATGGCAAAATACTTGGGAAAACGAATATTTTACATTATTCTGACCTTGTTTATCGTCAGTACAATTACCTTTTTCTTGATGAAATTAATGCCTGGTACTCCATTGACTAACCAAGCCAAATTGACACCGACACAAATTCATCAGATTTATAAGCAGTATGGATTGGATAAGCCGGTGTGGCAACAATACCTGGTCTACCTTGGTGGAATTATCCATGGTAACTTTGGTACTTCATTCCAGTTTAGTAACCAACCAGTTTCATACTTGATTACCAGCCGACTTGGACCATCATTGATTATTGGTGGCCAAGGGATGGTTCTTGGAGTTCTTGCAGGATTGATTGTTGGAGCTGTTGGTGCCATCAGAGCCAACACTTGGGTTGATACTTCAGCTACAATCATTTCAATTCTGTTTATCTCAATTCCTTCATTCGTTTTGGCGGTACTCTTGCAGTACTACCTGGGCTTGAAGTTGAGATTGTTTCCAATCGCTGACTGGGGCGGGTTTATGTATACCGTCCTGCCGACGTTGGCACTGGCCGCGTCACCATTAGCTGAAACCGCTCGATTTATGAGAACGGAAATGGTGGACGTCTTGAGTTCGGATTATATTGAACTTGCCAAAGCCAAAGGTCTTAACAAAGTTGGGATCATTTATCATCACGCATTACGGAATAGTTTAATTCCAGTTGTTACAATTATTGGACCTTTGGCCGTTAACATTATGACCGGTTCAATGGTTGTTGAAAATATCTTCTCAATTCCTGGTATTGGTGAACAATTTGTTAAGTCAATTTTGACTAACGATTATCCAACTATCATGGGACTGACAATTGTCTATAGTGCAATGCTTTGTGTTGTGTTGTTAATTACCGATATCGTTTATGGATTAATTGATCCACGAATCAGAATTAATAAGTAGGAGGGAGAATAATAATGGCAGACAATGCAAAACAAACTTCAGCTGCTGATTTCACACCGATTGCCGGTGCGGATCGGGCCAAGCTGGACGACGAAAAAATCGCAACGCCATCTTTAACTTTCTTACAAGACTCGTGGCGTCGATTGAGAAAAAATAAAGCAGCGATGATCGCACTGATTATCCTGATCATCTTATTCATCCTGGCATTTGGTTCAGGATTCTTCGAAACACATAATCCTAATGCTACCAATCCGAACCTGGCTAACTTGCCTCCTAAGATTCCTGGTATTGACATTAATGGGTTTAATGGAACAATCGAACAGTCTGGTTCACGAATTAATGCGTATGCCCAGGCAAACGCCGGAAATCATTTCTATATTCTAGGAACTGATTATCTTGGCCGTGACTTGTTCTCAAGAATTTTATATGGTACTCGAATTTCACTTGAAATTGCTTTGATTGCCAGTTTCTTCGATTTGGCATTCGGAGTTGTTTACGGAATTACTTCAGGCTGGATTGGCGGCCGGGTTGATACTTTGATGCAACGAATCATTGAAATCATGTTGTCAATTCCTAACCTGGTTGTCATGGTTCTGCTGATCCTGGTCTTGAAACCAGGTATGACCGCAATCATCCTTTCAATTGCGATTACCAGTTGGATTAACATGGCCCGGCTGGTCCGAGCGCAAACGCTGGAGCTCAAGAACCAGGAATTTGTCCTGGCGGCTCGAACGTTGGGAGAAAGTTCTTGGAAGATTGCCTTCAAGCATTTGTTACCAAACTTGAGTAGTGTGATTATCATTAACTTGATGTTCACCATTCCAACGGCGATCTTCTTCGAAGCCTTCCTTTCATACATTGGTATTGGTATCAGTGCGCCACAGGCATCACTTGGTACTTTAATCAATGATGGACAGAAGAACTTCCAATTCCTGCCATATCAAATGTGGTATCCAGCGATTGTTCTTTCAGTATTAATGATTGCATTTAATATCTTGGGTGATGGACTTCGTGATGCCCTTGATCCAAAGAGTAGAGAGTAGGTGTTTTGAGATGGAAAACGATAAAGATGTTCTTGAGGTAAGAAATCTCAAAATCAACTTCAATACTTATGCAGGTACTGTTAAAGCGATTAGAGATGTCAGCTTTGACCTGAGAAAAGGAGAAACCCTTGCGATTGTTGGGGAATCCGGTTCAGGAAAAACTGTTACTACAAGAAGTATTATGGGGCTAAATTCACCCAACGCTGTCATTGACAGTGGAACGATTATGTTTAAAGGCCAAGACTTATTAAAGAAGTCACGTAAGCAAATGGATAAGATCCGTGGTAGAGATATTGCAGAAATCTTCCAGGACCCAATGACTTCCCTTGACCCAACTATGAAGATCGGTAAGCAAATTGCCGAACCACTCATTATTCATAAAGGTATGAAACGTGAAAAAGCTTATGCCCAAGCCTTGGAAATGATGAAGTTAGTTGGAATTGAAAATGCTGAACAGCGGATTAACAACTATCCTCACCAATTTTCAGGTGGTATGAGACAGCGGATCGTGATTGCGATTGCTTTGGTTAACTATCCTGAAATCCTGATTGCTGATGAGCCAACAACTGCTTTGGATGTAACCATCCAAGCACAGATTTTGGACTTGATGAAGGAATTACAGGCTAAGACCAACACTTCGATCATATTTATTACCCATGATTTGGGTGTTGTTGCCGGAATGGCTGATCGGGTTGCTGTTATGTATGCCGGTAAGATTGTTGAATATGGAACGGTTGATGAAATCTTCTATAATCCAAAGCACCCATATACTTGGGGACTTTTGAACTCAATGCCGACAATGGATACCAGTGGTACAGAGTTACCTTCAATTCCTGGTACACCTCCAGATTTATTGGAACCACCAGTTGGGGATGCTTTTGCAGCCCGAAACAAATATGCCCTTAAAATTGATACTGAAAAGCAGCCACCATTCTTCAAGGTATCGGATACGCATTATGCTGCTACCTGGTTATTGGATCCAAGAGCGCCAAAAGTGACGCCACCAGAACCAATTATCGAACGTCAAAAGCACTATGCTAAACTTGTTCATCAAGAAATTGATAAGAGCAAGGGCAAACATGTTGAAGAACAGGAGGAACAACTGTGATCGATTATTCAGACGAAAATAAAATATTGCAAGTTGAACACCTGAAGCAGTACTTCAACATTGGTAAACCAAACGAAGTTAAAGCTGTCGATGACATTACCTTTGATGTCTATCGTGGTGAAACCTTTGGCTTGGTTGGTGAATCCGGATCCGGTAAAACAACGACCGGTCGGGCAATCATCCATCTGTATGAACCAACTGCAGGAAAGATCATTTTTGATGGTCAGGATGTTTCAAAGCTCGATTCTAAAAAGCAACAACAGACCTTCCGACGAAACATGCAGATGATTTTCCAAGATCCTTATGCATCATTAAACCCTCGAATGAAGGTTAAAGATATTGTTGCTGAAGGGATTGACATTAATCATTTGGCAAAAGATGATGCGGACCGTTCTAAACAGGTTGAAGATTTATTGGAAACTGTTGGTTTGAACAAAGACCATTCCAGCCGTTATCCACATGAGTTCTCAGGTGGTCAGCGACAACGAATCGGAATTGCCAGAGCGTTAGCGGTTCAACCACAATTTATTATTGCCGATGAACCAATCTCAGCTTTGGATGTTTCCATTCAGGCCCAAGTGGTTAACTTGTTGAAAAAGCTGCAGCGTGAACGAAACTTAACGTATCTGTTCATTGCCCATGACCTTTCAATGGTTAAGTACATTAGTGACCGAATTGGGGTTATGCATTATGGAAGAATGTTGGAAATCGCCAGCTCAGATGAGATTTATGCTCACCCGCTGCACGATTACACAGCAAGCTTACTGTCTGCGGTCCCAGTTCCAGATCCTGAGTACGAGCGGGCTCGTGTGCAGATTCCATACGATGCCAGTCAAGAATTTGACGGCAAGGAACGTTCACTGGTTGAAATCGTTCCACATCATTGGGTACGTGCCAGTGAAGACGAAATTCCAATGTATAAGAAACGCGCACAAGAGGATTCAAGGTTAAAGAAGTAGTGTGCGGAACCAAGCGTTTAGAGACTGAAATCTAACAAGGGCCAACCGAAAATCGAGTTTGATTTTTGGTTGGCCCTTGTTAGATGCAAGTCTCTGCTTGGTGGAGCACGATTCGGCTAGGTAGAAGGGGAGCCACCGAAAATCGAGTTTGATTTTTGCTTGACGCCTTTTAGATGCAAGTCCTTGCTTGGTGGAGCACGATTCGGCTAGGTAAAAGGGGAGCTCCAACCGAAAATCGAGTTTGATTTTTGGTTGGCCCTTGTTAGATGCAAGTTTCTGCTTGGTGGACCAAGATGCAAACCAACCATTCATTAAGTAATCCTAAAGAACACCCTCAATTTAGAGAGTGTTCTTTATTTTTAAACTTGGTTTAAGCCACCTTGGATAACATATAGTTATTCAATGAATGAAAGGCGGCATGTATTATGTCAACACTACTAGATGATACTAAAATGATTAAAAACGTTGTTTCTGCTCAACTTGCTAAAGTATTTTATCCATTTATTATGATTAAAACCGAAGATGGCCAATACTGGCAGCTTAATTTGTCCAATAAAGAAAAGCACGATCCATTATTCTGGGAATCAATGAAGCTGATTATGCGGTCAAAGATTTGGATTCCGGTTGGCCGTAAATATCATCAGACACTTGATGATGGTTGGCAGGTTCCAAGACAGGAAGCCTGAATGGTCTGAATTAGATTGCCTTAAAGTCCACTCCGAGCTCGGGGAGCGGTTAACCAGGATGCAAAGGTCCTATGACAAACTTAAAAACAAAGTTGGTCAAAAACTAAAAAACACATTGAATCGAGAAGGGGAATGAGAAGCTCTCCCAATCAATTCAATGTGTTTTTTT
>NZ_BJVK01000008.1 GCF_007989105.1 Lentilactobacillus kefiri | reverse complement strand
TATAGTACGCCTCCAATCAGAAATCTATTCTATCTAGATTATAACAGTTCTAAACTGTAAAAGCGAATAACAGCTACATCCATTGGTACATAAGGGATTAATCAAAAAAGGATTTTTGAAATCTACCTTCAAAAATCCTTTTTGTTTATTGTTTTAAATTCAACGTGACCATTGTGTAATTGGTCCGAACGTTGCTGATTTGATGTTTTGCTGAATGACCGTGTTTCTTAACGGTAATGACAGTGTGAACCGTTGATTGGGCCTTTTGGTAATTGGTCACAATCAACTTTGAGCCGCTTTTAAGCAGGTATTCCTTTTCGCCCACATTGGTTGAAATTGGATCGATATAGGCGCCGTGATGTCCAGCGGGTAAGTTGATCTTTAAGACAACGTGTTGAGACGAGAATCCCAAAGCGATCATTTGACTAAGGGTACAGGAAGAATAGGCAGCATCCCGATAAGAGTCACCGACTTTAACCGATTTGCTTCCCAAGGATTTCTGTAAACCGGTCAATGAAGTGCCCCGATAAACGGTCAGTGGTTTTGATAAATTAAAAGTTGCGATGGCGGAATTAATCTTAGAAATACTACCATCTACTTTGTTGGAAGCTGCCTGATCAGGAAATCTCAAAGCAGAGTTGATTTTGCTGTAGCCTTTGTCGGTATAATAACGGATCGCTTTAACTTGAGACTTGGTCAATCCCTTTGACCATTTCTTGGATGCAGCGGCCAGACGCTTGGCGGTTTGTTTGTTGTTTTTAAAACCTGCAGCATTATAAACGTAACTTTTTGGCTTAGCCAGCAGATACTGCTGAGTGTTACCGGGAACCTTGACGACACTGCCCTTCTTGGAATAAACCTTGTTTTGAACGGTTAGGGCAGTGTTCTTCGAAACAGTGAGTGGCTTATGCCGGCTGATTTTGCCGGACGAAAAGCGATAAAGTTTGGCTGTCCTTTTGGTGACCAGTTGTTGATGGCCAATGGTTTTAAACTTTACCCGATAAGATTTCGAAACCTTGGTAGATGTATTGCCTTGAATCTCCGTTTCGACAGAGTCGGCACTTACCGGGAGCTGAATTGACAGTCCAAGAATTGCAGCTGCTAATAGCGCTGACCTTTTAATTGATAGCATCGGTGCTCATCCCCTCCAAATAATATGCATCATTCTACACTGATCAGAATGTATTTCAAGTCATGACATAAATTGATTGCAAATTGGTAATGATCAATTCAGTATGCAGGGCAGAATAAAAGGTCACAAAAAAACCGGATCATTACCCGGCATTGCCGAAATAATCCAGTTTTTAAATTTTATATTCGTTATTATTTGGAAAGGTTGGTTAATGCTTCAAAGTCGTCATCGCTTAATTTGACGTTTGCAGCAGCCACGTTGTCTTCCAAATGAGCAATTGAACTGGTTCCTGGAATTGGCAGAATGTTTGGTGAACGCTTCAACAACCATGCCAATGCAATTTGAGCTTCGGAAACATTGTATTTCTTGGCAATTGCACTAAGTGGACTGTTTGCGCCGACTAATTTACCAGTGTCCAGTGGGAACCATGGTACAAAGGCCATATGTTGGCTCTCAGCGTAGTCAACGACATCATCGTCACCGTGGTTACCTACATTGTATAAGTTCTCTACAGCGTCAATTTTGGCGTATTTCTGAGCTTCCTTAATTTGGTCAACAGTTACTTGGCTCAAACCAATGTGCTTGATTTTTCCTTCGTCCTGCATCTTCTTTAGTTCACCAACTTGGTCGGCAACTGGGAAGTGGCTGTCAATTCGGTGAAGAAAGACCAAGTCTTCGTGGTCAAGCCCTAAAGTCATCATTGAAACCTCGACTTGCTGACGGAGATAGTTGGGTTCACCATGTGGTGTCCAGACATTTGGGCCTTGGCGGGTCTGACCAACTTTATCAGAGATAAAAATCTTGTCACGGTTGGCGGCGCCCTTCAAGCCTTCTGCCAAATAACGGTCCGCAAACCATGGGCCATATGAATCAGCCGTATCAAAGAAATTGATTCCAAGTTGGGTTGCTCGGGTAACGACATCTGCTGCCTTTGCAGGATCTGGGTATGGACCCCAGGTACCTTTGCCAGTCAGTTGCATTGTGCCGTAACCTAATCGATTCACAATAAACTGATCATCAAATTTATAAGTTCCAGAATTTGCTGCATTAAGTTCAGTCATCAATTCCACTTCTTTCTGGTGAATAAAATTTGGTACGTTTATATTTTCAATCGTGAAGGAATTGATGTCAATCAAACTGTTTAGAAATATAAGTATGCAAATTAATGATACGAACTGTAAAAATTCCGGCAAAGAATATTGTATACTTACATTGTTAGAATGAAGTATTATTGAAAATTTATAATGAGAATTCATACAGAAGGTGAAGAAATGGCAGCAAAATATTATGGCGTTATGATGGTCAACGTTCAAGGATTGGAACTGTTGATCGTGAATCTAAAGAACTTAAAGCCTTTAGAGCACGTCAAAAAAGATATCAATTTGGGCGATGATGTCTATCAAGACCAACCGGTTAAGTATGAATCAGTGAACAAAGTATCCGAAGCCTTGACCGGTTTTGTCCAGATCTTAAATGATTATGGTGTTGATAATTACAAATTATTTGGAAGCAGTGCCTTACACCAGGCCATTAATTCAGACTTTATTGCGGACCAACTATTTCTACATACTGGTCTTAATATTGAGTGGCTTTCAAGCAGTGAAGAAACATTTTATCGCAATCAAAATATTACTACCGAGCTGCGCAAAGATGGTGTGGATGATAAGCAAACTGTCTTTTTGGTGGGAATTACTTCTGGGAATACGGCAATTACCGAGTTCAACGATGGTAAATTTATCGGGTCAACCAGTTTTGCCTTAGGACCAATTAAGATTGCCGAAGATCTTCAAAGTTTGCGGGAAACCGCGCCAAATTCAATTGGACTGTTAAATGATTATATCGATTCCAAGTTGAATGATTTTTATATTGGTAATCCTGCCAGTGTGGTATCCAACAAGGTCCCAACAAAGATTATTTTACTTGGGTCGTTACCGATGCAGCGGCTGGTTGAAAACTACAATCATTCAGAAGTTGGCGAAACAATTACTGCTGCCCGCTTCGATGATATGGTTGATGATTTAGTGGATGCTTCAGACCAATACCTGATTGAAAGATTGCAAGTCGAACCGGACTATATTCCATTGGTTCTTCCAGAGCTTTTACTTACACGAAGAATTTTACGATTAACCAATGCCGTTGAAATCGGCTTTTCAGATTCTGGTGTGGTTGATGGGCTTGTTAATCAGGAAGCACTTGAACGTGGTTATTCAAAGCTTGATTTCACATCTGAAATTGTTCGACTGGCACTTAACTTGTCGGAACATTATGATGTTGAGCCGGTCCACCGGGATTTGGTCACCAAATTTTGCCTGCATCTATTCGATCAATTGAAGCCGCTTCACCAATTGGGACGTCATGAACGACTCCTTTTGGAAATTGCTTCAATTTTGCATGATTCCGGTAATTATATTGGGATCCATGAACATTATCTGCATTCGGAATACATCATTCTTCATTCAGAAATTATTGGTTTGTCAAAGGATGACATTCGGGTTATTGCCGCAATTGCCCGGTATCACAGCTCAACGACGCCTAACGAAGATTTGATTCACTTCCAGCATATTTCAGCTGATAGCCGACGTTTGATTGCCAAGTTAGCCGCAATTCTGCGTTTGGCTGATGCTTTGGACGACGATCGTCAGCAAAAGATTAAGAAGATTTCAGTTTCAATTAAAGAAACCAAAGTTGTTATTACCGTCTTCAGCAATGCAAACTTGGCTTATGAAAATTGGATTTTTAATACCAAAAGTCATTTCTTCACGGAAGCATATGGCTATAACGCGGTTCTCAAACAAAGGGGAGTTAAAGCGAAATGACAGAACAAATTGATTTTAAAAACCCGGCATACTTTGATAACCGGGAACTCAGTTGGCTAGATTTTAACGAACGTGTTTTGGAAGAAGCACGTGACAAGAATAATCCGTTGCTTGAACGGGCAAAGTTCTTGGGAATTACTCAAAGCAACCTTGATGAATGGGTCATGGTCCGAGTGGCTTCACTGGCAAAACTGGTCGAAGTTAAGTGGGATGGCCGGGATTCATCCGGACGAACACCTGAGGAACAATTGCGGGATGTAAACGCCAAGGCGCATAAGATGCTGATTCGTCAATACAGCACTTTGAACCGTTCATTGCTCCCGGCACTGAGCCAAGTTGGTATCCGACTGCTCAAGATAGAAGACCTCAATGCGGAACAGTATCAGTTCATCAAAGGGTACTTCCATGATGAACTTTATCCTGTTTTGACACCAATGGCGGACGACAGTTCACGACCATTTCCGTTCATTAACAACGATTCACTTAATTTATCACTTCGATTAAATAAAAAAGATGATGAAGGCGGCAAGACATTGTATGCCACCCTTCAAGTTCCAAGTATTTTCTCACGGGTGGTTAAGCTGCCTGGCGGTGAAAACGACTTTATTTTGATTGAAGATATTATCAAGGAATTTGTTGATCAGCTGTTTATCAACTATAAAATTAAAGAAGTCTCAGTCTTCCGGGTTATCCGTGATATGGATTTGGATGTTGCTGAAGAAGATACTTCCGATCTGCTTAAGAAAGTGCAACAACAACTTAAGCTCCGTGAACACGGCCAGGTCATTCGACTGGAAGTCGACTCAACCATCAGTAACAAGCTTCGCAAGCGTTTGGTTAAAGAGCTCCAGACCGCTGAAGATTCTGTCTATGAAGTCAACGGTCCTCTGGATCTGACCTTCATGACCAAGTTGGCCAGCAAGGTTGTTAACCATGACGACTTGAAATATCAACCATACGAACCTTATCAACCTGCTGCTTTGAATTCAGATCATAATATTTTTGAAGCTATTCAAAAACATGACTGGTTGATGCAGCACCCATACGATAAATTTGATTCAGTTGTTGAATTTATCCGTCAGGCATCAATTGACAGTGAAGTTCTTGCCATTAAGATGACCTTGTACCGGGTTTCCGGTGATTCACCAATCATCAAGTACTTGGGACGAGCCGCTCAAAATGGTAAGCAGGTTACTGTATTAGTTGAAGTTAAAGCTCGGTTTGACGAGGAAAATAACGTTCACTGGGCCCGTCAACTTGAAAAGATGGGTTGTCATGTAATTTATGGCCTGGTTGGTCTGAAGACCCACTCCAAGCTGTCGTTAGTTGTTCGTCGTGAAGAAAATGGGATTCGCCGTTATGTTCACATGGGAACTGGTAACTATAACGATGTTACCGCCCACTTCTACACTGATTTGGCATTATTAACCTGCAACACAGATATCGGTATTGATGTCACAAATATCTTTAATATGCTTTCAGGATATTCACGGCCACCATACTTCCATCAACTTCACATTTCACCAAATGGAATCCGTGAGTTTATCACTGATCGACTTGATGAAGCAATTAAATACGCCAAAGACGGCCGGCCAGCTCATGTTCAAATGAAGATGAACTCACTGTCAGACCAAGAAATGATTTCCAAATTGTATGAAGCATCTCATGCCGGCGTTAAAATTGATCTGATTGTTCGTGGAATTTGCTGCTTAAGAACCGGTATCAAAGATGTCAGTGAAAACATCACGGTTCATTCAATCGTTGGCCGTTTCCTCGAACACAGCCGAATTTACATGTTTAATTATGATGGTGAACAGTCAGTTTATCTGTCCAGTGCCGACTTAATGACCCGGAACTTGAACCGACGAGTTGAGCAGTTGTTCCCAGTTCTCCAGCCTGATTTGGCAAAGAGAGTGGTAGACATCTACACAACAATGTGGAATGATAATGTTAAGACCAGAACATTGGATAAAGATGGTGTTTACAAACGAGTCGACCGAAGAGGCCGTGAACCATTGGACTGCCAGGAATACTTTGCAGCTCAAGCAACTAAATTATCAAAGGCTCAACAACGCGAAGCCCGTCCAAAGAGCGATACGCATTTTCAACCAATGATGAGTCCGCAGAATCAACCTGATCCGTTAAACGATGAAGATGGGAGAGACAAGGACTAATGGAAAATCTAGCAGTAATTGATTTGGGATCCAACTCAGTTCGAATGACAATCAATCGAATCAGTAACGATGGCTCTTATGAGACGGTTACCGAAGAAAAGGAATACGTTCGTTTGTCTGAGAATATGGGTGTCAAAAAAATTCTTCAACCAGAAGCAATCGAGAGAACAATCTCCGCTTTGAAAGGTTTCAAAGCGATCTATTCGAAACTTAATCACTTGAAAATTGTTGCAGTTGCAACTGCGGCTGTTCGACAGGCGACTAACCAGAAACAATTTTTGAAGCGGGTCAAAAACGATATTGGCATTAGTTTGAATGTCATTTCCGGAACTCGCGAAGCTTATTTGGATTATGTCGGTGTCAGTGAAACTTTACCTGCTACCAACGCGGTGATTCTTGATACCGGTGGTGCCAGCGCGGAGATTGTCCTGGTTCAAAATGGTAAAGTCAGCAATTTGATTAGTATCCCAATCGGTTCTGTTACTTTATCTTCTAAGTTCGACTTAGCTGATGAGATTTCACCAGCAGAGGTTTTCAAAGCAATGATCTTTGTAAATAAGATTTTTCAAAGTGTTTGGTGGCTGCGTAACGGCTTGAACCTGCCAATTATTGGGTTGGGCGGAAGCAACCGCACACTTGCCAAAATTAATCGGCGCTTTAATAACCTGTTGGATACCAACGATATTCACGGCTATCAGCTTAGGGATGATTCCATTAATCAAACCTTTGAAAAGATCATTGGAATGAATCTTGTGGAACGCAAAAAGGTTCCCGGCATCAATAAAGAACGGGCCGACATTATTGTTGGCGGCTTAATTCCCGTTATTTTGTTGATGAACTACTTGGATTCGGACCGGATTATGTTTTCAAAGAGTGGTTTGCGTGAAGGAATTCTATCTGAAAGACTTCATGAAATTATTCAGGAAAATATTAAAGAACAAGAGAAACAACAAAGTTGAGTTCGGACTTGTTCAAAACGACATTTAAAAAGGACTTCCAGCAAAATCTGCATTTTGTTGGAAGTCCTTTTTGGTTAGCAATTATTTAGTTGTTTTAGTATCGGTGCCACTCAGTCTTTCAAAGAATAACAAATGCTTCTTAGAGAACCAGTCGATGAGTAAATCAACGAAAACGAGAAGGAGCAGAAATGACATGATCAAAAGCCAATGCATAATGTCAGTTAATTGAGGAGTGGGTGCGGTACCTGTCATGTTCAAGAGTCGGATCACGGTGGCAAACAAACCGCCGATGATGCCGTAACCAAAGAAATTCCGAATTAATAGCCTGAACCAACCGGCTTTTTGTCCCTGAAGGTTGACAATCTTGAGGCCAACCAGCCGCATTCCGATTGTTCGTTGAGTGAGGAATTCAAATCCTAGAATAAAGATGACGAAACAAATCAGGGTGCTTATCCAGTCAACTTTGATAACCGTATCCAAAATGCCACTGATGATACCAATAATGATCCAGTCAACCAGCAGGGCGGCCGTTCTCCTAATCGGTGAAACATTCTTGCTGAGGGCCATGGTTCGCGCTGTAACGGCTTGTTTGGTAGGTAAAAAGCGGCCAAGCAGCTGGGCACCCCAGGCTCCGATAATCCCACCAGTCGTGTTTAACAGCAGATCATCGACATCGAATAAACGGTATGGCCGTGGGTAGATGCCATAAAGACCAGTTATTTGAGTAACTTCAAAGAACAGTGAGAGGCAAAAACTCAGCAGAATGGTCTGCTTCCATGAACGTTGGAAATAGTAATGCAGATAAAAACCGAATGGAACCGTCAGAAAAATATTAAAGACCGGTTGAATGACCGTGGGTGCCTTTAAGGCCGCAACCCAAGTTCCGGGATGCGTTAAAGAGAACGGATTGTATTTCATGAATTCTCTAACAAATGTAAATGGAACAAAATTATGTGTTGGTGTCGTCAAGTGAGCCACATACGACTGAGAAGGCAGTGGTAAAATCGTTAAAAAGTAGGCACACATCATGTAGAAAACAAATGTATAAAGCATGAAGATACTCCACTTTGGTAAGGCACCATATTTGTGATAATTAATCAGTAACATGGGTAAGGTAATAAAAATGGCTAATATTGGAAAAAGAATTGCAGCAGTATAAATAACGTTAATATATGATGACATAAAAATCTCCTGAACTTTTATTTAATTGGGCTGATTGGTGAAAACGCAGCAGTGACTCCCATGAGAATTGCGATTATGATGATTAAGCTAAAAATGGCAATGTTCCAACGCTTGTTCATCACAAGAAATGCCAAGTGTTCCCGGATGACGGCATTGGGAAGAAAGTAAAACGGTGTTGGAGCGCCAACCCCAAAAGCCGGGAACTTAAGCTTCCGAGCATAAATTCCGGCACGCAAAGTGTGGTAATTGTTGCTGACAAAAATGACTTTACTGTTCTTTTTACCGGAGTCTTTCTCGATGATTTCCCGTGAGAACTTGAGGTTTTGCAGGGTATTGACCGATTTGGCTTCAATCAGCGTATCACTTTCGGGAATTCCGTGATCCAAGGCATACTTTTGCATTGCTTCACCCTCAGGCAACAGTTCGTCACCGCCTTGGCCACCGGAAAAGACAAGCTTGGGGTGTTTGCCGGTTTCTTTAATTTCTTGTTGATAAAACTGAATTGCTTTATCGATTCGGTTTCCCAACAGTCGACCGACTTTGTAGCCGTCAATTAAGCCGGCACCCAAAACGATGATGTAATCCTTGTCTTTCTTAGGAAAATACAGTCGGTACAATAAAATTGATGTGATCGTATTCCACACTGTCAATAAAACATAACCAATCAACAGTGTTAAGAAGGTTGTCATAAAGGCTTGTAATGGAGCTGGTCCAAATGAGGGATAAAACAGTAAAAGGGCATCTACACCGACAACCCCGATGCCGGCGATTAAGGTCAGGGAACTGCTAAGACTGTGGCCTTCACGTTTCCAGACGATAAAAGCGTTGATAAAGAAAAAAATAAAACTTAACGTCAGTCCTAAAAAGACAGCCAGGCCAACGACAATAATCACGGTACTGAAGACCACAACCCAGAACCAATTGTTATTATACAAAGAAATCAGTTGCACCAGGGCAATTAACAGGACCAGCAAGGTCAGGTTGGCAAGTGCACCCAACATTAAGGAATTCCTTCGTTTAATTAAATATGTACAGAATAGTCCAATCAATACAGCCAGAACAACCAACGTTGGCAATAGGATCGACATTGACATTAGAGACACCTCGTTTTTACGGTGTAATGAAACCCACCATTTTTGCTACACAATAATAACATATTATCTATAATAACAGAAAAAAACACCAGGCACTCAATTAAGGTGCTTGGTGAATGTGTATCCGATTATGCTGTTATGTCTGTGTTCCGCTGTTCAAGTAAGTCGGTAAGCAGCGTCTTTCTGGCTTCTCTTGGTAGGAAGCTGCGGATTCCCTCTTCACTAAAGCCGACCTGCAGCTGCCGATCGTCAAAGATCAACGGCCGTCTAATGAGATCAGGATATTTGACCATTAAGTCAATTAGTTGAGACACACGTAAATTATCAAAGTTGATCTTAAGCTTCTTAAAGCTGTGACAGCGTTTGGAAATCAGATCATCACTGCCGTTTTCAGATAGTCGTAGAATTTGCTTCAAGTCTTCAGCGCTTAACGGTCGTTTTGAGATATCCCGTTTCTTAAACTGAATATCATGACTCTTCAGCCACTTTTCTGCTCGTCTGCTTGAAGAACTACTGGGTGCTACATATAAATTTAGCATTGTTGTCAACTCCTTTAAATGCTGTGACGACAATTCGATTCATCCATCGGTTCATGAACCTATCCCCACTTTAATTATATCATATACATAATTAAAGTCAAATGCACACTATAAGATATTAATTAAATTAGTATTGTCAAAGATTAGGCTTCAATCATGAAATATTTCCGGCGTTTTACAAAATAGTAGCGTTTTTCTTAAGACTCAGCAGCGAATTGGAAAGATTGATTCAATTTAAGCTTGAGTTAAGTTGGCGACAGTAATCTATAAACAATCAAATGAGAAGGAAGGGATGCAGGCATCATTACCAGTCATTAAGGATAAAGTGAATGACATCTCAATTGAATTTGAGAATATCGAAGAAAGTCTCCTCCAAGATTTCTTTCTTCAAGTAAATAGTTACCTAAAAATATCGTTGAAAGGAAGGATTTAAATGAATCGAAAAAGGATTTATTATACGTCGGGGATTACCGCTGCTGCGGTTGTGATGGTTATTGCAGGTAGGATGATGCGTCGCCCACGTTTAAATGCTCATGCTAACTAAGCCCACTCTTCTCCCCCAAGTTGAATGGCCACAGAAAAAGCGCTGTGTCACTTAATTGTTCAAGCCAATTAAATGATGCAGCGCTTTTAATTATGCATTTTCAGTCTGCTTTGATAAGTTTGATGCTTCAAAGACTGATTGGGTTTCGTCCCAGATTCGTTTGGCAATTTTAGATTTATTCATGGTGTAAAGATGAATTCCGTCAACACCTTGAGAGACCAAATCAATTATTTGATCAACTGCGAAGGCAATACCGGCGTCAAGCATTGCTTCTTTACTATTCTGGTAGCGATCCATGATTGCAGCGAATTTTTTAGGAATCGGAACGCCTGAAATTTGAGTAATCCGTTCGATTTGATTCTTATTCGTACAGGGCATAATGCCGGCTTCAATTGGAACGTGAATTCCAGCAATCTCGGTTTTTTCTTTGAAATCATAGAAAGCTTGGTTATCAAAGAAGAGTTGGCTGATCAAGTGATCGGCTCCGGCATCAACCTTTTCCTTTAAATGGGTGATGTCGTCGACAAAGTCGGGGGCTTCAGTATGGCAGTTGGGATAACACGCACTGGCAATGCTGAAGTCGGGACGATTTTCATGGACAAATTTAACCAGTTCATTGGCGTGATTGAAAACACCAACCGGTTCTTTGCCGGGAATCTTATCCCCGCGAAGGGCAAGAATGTTCTTCACGTTGATACTGTCCAAACGGTCCAGTAATGCCAAAACTTGCTCTTGGGTCTGATAAAGGCCTGGTACATGGGCAACTGCCGGAATATCCAGCTTATTTTGAATCAGGTTGGCAATTTCAACAGTTCCATCACAATGGGCAGTACCCCCCGCACCCAAAGTTACCGATATAAAATCCGGGTTAATTGATTGGAGACGCTTGAGGGTTGGAAGAATTGCCTCGGTTGGCGAACTTTTCTTTGGTGGAAAGACTTCCAGTGAAAAGACGGTTTTAGTTTTAAATAACTCCGTTAGGCTCATTGATTTCACTCCTAACCTTCTTAGTCGCATCAACAATATTTTTAAGGCTTTCAAACGATTCTTCCTCTGAACGGGTCTTCAAGCCACAATCAGGGTTGATCCAAACTTTATCAACCGGCAGCTTGGCGACTAATTGTTTGATCAGTCCTTCAATCTCTTGCTCTGATGGAATTCGAGGTGAGTGAATATCGTAAACGCCGGGACCAACTTCTGTCTGGAACTTGGCTGCGACTAATTGGTCGATCAGGGTAAAGTCGGCACGAGAGGCTTCAAACGAGATAACATCGGCGTCTAAAGCATCAATGGCTTTAATAATATCGCCAAATTCGCTGTAGCACATATGGGTATGAATTTGGGTACTTGCCTGAACTTTACTGTGAACAAGTCGGAATGCCGGAACTGCCCAATCCAAGTATTCAGAATACCAGTTGGATTTTCTAAGTGGCAGATTTTCTCGTAATGCAGGTTCATCGATTTGAATAATCTTGATGTCATGCTTTTCCAAATCAAGGACTTCATCTTGAAGAGCCAAGGCAATTTGAGTAACTGATTCTTTTGGTGTGACGTCTTCACGTGGGAACGACCAGTTGAAAATCGTCACTGGTCCGGTCAGCATGCCCTTCATTGGCTTATCAGTCAGGTTCTTTGCGAACACTGAAGCGGCAACGGTGATTGGCGCAGTTCGACTAATATCGCCCCAAATAATTGGTGGTTTAACACCACGAGTACCGTAAGATTGAACCCAGCCGTTTTGAGTGAAGACAAAGCCGTCGAGTTTTTCTCCGAAGTATTCAACCATGTCGTTACGTTCGTATTCACCATGAACCAGAACGTCCAAACCAATTTCTTCTTGGATTTTAACGATCCGGCGAATTTTATCTTCATTAAACTTGTCGTATTGTTCCTTGGTGATTTCACCTTTACGTAATTTGGAACGATTTTGACGAACATCTTTTGTCTGTGGGAATGAACCAATTGTGGTTGTTGGCAGGATTGGCAGATTGAATTCCTTCTTTTGGATCTTTTCCCGTTCTGCTCGTTCCGGAAGGCGGGTGTAGTCAGATTCGGTCAGGCCGGCAATTCTGTCACGAACGGCTTCATTGAATGGATGTTTGACGCTGCGGAATAAAGTGTCGTTCTTTTCCAAAGCGGCCTTGCCATCTGCTTCATCGCGGTAGATGTTATCGAGTTCCTTGATTTCATCAAGCTTTTCAATCGCAAAAGCCAAATGCTGTTTAACGTCTGAAGGAACCTTGGTTTCATCTGCTGCACTATAAGGAACGTGAAGAAGAGAAGCCGAACTGCTCAGGATAACTTGGGCTTTGGTATTCAAGCCGTTAAGTAATTTAATGGTCTTTTCATAATGGTTGCGCCAAATATTTTTACCATTTACAACACCGGCAAAGAGAACTTTGTCAGCGGGGAAGCCGTTTTGTTTAACGAGTTCCAAGTTATATTTGCCTTCAACAAAATCCAATCCAATTCCATCAAAATCAAGGCTGGTAACATCGTTATAAACATCGCGAATATCGCCAAAGTAGTTTTGTAAAAGAATTTTGGCTGATCCCTTGCTGGCTAAAATGCCTTTGTATAATTTGTCAAAGATGGTCTTTTCAGCAGAATCAACATCAAAGCTGAGAGCCGGCTCATCGATTTGAATCCAAGCAACCCCTTGTTGGTTGAGATGCTTAATAACGTCAGAGTATGCAGAAATGAGGGCATCAACAAAATCTTTAGGTGTTGGACCGTCAATAAAACGGCTTAACTTGAGAAGTGTGTATGGACCTGTGATGACGGCCTTGGCGTTGATCCCAAGCTTGAGGGCTTCGTCAACTTCGTCAAATAGTTTGCTGCCAACCAACTTAATGTCAGTGGCTTTGGAGAATTCCGGCACAATGTAGTGATAGTTGGTATTGAACCATTTTTTCATTGGGAGTGCTTTAACTGTTTCGGAACCATTTTGGTATCCACGGGCTTGGGCAAAGTATTCGTCGAGCGGTGATAAATTAAGTTCCTTGTATCGTTCCGGGATGATGTTTAAAAGATTGGCAGTATCTAAAACGCCGTCAAAGAATGAAAAATCACCTACTGGAATCAAGTCGATGCCGGCAGCTTGTTGTGCCTGCCAGTGATTCTTGCGGATGCCGTAAGCTGTTTTGAGTAACTCAACTTGGTCAATCTTGTTTTTCCAATAGTGTTCTGTAGCAAATTTTAATTCACGGTGATGGCCGATACGTGGAAATCCAATAATTGTAGTTGTCATGTGGGTAGCCTCCTAAGCTTTAGAGTGCGAGCCAAGCCGGTTAGTTCCTGAGCATTTATTTAACAATGAGTTTTGATGCGTTTCTTGCATCGTGGGCTCATTGTTGGATAAAGCGGAGGGGGCTGGTTTGGGGAGCACGTTTTGTTAGTAATAGTAAGAAACGAAAAAACAAAGCACTGAAAAATCTAGATAACATGTCTTTCGTAAGGATCATTTGAAATTCCCTCATCGAGAATCTTCTTGCTCCATTCTTTGGCTGAGAATAAAGAGTGGTCACGATAATTTCCGCAGCTGTATTTATCCACGCCCGGAACATCTTTCCATTCCACTTTATTGGCAATTTCATCAAGGGATCCCTTTAAGGCCTTGGCAACTTCGGTGGTGCTGTGTTCGCCCCAGGTAATCAAGTGAAATCCAGTCCGACAGCCAAATGGTGAACAGTCAATCACGCCATCGAGGCGATCTCTGAGCAGGCTTGCCAATAAATGTTCGATGGTATGCAACCCGGCAGTTGGAACAGCAGTTTCGTTGGGCTGAGTTAACCGCAAGTCGAAGTTGGAAACGACATCGCCTTTAGGACCGGTTTCTGTTTTAATTAAACGAACGTAAGGTGCTTTAACCTTTGTGTGATCCAATGTAAAACTTTCTACTTTTGCCATAAATAATCTATCTCCTCATCCAATATTGTTTTCATTTATTCTTAATGCCAGCATTGTTTTTTAATTTATAGAAACAAAAAAACATTCGTCCCTCGTGTCAGAATTAATCTGACCGAGGGGCGAATGTTTCGCTTTACCACCCTGAATTTGTATTGATTTCGCAACCAACACCTCTGAAAGTACCAGACTTCGATACTCGGCGATGTAACGGTCGCACCCGGGTTTCAAGCGTTAACTTGAAATCGCTATTCAGAGTTCATCTTCATTAACTTATGAACCATCCTTTTTCACCAACCGGATTCTCTAAGGGTTCATTCGCCAACTACTCTTCTCTTCAGAGCTTTAATTTACTAGCATTAAAATTTAATGATAATAATAGTCGCAGTTCTAATGTTTGTCAACCGCATATCAAAATTAAATTATTTTTCGGGCGAAAGTCCTTTGACCAAAAACTCGACTGCCTGGTCAATGACCGTATCCAAATCGAGTTTTCGATCGAATAAAACAATTTGGGCACCATAGCCCGCTCCAATTGATAAAACGTACTCCATGATTCTTGCAGTATCCCAGTCGACGAGTAGGTGTTCTTCTTTCAACTTGTCGATCACTTTTGGGATTGTATTTGTCAGCACGGATTTGACAGATTTGACTAATTCAGCCAGTAACTGGGGATCGCTTATCGCCTGCATGAACAAGATTTTGATAATTTGCTTGTTCTCGGTGGCAAATGTCAATCGGTTTCGTAGAGTTGGTTTTAAAAATTCGGCCAAGTTGTCATATTGAAAATGATTAATATCGTAGGAGAATTCCTTGGCTGCTCTTGGAATGGTTTTCGAAAATAATGGTTGAACAACTGCCTGTAAAAGCTGTTCCTTAGTATTGAAACGCTTGTAGACCGTTCCCTGACTGACACCGGCTTTTTTGGCAATGTCAGCTGTCGTTGTGGCTTCGAATCCCTTTGAGGCAAATAGTTCCAGGCAGGCTTTAAGAACCTGCTTTTGCTTTTGTGGTAAATCCTTTGTGGAATCAATGTCTTCTGAATAAAATGACTCAATTGAAGTTGATGCCATATCTTTCACCTACACTTTCCGATATTTCCGCATGCCAATCATGTTCAACACGATGAAGACAAGTAAGAATATGAGTATAGCAGAGAATTGGGGGATGATTGCCGAAAAGCTGGCCTGTTTTTGAATAACGTCGGTTAGGGCACTGGCACCATAATAAAGCGGCATGATGTGGGCAATGACCTGCAGCCATCCGGCCATGTTGGCAACTGGAATCAAACCTGAGAAGAAAATTTGTGGATGACGACGATCGGGATGAATTGCACCATCTGAAATTCCGATGCTGCAAACGTTGAAACAAATAATCCCATCGAAAGGGCAACCATCGCCAAAGCAAAACAAATCAACAGGACGATTGCAATGTTGCCTAAAATCTCAATTCCTAATACATAAATACAGAAGAGAACGATAATGGCGGTTTGAATGATCGCAACTGCACCGTAACCAGTCAGGTAGCCATAGATAATTTCACTTCGCTTAACCGGCGTTGCAAGTAAGCGATCCAACGTTCTTGAATTTCGTTCGTTTAAAAGCGAGATGCCTGATATTAGGAAAACAAAGAAGAAGACCATGAATCCCAAGAATACCGGCAGCATCGTCGTAAAGAACGAAGAGTTGCTCTTGCCGTAAAGATAATGCTGACTCAGCTTGAGACTGCTTGGCTTTTGCATATTCTTTGGGGTTGAAGGAGCTGGAATTCGACCACTGATGGTTGACGGTAGTTGCTTTTTGATCTGCTGCAACTGAGCTTGCATCTTCATCAAACCGGCTTTCGATTTTTTAGTAGCAGCTGCCAGTTGTTTGATTTGAGTTTTGATTAACGCCATCTGAACGGATTTCTTGATAATTGCCATTTTATTTTGGTCGGCATTTTGGTAGGTCACAATTAATTTGCCGTTGGTCTTTTTGATGAAGCCAGCGTAATCCTTATCACGAATTGTTTGTTTTGCCGAAGCATTTGCGGACATCTTATGAATTGTGATGTGCTTGTTATCAATTGCTTTGATCAGTGAGCTGGAGACGTTGTTTGTCCCAATGTCTGCCACCGTATTGGTGTTTGATTGAAATAGAAAATACATTAATGACAAAATAAATAGGGGAGCAATGAACATTAACGCCAGTGTCCGCTTATCACGAAACATCTCAACGAAGATTCGTTTAGTTATTGTCAGTATTCTCATTTGATTTCCCCGCTTTCAAAAAGACTTGTTCCAAATTATCAACCTGATACTTTTTCTCCAAACTATCGGGAGAGCCGTGGGTAATGATGTGGCCATCACGAATCATTAGAAGCTCGTCACATTCGGCGGCATCCTCCATCACGTGGGTTGTGATGATAATTGATTTGCCGTCCTTGGCGTACTTCCTCAATTCGTCCCAGATTTGCCGACGCAGTTCAGGATCGATTCCAACAGTCGGTTCGTCCAGAACCAGTAAGTCAGGATCTTGAATCAAACTGATTGCTAAGGACAAACGGCGCTTCATTCCACCTGAGTAATTGCTGACCCGTTTATCCAAATCCTGGTTGAGGTTAACGACTCCGGCGGTGTATTCGATCCGCTCATTTAGCTGATCTTTTTTCACACCAAACAGTTGAGCAAAGAACTTGAGATTCTCACGACCGGTCAAACTTTCATATAGTGCATCGTCCTGAGCCATAAATCCGATTCTTTGCAGGACTTGTCGGTTAGGCATTTCTTTGCCGAAAATGGTCACTTTACCGTCATCTGGCTGTTCCATCCCCATGATATTTTTAATAATGGTGGTCTTACCCGCACCGGAAGGGCCAATCAGGCCTAATATTTCGTGACCTGATGCCGTTAAATTCACATCGTGCAGGATTCGCTTTTTATTAAAGCTTTTATCAACGTGTGTCACTGTTACGACTGCATCCATCATGATTCCTCCCCTTGTGAGTGAGTACTAACTCACTTATGCCTTTAGTATACGTCATCTGAGGTGAGTGTCAACTCACAAATTGCAATTTTCCCTTGCCTCACGTATAATGACATTAAAATTTAGTCCTTTAAATAGTCCAGCGAGTCTGTCAAGGAAGCCATTAATGAATGTTGTTTTTACCGGTAATTACACCGGGAAAAATGCACTTCGACTCTGTCTGAGACGAAGTGCATTTTTCTTTGTCGACAACTCATTTCAACTTAAAAATCAATTGAGACGACACGACAACTTTAAAGGATGATCAGAGGAGATTAATTATGGAAGATAAGAGTTTTGGTCGCGTTGAATCAATCCCCAAGGAACATCGTCATCAATCATATTGGGATATGTTTGCGACTTGGGTTGGTGCTAATGCGAATAACGGAACTTGGTACGTTGGTGGGGTGATTGCAGCCTGTGGTTTCGTAACCGCATCGACCACGCTCATTATTGTTGGCGTCATTACATATTTTTTACTGGCCTTATCAGGTTACATGGGCTACAAGACCGGATTACCGGCAATGGCATTGACTCGGGCATCCTTTGGACTCAAGGGCAGTTATTTGCCTTCTGTCATTAACGTGGTGCAGTTCATCGGCTGGGCAGCCGTGAACACGTTTATTGCCGCCACCTCTATCAGTTATATTCTTCACGATGTTCTGGGTTGGCCGGTTTATGGTAAACCGGGCGGACTTAAAGGCCTGGTGTCTGGAATCGTTGTGATGAGCATTTTACATTTACTGAGTATTTCAATGGGTGAAAAATCAGTTCGGATCATTGAACGAATTGGTATTATTCTGGTCTTTATCCTGGTTATCTGGGAATCGATTGTCGTTTTCCAAAATGTTTCGTTATCAGAAATCGTTTCCTGGCACGCACCGGCTGCTCTTAAGATGACCCCGGGGCAGGCGGTTGACGTTCTGGCTGCTTTTAATCTAGCTTGGGTGACAGCTGCCAGTGACTTTACCCGCTTTTCCAAAAAGCGTTCCAGTTCAACTTGGGCACCGTTTTTTGGCGCTAACCTGGGGTTGATTTGGTTTGCCATGATTGGTATTATCTCAACAATTGCGACCGCGATTACCCTGAATCACTTTGATGCCAACAATTCAGATCCTTCGACTATTGCCAGCAAGTTGGGGCTGGGAGTTCTGGCAATGCTGGTCATTATCATTACCAGTACGACGGCCAACGCGGTTAACCTGATGTCGGCCGGATCCGCTTTGACCAACATGACCAAGCGGCTGTCATTAACATTCAGCATCGTTTCGGTCACGCTGGTTGCGGTGGTTGTCACCTTTATTCCGATTTTTTATTCCACTTTTCTCAATGTTTTTACAGCGTTTCTGGATGGAATCGGCATGTTCTTGGGACCTGAAATTGCCATTTTCTTGGTTGATTTCTATGTTGTTGCCAAACGAAAATATAACGCTGCTCATTTTGCCTCACGAACCGGGAAATATTGGTATACTGGTGGCATTAACTGGATTGCAATCGCTTCGTGGCTGATTGCGGTTCTGGCATATGGATATATTAAAACCGTGGCCGTCGTTGCAGACTCCGTTGGTGCAACCTTTATTTCGATGCTCATCGCCGCAATCATTTATTTGGCCGGCAGTTCGTTGATCTCACGCGGCCACATTCAGGAGGATTAGCTTGGCAACAATTACAAAGCAAACGTTGAGTTTGGACGATGTCGAACCGGATAATACGTATTCAAATTGTACGTTCACGGTTTCAAATGAACTGATTCGGATTAACGATGTGGTTTTTGATCACTGTCAATTTGAGCAAAGTAACTTTGACCGCAGTGACTGGGGATACGTGGAATTCAAGGGATGCGACTTATTGAACGCAACTTTTCATAAAAGCTACTTATCGAACTGTAAGTTCACCAACGTGCAACTGATGAGGGCCGACTTTTCGATGGAAACGTTAATCAAGAAGTGTCAATTTCACGACTCTAACCTTCACTATGCGAATTTTAGTGAAACCAAGATGGAAGATAGTTTCTTTGTTGACTCTAATTTGGTGGAAAGCAGTTTTCAGGCTGTGACCGTCAAAAAAGATTTGTCATTTAACAACTGTGAAATCAATCAAATTGATTTTCTGGATACCCACATGAAAGGGATCGACTTATCAAAGGCAACTTTTGATGATTTGATTGTTAATCCGGAACTGATCAAAGGGTTAAAAATTAATCCCTGGCAGGCCGGACAGATTGTCGCAATGCTGGGCGTGATTGTCGAAGATTAAGGCACCTAAAATGTTTTTTGAATCCACCAAATTTCAAACGGTTGCTGATGATATAATAATCATTCAGGGAATTTTAGATTTGAAAGGAGTGGTGCAATGATGAATAAATTACCGATTCGAATGACCTTCTTTTATCAGGCTCATCCGGTTGTTGCGGCAATTTATTTTTTGGAAGTTATTATTGCACTGCTTCTTTTTAATCATCCCGCCGTTGCGATATTTGGATTTGTTGGATTGACGGTCACGTCAATTCTTTATTTGGGATCGACAGCGGTGTGGCGCCAATTTAAAATGAGCCTGTTTTTATTTATCACGATTGTGTTGTTCAACTGCCTGTTAAATCAGCGATTTGGTCCCATATTGTGGCAATTTTCAGTTGCCGGCGCAACCTTTAAGTTAACGGCTCCGGCACTGCTATATGGTGCGGTAATGGGCCTTATGCTTGTTCAAATGCTAATGGCTTTTGGACTGCTGAACGTGATTCTGCCACCCAATAAATTAGTCTATGTATTTTCTTCAGTGACACCTCGAATCGGCTTATTGGTGGTTATCTCGGCCAATTTGGTTAAGGCGTTTGTCCGCAACTTTCATCAGCTGTCGATGCTTCAAAAAACACGCAACGTTGATTTGACCAAAGGGTCACTCTTGAGCCGCATTAAAAGTGGTGGGCATCTGCTGCAGATTTTACTGGAAGATTCGTTGGCATCAGGGATGGAAACAGCCAGACTGATGGATGCCAGGGGATTTGGAGCTGCCAAACGAACTCATTATCATACATATCGTTGGCACCCCACAGATTGGGCCTTTTTGTGTTCGGCAACCGTTCTGTTTTCAGTTATCGTCATTGCGCGATTGAATCAAATTGGTTGGTCGGGCTCGGTTGCCCAATATACAAATTTTTGGATGAATGGTGATATTTTGGGGGTTACGTTGCTGATGGGGATGCTGATTTTGCCGATGATTGCCGAAGGAGTTTATCACTTATGCACGAATTAATAAGAGTCGATCACCTGACATTTAAATACCCCGTGCAAAAATCGCCAGTTATAAGCGATATCAATCTAAAAATCAGCCAGGGCCAGTTCGTTGTCATTGCCGGTGCAACCGGGAGCGGCAAAACCACCTTGATGAATCACTTTAAGAAGGAACTGACGCCCAATGGCCACCGGCAGGGGCAGGTTTTAATTAACCAGAAGCCCATTAACGAATTATCAAAACTTGAAAGTGCCAAAACAATTGGATACGTTGGCCAGGATCCAACCGTACAGCCGATTATGTCGACGGTTATCGATGAACTGGCTTTTTCCTTGGAAAATGTGGGCGAACCCAGTGCGGAAATTGAACGACGAATTGCTGAACTGGCCAATTACTTGGGCCTTGATCAGTTGCTGCATAAAAGTATTGATGCCCTTTCGGGTGGCCAGTTGCAGTTGGTCAATCTGGCCTCAGTACTGATTCTACGGCCAAAAGTGATTCTGCTGGATGAGCCGGCTGCGCAATTGGATCCGTTATCAACGCAACACTTCTTTGAAGTTCTTAACCGGGTTCATGAAGAATTGGGAATCACAATTGTGCTGACAGAACACAACTTGGATGGGGTATTGTCCTTGGCGGACCGGTTGATTTTATTACAAAACCAAGGGATATCTTTTGATGGTCGTCCACGAAATGGACTGGAAACCATGACGGCAGATCCAAAACTAAAATATTTTGTTCCACAAGTTTCACAAGTATTTTTGAAGAAGGATCGCCACTTTCCAGATCTGCCAATCTCAGTTGCCGAAGGGCAGCGACTCATTTCAAATCAACAGTTAAAGTTTACTTATGTAGGAACGTCAACATCCGCATCAGTTGGCGAAACCAATGTCTTGGCCGCCAAAAACTTAACCTTCTCTTTTGACCGCCAATCCAATGTGATTGACCACTTGGATTTAAATTTACCATCCGGTGACTGGTTATCAATCGTTGGTAAGAATGGTTCCGGAAAATCCACATTGTTAAGCATTTTAGCTGGCTTACGGATTCCCCAACACGGCAAGGCCCGGTTCCACAAAAAGCTTGTCTGGAAGATTCCCAATGCCGGCCGAATCAAAGCCATTTCATTTCTTTCACAAACGCCTTCACTGCAGTTCGGTGAAGAAACGGTTGAAAAGGAACTGATGAGACAAGCCGAGGCACTTCAGCTGGAATTTCCGGACAAACAAGTTAAAATGATGGTTGATCGACTGCATTTATCTTCGTTGGTCGATCAAAGTCCGTTTGACATCAGTGGCGGCCAGCAGCAATTGCTGGGTGTCGCGTTGGCACTGCTGGTGGATCCGGAATTATTAATTCTGGATGAACCGACCAAGGGACTTGATCCATATACCAAACGATTCTTAGGCCAAATTTTAAAGGACGTTAACGAGTCTGGTACCACAATTTTGATGGCCAGCCATGACATGAAATTTAGTGCTGAATATTCCAAGCACTGTGCATTTATGTTTGACGGTCACTTGAATACGGTGCTTCCAACCCGCAGTTTTTTCGGCAATAACTTTTTCTTTACGACACCGATCAATCGATTATTGAGGAATCAAGTACCAATGGCAATTTTGCCGAATGATGTTAATCTGGCTTCAGAAGGGACAAGTAAGCATGTTTCATAAATCAAAGGCCGTCTTTTATAGTCGGCTGTTGTTTGTTTTCATATTGATTGGCGTATTTTTAACGTTAATGATGCTGCTTCATAACAAGCATTATTTGATGTTTAGCTTCATGGTTCTACTGTGCAGCATCCTGCCGGCGTATTGGAAATTCGAAAAGCAGCCTTTAACCACCCAAACACTGATGTTTGTTGCAATCTTGATTGCCTTGGCGGTTGCTGGACGGGTGCCCTTTGCCGCTCTTCCGAGTATCCAGGCAGCCAGCTTTGTCATTATTGTCGGTGGCGTTTCATTGGGACCTGAACTGGGATTTGTGACTGGAAGTACCACCGCCTTGGTATCCAATATGTTTATGGGCCAGGGGCCCTGGACTCCTTGGCAAATGTTTGCCTGGGGATTGATGGGGCTGTCCGCCGGTCTCATTGGGATGACCAAGCTTAAAAAGAGTTTGATCTTTATGATCATTTTTGGTGGTGTTTGGGGATTTCTGTTTGGCTGGATTATGGATCTCTGGTACGCCTTGCAGTACGTTTCGCCAATGACTCTCAAAAGTTTCATTTTGGCATTTGCCAGCAGCGCGCTGTTTGATTTGTACCATGGACTTTCAAACATTGTTTTGATTGCACTGCTTTATCGACCTTGGGAAAAGTTGTTTACAAGGCTGGATCGTAAGTATCGATTTTTACCAACAAAACAAAATAAAGGGATGGACTAATGATGAAACGAATGAATAAATTAATCACTTTATCAATGACCGGATTGTTATTGGCAGGTGTTGCCGCACCGCTTTCAACTGTGAACGCCGCCCAAATTAAGACTGCTTCAAGTGCTTATCAGTCATCAAAGGCGAAAGCAACCTATAAGTATGCCAAAAAGATGCTGGTCAAAAATCGAACTGGCTTTTCCGGCAAGACGAGTTACATATTTAGCAAGAAGGCTTATCCAGATAGTGGTGCTGCCTATGGCTATTCAGACCTTCTCCTGGGGCTGAAAGGATTTGGCTACAAGTTTACCAAGACGCAGCAGAATCGGGTTAAAAACAGCCTTATATTGAATAAGAAGAGTACGCCAGCTAATTTGGCCAACGCAATCATTGCGGTCAGAGCCGTTGGACTGAATCCGCAAAAATTACGTAAAACCGGCGCCAAAACAACTTTGAACCTGGTAAGTGCCTTATATCACCGTTCAATGACCAAGCAGACGGTTAACGTTCAAAGCCAAGCCCTGATTGCATTGTCGACTGGTTCATATAAACGTCCAAGTAATGCCAAATTTACCAAGAATGGGTTAAGCAACCTGATTGTTAAGAACCAATTGGGCAATCATGGCTGGGCATATAACAACCAAGCTGCAAGTGCGGATAGTGATACAACTGCTATGGCGGTTACCGCTCTTGCCAGAGGAAAATCAACCAGTTCCGCAGTGAAGTCGGCAATCGTAAAGGGTCAAAGCTTTTTGAAGGACGCCGTTCGTCCCAATGGTGCATTTGGATATACATTTAAGGACAAGGTTTATACCAACGCCAACTCAACCGCGGAAGCCATTATTGCTTTCTCCACGAAACAAAGTACGGTCAAGCTGGTGAATGGTTACTTCAAATCAAATCAAACCACTTCACCTATGCGGGCAATGTTAAGTTATGTCCGTTCAACGGGATCGATTAAGGGTGCCACAACGCAAACTTTGGGTGTTGGTCAGGTGAACTTGGCCAACGCAGCATATCGTCAAGCTTTGGCACACCGTTCAATTTATTCAATTAAGTAATATTAAAGGATGAGTTTATGAAAAAAGGTATCGGCATTGTCATCGGCCTTTTGTTGGTTCTGGGGTTGGCCTTTGGCTTTAGAGAAGTGATCGCCAATCAGCACCAGCGCCATGCA
The DNA here is from genome assembly GCF_007989105.1 of Lentilactobacillus kefiri. Taxonomy (GTDB): domain Bacteria; phylum Bacillota; class Bacilli; order Lactobacillales; family Lactobacillaceae; genus Lentilactobacillus; species Lentilactobacillus kefiri. Next base: position 63,396 of record NZ_BJVK01000008.1, on the reverse strand, counting down.
AGAACTGAAAAGGTTGCGAAAATGGATTCCGGCAGTCAGCCCAAAGCCGCGTCAAGTTCAGAGGCTACGAGTACGAAACAGCCAAAGGCTAAAAAGGCGACGAGCAAATCTGCCAAGAAACATCACAATTCTGCCAATAAGGGTACTTCAGCGACGAAGGCTTCTCAGTCAGCCAAGCCTGCCACTGCAAAAAGCAGCCGGGAACATGCGACTGCTTCAAAGCAAAGCCCAAGTTCTAAAAAGTCGGCTGCGTCGAAGCAAAGTCATCACTCAGTAAAGCAGCGGGTTACTCGAAAAAGAGCCTCGAAGTACACCGGGAAAGCCTATTTAAAGGTGTCCGGATACAAAAAGTTGTTTTATTCGGGTAATCTCCATATCACGAAAAAAACGACTGCGTTCACGTTGTTGGAGCAAACCAACTTAAAAGTGAAGTACACCAGCAGTCCAGCCATTTATGTCAGTTCGATCAATGGATTGAAAGAAAATGACGTCAAACCGGGCAGCGGATGGATGTATTCAGTCAACGGTAAATACGTTGATAAATCTGCCGGGGATAAGGCGATTAAGCCAGGCGACAAGGTTCACTGGTACTTTACGGTGAATGGATGGAGTCCGTCGGATCATTAAGGCTGGTTAGCGTTAGTGAAACAGTATGATTGATTCAAAAAATAAGCAGGCCCAAAACATGAAGTTTTTGGACCTGCTTATTTTTTATGGTTTATTTTACTTGATTCATTAAGGCATTTAAAAAGTCGGTTACATCACCAACATAGGCAAAATCTGAATCATCAAAGATTGGGGCATCCTTGTCAATGTTGACTGAAACGATCTTCTTGGCGTTTTTAATTCCAACAGTGTATTGAACAGCACCAGAAATTCCCAAATTAATTAGAAGATCAGCTGAAAGGCTTGCGCCACCGATACCAATTTGATCATCATGACTAAATTCGGCTTCATCGGTTAATGGACGAGAAACCCCAACCATTCCACCAAGCTTTGCTGCCAACTTCTGAGCCAGTTTAATATTTTTCTCGCTATAAGCACCACGACCAAGGGCAATCACAACTTTTGCGTCATCCAACTTAGATGAACTATTGATAATGGGGTCAGTGGCAATTATTTTACTATTTTTGTTCTTATGGAAGGTAAATTCAGCCTGAACAATTTCTGTTTGGCTGTTGTTCACTTTCTTAGCTCTAAAAGTATTCGGCCTAACTGTGACCATTTGTGGACGCTTGTCAGGGCAAACAATATCACACATGACATTATCACCGTAAGTTGGCTTTACCTGTACCAGCAGGTCATTTTCATAATAAATATCAAGACTGTCACCGGTCAAACCGGTTTGGAGTTTTGCTTGAAGGCGAGGGGCAATTGATCGTCCCAAAATTGTTGCAGGGAAGAGCAAACTATTTGGTCGATTTTGGTCAGTTACTTGAAATAAGGCATCGGCAAGTTCTTCATCGGTTGCTTCATCAAATTGGTCGTCTACTAATGATTCAATCCGATCAGGGCCATATTCTTTAATGATTGTTTCTGCTTGAGTTTTAGAAGTCTCTGGTACGACGGCTACGACTTTACGGCCATCTGCAATTTGTTTGGCTTTGGTAATCAGCTGCAAGCTGGTTGGCTCAATTTTTGAACCGGTTATTTCGACATATACCCAAATTTCGTTGTTATCCATAAGTTTGCTCCTCTCAGTCCAATTTGCTAAGCAGTTCGGAAACTGCTTCAGTTGGATCCACTGGCAAGACGGTCGTTTGTTTTAATTCTTTGGTTGGTTCATAAACCTTGGTGACTTTTGTAGGGGACCCAGATTGACCAATTTTTGAGAAATCGATATTTAGATCGTTTTCAGTCCAAGTGGTAATCTGCTTTTCAAAGCTTTCTTTAATATTCAACGGTGTTTCGTAACGTGGGGTATTTAATTCTTTTCTAACCGTAACCACTGCCGGCAGGGTTACCTGGACGTCTTGGACGGCAGAATCAAGCTGACGTTTAGCCACAATGGTATTTTCCGATTCCAGACTGACTGTTTCGGCAAAAGTTACCTGGGGGAAATTCAATAGCTCGGCCACAATCGGACCTACCTGACCGGTATCAGCATCGACGGATTGACGTCCAAACAACACCAAGTCAACATCACCGATAGCTTCAATCGCTTTTGCAAGGGTATAGCCGGTTGCCAGTGTGTCAGCACCACCAAATGCTCGAGAGCTTACCAGAACGGCACTATCGGCACCCATCGCCATTCCATCTCGAAGGGAAGTAGTATAACTATCAGGGCCCATACTTAAGAGGATGACTTCACCACCAGCTTGATCACGAAGCTGAAGGGCGGCCTCAATTGCATTCTTATCAAATGGATTGATAATTCCCTGAATTCCTGAACGAACTAGGTTGTTTGTTTTCGGGTCAATTTTAACGGAATCTGTTTCTGGTACTTGTTTAACTCCAACAACAATTTTCATGAGTTATGCTCCTTTACTTCGCAATCTCAGCGTTAGTGATTTCAAAATTCATTTTTTCAATTGTCCCTTCGGCTAGTTCCATGGCTCTGGCATCTCGAATCAGGTGTTCAACCGGATATTCATGGCTGTAACCATAACCGCCAAGAATTTGAAGTGCTTTGTCACTCGCAGCAACTGCTGATCGACTGCCATAGGATTTGGCCATTGCGGCAACTTCAGCATACGGGCGACCGGTAATTTTATTTTGGGCACCTTTTTGATAAAGTGCTTGGGTGTTTTGCTTGGCAATTGCAATGTCAGCAATTTTTTCTTGAGTGACCTGTAATTGATACAGCGGTGTATCCAATGCTTTTCGCTCTTTGGAATAGCTGACTGCGGTTTGCAATGCATGATCAGTGATTCCAGTTAGTACCGCACCCATCAAAACTCGTGCATCGGCATGGGCATTGTCACCAATTTCCAAGCCTTCACCAATGGTTCCTAATAAATGACTTTCGGGAACGACCACATGGTTGAGAACAATTTCGCCAACTGGTACACCTTTCAGCCCAATGAAATCCTCTCGTTTGCCAAATTTAAAACCAGGCATATCTTTATCGACTACAAAGACAGCCATTTGGTCATCCTGGGTTTTGGATAAGACACAGTAAACTTCTGCAAGCCCACCGTTTGTGATCATAATTTTGTCACCTGTAATAACCCAGTTGTGGCCCTGCTTGATAGCTCGGGTGGCGATTCCTTTCGGGTTGGACCCGCCTGATGGTTCAGTCATAGAGAAGGCAAAAATTCGTTTGACAGCACTTGGAAGATACTTCTCATTCAATTCCTTATTTCCATATTTAATAAATTGTTCAATGGTTTTGAAATGGCCTTCAAGGGTAACGGCCATGCTAGCGTTGCCGACAGCAATTTTTTCAAGTGCTTCAGCTGCAGCAACGTAGTCAAAACCGGCACCACCGTATTCCCTTGGGAGAGTGATTCCCAGTAGACCAGTGTCGATGACTTTTTGTAATAAGCCGTCAGGATAATCGCCGTTGGCATCGATGGTCATATCTAGTGGGGCCAACTCGTTTGTGGTGAATTCCTTGATCATTTGAATAAGCATTTGGTTTTGATCGTTAGTTATCGACATATTAAGTCCTCCTGTGCATACTTTCACAATACTTTATATTCCAAAATTATATATTCATATATTCCAAAAGTCAATATAAATGTTTATATATTTTGAGTATAATTTGGTGTTAACTAATATAATATGGTAATATTAGTTTATAAATTAATGTGGAACTGGTTGGGAGGCATGGTATAAGTGAATATTCAAAAATTCGTTGAACGCAGGAAAAAGCTTGGATATTCCCAAAGCGAGCTTGCTAAAGGCATTTGCACACAAGCTACTATTAGTAAGTTTGAAAACAATGGGAAAATGATTTCAACCAAGATTTTAACTCAGTTGTGTCAGCGGTTGGGGTTATCATTGAGTGACATTTTTCCCAGTGAGTCTGATAAGGACTCTGCGGTGCGGGATGATTTGCGCAGGGCTGAATTTGATCTGATTATTACCGAATATGATGAAGCATTGAGTATTTTAAAATCCCTTAATGTTAAGGAGATTTCGGATAAACAAATTCAGATGGAATATTTGTTTATTCGCGGATATGCGTTGGCACTTAGCCAGCAGGATACGGATGAAGCGGTTTTTTGTTTCGATCAGATTTTAAATGGCTATGATGAGGAACATGCGACTGTCTATTCCCCGTTGGCATATGTCGGTATGGGAATTTCATATCAACAGGCCGGCAATTTTGATAAGGCTGAATTTTATTTTTCAAAAATGCCTCAACGATTGAAGACGATGTCTAATAATGATGTTGATTCTGTTTGGAAATCTCTGACCATGTTGTTTTATACCGGAAGCTTTTATTCCGCCACAAATGATGTTGAAACCAGCAATATGCTGCTGCAGTCACTTGTTAATCTAAGTTCAGCCAGGCATGTGACTTTCTACGTTGCCAGGGCGAAGTTTGAGATGGCAGTTAATGAGCGTGATACCCATGGTAAAACTTCGGATTTTAATGAATTACTGAATGATGCCATGGCATTTGCACGATTTAATAACAATAAACACTTGATCATGCAAATTAATACCTATTTAAAAAGTATCTAAAAAGCATCAGAATCATTTCACGCCATTTGGGGTGGAATAATCCTGATGCTTTATTTTGTTAAATAATTTTTTCTAAGTTGTTGGATATCCTTATTTGATAATCTCATCTGCGTATGGAGATAATGCTTCATTGATCCGGAATGGTGATAAATAGCAGCGTAGGCTGCATTTAAGTAAGCTGTTTTGGCTGTCCGGGATCGTTTTAAATTGGTCAGTACTTTTCGATTATGCGTGTGGCGCTTCATCAGTCGGTACTCATGCCGGGTAGTTGACTTCAGATAATGATTGGATGCCAGGTAGTTTCTCATAATGGTGGTCTTTGGAACACCAAGACTCGACAAAATCAACATTGTTGCAATGCCGGTTCGGTCTTTACCATAGGTACAGTGGTATAAGATCGCACCGGATTTTTGTTTAAGCAGATAGTGGAACATTGACCTATAGGCCTTGATACTGTGGGGCTGGACAACCATTTTTTCGTAAAACAATTCCATGTTATTCGGTTGTTTGGCTGCGAGCTGTTGGATATATTGCGCAGTTGTGTGGACTCCAAATTTGGGATCAGCCATAACACTTAAACGGTGATATCGAGTTCCGTGCAGTTTGGCGTCAGGGGCTTGCTTAATTTCGCTCTTGGATCGGAAGTCCAAAATGACTTTAACATTGGCTCGTTTTGACAGTTTCCATTTGTCATGGCCACTGAGGTGAGTGAGGGCCGATGAGCGAATTAAACGATTGCTTTTGATGTGTTGGCCATTTTTAGCTCGAATGCCTCCGAGGTCGCGTACGTTTGGAACTTTCGTTAATTTAATTTGGTTTCCAATCGGCGACGTTTTTTTAGCGGCTACAGTCGGGAGAAAGCAAATTGTTGCTAATAAGGTTACTGAAATTGTTTTAATAAGTTTGCGTTTCATGATGTCCTCCCGATAGTTCATTATATGTCTATTCTGGCATGTATACATAGATTTATAGAACGATTAGCTCCGTTCTATTCGAAACTTCGACTTTGCAAATTATATTCCATGGAATATAATCGTCCTAATACCTATTTTAGTAACACACAAATATATATTCCGAGGAATGCAAAATGAAAAGAAAAACAGTGATCGAAATAATCAAAGACGAACTTGATTTGTTTAATACCTATAATAATGATCAGGAAATACTTGGATTTATCAAAGAAAGCGATCAGTTGGATTCGAGACTGACTTCAGGATTAACAACCAGTGATCTCAAAGTTTTAAGTACAGCCGACCAATTGGGAGAAACTAAAATCTCCGATATTGTCGACCAAGTGCCGTTAACCCAGGGAGCCGTTTCAAAAATTATCAGCAAGCTTGTCAGAAGGGGCATTGTGGCCAAATTTCATCAGCTGGGCAATCATAAAGATAGTTTTGTCAAACTAACCGAATCAGGCACCGGGATTAATAACATCTATCGTCATTATCATAAGCAGGAAGAGGCTGAATTTAAGAAAATATCCGAGAGCTTTTCAAAGGACGATTTGGAGAAGATTACCAAATTTCTAAAACAGGTTAACGAAATACGAAAAAAAAAAAGTAAAAAGCAGTAACCGTTTTCTTTCTTATGGGAGCGAAAGTCTGAGTCTATCGCGTTTAAAAACAAAGTTAGGTTTCCCTAATTTTAGATTTACAAAGTGCAAAATTATGCTAATATTAATTTGTACAAAACATAAGGAGGTACTTTGATGCCAAAGGAAAAACAACCAAAGAAGCAGCATTTGATTCACTATGCAAATGGTCCTTCGTTGGAAGAAATTAACGGAACTATTGAAGTTCCGAAGGGTCGCGGATTCTGGAAAACTTTATTTATGTATTCAGGACCTGGTGCATTAGTTGCCGTTGGATACATGGATCCCGGTAACTGGTCAACTTCAATTACAGGTGGTCAAAATTTTGAATACCTGTTAATGTCTGTTATCTTACTATCGAGTTTAATTGCCATGTTACTGCAATATATGGCGGCTAAACTGGGTATTGTGTCTCAGATGGATTTGGCTCAGGCCATTCGTGCCAGAACCAGTAAAACACTTGGAATTGTATTATGGATTTTGACTGAGTTAGCTATTATGGCTACTGATATCGCGGAAGTTATTGGTGCTGCGATTGCCCTTTATCTTCTGTTCCATATTCCACTAGTGTATGCCGTATTTATTACCGTATTTGATGTTTTACTTTTGCTATTATTAACCAAAGTTGGTTTCAGAAAGATCGAAGCAATCGTTGTTTGTTTGATCTTAGTTATCCTGTTTGTCTTCATCTACGAAGTTGCTTTGTCAGAACCAGATTTCGGTGCAATGGTTAAGGGATTAATCCCAACTGGTCAAACATTCTCAAGTGCTGACCACGTTAACGGTGACACACCATTAACCGGTGCCTTAGGTATCATTGGTGCTACTGTTATGCCCCATAACCTGTATCTGCATTCAGCTATTTCTCAAACACGTAAAGTTGATCATAACGATCAAGACGATGTTGCACGTACCGTACGTTTCTCAACTTGGGATTCAAACATCCAGTTGTCATTCGCATGGGTTATCAACTCACTCTTGTTAGTTATGGGTGTTGCTGTGTTCAAGACTGGTGCTGTTAAGGATCCTTCATTCTTCGGATTGTTCGATGCCTTATCAAACACTTCTATGTTAAGTAACGGTATCTTAATCGCCGTTGCCAAGTCTGGAATTCTTTCAATCCTGTTTGCCGTTGCCCTGTTGGCTTCAGGTCAAAATTCAACCATTACCGGTACTTTAACTGGTCAGGTTATCATGGAAGGTTTCATTCACATGAAGATGCCACTATGGCTTCGTCGTTTAGTTACCCGTTTGATTTCTGTTATTCCTGTTTTGATTTGTGTTGCCATGACTAGTAACGAAACTCCAATCAAGCAACATGAGGCGTTAAACACGTTAATGAACAACTCACAGGTATTCTTGGCGTTCGCTCTGCCATTCTCAATGCTTCCATTATTGATGATGACTGATAATGCCAAAGAAATGGGTGAACGTTTCAAGAACACACTTTGGGTTAAGGTTCTTGGCTGGGTATCAGTATTGGCCTTGACATTCCTTAACATGAAGGGTCTTCCTGATAACATTACCAGTTTCTTCGGTGCTGCTCCTTCCGCAAGTCAAGTTTCACTTGCCCACACAATTGCTTATGTAATTATTGTTGCGATTGTATTATTACTTCTTTGGACAGTTTACGATCTGTACTCAAGCAGAAACAAGATGCCTCAACGTTTCGAAACAACTGCTGAGCATTATGATGAAAGTAAAAAGGATAAAGAGTAATATATAACTAGAAGGAGGGTCAGATTAGATGCAAAATGATAATACTCCACACACAAAATTTAAGAGAATTTTAGTTGGTGTTGATGATTCACCTGATGCTCAATTAGCATTTCGGTATGCAATTTCTGAAGCTCGTCTTTCAGGCGCTTCATTAGTAATTGCTTCTGTTCTTGAATCTGATAATGTCAACGTCTTCCAAGCACTTAACAAAGACTTTGTTCATGGTGAGCGTAAAGATTTGGCAGAACATCTTAACCAATATCGTGAATTAGCACTTCGAGCAGGTGTCAAGACCGTTGATACTGTTGTCGAAGAAGGAGATCCTGGTGAGGTAATTGTTAAGACAATTATCCCAGCTGTCCATGCTGACTTACTGATCGTTGGATCATTATCTAAGACTGGTGTTCGTAAGTACTTCGGTTCACAAGCTGCATATATGGCTAAGTACTCACCAATCTCAGTAATGGTTGTACGTTAATACTGAGCTTTACGGAAACATTGCTTAAAATTTAAGTGTATTATTAACAGGATCGGAAATTTTATTTCCGGTCCTGTTTTAGCAAGAAATTATTGAAGGGGGAAATTCGTTTGGAACTCACAGAAAAAAGCCGCAAGTGGTTTATTGCGACATTACTTTTGGGAACATTCACGATGTCCATTAGTCAGTCTTCACTTTCAACTGCTTATCCGACATTCATGAAGTACTTTAATTTACCTGCTAGTACAATTGCTTGGTTAACAACAGGTTTCATGCTGATCATGTCGGTTGTTATGCCACTGTCGCCATGGTTGATGAAGAACTTTAGATTCAAGCCATTATACCTGACATTACTAATCAACTTCGTTATTGGTACCTTAATTATTATTTGGGCGCCCAACTTTCTGATTATGATGGTTGGTCGTTTAATGGAAGGATTTAGTGTTGGTGTTTTGTTCCCATCATATCAGTCAATTATTTTGGAGATCACACCAACTGATCACCGTGGCTCCGTTATGGGAACCGTTGGTTTGGTCATGGGTTCTGCGCTTGCAGTTGGCCCGATCATTTCTGGAGTTCTGCTGCAATTCTTCCCTTGGGAAGCAATTTTTGCCTTCTTCTTAATTGTTTTGACAGTTGTATTCTTGCTGGCTCTCAAAACGGTTATTAGTCCGTTGAAGATTGAATCCACCAAGTTTGATTTTATTTCAGTATTCATGTCATTAGGAATTATTGGGTTACTGTACTTTATCAACGAAATTTCTCATATGACTCCTACTACCACCTACCTGAACTGGGGTATTCTGATTGTTTCACTGATATTATTGTTCATGTTTGTTCGTCGTCAATTGAAGATGCCACAGCCACTATTGCGATTGGATATTCTTTCAATCACCAACTTTGACTTGGGTGTCGCATTGACATCACTTTCATACATGTCCTTAATTACAGTTACTATTATTATGCCATTGTATTATCAACAGATTCTTGGCTTAACACCGTTATGGTCTGGCCTTGCACTGGTACCAGCCGCTGCAATTCTTTCATGGTTAAATCGACGTAGTGGCCGTTTGGCTGATCGAATTGGGTTTAAGCCGGTTATTATGATTGGCTTTGGTTTGTTTATTGTTGGATGGGCCGCTCTGCTATTGTTCTCATCACTGAACAGTATCTGGATTGCCGTTATCTGCTCAATTATCATTGAGTCTGGAAATGCGTTTGCAATGATGCCAGCCACCACATTAGGTGCCAATTCACTGACCAACGATTTGATCCCGCATGGTTCTTCCATTATTTCGACTATTCGTCAGATTATGGGTTCAACCGCGATTGTTATTGCGACCGTTGTACTCGGAAACAAGAACTTCAATGCGGTGTTCCTGACATTCCTTATTTTGGAAATCATTGCGATCGTTTTGGTATTCAAGATTAAAGATACCAAGAAAGAGCCGGCTAATGCCTAGTTTGAATTGTGAATCCTAATATATTTTCATAAGTAACATGCGTTGACTATTGAATTGGTTAACCATTATGAAAATCACAATGTATTTTGTTGTAACTATTTTCATGTCATGATATTCTATATTTGGATGTTGAAATATCTGTATCGGTTTTGAAGCATACAGGTTTATCCAAATTTAGGAGGTTATATAATGGCATATCGTACTGTTAATCCTTACAACAACGAAGTTGTTAAGGAATATCCAAATGCTACCGATGATGAGTTGCAAGCTGCATTAGCAACTGGTCACGATTTATATGAATCAATGAAGAAACAAGATATTTCCGAAAGAGCTAAGATTCTTCACAACGTTGCTGATAAGTTGCGTGAACATGAAGATGAATTAGCCAAAGCTTGTACGATTGATATGGGTAAATTAATTGGTGAATCACGAGGCGAAGTTGAGCTTGTTGCTCTGATTGCCGATTGGTTTGCTGATCATGGCGAAGACTTATTAAAGCCTGAAAAGATTGATACAATTGCAACTGGTGAAGCCGAAGTTCAACACCACGCAACCGGGGTTGTCATGATGGTTGAACCATGGAACTTCCCTTACTACCAAATTATGCGTGTATTTGCACCTAACTTTATGGTAGGGAACCCAATGATTCTGAAGCATGCTTCAAATACACCAACATCAGCTCAAATGTTTGCGGATGTGGTTGCTGAAGCTGGTGCTCCTAAGGGATCATTGACCAATTTGTTCCTTTCATATGATCAAGTTACTGAAGCAATTGACGATCCTCGTGTTCAAGGAGTTGCTTTAACTGGTTCCGAACGTGGCGGTACTGCCGTTGCTTCAGCTGCTGGTAAGGCACTTAAGAAGAACACAATGGAGCTTGGTGGAATGGATCCATTTGTTGTATTGGGTGACGCTAACATGGATGATGTGAATGACATTGCATGGCGGGCACGGATTTACAATGATGGTCAGGTATGTACTTCATCCAAGCGTTTCATCGTGATGGACAATGTGTACGATGAATTCGTTGAAAACTTAAAGAAGAAGTTTGCTGCACTGAAGCCTGGCGATCCAATGGATCCTAAGACAACTTTGGCTCCAATGAACACTGAACGTGCCAAGAACAAACTGCAGAAACAATTGGACGGCGCAATCGCTGCCGGTGCCAAAGTTGTTTATGGTAATGAACCAATTGATCTTCCTGGTCAGTTCTTCAAACCAACAATTTTGACCGATGTCACTAAAGACAATCCAGCATACAGCGAAGAAATGTTTGGCCCAATCGCCGTTGTCTACAAGGTTCACAGTGAACAAGAAGCGATTGATCTTGCAAACGATAACCCTTACGGACTTGGCGGAATTGTTTTTGCCGGTGATGCTGATCACGGTGCTGAAGTTGCATCACAAATTGAAACTGGAATGGTCTTTGTTAACAACTTTATGTCAACATTGCCTGAAATTCCATTTGGCGGTGTTAAATTATCAGGATACGGCCGTGAAATGAGTCATATTGGTCAAATGGCCTTTGTCAACGAGCAGTTGATTGTTAAGGCTGACAAGCCTAACATGAATAACCTTGCCGGTGGCTTGGTTGCCGTTGACCCTGCTGACTAATTAGCCGATTAAACCAATTTGAATTTAATATATGAAAAAAGTCATCAATCACTGTTGTGGTTGATGACTTTTTATGTTTTCGGGACAATGACCTGTAAAAAATCAGGCTGCGTCTGAACTGTGAATGGGACACACATTGCCGGATCACCGTCAATTCGAGCCTCAATTGTTTGGTCGGATAAACCTTCAATTTTGACTGATTTTGTTTTAAAGTATCGAACCCCACTGGCGTTTTTGAGGTTACCCGTCACAAAGTACCGCAGGTAAGTGATCAGAGACAGAGGTGAAAAGCGTTTCAGCCAGAAGACGTGAAGGTAATCATCATCGTAGGAAGCTTCAGGATTAAAAGAGATGAAACCGCCAACTGAATTGGTTGTCGTGATGAGTAGAATCTGTGCTCGAAAAGCCTTTGATCGGCCATTTGCCGTCAATTTGAGCTTATAAGAGTGGTTGGAATAAAGTTCTTTAAAGCCCTTAATTAGATAGATGATTTTTCCAAACTTCTTCTTTTCCTCGTCTTTCACATTTCTCGCAATGTCTGCCAATCTTCCAAGGGTGAGACTGCTGACCACCGGCGTTTTCCCGATGGCCCCCAGATCGACTTCGGTCGGATTGCCATGGATGAGATTTTTGATGGCATCTGTTGTATTCAGGGGAATCTTCAATGCTCGAGCAAAGTTATTCACTGTCCCACCGGGAATGATACCCAAAGGAATTGATTTTCCAGCCTTTAGGAAGCCTTCACAGGCCGTGTTGATTGAGCCATCACATCAGGCAATCAAATCCTTCAACCGACTGTTTGACTTGGCTCACTGCATCTTCTCGCGACTGGGTCGGACTTAAAACAGCTGAGCGGCCGTGTTCCTCCAAATATAACTTTGTCTGTTCAGCAATCTTTTTATTATCACTGGTTCCAGCATTGCCATTATAAATAATCAGGTATTTTTTCATGGGGCACCTCCTCCGTTAGATTGCTGCGGATTATGGCTTAATTATATTATGAATGCCCGTTTGAGTCGTCTTTGGGGATTATGGTTAAGGAACCATTCATGACTGCGGAAGCGGCATCCACAGTATGCGGATCGGTGAAAATTTTGAGGAACTTCATGAAGCTTTCTGCGGTATTGTCTTCGTTTAAATCTTTCAAAGGCATCCAGAGGTTTTTCCCTTCATCGGATTGTTTGAGGGTACCGGTAAAATCGCTGGTCCGGTATAAGAAACCAATTCGGCGATAAGCTGGTTCTTCGTTAAACCATTCAACGGTTCCGCAGGACTGTAAATGACTGACAATTAAGCCGGTTTCTTCAAAGACTTCCCGAACCATCGCATCGTAGAGGCTTTCTCCTTTTTCAACGTGACCGCCTGGAAAGGTATGACCGAATTTCCAAGCGACGTCGGTTTTATCTTCAACTAGCACTTCTTTGGTTTCTTCATTGTAAATCATGCACATATTAACCATTTCAATTGATTCGCTTCTCGAATATGTCATTTTGACCTCCTACAAGTTCTTTCATTTAATATGTCTAAATTATATCTCACGTTGGTCGTTTCAAATATTTTTTAAGCGAATATAAAAGAGCCTTCAATTCATCGGCTTGAATTGAAGACCCAACTTTTTATTGTTATGAATGTTTAAATCAATGTAAATGGGGATCCTTATTGGTGTCCAGTCCACCAAGCTGACCTCTGAATTCCTTTGAATAGAGGTTCAAATCGGATCTGTACTCGTCGAGATTTTCACTCATGTCAACGGTGTAATCAGCTTCCTCACCGTGTTCACCTTTATCCAAGCCCATCTTTTCTTCTTTCCGGTTAACCCGCATTGGCATTACCAAGCTCAACAGCTTAATGATGATTGATGCAGCAATCGTAACGAAGACGATAGTAGCAAGTGTTGCAATGATTTGAACACCTAACTGATGGAAACCACCACCATAGAAGGCACCATTATGAGCAACGATTGGGTTGACTGATTTGGTAGCAAATAGTCCGGTTGCAATTGAACCCACAATTCCACTGACACCATGGCATCCAAATGCATCCAAAGCATCATCAACACCAATTCGATCTTTGAGATAGTTTACAAAGAAGTAGCTGGCAAATGTTGAGAACATGCCAATCCAAAATGATCCGGCGATAGTGACAAACCCACAGGCAGGGGTGACACCAACTAATCCACAAAGGGTACCGGTACAAACACCAACCAAGGTTGGCTTACCGTTGATAATCATGTCCAAAATCATCCAGGTTACCATTGCGGTACCAGTGGACATTGTGGTTGTGATAGTTGCTTGAGCGGCAATGTTGTCAACACCCATTGCTGATCCGGCGTTAAACCCATACCAACCAATCCAAAGAATGGTGGCACCAAGTAAAACCCAAGGTAAGTTGTAGTGGGTATGAGGAATATCACCAAATTTAACTCGTTTGCCCAAGAAGGCTGAAAGAACAAATGCCGTAACACCAGCGTTGATATGAACAACGGTTCCACCGGCGAAATCCAAGGTTCCAAGTCCGGCAAGCAATCCGTTGGGACTCCAAACCAGATGGACCATTGGATAGTAAATGATGATTGACCATAGAATTAAGAATACCAACAAGAAGTTGAATTTAATCCGGCCAACAACCGCACCAACGAATAGTGCAGGAGTGATAATTGCAAACATCATTTCAAAGACTGAGAAGATCCCGGTTGGAATCTTGGTTGCGGTCAGTGAAGTTAAGTCGACACCATTCATGAAGAAATTCTTGACGTCACCAACAACACCGCCAATATTTCCTGAGAATGACAATGAATAGCCGATCACAATCCAAAGAACAATTGCGACACCAGTCATAATGAAGACAGACAGCATCGTGTTAACAACGTTTCGCTTTGAAACCAGGCCCCCATAGAAAAACGCTAATCCGGGAGTCATGAATAATACCAAAATACTGGATAAAATCATGAACGAGGTATTTGCAGCATTCATAACATCGCTTCCTTCTCTTTTAATGTCATAAATTCTAACATCATCTTTTTGAAACGTCCAGTACATTTTGAAATTGGTTAGAAAATTATAAAAGCACTCATTAATTTGGAAACGGTGCCAACGCCAGTGATAAAGCAATTGTATTTGGCCAATTTAAGATGAAAAAAGTTTCTGAATTGGATTGGTATATGTAATTAAACCTAACATATTCGACTAAAAAACTGACGGCAACGTGACATGATTGATGATCCCATTTCAGAATTGAGTCCTCGAATTATTTGAATCTGAGACCTTGAATGAAAAATGTCCGTTTTTTCTACCAGAAATGTGGCTTTAACTATTTTATAATAACGTTGTAACCGTTATCATAGAAGATGTATTTATATGATCGTTTTTGGTGAAAATGATTGGAAACACAGGATCATCAACCAAAACGACATCTCAGATTAACTTTGACAAACCATTCTTAATTACTTGAATAAAGGAGCGAAATGATGAAAAGAAAATTTGAACTTGAGAAATCTACCGCTAATGATGCAATCCTCAATAAGCTTGCAGTTACAAACAGTGACGGCAGCTTTGACTTCGGTATGAGTAAATCCAAAGTTAAGCGACAAGGCAAAGGCTATTACCAACTTGGAGATATCACGATTTCCTTACGAACCATCTTCAACCCTTGGGACACCTATAGAACGGCTTTTGACGAAGAACTAAAAGACTGTCCACTGGATGTGTCACGTGAGTGGAAAACTTCAGAAGATGGCACTGAAACCACCTTTACAATTAAACTTAACAATCCGACCAAAGAAGAATATGAAGTCGGCGGTTTGGGCGTTGCCATGATTTTTAACCAAATTCTGACAGACAACACTTTGGATGAAAGCCACCAAAACTGTGTCTTTTCCGATCCATATATCGGCAATGATGCCGGATATGTTCAGGTAACTCGGCTAAGCGGCGATGAACCGACACTACTGGTTACTCCTGGAAAGAACGCTCATTTTGAGGCTTACCGGCCATTGAATGACGATAAGACGCCACGAAGAGTGACGTTTGAAGGATTTTACGAGTGGACAATTCTCTCATTTGCCTATGCTGAAAGTGACTGGTTCGATCAGAAACATTGGAATAAGCCGACTTCATTGATTTTAAAGCCGGGTGAAGGCCAGGAATATTCACTTCGATTCACAGTCATTGATAACCAGGCTGACGTGCCCGAAGAACTTCATCGTTTGGGTATGCCAGTTGTTGATAGTGTTCCAGGCTACACAATTCACGGAACTGAAACCGCTCATTTGACGATTAACGCGAAGAGTCCAATCACTTCGATCAAAGTTTCTCCTGAAAATGCCTTGGACATTTATCAAGCCGGAGACGGTTCGTATAAGCTCGTTGGCACCGGTGATTACTATGGGTATGCCGACGTCTTGGTTGAGTACGAAGACGGCACTCACCAGACGATTAATTACTTTGTATTGGACGCTGCCGATAAGGCCGTTAAAAAACTAGCTGATTTCCATGTTAAAAATCAGTGGCTTGAGGATGATGACAAATATGGGAGAAAACATGCATTTATCACTTATGACCGGGATGCAAAACAAAAGGTCTTAAATGAACGGCGCACGTTTATCTCTGGGGTATCTGACGAAGTTGGTGCCGGGCCAAACTTATTGATGGCTTCGAAAAACCTGCTGATGCCGGATAAACATCAAGTTCAGTTGTTGGAAGAATACGTTGACGATGTTTTGTGGGGAAAGTTGCAAAATAAAGACGACTATTCGGTCCGAGCCAGCCTTTACTATACGGATGAGAACTCCCCATATAGTTGGGCATCATGGGACAAGTCTCGATCCGAGGAAACGTGGCGGGCATATAATTATGTTCACCAGGCAGCCATTTATTGGATGATGTATCGCTTAGCCCGAAATTACGATGGCTTGGTTACTAATCACGACTGGCAGTGGTATTTGGATCATGCTTATCACACAGTGATGGCAATGCATAAGTTTGCCACCAAGGATAAATTTATGTATTTGGAACAGTTTGGCTTGATGGTCGGCAGCGTTCATTTGTGGATCTTAAAGGATTTGGAATATGAAGGCTGGGATGAAAAAGCCAAGAAATATGAGGCATATATGCGTCTCCGTTACCAAATTTGGGCAAGCCTGAAGTACCCATAAGGCAGTGAAATGCCTTGGGATTCAACTGGCCAAGAAGAAATCTATGTTTGGTGTGATTACTTTGGTGATGAAGAGAAGGCCAAGCAGACGGTTGATGCCGTAAAAGCATACACACCTTCAATCCCTAATTGGGGTTATAACGGCGCTGCACGACGTTACTTTGATTCCGCTGTTTATGGTAAGCGGGAAGTCATGGGCAGGCTGTTTGGCCATTATGGTTCGCCTTTGAACGCAATTCCACTTCTTCAGAGTTACAAGGAGCACCATTCAGATGATTTGTATCTGCTGAAAGTGGGTTATGCTGCTTCAACCAGTGCTTTGACAACAATTAACCAAGACGGCTTTGGTTCAATGGGATATTTGGCAAATCCCGATATCATGGACTTTGAACCTTATACCGGAGATTACGGCCAGTCATTTTATGGTTATATGCACGAAGCTGGTCAATTTGTTCACTTCGATCCACAAGCTGGTTGGCTATCATTTGGCGGTGAAGTCGAAGACAATGGGAATATGATTTTAACCATGAAACCAACGGATGCCTTTCACAAGCGACTGTTTGTTCACGGCGAAGAGACTGACTTTGAGATTATTTCGGAAACAGTTCCGATTAAGGATGTTGTCTACGATTTTGCGAATGACAAAATATTCGTTAACTTCTCAGAACCAAAGGTTGCGCCAAGAAATCTCCGAATTCGAACTTCAGAGAATGTTCGGCCAACTGAAAATGGCCAAATGGTTCGTGGGGCATATGAGTTTGATCCACTCGCACGTCAGCTGACATTTAAAATTAAATAATTTTGTATGCAAAAACCGACCAAAGATAAAGCTTATTTTATCTTTGGCCGGTTTTATTTTAAATTGATTATTCAAATATTAATTAAGATCGCTGATGGCATCCGGAATTGGTTCGTTTCCAGTGCTCATCTCAATGACTTCTTTAGCGCCAGCGTGATTCTCAGTAAGACCGATCAGAACATCGGCAACATTATCGATACTGTTTTCGTTGGTGCTGTATGATCCCAGCGTGACTTTTCCAGAACCACTTTTTTCAACCAGGGCAGTCGGCTGGAGGATTGTGTAATCCAAATGGGTATTATGAATGAGCCACTCATCTGCGTAATATTTGGCGATCAGGTAATTTTCCAATGGCGAATTACCAAATTCGTCAGGAGATAGTGAACCTTTGGAACTCAGCATGATGAATCGGTTAATGCCTTTTTCTTCCGCAGCTTCCATTGTCTTAACGGCACCATGAAGGTCAATCTTCAACAAATCCCGACCACCGGAACCGGCCGCAAAGATAATGGCATCGGCTTCTGGCAATGCTTCCTTGATATCATCCATGTGATCACTTAAATCCAACTTAAATGGGGTGACGTTATCATGAACAGGAACTTTTTCAGGATGACGGGCAGCAGCGTACACTTCGTCTTTGTGACTTTTCGACAGCTTTTCAACAACATTTGAGCCAACTCGTCCGGTTGCACCAATTACGATAATTTTCATTTTCGAATCCTCCTCTGCTCTTGTTAACTCAATTATGGTTGATATAAGGGTGGAATGCAAAAGAAAAATTCAAAACTTGATACAGGTCAATTCTTTACCACGGCTTTCTCCATATAATTAAGACATAAATTAAGAAACGGAGCGGGAAATTATGAAATTTCAACGATATATAAATCAACATACAAATCAAATTACATTGGTAACCGCAATCCTGATTGGCCTTGGGTTACTAGGAAAAATGATTAACAGCGATATGATTTACACAGTTTCATTTATCGCCGCTTCAATCATTTCCGCAGTCCCAATTGTCCTACGGGCAGTTTCAGCACTGCGGTTTAAGACAATTAGTATTGAGTTACTTGTCAGTATTGCCGTTATTGGTGCCTTCATCATTGGCGAGTATAACGAATCGGCAATTGTGACCTTTCTATTCTTATTTGGAACCTTTTTGGAAGACAAGACTCTGGCCAAAACCCGTCATTCAATTAAAGATCTGACGGAGATGGCCCCAACCACCGCCTTGGTGATTGATGATGACGGTAAAACGGAAAAAACTGACGTTGATTTTGTCGACGTTGACGATGTCGTTTTGGTTAAAGCCGGCGGTCAAATCCCAGTGGATGGTGAAATTGTTGACGGCTCAGGTCATATCAACGAAGCCAGTATTACCGGTGAATCCAAATTAGTTACTAAGAAAGCCGGCGACCAAGTCTTTTCTGGAACCATTCTGGATAATGGAACGGTCAAAGTCCGGGCAACCAAAGTCGGGGATGACACAACCTTCGGTAAGATTGTTGAACTGGTCGAAGATGCTCAAGATACCAAGTCACCTGCAGAAAAGTTTATTGATAAATTTGCCACTTACTACACACCTGCCGTTTTAATCATTGCCCTGATTGTTGGGTTAATTACCAAAGACTTTAGGTTGGCGATTACCGTTCTGGTACTTGGATGCCCAGGTGCTTTGGTTATTGGTGCCCCAGTTTCAAACGTTGCCGGAATTGGGAATGGTGCCAAGAATGGTGTCTTGATCAAGGGTGGCGAAGTGATGAATACTTTTGCCAACGTTGATACATTGGTCTTTGACAAGACTGGTACGTTAACTGAAGGTAAGACCGCCGTTACTACCATTAAAGATTATTCGAACGATCAATTGGGACTTCAGATTGCTGCCGCGGTTGAAAAGCAGTCCGATCACCCATTGGCTCAGGCGGTTGTATCATTTACCAATGCTCATCAGATTGATTTTGATTCCGTTAAAGTAACGGATGCCAATACCGTTAAAGGCCGTGGCGTGAAAGCCAACGCTGATACTCACCAGGTTTTGATTGGAAATCTCAGGATGATGAATGATGAACAAGTTGATCTGACAACGATTCAGCATCGCGATTTGGAAAACATTCAAAATCAGGGCAGCTCAACTGTGATTGTTGCATTTGATGGTCAGGTTCAAGCGATCTTTGGGATTTCGGACGTTATTCGTCAGGGCGTCAAAGAAAGCTTGGCACAGCTTAAATCACTGGGCATTAAGAAGACGGTGATGCTGACTGGAGATAACCTTCAGACAGCTAATGCCGTTGCCAAACAAATTGGGATTGATGAAGTTCATGCAGAATTATTGCCTGAACAAAAAGTGGACTATGTTAAAAAGTACCAGCAGGAAGGTCACAAAGTTGCCTTCGTTGGTGATGGAATCAACGATAGTCCGTCATTGGTAACTGCTGACATCGGGATTGCCATGGGCAGTGGAACCGACGTTGCGGTTGAAACGTCCGATGTTGTCTTAATGTCATCCGGATTTAATGAATTGATTCATGCATATGGTTTGTCCAAGAAGACGGTGATGAATACCAAAGAAAATATCATCATTGCTATTGGAACAGTTGCCGCATTGCTGGTCGGATTGATTCTCGGCTTTATTTACATGGCCAGCGGGATGTTTGTCCATGAAGCAAGTATTCTGGTTGTGATTTTCAATGCCATGAGATTAATTAATTATCGACCGAAAATGCCAAAACTTGACGCAGATCAATTATCTGTAAACGAATACGATTTATCATTAAAACAGTAAATGAGATGGAGGTTATTAATATGAGTAAAGCAATTTTACAATTAGACGCATTATCATGCCCGTCATGCATGCAAAAGATCAAGGGTGCTTTGGAAAAACAGGATGGCGTGGAAAACGTCAAAGTGTTGTTCAATGCAGCCAAGGTCAAGACAGATTTCGATGGGGACAAAATCTCTGCCGACAAGCTGTCGGATACGGTAACTGATTTAGGTTATGAAGTTCAATCAATGAAAGTGAAATAGGTGAAGAATATGACAACAGCAACTCCAGAACAATTATTTGAAGCAGAAGTAAAGCAAGCAGATATTGATCATCACACGCCAACTGCCGGTGCCATGACTGGTCATATCGTTTCCAATTTGGTCGTATTATCAGACAAGCTCCAGATGGCTAAGTGGTATGTCAAAGGGATGCAGGCTGAACAGCTGAAAGATTTATTCGGCAAACTGTTGCACCAGGCATATGCTCAAAAGGATGCTTTGGGCGCAGTCTTAATTGACGAAGCCTTAGTAACCCCAAGTACCCAAAAAGAATTTGGCGAATACGCCATGCTCGAAGAAAATGGTCAAAACAAGTATGAATCTGCAGAATGGATCATTAACGACTTGGTTCATGATTATGATACTGAGAACATGTTTGTCACCCGTGCCATCAAATTGGCGGACAAAGAAGACCGTCCAGTTCTGGCTCAGCATTTAATTGGTTTGTTACGGGATAACAACCATAACATTGCCAGACTTCAGGCTTTACTTGGCAATACACCACGTGAAGGCTTGGATGAAGAAGACGACGAAGACTAGTCTTAAATGAACATTGTGTATGTAAAAAGGTTTCGAAGCATTGATTGCTCCGGAACCTTTTTTGGATATTATCGCATAACTGATCGAAAAAAGACTCATCAATTATTTAAGTTGATGAGCCTTTTTTTATAACTTAGTTTGAATCGGGGTGATTACCAGAGATAATCGACCGGGTTCTTAATGTATTTGTCGTAAACGTTGCGGACAATCTGCATTTGCTCGTCAGTTAAAGCTGGCAAGTCGGCAGCCGTTGTGTTCCGTTCGATTTGAGTTGGATTGCTTGCACCGGGGATGACTGCTGAGACAGCATCATACATTAGGATAAAACGTAAAGCCATTGCAGCAAGATTATCTGTCCCAAGGCGTTGCTTTAATTCATTTGCAGCTTTAACACCAGTCAGGTAATCAACACCGGAGAAAGTTTCACCCTTATCAAATTGTTCTCCGTGACGGTTGGTTGTTCTGTGGTCTTCGGGAGCAAATTTGGTATCGGCGGTGTACTTACCGGTCAAAAGCCCACTGGCAAGGGGAACCCGAGCCAAAATGCCGACATTGTTCTTCTTGGCTAAATCGAAGAAGAGGTTGGCTGGACGTAAGCGGAACATATTGAAGATAATTTCAACAGCTGAAATATCATAGCTTAAAGCTTTGATTCCTTCTTCAACCCGTTCGACACTGACACCATAATTCTTAATCTTGCCGGCTTTTTTCAACTTGTCCAGTTCAAAGAAAGTTTCCGGCATGTAGTAATTCATCATTGGTGGACAGTGGAGAAGAACCATATCCAAGGAATCGACACCCATATTTTGCAGTGATTCATCAACGTAGCGATCAACGTGGGCAGGATCGAAATGCTTGAGGTCCAGAGGCATTTCTTTTCGACCAATCTTGGTTGTGTAGTGAACATCTGGATGTTTCTGAACGAATTCACCAACCGCCTTTTCACTTTGGCCATCTTGATACCCATCTGCTGTATCGAAGAAGTTAACACCACGATCATAAGCTTCTTGAAGTGTATCCCGAGCATCTTTCGGGTCAAATGGAGTCCCCCATTTTCCACCAAGCTGCCAAGTACCTAAAGAAACTTCACTGATTTTAAAACCTGTTTTACCAAGCGTTCTAAATTTCATTTGTATTCCTCCAATTAAACTCATCGATACATTAATCATAACATGTTCAACCCACTGACTGGGAAAGATGAAATTGGTCAAATACCGAATTATCATAAAAAAATCATAACAGTTTAAAGACAAAACGATTAAAATACGGAAATTAATTAAAAAAATTACGTAAAAAGTGGCATATATCGTTTTAAACACGAACATTAACGTTGACTTCCATTATGATGTCAAGTATATTGTAGACACTAAATAAATTGAAAAGGTGAGTGGTTGGAATGGCAAACGCTGTCGGCGTAGCAATGGGATCAATATCTGATTGGCCAACAATGAAGCTGGCTTGTGAACAACTTGAAAGTCTTGGGATCCCTTATGAGAAGCACGTTATCTCAGCACATCGGATGCCTGATGAACTTCAAGAATTTGGCAAGACGGCTCGTGACAAGGGATTGAAAGTAATCATTGCAGGAGCTGGCGGTGCCGCCCATTTACCAGGAATGATTGCAGCAAACACGACACTTCCCGTTATTGGCTGCCCGATGAAAACACGAACATTAAATGGTGTTGATTCATTACTCTCAATTGTCCAAATGCCATTTGGCGCTCCGGTTGCCACAGTCAGCATTGGTGAAGCTGGTGCTAAAAACGCCGCTTTACTGGCAGCTCAAATTATTGGGGTAACTGATCCGGCGGTTGCCAAGAAGCTTGCCGATCTCAAGGAAAAACAAAGAGTGGAGGCCAAAAACAGTGAGCAGCAGTTCGATTAAAACAATTTTGCCACCAGCCACGATTGGAATTGTCGGTGGTGGTCAGCTTGGACAGATGATGGCATTGATTGCCAAATCAATGGGATATCACGTTGGTATTCTTGATCCAACGCCGCAAGCACCTGCAGATCAGGTGGCCGATTTCCAAATTGTCGCTGAATATGATGATGTTGATTCATTAATGAAACTGGCAGAAAAAAGTGATGTTTTAACTTATGAGTTTGAAAACGTTGATGAGAATTCACTGCTCAAAGCTAAAAAGGTTGCCGAACTTCCACAAGGTGTTCATTTACTTCACATTACCGGCCAACGGTTAAACGAAAAGAACTTCATTAAAGATTGTGGAATTCCGGTTACCAATTTTGCAGCGGTTACCGACGAAGATTCATTAAAGGCCGCAATTGAAAAAGTTGGTTATCCCGCCATTCTAAAAACCGTTTCCGGCGGTTATGACGGTCATGGTCAGGTGGACATCAACTCCGATGCTGATATTGAAAAAGCTTCAGAATTATATTCCAAAACCGAATGTATTTTGGAAGCTCGTCAGGACTTCATTGCCGAAGCATCTGTGATGGTTACCCGCGATTTGAATGGCAAGGTTATTACTTTCCCACTTGTTGAAAATCGTCATAAGAATCATATCCTTCACACAACCATTGCACCTGGAAGATTTTCCAAGACGGTTCATGCCAAAGCCAAGCAATATGCTGAAACGATTGCCAACCGGCTTGATTTATACGGGGTCCTTGGAATTGAACTTTTCGTTATTGATGATAAAGATGTCATGGTTAACGAACTTGCACCTCGTCCACATAACTCCGGTCATTACACGATCGAAGCCTGCAACATTTCTCAATTTGAAGCTCACATAAGAAGTATCTGCGGTTTACCAATTCCTGAAATTGTTCAAGAAAAGCCCGCAGTTATGCGTAACCTGTTAGGAACGGATTTAACCCTTGCCCGCAAGCTGCTTACGGAACATCCAGAGTGGCATTTCCATGATTATGGTAAGGCTGAAATTAGACCACAACGTAAGATGGGCCACGTTACCGTTGTTGGTGACGACATTGACCAGTTACTGAAATCCACAGACATGTTAAAGGGAGAAAATTAAAATGACTGAAATTGTTAAAAAAGATTTGTTGTATAAAGGTAAAGCTAAGGAAATGTACACAACTAACGAGCCTAACACAATGTGGGTTCACTACATGGACCAAGTTACCGCATTCAATGGTAAGAAGAAGGTTCAGATGGAAGGTAAAGGCCAAACCAACTGTGAAATTTCATCTTTGATCTTTAAAGACCTTGCCAACCACGGCATTAAGAATCACTTCATCAAACAAATCGATTCAAACAATCAATTAGTTAAACGCGTTAAGATCATTCCACTTGAAACAGTTGTCCGTAACTTTGCTTCAGGAAGTTTTGAAAAGAAATTCGCTGTTAAGCATTTAATGAAGTTCGACAAGCCGGTTCAAGAATTCTTCTTTAAGAGTGATGAACTGGACGACCCATTCATCAATGATTTCCAAGCTGAAGCATTGAATGTTGCAACTGAAAATCAAATGAACAAGATGCGAGCAATTGCCTTGAAGGTTAATGACCGTCTCAAGGAAATCTTCTCCGAAATGAATATTGACCTGGTTGACTTCAAAGTTGAATTTGGAATTGATTCCGACAACGAATTAATCTTAGCCGATGAAATTTCTCCAGACAGCTGCCGTTTGATTGACCGTGACACTAAAAAGTCACTCGACAAAGATGTCTTCAGAAAAGGCCTTGGCGCTTTGGTCCCTGTTTATAAAGAAATTCTTGGTCGTTTGGAAAAAGTGGAGGACGTTAAATAATGGCTCTTGCAAAAGTTTATGTTAATTACAAAAAATCAATTTTAAACCCTGAAGCAGAAGCAGTTCACAAGGCTCTTAAGCGTTTGGGTTATGACAACGTTGAAGACGTTAAGCTTGGCAAGTATTTTGAATTAACCGTTGCTGACGGCAAATCAAAAGATGAGCTCGACAAAGAAATTAACGAAATTTGTGACAAGCTCCTCGCCAATTACAACATGGAAAATTATCACTACGAGATTGAAGAAACGGAGGCTGCTCAATGAAATTTGCCGTCCTTGCATTTCCAGGATCAAATTGCGAAATGGATTTATATAACGCAATTAAAGACATCATCAAAGAAGATGTCGAACTGGTTTCTTATAAGAAGAACACACTCGAAGGTTTTGACGCCGTACTTATTCCCGGCGGTTTCTCTTATGGCGATTATCTAAGAAGTGGTGCGATTGCCCGCTTCTCACCAATTATTCCTGATTTACAGGAATTCGCCAAAAGCGGCAAACCAGTTCTTGGAATTTGCAACGGATTTCAAATTCTGACTGAAGCGGGATTACTTCCCGGCAGCCTGCAGAAAAATGTTTCAGCTAAGTTTATCTGCAAGACAGAACCATTAGTTGTTAATAATAATCATTCAATGTTTAGTTCCGAATACCAGGAAGGCCAAATGATCAACCTGCCGATTGCGCATGGTGACGGTAATTATTACTGTGATCAGGATACATTGCGTGAATTGATTGCCAATGATCAAATTGTCTTCAAATATGACAGCAATCCTAACGGAAGTATTGATAATATTGCCGGTATCATTAATAAGCAGGGAAACGTGCTTGGAATGATGCCTCATCCTGAACGAGCTGTTGAAGCAGTACTTGGTTCCGACGATGGTAAAGGAGTTTTCCAATCAATCGTCAATCACATTAAGAGTCGAGGGGTTATTTATGAATAGTGTAATGGATCAAACAACCGAAGCCACACCAGAACAAATCCGCGACAACAAGCTTTACAAATCAATGGGCTTGACTGATCACGAATATGGATTAATCAAAGATGATGTTTTACATCGACTTCCCAACTATACCGAAGTTGGTTTGTTCTCAGGAATGTGGAGTGAACATTGTTCTTACAAGAATTCCAAGCCGGTTCTCAAAAAGTTCTTTACCAAGGGTAAGCACGTTGTTAAAGGTCCCGGTGAAGGTGCCGGAATCATTGACATTGGTGACAACCAAGGTGTTGTATTCAAGGCCGAAAGTCATAATCATCCATCTGCCGTTGAACCTTTCCAAGGCGCAACAACCGGTGTTGGTGGTATTTTGCGGGACATCTTCTCAATGGGTGCCCGTCCAATTGCCAGCATGGACAGCTTGAGATTTGCCGAACCTAAGACAGATGCCGACAAATACTTCATTCAGCAAATTGTTGCTGGTATCAGTGCTTACGGTAACTGTATCGGAATTCCAACTGTTGGTGGTGATACCGCATTTGACGATGCATATGCTCATAACCCATTGGTCAACGTGATGTCTGTTGGTTTGATGGATTTGGATAAGATTGAAGTTGGTGCCGCTGCCGGTGTCGGCAACAGTATTATCTACGTTGGTCATAAAACCGGCCGTGATGGTATTAACGGTGCATCATTTGCTTCATTCCAATTTGATTCAGAACACGAAAGCCAACGTTCAGCTGTTCAAGTAGGTGATCCATTCGAAGAAAAACTAGTAATGGAAGGCTGCTTGGATGTTATCAATAATCATTCCGATTCTTTAGTTGGTATCCAAGATATGGGTGCTGCCGGACTGGTTTCATCATCTGCAGAAATGGGTTCCAAAGCTGGTGGAAACGGGATGGAACTTAACCTCGATCTCGTTCCTCAACGTGAAGCCGGAATGTCTGCATTTGAATTAATGCTTTCCGAATCTCAGGAACGGATGCTCTTATGTGTTAAAGCCGGTCACGAAGATGAAGTATTAAAAGTCTTCGCTGACCATGGTGTTAATGCCGTTGTCATTGGTCATGTGACTGAAGGTCATAATTATAAGCTCATGCATCACGGTAAATTGGTTGCAGATGTTCCAGTTGATTCATTAGCATCACAAGCACCTGTTTATCACCGTGAATCAGAAATGCCTGAACATTTAAAGAATGTTGATACAAACCAGTATCAACCAAAAATCACCAACCCAACCGAAACTTTAAAAGAAATGTTGAGTCAATTAACAATTGCTTCCAAAGAAAGTATCTATGAAACATATGATACTCAGGTTCAGACCAACACCATTGTTGCACCTGGTTCAGATGCAGCCGTTGTCCGGGTTCGTCATCATGACAAAGCTTTGGCAATCACAACGGATGTGAATGGTCGTTACCTTTACTTGAACCCTCGAGAAGGCGGCGCCATGGCAGTTGCTGAAGCGGCTCGAAACATTGTAGCATCAGGAGCTGTTCCACTGGGAATTACCGACTGCCTGAACTTTGGTAACCCTGAAAAGCCTGATCAATTTTATGAATTGGATCAAGCAGTTATGGGAATGACAGAGGCTTGTGAAAAATTTGAAGCACCGGTTATTTCCGGAAATGTTTCATTGAACAACGAATACGATAATATTCCAATCTACCCAACCCCAATGGTCGGCATGGTTGGTTTAATCAAGGGCTTGGATCACATTACGACTCAAGACTTTAAGCACGCTGGCGACGCAGTTTACGTTGTCGGCAAGACTGAACCAGGTTTCAATGGTTCACAGATTCAAAAGATGCAAACCGGTAACATTTCCGGCAAGCTCTTCGATTTTGATTTAGATTATGAAGTTAAAATTCAAAAATTAGTAACTGCTGCTATTCAACAAAAGTTATTGAACTCAGCTCATGATATTTCCGAAGGTGGCTTAATTACAGCCATTGCCGAAAGTACATTTGGCAATCAACTCGGAGTTGATTTGACCGCCGACTTAACCGTCGCCGACTTCTTCTCCGAAAGTCAATCAAGATTCATTGTTTCAGTACCACAAGAAAAGCAAGCCGAATTTGAACAATTAGTTGGAAATGACGCACAAAAGCTTGGAAAGGTAGTCGATGACAATCACCTATTTGTCCAAGCCAACGATGGTTACTTTGATATTGATGTTGATAAAGCGTTTGGTATTTGGAAAGGGGCATTGTCATGCCGTCTGAAGTAAAAAGTTTAAATGAAGAATGTGGGATCTTTGGCGTTTGGGGAACTCCCGATGCAGCCAAATTAACTTACATTGGCCTATTTGCCCTTCAACATCGTGGACAAGAAGGCGCTGGGATCACCGTTAATAATGATGGTCATTTGACAACCAAACGTGGCTTTGGCTTGTTAACAGATGTCTTTGATTCACCTAATGCGGTTGATGAAATGACAGGTTCTGCCGCCATTGGTCATGTTCGTTACTCGACTGCCGGCAGCAACTTGCTGGAAAATATTCAGCCACTCCCATTTAACTTTAGTGATACCCAATTTGCCTTGGCACATAATGGTAACTTAACCAATGCCATTTCAATTCGTAAGAAGTTGGAAGACCGCGGTGCAATTTATCATTCCAGCTCAGACACTGAAAATTTGATGCACTTAATTCGATTGAGCCGGGAAGACAACCTAGATGATCAAATGAAGGAAGCCTTAAATATCATCAAGGGTGGCTTTGCCTACCTTGTGATGACTAAAGACCGTTTGTATGCAGCGCTTGATCCAAATGGCTTTCGACCATTGGTTGTCGGCCAACTTCCAAACGGCGCATACGTTGTCTGCAGTGAAACCTGTGCCTTGGATGCCGTTGGTGTCAAATTCAAATTTGACGTTCAACCTGGTCAGTTAATTAAAATTGATGATTCAGGCATTACCGTTGATAAATATACCGATGATACTCAGTTGGCAATCTGCTCAATGGAATTCATCTACTTTGCCCGTCCTGATTCAGACATCTACGGGGTAAACGTTCATTCTGCCCGAAAGCGAATGGGTGCGCGGCTTGCACAGGAACAACCCGTTAAAAATGCCGATATGGTTATTGGGGTTCCTAATTCATCTCTTTCAGCGGCAATGGGTTATGCAGAAGAATCCGGCCTGCCTTATGAAATGGGGCTGGTTAAGAATCAATATTCTGCCAGAACCTTTATCGAGCCTACCCAAGAATTGCGTGAACAAGGCGTCAACATGAAGCTTTCCGCAGTTAAGGGTGTTGTTCGCGGCAAGAACCTTGTCCTAGTTGATGATTCAATTGTTCGTGGAACAACCAGTCGTCGAATTGTTAAATTGCTTAAGGATGCCGGTGCCGCTTCAGTTCATTTGCGGATTGCTTCACCGCCACTTCGTTACCCATGCTTCTATGGAATTGATATTCAACACGTTCGTGAATTGATCGCCGCCAATAAGACGATTGAACAAATGCGTCAAATCTTTGGTGCTGATTCATTAGGCTTCTTGAGTGTCAAAGGGGTTGTCGATTCAGTTAATTTGAAGACTGATGCTCCTAATAAAGGCCTTTGTGTCGCTTACTTTGACGGCAAATACCCAACACCACTTTATGATTACGAAGAAGAATATGATCGCGATCAAGCCCAACTACAATCAATGAGATGAGGTAATTCGAATGGACGCCTACAAAAAAGCCGGCGTGGATATTAATGCCGGTTACAAGTTAGTCGATGATATTAAGAATTTATCCAAAAATAGTGACCTTGGCTCATTTGGCGGTTTGTTCCCGCTGGCATTAGGTACTTACAAGAACCCAGTGTTAGTTTCCGGAACCGACGGTGTTGGTACTAAGCTGCTGATCGCAATTAAAGCCAATTTACACAAGACAATTGGCATTGATTTGGTTGCCATGTGTGTCAATGATGTTTTGGCACAGGGAGCTAAACCTTTGTTCTTCTTGGATTATCTTGGCGTTGGTCATTTGGATAACGAAAAAGCAAAAGATATTTTAACCGGTGTGGTTGAAGGTGTTTCCCAAGCCCAATCCAAATTGGTTGGTGGTGAAACTGCCGAAATGCCTGATATGTATACCCATGGTCATTACGACCTTGCCGGGTTTGCGGTAGGAATTGCCGACCAGGATAAATTACTGAGTTCGGATAATCTGCATGAAGGCGATATCTTGTTGGGACTTGCTTCCAACGGTCTTCATTCAAATGGCTTCAGCTTGGTAAGAGACATCTTATTTAAACAAAATTCCTATTCCTTGAATGACACCCTTTCCGGTTGTGATCTTGATTTGAAGCATGAACTTTTGCGACCAACCAAGATTTACGTTAAGTCCGTCCTACCACTGGTAGAGCAGGGAAAAATTGCCTCAATTGCTCATATCACTGGTGGTGGACTTCCAGAAAATGTTGCCCGGATATTACCTGAAGGCCTTTCTGCGGAATTCAATTATGGAAGTTGGAAAGTTCCAGCTATCATGAAGAATCTGCAGGAAATTGGTCATTTATCTTTTGATGATATGAAACATACCTTCAACCTTGGATTAGGAATGGTTGTTGCGGTTCATCCAGAAGATGCTGACGATATTCAAAGTCAGTTGACTGCTGCAGGTGAAACTGTTAGCCGTGTAGGTAAGCTTATTTCCGGAGACAAACAAGTTATCATTCGAAAGGACCAGCAATGAAATCTGACGTAAAAAACATAGCGATATTTGCATCTGGTGAAGGAACCAATTTCACTGCATTAACGGAATCTTTCAAGAAAGAAAAATTACCGCTCAATGTTAAATTATTGGTCTGTGATCATAGTAATGTTCACGTCCTTGACCGGGCACATAAAGAATCTGTTCCAACCTTTGTCATTAATTTTAAGTATTATCCTAACAAGGCCGCTGCCGAAACGGTGATTGCCAAGAAGCTCGAAGATGAGCAGATTGACTTCATTATTTTAGCTGGTTATATGCGGATTATTGGACCAACCTTATTAGATAAGTATGAAGGCAAAATTATCAATATTCATCCAGCACTATTGCCTAAATTTCCTGGTCGCCACGGAATTGAAGATGCCTATGAAGCCGGTGTTGATACCACTGGTGTCACAGTTCATTGGGTTGACTCAGGAATTGATTCAGGCAAGATCATTGCCCAACGTGAAGTCCCAGTTCATAAGGATGACAAGTTGAGCGATCTCGAGAAGCGGATTCACGCTACTGAGCATGTTTTATATCCAAGCGTTGTCAAACAATTATTAGAAAGAGGAGAAATTTAATGTCTAGAAGAGCCCTTTTAAGTGTTTCTGATAAAAGTAATTTGGTTGATTTTGCTAAGCAATTAAAAGATTTGGATTTTGAAATTGTTTCGACCGGTGGAACCAAAAAGGCACTGGAAGATGCTGGCGTTGAAGTAACCGGTGTTGAAGAAGTGACCGGATTTCCAGAAATGCTGGATGGCCGTGTTAAGACCCTTCATCCAAAGATTCACGCAGGGATTCTTGCCAAGCGTGATAATCCAGACCATATGAAACAGTTAAAAGATGCTGGCATTACCCCAATTGATTTGGTTGCGGTTAATCTTTACCCCTTCAAGCAAACCATTGAGAAGCCTGAAACAACTATGGCTGAAGCAATTGAACAAATCGATATTGGTGGCCCATCAATGCTTCGTGCAGCCGCAAAAAACTTTGCTGGTGTACTGACTGTCGTTGATCCAGCTGATTACCAACCGGTAATTGACGCTCTTAAAGAACATAAAGATGACGCCGATTTCAGAAAACATTTGGCAGCCAAAGTATTCCGTCACACCGCTGCTTATGATGCTTTAATTTCCAATTACTTAACTGAAGAAGAGTTCCCTGAAAAGTTAACTTTGACTTATGAGAAACAACAAAGTCTTCGTTACGGTGAAAACAGTCATCAAAAGGCTGCCTTCTATCGTAAAGCATTACCTTCAAAACTGACGATTATTCCCGATCAGCTTCATGGTAAGGAATTGTCATACAACAACATTAAGGATGCCAATGCCGCATTGAACATGGTTGCAGAATTTGACCAACCAACTGTTATTGCAATGAAGCATATGAATCCATGTGGTGTTGGTGTTGCCGACACTATCGAAAAGGCTTGGGATGAAGCTTACGAATCAGACCCAATGTCAATCTTTGGTGGAATCATTGCGGTTAACCGTGAAATCGATGCCGCAACTGCCGAAAAGATGCACAAGATTTTCTTGGAAATCGTGATTGCACCTTCATACACTGATGAAGCCTTTGAAATTCTTGCCAAAAAGAAGAATATTCGTTTATTGAAAGCTGACTTGAGTCATCGTGATCAACCTGACCGCTTCGAAGAAATTACCGTTAGTGGTGGTATGTTGATGCAGGAAAGTGACCACGAAATCGATCAGATTCCTGACTTTAAGGTGGTTACCAAGGTTCAACCTACTGAACAACAATTAAAGGCTTTGCAATTTGGTCAACACGTTGTTAAACATGTTAAGAGTAACGCGGTTGTCGTAACCACTGATACCAAGACTTTGGGTGTTGGTATGGGACAACCAAACCGAATTGATTCTGCCAAGATTGCTATTCAAAAGGCAATGCCAAAAGATGGTTACGAAAATGCCATTATGGCCTCAGATGCCTTCTTCCCAATGCCAGATTGTGTTGAATATGCTGCAAAGCATGACATTAAGGCAATTATCCAACCTGGTGGAAGTATCCGTGATAAGGATTCAATTGCGATGGCCGATAAATTTGGTATCGCAATGGTAACAACCGGAGTAAGACATTTTAGACATTAGAAGCAGAGTGCGACGAGACCCGGGAGATGCGGTTTCTAAGGCGAATTTGGTTTAAGCCCCGCTCTTGGGGTTGAACCAAAGTTGACTTAGAAGTTAGCATCTGGGTCGTCGGAGCACGTTTCAGCTAGGATGCCTAAAACCCTCTAAATTCAAAAGTACCACACACAAACCGCACAACAAGGCTGCCCTTGCAGCCTTCATACATAGAATAAATATTACCAATCAAAAAGGAGATCACATCATGGCAAACGTTCTGGTTATCGGTTCTGGTGCACGTGAACATGCAATTGCAGCAACAATGTTGAAAAGTCCTCAAGTTACAAATGTTTATTGCGCCCCAGGAAACCCAGGGATGAAAAGGGACAACATCCAGATTGTAGATATTGATGAAATGGATTTTCCTAAATTAGTTGAATTTGCCAAAGAACATCTTGTCGATTTAACATTCGTTGGACCTGAAGTACCACTTTCCAAAGGAATTGTTGATGCCTTCATTTCTGCTCGCTTACGAGTATTTGGCCCTGATGAATCAGCTGCTCGTCTTGAAAGCGACAAAAACTTTGCTAAAGGGTTTATGCAGCGGAATGGCATTCCAACTGCTGGTTTCAAAACCTTTACAGACTTTGATGAAGCTAAAAAATATGCTCATTCATTATCATTGCCACTGGTTGTTAAGGAAAACGGCTTGGCTGCCGGTAAAGGGGTTACCATCGTCAAAGATGCCAGTGATCTTGATACCACAATTAAGACGGCGTTGGATAAATCCGGTGAAATCTTGATTGAAGAATTCCTCGAAGGTGAAGAATTTTCACTGATGTTATTTGTTGGTGGCGACAAGAAAGTCATCTTCCCAATTTCACAAGACCACAAAAAGATTCACGAAGGGGAGACCGGTCCCAACACAGGTGGGATGGGTGCTTATTCGCCAGTCCCTCATATTACCCAAAGTGTTTTGGATACGACTGTTCAAAAGATTGTCGAACCAACTATGGCTGGTCTTGCCAAAGAGGATTTGGAATTCGCTGGGATCATCTACATTGGCTGCATGCTGACCAAGCAGGGTCCTAAAGTGATTGAATATAACTTACGACTAGGTGATCCCGAGACCCAAGTCTTGTTACCACAACTTAAGAGTGACTTTTATCAAATGACATCTGATCTGATTGATAACAAGATGCCAAAAGTTGAATGGCAGCAAGGAGAATTTTATCTTGGCGTTGTTGTGACAGCTCCCGGATACCCAACTTCTCCAAAGCAACACATCACACTACCTGATGATTTACCAGGCAATGTTTTCTATGCCGGGGTTACTGAAGAAAACGGCAAGCTTTACAGTTCAGGCGGCCGAATCTTTACGTTATACAATCATGCTTCAACCCTTGAGTGTGCTCAGGCAAAGGTATATGCAGAGTTGAGCCGACTCGATTTGTCAGGCTTCTATTATCGAAAAGATATTGGCTTTAGAGATCTTTAATTTAAATGTATGTATGAGACGTCTACTATGTAGGCGTCTTTTTTTATGAGAATTTTCGAATGGTCAACAACTCAAAATGGAGAATCATTTAGACCGCCAATGATCCTGATTATCCTCTCTTTTTGGGATGTCGTGATGTATTGGAACATAAAAGTTCAAGCAACATTAATCTAATTTAATATTAATGTTTACTTAATATCCTAATCATTTTATAATATTATTTAAATAAAAAATGGAGGTAATTCTATGGAGAATCAGGAACATACATATAAAAGTACTAAGCAGTTGGGATTTTTAGTCGTTTTGATGTTCGCCTTAGTTGCAATATTGTCATTTAAGCCAGCCTTCGCAAGCGGTGAGACTAGTTCTGATGCGACAACCAGTGAACTGAATACGAATTTAACCGTTCGGCCTTTTAAGCTGGGGAACACAACAATTGATCAAAATAATGCGCACCATTACGAAACCGCGCATTTTAACTTCTATTGGGGTGACTCTGACAATGCATCCAAGGTAACCCAATCATATTTAAAAGAAGCCGGAACCTTAATGGAGCAAATTTGGCAAGTATATATCGGTGAAATGAAAATGACCCCACCGGTATATGCAATTAACAAGCCATATAGTCAGCAGAAGCCATACAAAATTAACGTTTTATTGATTGACACCGGTTTTAAGGACTTACAACAGGGCTGGGCATACGCAGATAGAGATTCCCAATCTTATCCATACTTTGTTGCCCAAGTTGCCGCATTGACGCCTAACAAGGATTGGTGGGGCTCTGCGGTTCCTCATGAGTTCGGTCATGACTTTCAATTTGCTCAAGGTAACAACAGCTGGAATGACGGGATCTATTTAACAGCATGGTATGAGCCGGTGGCAAATTGGTTCAGAGAAGAATACGCCTACAGTGATGTTTATCGAAATTCAGGCAACCATTTAGGGACTTCTTTGAGTGAAATGTATCTCAGAGCAACGATGCTGACGCCGGTTAATGGACGGGCATTTTATGAAGCCTGGCCGTTGCTGTTATTCTTGCAACATAATCCGGATCACCTTGATATGTCTACAAATTTGATGAAGGCTTTGTTGACAAATGGTGATAAGAGCAACCCCAACCAGACGTTTTATCAAATTCTTCGGGCAAATACACCTAAAGTGGACCAAAAAACGCTCTTTGGTGATTATGCCAGTCGAGTTGCCAGCCTTGAATGGGCAGGGTCAGCCACAAAATCTTATTCTCCAAAAAAGTTGTATCAAACAGCCTTTAAGAAGTTGCTGAAAAACAGAAACTTATATTGGCAGCAATTCTACACACAAATGAATAAGGTATCCAAGACTTCAAACTTGTACAGAGTTCCGAATGAACGGGCACCACAAGGAAATGCCTTTAACGTGATTCAACTTCACCCTGAGTTTAAGAAGGGAAAATCCAGTACGTCTGTTGGTGTTAAATTGACTGGCTTATCCAAAAAGGCTGGAGCTGATTGGCGGGCAAGATTGATCGTTCAGCCTAAAGATGGATCTGCAGCAAAATATTCGTCACTATTTAAGAGCGGTCAAACAAAGTCCATTAAAGCTAAGACAAGCGACAAAGTTTATTTGAGTGTTGCCGCAACGCCAAGTACGCAAGATATTGATGACAACACCTTTGGACTTCCAATTGATAGTGAAAAATTTACTGAAATGAACCATCCGTATAGCACGAAAGCTCGTTATCCTTATCAGATTCGATTGAGTCATGCCGCACCGGCAACCCGGCCAAACATTTCCACTAAGGGTATTAAGGGTCATCACACCAAACAGGGTGGCTTTGTTGCCAACACCGCATCGGTTTCCAAGACGGTCAAAGTATCCAAAGGCAGTGCTGTTTTGGGGAACGCTAAAGTTAGTGGCCATGTGAAGTTGACGGGTCATGCAACTGTTCGGGATAATGCAACCGTGAAGGGAAATGTTCGTCTATCCGGCCATGCGTTGGTTGAAGGGAAATCTAAAGTATCCGACAACGTCAAAGTAAAGGACTATGGGATTGTGGACGGCCAAGCAATTGTGTCCGGCAATGCCCAAATTACCAAGATGGCCATCGTTAAAGATGGTGCACATGTGAGTGACCATGCTGTCGTAACCGATAGTGCCCTTGTTTCTGGAAATTATTCTGTATTGGACCACGCCCGAATGGAGGGGATGGCAATTGGTGGCGGTGGTACAGGCAAATCTGAAAGTGGCCTTGCCGGAACTGCCGAAGCAACAGGTGATTTCTTCGATGACAGTGGTTACCTGGTCCAAGCTGGAACGCTGTCAGGTTATGAAGTAATCTCAACCTCATTGGATCAATATAAGAATGGCTACATCAATCCTAAAAACGCCAGTAAGTAAATTTGGTCAACATGAACAATTTTTAACTGCAACGCTACAATTGATACAAAATAAAACGGCTATCCAATTGGATAGCCGTTTTTTGTTGATAATTATTTTTGACGCAAAAAAACTAAATGCGTTTTAGTTGAATATGAATCGGCAAATTGATAATTTGGTGAATCAAACTGCTTTAGTTCGTCAATGTTAGTCACCTGATGTTCAGCCATAAATCGGACCATTTCCCCACGCGCCATTTTGGCAAACGTTGCCCGAGTCTTAATGTTGCTGTCAACCAGATGACCAAATGTGATGTTGATAAATTGATCATCAGTTTTTAAAAAGCGGGTAACGGTCTTCGAATATTCTTGGGATGCCAAGTTGATGATTGGCTGATCACCGATCAACGTTTGATAAATCCGGTCACCCCAATAGTCATACATGTTCTTGGCCGGAGGAATTGCTAATCTTGAATCCATGTCAAAGCGGTAGGGTGATACGCCGTCGAATGGTCTTAAAATGCCATAAAGGCCTGACAGGATTCGAAGATGGTCCTGCAAATAGTTCAGTGCATCTTCACTCAACAGATCCGGTGCCATATATTGGTACTGAATTCCTGAAAAGCTCAAAATGGCAGGCGTTAGTTGGTGCTCTAAGTCAATGTGCTTCAGTTGTTCATAGCTGGCTTGGGTCAGCTTTTCGCTGGCGTGCCAAAGTTTTTTGAGCTGTTCGTAATCAAGTTGGCGCAAGGCATTTAGAATTTCAGTTGCCTGGTCAAGATACACCGGCTTTGCTTGAACATCAAAGTCGTCTTGATTGACGATCATTTTTTTAGCAGGTGAAATAATCACTTTCATCATTAGTCATTCTCGTTAAGCCAGTGATCAAGCACACTAATAAATTCATCATGCTGATCAAGTAAGGCCAGATGGCGACTGTTGGCGAACAGATGCCATTTAGCACCAGGAATATGATCGTATACCGTTTTGGCGATTAATGGCGTACAGAGGTCGTCAGTACCGTTTGTGACCAGGACTGGGACGTGAATGTTCTTTAAATCATCGGTGACATCAAAGTCGCTGATTGTCCCATTTTCGGTAAATTCGTTTGGTCCTTCGGCAATTAAGCTGGCTCGCTTACCGTTGGTAGGTCGACGCAAAGGTTCCGGTGAATTTTCATCAGGATCGTCCCAGCAGTAACGCTCCATATAACGATCGTTGGCGGCCAAGTATTTGGGCCCGCTAAAATCGCCAGTTCGTTCTGCTTCGGCGATTGCCTGACGGTCTTCGTAGCTCAAATATTTGATCAGCCGATGCTGTTCGGCAATCCACAACTTAATTGAGGATGGCGATCCATCGATCATGACACTTTTGACGCCCTCTTGGCTGTAATGGGTCAGGTAGAGCATTTCCAGCATCCCGCCCCATGATTGGCCAAGCATATGTACTTCATCCAAATGCAGGTATTTTCTCAGGGCAATTAATTCTTCGGCCCAAGTTTCCTTCACGTAAATGGATTCGTCTTCTGGAAGAGAAGATTTTCCACAGCCAACTTGATCATACATAATCAGCTGGCGGCCGGTGTTGGCGTAATCATCAAGTAATTCAAAATAGTTGTGAGAAGAGCCGGGGCCACCGTGAATCAGCAGTAAGGGAGCTTTCCCAGGGGTCTTTTCACCAACAATTCGATAGTAAGTTTTGTAGCCTTTAAATGGCATGTAGCCTTCTTCAATCTTCATGAATGAATCATCCTTTCCATTATGAAATGTGTTATTGGCTTAAATTATACTCCTGTTAATGGTCAATTATTAGAGTGTCTTTAATAATATAAACAAAAAACGGCTGCGTGTCATTATCCACGCAGTCGTCGTTTAGCCAATTTAATTATTCGTTTATTAACTTTTCTCTCAGTTGATCGACGGATGTGTAAATCTCATCCGGGTTGAGCTTTTCGAGTTCCTTGGTTTTGGCATTAATCGACCAGGCAGCTGAGTAACATTTGATGCCGGCTTCTTGGCAGGCGGTCACGTCGGTTGGCGCATCACCGATATATGCCATATCTTCTTTGGTAACGCCAAATTGTTTGATGACGTCACCGAACTGCTTGGCTTTTATCGAGCCGTCGGGTGAACCGGACAGAACGGGTGAGAAGGAATCTGTCAGGCCAAGTGAATCAAGGCTGACTTGAAGGCTTTGTTTGCCTTTACCGGTAATCATTGGAGTAATGACATCGCGTTCGTGAAGTTCTTTGAGTAATTTTTCAATTCCTTCAAATGGGTGACGTAACTGAAGATGTGCCCGGCGATAGTTTTCATGGAAGCTTTCCAAAACTTCGTCAGAGTAATCGGGAATCAACTCTTTTAACATCCCAACTTCATTTGCTCCAAAAGTGGCAAGGATGACCTGGTTACTGATCCATTTACCAGTATAGTCGTGAACGGTTCTTCTAAATGAATCAAAGATAACCGGGAAAGTCTCGGCGACCGTTCCATCCATATCAAACGCAATAATTTTTTCCATTACTAATTTTGACCTACCTTTCGAAGTACATGACAAGAATTCTACCCCTGAACAGTGTCTTCCCCACAGGATTCATAAATGTGTCTATACAACCATTATCGGCTACTAAGTCAGAATATTCAAATGAATAAAAAAATCGCCAACTTGGAGTCGACGATTTATTAAGCAGGTTAAGTTATTATGCTTGCTTCAAGCCCAGCTTTTTGAGGCCTGGTAAAGTGATCATTGTGATAAAGCTAATCACATACAGGATTGACAGGAAGCCCATGACAACAGTCAATGAGTAGTTATCCATCAAGATTCCGATAACAACTGATGAGAAACCACCAACTGCCCGGCCAATGTTAACGATCACGTTGTTGGCAGTTGAACGAATCTCAGTTGGGTAAAGGCGGCTGATGACGGCACCGTAACCACCAAACATCCCGTTTGAGAAGAACCCAACGATGGCACCAATGATAAGCAGTGAAATAGTATTGTGAGCCAAAGTAATTGTGAAGACCATGGCTGCTGAAGCAATCAGGAAGATTCCAAATGCTCGGCGTGGTCCGAAGTAGTCAAGGATTGAACCGAAAGTAATCATTCCAAGGCTCATTCCGATGATTGTTGAAATCATCCAAAGTGATGAACCGGAAACGTTTAAGCTAAGTTGCTTTTGAACGATGATTGGCAGCCAGTTCATTAAGCCGAAGTATCCGGCAATTTGAACGGTGGTCATAATCATTAATGCAAAGCTTTGGTAAGCTAATTTGGGTGAACTGAACATGTATTTGAAGACGGCGCTGGTTGTTGATTCTTTCTTTTCTGCTTCAACTTTCTTTGCTTCAACGAATTCCTGAGTTTCGCTCAAGTGTCGACGTACGAAGTAGGTTAAAACAACTGGAACGATTCCAACAAGGAACAGTGCGTGCCAGCCCAGGTGAGGGATGACGATGGCAGCTGTGATGGCTGCTAGGATGGCACCGATTTGACCGCCGATTGCGGCAACCGATGTCATCTTTCCGATTTGATTTTTGTGGAATGATTCGGCAATCATTGAGATGCCGACACCATATTCACCACCGGCACCGATACCGGCTAAGAATCTTAATATGTAAATCAATGTAATGTTATTTGCAAAAGCCATCATTGCGGTTGCAAATGCAAAGATGAAGATTGTGTAGGTGAAGGTCTTTACCCGACAAAATCGGTCACCGATAAGACCAAACATAATCCCGCCAAATAACATTCCCAAGTTCGTGATTGAACCAATCAATCCGGCAGCGCCACCGCTAAGATGAAGTTGGCTGATCATTGAACTCATTGCAAAGGATAAAAATAGCACATCCATATTTTCCAATGCGAATCCAGAACTGGTAGAAGCAATTACCCATTTCTGATTCTTCGTAAAAGTATGGCTGTGCGTAAGTGTATTTGTATTTTCCATGTCCGTTCCTCCAAATGAATGCTCGCTGACATTCTTTATTTTTTGCTGTCAACATTATTACACGGATATGTTGGGAATGCAAGGCGGGCTATTAAAGATTCCCTACTTAAGTATTAGTTTGACAACCGCATATTTAGGCGGGCAAAAATTATCTCCTTGAACTCCTTTACCTAACGTGATAAAGTAATAAACAAATAAAAGAGCTTTAATTTGGTTCAGAGAGGCCAAAAGCGGACGACAAATTAATCAAAGAGTCCGTGATTTTGCAGGGATTAGTGCAGAGATGTGCTGAGTTCTACAGTCTCGGGCTCTTTTTCTGTAATCAACCAGGAGGGTAATTATGCGAGGACCGTTAATTGTATCACTTGATGTTTGGAATCGAGAAGGGCTGTTTAAGATTATTGACCAGTTTCCAACTGATGAAGGAATGACCGTTAAGATCGGCATGGAGCTGTTTTATGGTGAAGGACCTGAAATTGTTCAGGAACTGCTAAACAAAGGTTTCAAAATCTTCTTGGATCTCAAGCTTCAAGATATTCCCAACACCGTTAAAATGGGAATGATGCAGATTGGGCGAATGGGGGTCACTTATACGACTGTCCACGCCCTTGGCGGTTCGGAAATGATTGCCGCAGCCAAGGAAGGCTTGGAACTGGGGAGTGAAGAAGCTGGTGTTCCGACACCCAAGTTACTCGCAGTTACCGAGTTGACCTCAATTACAGAAGACGCTTTGGAAAATGAGCAAAACTGTAAGTTGGATATGGTTGACCAAGTTGTGTCCCTTGCCAAATTAGCAAAGCGATCAGGTGCCGACGGTGTTATCACTTCACCACTTGAAGTGAGTTCATTGAAGGAACAGGTTGGGGATGACTTCCTATATGTAACCCCAGGAATTCGACCAGCCAACTTCCCCAAGGATGACCAGTCACGGACTGCAACTCCTAAGCAGGCTGCCGAGTACGGTAGTTCAGCTTTAGTTGTCGGCCGGCCAATCATCCGAGCTGAAGACCCAGTTGCCGCATATCACAAAATGTTGGAGGAATGGAATTATGCAAACTAATCAAATTATTCAATCATTAATTGATAACCAAATTGTCAGTATCAACCTTGAGAAACCATTTAGATATGCAAGTGGCATTTTATCACCTATCTATACAGACTTCAGATTAACAATTTCCATTCCATCATTAAGAGACATGATTGCTGATGGATTGGCTGAAAACATCAAGAAAAACTATCCGGATGCAACGGTCATTGGCGGAGTTGCCACAGCTGGAATTCCCCATGCCGCATGGGTTGCTGAACGACTTAATCTGCCCCTGATCTATGTTCGGGCAAAGCCAAAGGATCATGGTGCCGGAAAGCAGATTGAAGGTCGGATTTCCAAGGATGACAAAGTTGTTTTGATCGATGATTTGATTTCAACTGGCGGCAGTGTTCTGGGAGCTGTTAAAGCAGTTCGCAATGAAGGCGTTAATGTGATTGGCGTGGCTTCCGTATTTACATACGGCTTGCCGGATGCCGA
Organism: Lentilactobacillus kefiri; assembly: GCF_007989105.1. Taxonomy (GTDB): domain Bacteria; phylum Bacillota; class Bacilli; order Lactobacillales; family Lactobacillaceae; genus Lentilactobacillus; species Lentilactobacillus kefiri. Next base: position 21,596 of record NZ_BJVK01000008.1, on the reverse strand, counting down.
CAAGAACTTCGCCGATGCCGACACCAAGCTGGTTCCATTGCTTAGTTACGCTGATCTGATTGCGCAAGGTCATAAAGAAAACAAGTTCTCAGATGAAGAATATTCACGTTTATCAACTTGGCACAAAGCCCCTTGGGACTGGACAAAACGGGAGGAAGCAAATGCAAAATAATATCTCACTCGCCTCACATATTGGCGACTATCAATTCGATAATTTACTGTTAAATGCGGCTGGAGTTCGTTGTTCAACTACTGACGAACTTAACAAAACATTGGATTCAATGGCCGGTGGCTGTGTTACCAAGAGTGCCACTCCGGAAGAACGGGCCGGAAACGAAAGCCCACGGATGAAGGCATTGCCACTTGGAAGCATTAACTCAATGGGATTACCCAACCACGGAATTGATTATTATTTGAAATTTGCCGAAGAAAGTTCAAGAAAGCTCATTCAACGGCTTGACCGAACTGAATCTCTCATGCCCAAACGTTGCCGGAAAGTCACAAGTCGGTTATGACTTTGACGCTGTCCGGGATGTTTTAACTGCTACTTTCAAGTTCTTTAAGAAGCCGCTTGGCTTGAAGCTGCCACCTTACTTTGATTTCAATCAATTTAATGGTATCGCTGAAGTTCTCAATGATTTCCCGGTTACCTACATTAACGTTATCAACTCAATTGGTAACGGTCTGGTCGTTGATCCGGAAACTGAATCAGTTGTTATCAAGCCTAAGGGCGGTTTTGGCGGTCTTGGTGGTGACTATGTTAAGCCAACTGCATTGGCTAACGTCCGTGCTCTTCGTCAACGTTTGAATCCAGAAATTCCCATCATTGGGACCGGTGGTATCAAGTCTGGAATGGATGTTTTCGAACATGTCCTCTGTGGTGCCAACTTGGTTCAAATTGGAACTGCATTTGGTTATGAAGGAACACCAATCTTCGAACGCATTTCCAAAGAATTAAAAGAAATTATGGATAAAAAAGGTTATAAGACTCTGGATGATTTCAGAGGAAAACTGAAGACAATTTAAGTTTTAATAAGGGTCAAGCCAGAAATGGCTTGACCCTTTTTCATCTCCGTGGTTATTTATCTGCGTTACAATTAAACCAACAACATTCCCGAAAGGAGTCATCATATGCCAGCAGCTAAGTTACCCGATCATATTGAAGTGATTGGTGGAAAAGTGAATAATTTAAAGAATATTAACGTTAATATTCCCTTACATAAATTTGTCGCGATTTCGGGACTTTCAGGTTCCGGGAAGTCTTCTCTTGCGATGGGAATTCTCTATTCAGAAGGTGCCAGACGTTATCTTGACTCATTGGCCACCTACACTCGGCGACGAATCAGTCAAGTTGGCCGGGCTGATGTTGATTCGGTTAAACACATTCCGTCTGCGCTGGCATTACGTCAGCGGCCAACGGTTCCCGGTGCCCGTTCGACTGTCGGGACGATGACTGAAATCTTTAACGTTTTGCGGCTCATGTATTCCCGTCTTGGATCACCTAAGTGTCCAAACGGCCATCAAGTTCCACCAACGATTAAGATTGCCGAAGCGATGGACGTGATGGGTGACCAAATGGGCGTGATTACCTGTCCAACTTGTGGCGTTAAATTTCATGCGTTCAGTGCTGAAGACTTTGCCTTTAATTCGGATGGTGCCTGTCCTAAGTGTGAGGGATTGGGAATTACCAAACAAATTGACCCGGATACCTTGATTGGTGATGAAAGCAAGACGATTCGTGACGGTGCCGTGGCAGCTTGGCGGACACCGGGCCGAAACTTTATGCCAATTGTGGCGCAGGCTGCCGGCGTAAGAATCGATGTTCCTTACAATCAATTAACCGACAAAGAAAAAGACATGGTCCTGCATGGTCAGCAAAAGCACTATGCCATTGATATCCCCAGCAAAAACGGCCGGGTCTTTCATATGGACAACGCTTTGTATGAAAATGCCTATAACGCCATTGAAGATAGCATGAAGACGACTAAAAGTGAGATCGCATTGAAACGGCTGAACCGCTTCTACCGTTTCTTCACCTGCCCAATGTGTCATGGTACCCGAATCAATCCCAGCCGATTAAGTCAGTTAATTGATGGGACGAATATTGCCCAGGCAAGTCACATGCCAATTGGTGAGCTGCCGGCATTTGTTGAGCGAATTAAGAAGTGGCTTCCGGATAACATGCAAAAATTGGCCAACAATTTGACCACTGAATTGTTAAATCAAACTCAGCCATTGCTTGATTTGGGACTGGACTATTTGACGATGGATCGGGCCGGTGCTTCGCTTTCAACCGGCGAACTTCAACGAATTCAGCTTGGCCGGACATTAAGAACCCAGACGACTGGTGTCTTGTATGTTTTGGATGAACCCTCAGTAGGGCTTCATCCGGACAATGTTTCAGGCTTGATTAAAATCTTTCATCAACTGGTTGAACAGGGTAATTCACTGGTCGTTGTTGATCATGAGACGGCTATTATCAATTCTGCTGATTATATTATTGAAATCGGACCAGGTTCCGGTGTCAATGGCGGTCAAGTCATCGACCAGGGGACGCCCGCCCAGATTCGTCAAAGCAGTCATTCATTAATTGGACCGTTTCTGACGGGTAAAGCGCAGTTAATGACCCGTCAGGTTTCCAATGAGGATGTATTTGCCAAAGGGTCCATGACGCTGACGATTAAGCAGCGCTTTAATTTGAATAACGTGACTGCCGACTTTCCAATTAATCGCCTGATTGCGGTTACTGGATTTTCCGGAGCCGGTAAAACGACGCTGGTCTTGGATGGCCTGCTGGATGCCTTTAACGCCAAGTTCCATAACCATTCATTGCCAAGCTATATTGGTCAATTTGAACCGGGGAAAATGAAACACATTGTCAGTGTTGATGCGACACCTGTTGGTAAGAATGCCCGATCAACTCTGGCCACTTATACCAATATTATGGATAATTTACGAAAAAAGTTTGCCCAACTGCCCGATGCCAAAAAGCATCACTATACCCCAAGCTATTTTTCCTATAATAACAAGCAGGGGGCCTGTCCATCATGTGGTGGAACCGGTGAAATCTCACTGGATATTCAATATCTGCCGGATATGGTTGAGACTTGTCCAACGTGTCACGGGAAACGGTTCAACCAGGATATTTTGAAAATTAAATGGCAGGGGATGTCGATTGCCGACGTTCTTGACTATGATGTTGATCATGCAATTAAGCTTTTCAAAGACGATGAATCAATTTTGAAAACCCTTCAGGTTCTCCAGCAAATGGGGCTGGGATACTTACATCTTGGTGAAGCAACGCCAAGTCTTTCAGGTGGTGAAGCTCAACGATTAAAGCTGACATCTCACATGAAGAGCCGCCAAAATGACACACTGTTCATATTTGATGAACCAACAGTCGGCCTGCATCCACTGGACGTGCATGTATTGCTGAAGGTATTTTCACAACTGATCGACCAAGGGGCAACGGTCTTAATGATTACTCATGATTTGGATTTGATGGCCAATGCGGACTACCTGATTGACATGGGTCCCCGCGGTGGAGATCAGGGTGGCCGAATTGTTGCCAAGGGCCGACCGCAGGATTTAATTCAAAATCCTCAAAGCTTAACCACAAAGTACTTGGCTGAACATTTTAAGAAATTTGATTCAAAATAAACTCGATTGTTTTTGAGGAGGAGCTTACATGACTGATTGTGTGTTGGGCATTGACCTGGGAACGAGTTCCGTGAAGGTCACTGCCGTTACCAGAACTGGTAAAATTATTGCTCAAGAGCAAATGGACTTTCCGATCAGCCAGCCCCAACCAGGATATGCTGAGCAGGATCCTGAAGATTGGGTCAGTGCCACAACTGTTTCAATCGTGCGGTTAATCTTACAAACAAGCTCAAGCCGGAACAGATTGTTGGTGTTAGCTATTCCGGTCAGATGCACGGTCTGGTGTTATTGGATAAGCAGCAGCGGGTTATACGGCCAGCGATGCTCTGGAATGACACCAGGTCTTCCAAGCAGCGCCAGGAAATTATGGCCAAGATGGGTCACCGGTTTGTGGAAATTACCCATAATCAACCGCTGGAAGGTTTTACCCTGCCTAAACTATTGTGGGTTAAGGAAAATCAACCAGAAATATTTAAACAGGCTGAAACAATGCTGCTGCCAAAAGATTATTTGCGTTTTCGAATGACAGGCAAGCTGGCGATTGACTATTCGGATGCAACTGGAACTGTTATGTTGGATGTGAATACCCAAACTTGGAGTCAAGAAATCCTTGATGCGTTTGAAATTCCGAGAACCCTGTGTCCGCAACTTGTTCGTTCCGTTGATGAGACGGGTCATATTGATGACTGGTATGCCGGCTACTCTGGTTTATCCACCAATACCCAAACATTTGCCGGTGGCGCTGATAACGCTTGTGGCGCGGTTGGTGCTGGCATCGACAGTCCTAATAAAGTGTTATCCAGTATTGGGACTTCAGGCGTGATTTTAAAGTATGAACCCCAAAAAGAAACCAATTATGATGGGGTTCTCCAATACGAAGATCATGCCATTCCGGATGCGTATTATTCGATGGGAGTCACATTAGCAGCCGGCTATTCACTCAGCTGGTTCAAAAAGACATTTGCTTCTGAGGAGGACTTCACTGAAGTCGTTCAAAGTGCTTCCAAGTCTTCTGTTGGGGCAAATGGGCTTTTGTTTGCGCCATACATTGTTGGGGAACGAGCTCCCTATGCCGATCCTGACATTCGCGGCAGCTTTATCGGCGTCGACAGCAGTCAGAAGCGTCATGATTTTGTCCGGGCAGTGTTGGAAGGCATCACCTTTTCCTTTAAAGATATTCTTGATTTGTACGAAAAGAAGGGCAATCAATTTGATACAGTTGTGTCAATTGGTGGTGGCGCTAAGAGCCCGCTGTGGCAGCAGATTCAAGCCGATGTTTTTAATGTAAGAGTGATCTCTTTGAAAAATGAACAGGGCCCAGGACTGGGTGCTGCCATGATTGCGGCAGTCGGTATGAAATGGTTCAATAATTTCCACGAATGCGCTCAAACCTTCGTTCATTTTAAAGATGTCTTTTTACCGCAGCCGGACAATGTTGCCAAATACCAAAAGCTACACAGGATTTATCAAAAAATTTATCCAAGTACAAAAGAAATTAGTCGCGATTTAGTGAATTTTCGTCGTGAAAACAGGGATTAACAATCTTTATAAGCCATCCGAAAATGGATGGTTTATTTTTTTATCCAAAATTAGTGACACAGTGTCACTGATATGTTATTCTTAATTCATCAAGAAAAGTGACACGATGTCACTAATGAAAAATCATTTTAATAATAATGGAGGAACAAATTATGAACATCAAATTAATTGCGGCAATCATCACTATTTCCCTGGCACTGGTCTTTTATACAATCGGCGTTTTCTCGGAACGAAAGGCCGGTTCTCTCAGACTCAAGCAAATTCTGTTCTTTGGCATGGGATTGGTATTTGATACTACCGGAACAACGATCATGTCTTCGATTGCCAGCTCATCCAGCGCTGCCACGCCTGCTTTACATCTGGTCACCGGCGTTGCGGCAATTGTCCTGATGGCATTTCATTTTCTTTGGGCAGCGTATGTGCTTGGGGTGGGCAGTCAGAAGTCCAAAACCAATTTCCACAAGTTTAGCTTGGTTGTCTGGATGTTTTGGTTAATTTCATATGTGGCCGGCTTGGTTATGGGGATGACCAGCTAAGAACGCACAAAAAAATCCGCTCAATACGAGCGAATTTTTATTATGATGCTATTTAACTTTAATATCTCGTGTAAACGCGGTTTAAACTATGTGAGTGTTGACCGAGTAATTTGAAATAAATCTTGTGATGATTGTAGACTTTGATTTTCATGGCCTTTTTAATCCCACTAGCTGGGGCGTTATCATACATTCGACCAACAATAGTGTAGATTCGGCCGGACTTTGAATACTTGGTTTTGAAAATTGATTCCCGACGAATGCCATGGACATCGTTATAAGTTACATGGTGGCCGCGAATACTTAATGTGCTGTGGCCTTTAAATCGACCGGATCCACTAATATAACTGGACTTCCATTTGCCATGTAATGCAGCTGGTGTCCCATAATGAACTGCTGCTTGAGTAGAGTGGACTAAGAACATCCCGCTAAACAGCAACAACAAACTTGCGATAACCCCAACAAAGATTTTACGTATCTTCACGCTGATTTCCTCCAATAAATAATACAGTTTTTTGGAACAAATTCAGCATAGCACAACACGGTAAAAGCGGATTAAAATTTCAGAAATTTGTTATTTCCAGCTGACTTTGTTAATTGTTGTCAGCATTGGCAAGTGCCATACTGCGTTGATGCAGGTAGGTAACACCACCAAAAACAATGGTCCAAACGATGGCACCGACAGCTCCGATAATGTCTTCAGGGATGAAGAACAATGTGACGAAGATAATAGCGAAGAAGGCGATTGTCAGTGGGCTGGTGAAATTGTACCATAGCATCTTAAAGCCATCCGGCAGAAAGTCACTTGATTCACGATATTTCCGGTGAGCAATCATTGCCAAGGCATACACGATGATGTACATGTCGTTTGATGAACCAGCGACGATGGTAAAGACTGACGCGGTGGCATTGGTTAAGCTCATCAGTGGTGTGATGAGAAGGCACAGAGCGGAAAAGGTGATGGCAGCGGCAGGTACACCATTCTTGGAGATCTTGGCGAAATGGCGATTCATGAAGCTGTCCTTTGGGGTTTCTGTTGCGAGCTGGTAGAAATGGCGACCGGCTGAGAAGATAAAACTGTTTAATGAAGATGAAGCAGATGTCAAAACAACAAAGTTAATAATGGCAGCTGCTGCAGGGAATCCGGCCAGCTTGAATACTTGAACGAATGGGCTGCTGGCAGGAGTCAAATGAGTCCAAGGAATGATTCCCATGATAACGATCAGGGCACCAAAATAGAAGATTAAAATTTTGAGCAGCGTTTCATTAACGGCTTTTTTGATAATTCGATGTGGCGTTTCGGCTTCACCAATGGTGATTGAAACAAATTCGATTCCTTGAAAGGCGAAGAAAACCATTGGAAAGGCTGAAATGAAGCTTAAGCCGCCGTGTGGGAACATGCTGAAGTTCTGGAAAATGTTTTGAACTGAAGCATGGCCAAGTGGGGTTACTGAATGACTGAACATCATAAAGACACCGGTCGCAATCAATGCCAGAATGGCAACGATTTTGATGAGGGCGAACCAGAATTCGGCTTCACCAAAGACCTTTGCGGCAATTAAGTTGACACATGCCAAAGTTCCCAAGAAGACTAATTGGATAATCCACGATGGAATGTTTGGAAACCAAAATTGAACGTATGTAGAGATGGCAGTGATTTCAGCCATCGCACAAAACGATAGGCCCAACCAGTAAGTCCAGCCGGTAAAGTGACCGACTGTCGGTCCAAGATAACGGGTGATGAAGAAAACAAAGGTGTGTTGTGATGGATCGGAATAAAGCATTTCACCAATTGCCCGCATCATTAAGAAGAAAAAGATACCTAAAACTAAATAAACTAATAATATTGATGGACCGGTTTTACTAATGGTTGTTCCTGAACCTAAGAACAGCCCAGTTCCAATCGTGCCTCCGATTGCGATCATTTGGACGTTGCGATTGCTTAATGAGCGCATCGTGCCGTCGGCATTTTCGGTTACTTCATTTTTTTGCATTAAAAATCTTCCTCTCTGTAAAATGGTTAACTCAATTAGAGGCCTCTAATTAATTTGCCATTATACTAACACCACCGTGTGCGATTTCGATGGTTTTGGGAGGAAGTTTTCACATCATTTTGTGATTTTGATTATTTTTTCATGAAAATAAGGCAGAAGTACCAATTTGCCTATGAAAATAAAAAACTTTTTTCAAGTTGTTCTTACTTGTCATCTTCAGGTAACTTGAGTGGCCGGGGCCCGATATTCGTTGTAAAAGTAACGTTTGTATGACTGTAACCAAAGTCTTTCAGAGAAGCATTGAATTCATTCAGTTCAGTCATAGTCTTATAGAAGACCTTTAACTGAACCGATGCATCCCCAGTAATATAGTTACATTCCACCACGTTGGGAATCTTCGAAATGAATTCGACGAACTTGGGCATTTCAACATAGCTGACATCGATTCGAACAAATGCTTTGATGAGATAGCCCAGCTTTTCATAGTTCACGTTGGCAGTGTAGCCATTAATGAAACCGTGACTTTCAAGATTCTGCAAACGGACGGACGCCGAGGGAGCTGAAATGAAACATTTTTCAGCGATGCTTTTGACAGAAGCCCGGCCGTCTTCTTGAATGATGTTTAAAATTTTGCGATCTAATTTGTCCATTCGAATTCTCCTTAAAATATTTTGCGTACATTATACCATTCAGGACAATACCAGCTGCTGTGGAAGTATTCACGAATTTAAATTAACAGTTGAGTGGGTGCATGCAATCACGTACAATAGTTACTGTTCTGCTTAGAATCAGTTTATACATATGCTGGTGAAATTTACACAAATACAATAAACAGCTTCAATGACCCCCACAAGTATTTGGTAAAGAGTAATTATGTAGACTGACGTTATTAACGTGATAGATGTTCTGAGGGGACATATATTTTATTGTTGGAGGATCATTGAATGAAGAGAATTATTAGTTGGATAAAATCTGGAAGCCCAAAAGAAATTAAAATTGGTGTGACGGTTCTGATTGTTGCCGTAATGGCTTTTGGAATCGCGGGAATTACCGAGGTAGTTAATCGGCATGAATATGCATCTGAACCACAGGTTGTAGATAATTCAATGTCTGATTCTGAGGACATGTCTAATGAGGATGATGAATCTGAAGAAAGCACCGATGAAGATGACGAGGATTCTTATCAAGATACGCTTAACGAGTTTCAACCTTTGGCATATGAAATTGCTGATGAGTTGGAGACAATGAATAACAAGACGACAAAAGTCTGGAATTCCGCTATTTATGATGATTATGTGACTGTAAATGGCGCAACATATACTGATTTCAACAAGGCGTTAGAAGCTTTATTCGAACAATGGACTGAATCTGGTAGATTGACAAAACTGCAAGACAAAAAAGAAAAGCTCGACAATTTATTTGACGATTTGGCGCAAAATGCTTCTGACTATTCCTCAGATTTTGAAAATCGAAAGCAATTATATGATGATATTAAATCTTATTATCAGTTAGTTACCGACCCCAATGGGAACTATCAGACGTACATGGATAACACAACGGAAGCCAATAATAAAGTTGGTACTGATTTCCAATAATGACCGCATAAATGATTAATTAAAGCCGCCGGAAATTCGCATATGATTTCTGGCGGCTTTGTTTGTCCGCTAATTGATAATTGCCATATACAACATGAATAGCTATAATGAATTTTGTATCTAAAATTCGAATTTAGTAAGGGTCTTGAAAAATCATGACAAAATCTGTAACACCGCAATGGAGGAAAAACTTGTGGGCACTTTGGTTCGGTAACTTTGCCACGGGTGCCGGAGCGAGTATGTCAATGCCGTTTCTTCCATTGTTTATCAGTACAATGGGGCACTTCCCCAAGTGGGAATTAACGCTGTATGCCGGACTGGCATTCTCAGGAGTCTTTTTAAGTCAGGCCATCGTTTCGCCTTTGTGGGGGAACTTGGCTGATAAGACTGGAAGAAAGCCGATGCTGTTGCGGGCGGCTATCGGGATGACGATTAGTGCGACGCTAACCGGCTTGTCGCCTAATGTGTGGTTCCTGATCATTATCCGGTTTATCCAGGGAACCTTCTCTGGTTACATTAATAATGCATACGCACTGATTGCCAGTGAGGTACCCACCCAAGATAGCGGGAAGACAATGGGTACTTTGACGACTGGAAATGTCGGTGGTCAGCTGGTTGGTCCAATTATCGGTGGGTATCTGTCGGGAATCTTTGGTTATCGACTGCTATTTTACATGTTTGGATTCATGATGTTCTTGGCATCAATGTCGACACTGTTCTTCGTTAAAGAAGACTTCACACCCGTTAAGAAGGGTGCCAAGACAGGATTAAGAGATGCCTTTAAGGGGATCCAGCATAAACGGGTTGTCTGGGCAATGATCATTTCTTCAATGCTCATCATGGCCGCTACGACTTCAATTAACCCAATCATCAGTTTGTTTGTTAAAGAGTTGATGCACGATCATGGGAACGTTGCCTTTACAAGTGGTGTGATTGCGGCACTGCCTGGTATTGCGACAATATTGGTTGCCCCTTCGCTTGGAAGGCTGGGGGATCATATTGGCCCAGAGAAAATTTTACTTGTTGGTCTGATTTTCTCCGTAGTCGTGTACTTCCCAATGTTCTTCGTTACCACCGTTTTAATGTTGGGAATTCTTCGATTCATGATTGGCCTTGCCAATGCGGCACTTCTGCCAATCACTCAAACCGTTATGACCTTGGAAGCTCCGTCGAGATCAGTCAGCCGGATCTTCAGTTATAATCAGTCGTTCCAAGCGATGGGTGCCGTGATTGGACCAATGTTGGCATCCGGGGTCGCCGGAATTTTGGATTATCGTTATGTATTTCTGATGACCGCCATCCTGGTTTTGATTAACATTGGGGTTGTCATTGTGGCTTACAAAAAAGACCACGTTGAAGTCGTCAATCATTCAAAATAAATGTTTGTTTAAGCATTCCTGGGTGGGATGCTTTTTTATTTTATTTGGACATAAATTTAGCGTTTGCTGAGTGCCCACTGGTATAATTAAGAGGTAAATAAAACAGAATTAAAATGGTTATATTGAGGGGGTATGATGATGTCAAAAAGTATTCGCAAACGGATCAAATATCTGTTGTTAATGATGGCATTTGGAATCATAGGTCTATTTACTTTTACTGGGGGTGTACACGCAGCTTCGATTCTTTATAACGGTGGTACCAGATACACTACGCCAGCTAAGTACCAGAATGGTTTGGAACACGCAGTGTATATTTCTGTTGGAGGAGAGAATTCAAACTTCAGCGGCTCCCCCGTAGGTACAATTATTAGCAATGATGCTTGGCCGTTAAGAAACAATCCATATTTTTATGAACATTTATATCTGAAAAATAGTAATCCTTCTGGTGGAGCAGATATATCGGTTGCACAGTTTTTGAGATTTCCCAAGGACTTAACCAGTGGCTCTGCACCATTTCTCCCAGTTGGTGATCCTGCGCAATCTGCTGTGATTACGGGAGCAAATTCTCCAAGTCAATTCAATATTACGACGCCATATGGTAATAGTAATATTGTCATTAATGGTACCTTGAAGCCTCAACAGTCGATTGACGTTTCAGTTCCAATGGAATACGTCAAAGGCGAAGACGCACAGTTTAATGAAAATTATCCGGTTCGAGAAAATAACTGGCAATTTGATGGGACAACGCTCAATTTTCAGATAGGAATGCCGATAGATGTCACAACGTATCCCGACTTTATGAAGGGACAGTATCTTGTCACCTATAAAGATAAAGATGGCTATTACCAACAAGCTACGGACGTTCAATCATTGATGCCTGAATTCAATTTCAGCAATGATATTGAAACTGATAACTTTTATCGCGGATTAGGCACAAGTGATGGCTCAACATTGTTTGTGAATAAGGAATACCGAGTGGTTGGCGATAAGATGAACGCTAACAATGGACAAAAATTCTGGGATATGTTGCAGACAAAAGACTATGCACCTGTCTGGCGTTACAATAATCTGTTAACCTATGAAACATTCACTGCACGTTTGGGCGGTGGAATAAGCGACATTTCAAATCCTGATTATTTCAAATATGCACGTAAAATTATGGCTAATAATGGAATTGGCGGTATTAATTGGCAGGTCGTTAAGGTTTTAGTTGCTGATAATGCGACGGTTAATCAAGGTGCAAAATGGAATCCACTAGATCATGTAACCCTCTATGATCCTAAACAGGAAGATAATTCTGATACATCCAAAATTCCGGTTACTAAAGATAATGTGAAAGTAACGTCTAATAATGGCCGGATCAATGCTGATGGTACTTTGAATACCAGTACACCCGGAGTTTATAATGTGACATACACTTATGAAGCAGTTTACTCAGATTCTGTAAAGCGGACGATTAGTAAGACGATTCAGGTCACTGTTCCAGGAAGAAGCAATAATGGCGGTAAGACTGTAAATCCGACGACAAATCCAACACCTACACCAACGCCAAGCAACCCTAACTGGAATCCAACGACTCCAACCAATGGGAATGGCAGCACAGGTTTACCAAACTACGCTGCAGTTAAAGGTTCAGCGGTATACGCAACCAAGAAGCTTTATATGTACAAGCATGCGACCTTTAGGAAGTCACAGCGAATTGCCACATATCCCAAAGCAGCTAGAACAAACCGGCCAATGTTTGTCATCATTGGGTATGATCGTTCAAACGGTGGGGCTTTGAGATATAAAGTTCGGGATGTTAACCACCATCAGAAGACTGCCGGCAAAGTTGGCTATATCACTGCCAACCGGAAATATGTCGTCAATGTTTACTACAAATCAATTCCAAAGAATAAGACAATTACCGTTATTTCCAAGAAGGGTGTCCACACTTACAAGAATAAGAATTTGACTGGTAAAACCAAGTCATACAAGAAGGGCACTCATTTGAAAGTTAAGAAGTTGGTTGGTCATAATCTGACAAGCCGTTATCAATTATCAAATGGCTACTATGTCACCGCCAACAAGAAATTGGTCATTCAAGGTAAATATTAATTTCAATAAAAGCTGGAGTTCACTCCGGCTTTTTTGTGTCTTCCGCGTTACAACCTCAAGTCGATTTGATTAATTCAGTCAAGAAATGTACCATATTAAATTTCAAAATGGTAACATTTAATTAATATGTTGTTCGAAGAAAGAATATGGGGAGTGAATTTCATGATTTTGAACTTAAAGAAATCATTTTATTTTGGACTGGCTGCGGCATCAATGTTTGCCGCAAGTGGCCTTTTGACCAGCAATGCCAGTGCCAAATCATACGCTAAAATAACGTCTAATGAAGTCATGCAGACGGCACCACAAAACCGCAACGTTACCACAAACGGAACCAACGCCCTGTACACAAAGGCTGGGACCCTTCGTGGCGCTCGAATTATTGCTTCAAAATATACTTTGCAGCGATATGGTTCATCAAAGGACTCAAGCCAATATTTCCGGGCTTACCGAGTTGCAACCACCAACCGTGGCGCAGTTTACTACAAGGTGGTTTCTTTTAACGGTGTTTATCGGGGCTGGATTTATGGCGGCCGAACGACCGGAACCTTTGGCGGGGGCTTGAACCTTGCCAACACAATGGGCAATTCCGATCTGCCACTGCAAAAGACCGGCTATACGCTGAGCAACCCTAAGAAATACACTTTATGGGTTGATCCCAAATGGTCCCAATATAAAGCCAAAAAAGTTGATATGAGTACTTACAATCCAGGTGACACGTTTACGATTACGGACGCTGCCGTCAAGACTCGGGAACAGTATTTGTATTATAAAGTGACCGACGATAAGAATTCCGCAATTGTCGGCTGGGTTTATTCCGGGGGTGTCAGTGCACCGGATTCTCAACAGGCTACCAAAGATAATAGTGTCAAAATCAACTATGTTAATTCTGCCGGTCAATCTGTCGGTGCTTATACCTGGATTATCCAGAAAACTGATTTAAAGGCCGGTGCCAGCTTAAGCAACGGTGCCAAATTAGGTGACATTCTTCAAAACGCTACTCAGTTAACTGACATTGCTACCAAGAACGTCCCAACCGGTTATAAGATTAGCGGTACCCAAAGTCCTACTAATCAACCGGCAAATGTGACAATCGGAACTGACGACTATCTGATTTACGTTGATCCGATAAAGCCTAATTTTTTGTCGCCAGTTGCATATTACCTGACGAATACCGGCCAGCAGATTAGTCCATCGCAGTTGAAAGGTAATACCTATCCAATCTTAACCGATGCCCAGATGACAATCTTCTCAAGTCAAACGCAAGGAGCCGTTCCGGCAAAGGTCTTTGAAAACGCACTTTTCTCAGATCCCAACAAGTTGTCGTCATTGACCGGGGTAACGGTCACCAACGCTGATGGTTCATTAACAACACCGATTTATTATTTCAACAAACAAGCAACAATTTCCGCCAACACAAATGCCAAGTATGGTGATACATTAAAGCTGTACTATACATTGCCGCAGCGATAAAAGTGATGACGTTCAAATTCATTTCCGAATTTGAACGTCATTTTTTCACATCTTTAATTTAAAGGTGTTTTGCTTACCTTTTTGTGACAACTAGCTCATAATATAATTACTCGCAAAATTAAAAGGAGGCATTTTAAATGTCGATTTTAACTGATACCTATGAATTAAATAATGGTATTCAAATTCCCAAAGTGGGCTTTGGTACCTGGCAGATTCCAGGCGGCCAAGACACCTATGACGCTGTCAGCATGGCACTCAAAGCTGGCTACCGTCACATTGATACCGCAAAAGCATATCGAAATGAAAAGAGTGTTGGCGAAGCAATTCTTGATTCTGACGTGGATCGGGAAAACGTCTTCGTGACATCAAAATTACCAGCCGCAACCAAGTCCTATGATGGGGCGATTGCGGATTTTCGTTCCACAATGAAGGCCTTGAACCTCTCATACTTGGACTTGTACCTGATTCACGCACCATGGCCATGGGGTGAGCGTGGCTCAACCAACTATGACGCAGCTAACGTGGAAGTTTGGAAAGCCATGCAGGACATCTATGCCAGTGGCCAGGTTAAAGCAATTGGGGTTTCCAACTTTAATGTCCATGATCTTCAAAATATTTTGGATCATGCGGATGTCAAACCGATGGTCGACCAGATTCGTTACTTTGTCGGTTATACGGAACCACAAATTACGCAGTTTGCCAAGGATAACGGGATGCTGGTCGAAGCCTATTCACCATTGGCAACTGGCGGCATCCTTGAAAATGTTGATATTAAAAAGATTGCCGACAAATACGGTGTCAGCGTTGCTCAACTGGCAATTAAGTTTGTCCTTCAAAATGGCGTACTGCCATTACCAAAGGCAACCCATCAAGCTCATATTAAAAATAACACGCAGTTGGGCTTTGAAATTAGTCCGGATGATATGGCCATTTTAAATGGTTTAACTGCCACTGATATGTAACAAATTGACGGATCGCAAGCTTTTGCGGCCCGTTTTTTGCTGTAATTTGGTACAGTAGAAACAGATACTGTTTGAAAAGAGGAACGTCATTTATGACAAATGTATTGATTTTAGGTGCGAATGGGCAAATTGCAAAGTTGGTCGAAAAGCAATTGCTGGATGAGACCGATGACCATTTGACGCTATTTTTGAGAAACGCGGGTCGTTTGAAAGTAACCGATCCTAAACGAGAGACCGTTGTTGAGGGGGATGCCACTAATAAACAGGCAATCATTAAAGCTCTTGACGGAATCGACATTGTTTATGCTAATTTGAGTGGCAAAAACATTGAAGATGAAGCTAAAACCGTTGTTGGCGCAATTGATCGGACCACCTTACAACGCTTGATCTGGATCTCAACCTTGGGAATTTACGATGAAGTTCCGGGCGAGTTTGGTAAATGGAATCACCAACAACTTGATGGTGGTTATCTGCAGACCTATGCTGCAGCAGCCAAGGTGATTGAAGGGTCCGACCTGGATTACACGATTATTCGGCCGGCTTGGTTATCCAATAAGGACATTGTCAGTTACGAAACGACTCAGAAGGGTGAACCCTTTAAAGGAACCGAAGTTTCACGAAAGAGTATTGCCGATTTTGTCGTTAAAATTATTAATGATCCAAGTAAAGAGATTCGCCATTCAGTTGGTGTCAATCAACCGAATACGGATGGTGACAAGCCTTCTTGGTATTAAATTAAGTTAGCTGCATCTTAGTGATCGTGGCCCACAAAGCATTAAGAATGCTGGATTCAAGCGGAAACGCTGGTCCAGCATTTTTTTGTCTAATTTTTGCGATTATCTAAAATGATTTGCGTTTTAATTAAGGAATTTCGTTCATTGTCGATTTTAAGTTTGGATTAAGCCCCCAACGATAATCTGTAACCATTCAATAACGAAGGGAGCGATGCCAATGAACAATCACCCGCATCACTAATTTCACTATTTAAGTATCAAATCAACATATTCTTAACCAAGAAGGGATTGATAGATTGGACATAAAGAAAATCGGTTATATGGCCGGCGCGGTTATGACAATCTTTGGAACAACATTTTTACCAACGATAGTCGCTGACGCGTCTGCGGTTCGAACTGAAACCATGAGAAAAGTAGCACTTTCAGATCAAAGTCCATTCGAGTATCGGCAGACTAAATCCACAAGTCAGGCCGTCAAATTTAAGGAAAAAGTTGAAGCTCTCCAAAATAACACCGTTTTGAAATATCACGTGACAGAAATTGAAGCCCGCGGTGACGAGAGCAATCAACCATTTAAAATTAGGATCTATAAAAACGGTAGTGTCTACAAAACCATTGATGTTGATTCAGGAACCGCCAGTGGTTCTATGAACGTCAATCAAGGCACTTACACAATTGAAGTTATTGGAAGTTACCCCGGCAATTACCAAGGAGGCCTGACAGTTGAATGATAAAATTGAAATTTATTTTTCCATTTAAGCTTCGTTTAAGATGGATGCGATAATCTGTAGACAATCAAATAAGAAAGGAGGCGAGCGGAACACAACTCAAACAACTGCACCAAACTCCTAATATGATTTCCCAATCAGCTCCACGACAAATGACGATGCGAAAGGAAGGATCACTTGCACAAACTAATGAAGACTCAGTTAAAAACCAAGTATCACTATGAGCGTCACAGTTCCAACCGGCATACGAGGTTTGTTGTTTGGAGCTGCTATTAAAACCGAAAGTATCACAACGAGTTAATTTAAGACCGTGCGCTGAAACTCACGAAGATATTGAAAGGACTGATGCGATGGAGAATCCCTGGTATCACTCATATCTCACAAAAATATAATATTCACCCCTCAAATAATTACTAAGAATTACCCAACAAAATAAAATTCTTAACTTCATGAAATACCCCTCAATATGAAATATAAAATTTCCCTTGGAAAGTCCTGTATGCGAGCAGGACTTTTCTTTTTGTTCTTAATGATCTAAATTTTGAATTTTAAGGTCCATTTAAGCTAAATGAAGTATTCTTAAATCAATCGAAAATGAAGGCACAAAGCATTTGGCTCTGTGTTGGATTAAGAGATTACCCCAACAAGAATTACTAAGAAACCCCAACAATTTCTTAGCTTCATGAAATACCCCTCAATATGAATTTCCCTGAAAAAGGTCCTGTATGCGAGCAGGGCCTTTTTTGTGCGTTCTGAATTATTTAGTAGGGATGATTTTTTTGTAAAACAAAAAAAGTTCGAACAAAACTGATTGTTTTGCTCGAACCTCCTTCATTCTTACATTTTAGTATTTGGATTGTTGGCCATTTCAAATAATTGAGCCATCTTTGCTGATCCATCATCGTGGAAGCTGAAAGCAACTTCGCTATAAGTTGCCCAGTTGTTTAATTCGGTGTCACGGTGAAGCGCATCACAGGTTAATAACTCATGACTGGCAGTTTTAGCGGTCTTTTTATATGAAACATAACCGTTGGAATTGTATGTCAAAATTGCACCCTGGCCGGAATTGTAAGTGGTGATACCGGTTGGTAGGAAGTACGCTGGCAAAACTGCCATGCATTCAGCGTAACCACTATTGTTGGAATTGTATGATTGGCCGTTTGGTCGAACATGGCTCAACTTTTGCCATAATTCTTTTGAACGGACAACGGTTTTAGCTTTAAGAGATGCATTGTGTTTGAACGCCTTGAGTCCCTTTGTCTTTCGATAAGCATTAATTTGCTTGAGATATTGTTTATCGACTTTCTTGGCAAGCGTTGACTCTTTTATGTACGTCACGTTGAGTGAGGTTGGCATGTTGCTGGCAGAGTAAGTTTGAGGAACCTTGTGTGGCAGGTAACCCGGGATCTTTTTGATATATCCGGCTCCGCTGGTTGGATAACTTGCTTTTGGATTGTAATAATAACTTGATTTTGTTGATTTGGTTGTATAAGTAATTGGTGCTCTTAATACTTTTCCGGTTGTTGATACATAGTTAACCGTGGTTGTTTTGGCTTGGGCATTGATCCCGAAGGCGGATGCGCCAATCAGGCCAAGCGACAAGCTGAGAATTGTTAATAATTTACTTGTTGATTTCATTGATATCCCCCCAATATGGACATGAAATTCTTAAGATTTTCTTAAGCTACATTTTCATTGTAGCAAAGAATTAGGGAGACGTTTAGAAATAAATCTGAATTTTGAAATTAAATTGGATTTTTGGAAATAAAAAAGTCACTGGCAAAGATGTCAGTGACCGAAATAATTGTTATTTACCACGGTACCAAAGTTGTTGCGAACCAGTTTTATTGAAGAAGCCTGTATGCTCGATCAAAACTTTCTTGCCCTTGTAATGGCTGGCTTTGAATGCAGAATAAGCATCGGAATTCTTCAATCCGATATCGTAGAAGCCTTTCTTGGTGCGGTTGACATAAAGCTGCTTTGGATTGACATAACGCTTATTAACAACTTTGTGGAGTTTCTTGCTGTAACGCCAAGTGGTCATTGATTGCTTCTTTAAGATCATCACATAACGTGACTTAGTTGTTGTTCGATGCCAAGCACCCCGGACACTTGTTGGCGTAGTGGCATTCTTGGCGATTGCCGGTTGTTGTCCGGCAAATCCAGCAACCAATGTAAGTGAAAATGCTGAAGCTGCGAATAAAAATAATTGCTTAAGTTTCATAATATTAGCCCCCTTACGCCACAAATATAGCATGAAAGACTGCAATTGTTGCCTAATATGCTTGGTTATTGATTTGCGTAATGCTATAGGGTTGATAGAGCACTCATTGGAACCGTCAGAAAAAGCCACCGGAATGTCCAGTGGCTTAAATCACTATTTTCCACGATACCAAATCTGGTGGCGATGACCATAATTAAAATAGCCAAGGTGTTCATATAGAACCTTCTTACCATGGTAGTGCATTGGCTTGAAGTCTGAAACCGCGTCACTTTCGGCAATTCCAATTTCATAATAGCCTTTGCCAATGTAATGGCTGTACAAGTGACTGCCGGTAACCGTGCTGTGGTTGACTGTGCGATGGAGCTTTTTACTGTATCGGTAACCAGACATTGAATGTTTGGTAATCTTCATGACATAACGTGATTTGCTGGTTGTTGAATGCCATGTGCCGCGGAGAGCGACTGGTGTGGTACCATTCTTGGCCATGGCAGGTTGTGATGCGATCCCTAAAAATAGGGTAACGGACAAGGCTGCCAGGATTGTCCAGAGTAATTTTCTTGCTTTCATGCTGGGACTCCTTTGTATGTATGAATTTTTCTATTACTATTCATTTATATTCTATGATTCATTGAATGTGGGCGCAAGGAGAAATTGAAGCTAATGGATTAATTTGGTTGTTTTTCTCATGTATTAATTATATTGACAAAATGCATTGTCAACTGGATGAAAAAATAATCTAACGATTAAATAAATGATAATCATGTTGTTTAATTTGTTGTGCTAAAATTAACTTGTATCGATATTCACTCACCAAATTGAAATGAATAACGACATGGCTAATAGGGGGGGACTTTTTATGATAAATAAGGTACAGAGTGTAGTTACAGGCTCACTGCGGTTAATCGTTGTTGTGGCAACGTTTGTTTTAGTTGGCATTTTATCTGGGCAAACCGCAAGTGTTTCTGCGGACACACCACAATTGCAAGGATCTATTTCATTTACTGCGACTAATAAGCAAGGTAATAAACAAACCATTGGGGAAAGTAAAGCTTCTGACGGTGCTACATATGCTAATCCTGCACAAGTCTATTACAATACTCAAAAATACTCAGACTTGATTGAGAACTATACCTTGACTAATAACACTGGTGTAACAGCAAATGTCGAAAGTATTCTGAATCTACCTCAGATAACTAATACTGTTCCACCAACTGATCCTAAGTATGATCCACTAACATTAATTTACGATTCCAGCAGACAATCAGATCTGCAAATCAACGTTCCAAGTACGTTTGACAAGGGATATAGTTATGCAAACAGTCACTACACTAAGACTTTTAGCAATACATCGCCATTGTTGGCTTTATACGCTGGAAAGCTTAGTAATGCAGGTATAACATCTTGGCAATTTCTAACTAGTGGCAATTCAATTCAGATGCAAGTGCCACTGATACCTAATCCCAATTATGATTACAGTAATCCCAAGTCTGGTTACACCAGGGATACTGTTCCTATTAATGGAAATAACGTGGCTTACAATACTCATTTAAATGTTCGGATCACAGCATTTAAGAGCATTATTTTAAATCAAGAATCACTTTCTGCAGCTACTTATAATGATTTGCTAAATGCTGCTAAGAGCAATATTAAAAAGTTATTTAAGGATAATGCAACTGAAGAAGCCGATCACAGTAAAGCCACTATCGTTGTTGAGCCAACTAATACACCAGGTAGTTGGGATGTCACATATACTTATGATGGTGTCACAATCAAGATTCCTGGAACAACAACGGAACTGTCTTCTATGTCCACTAAAGATTTTAGTGTTAGTTATGGTAGCAATTGGAATTCACAAAAGTTCAATGGTATTACCATATTGAAAGATGCAAATGGTAATGGAGTAACACCTTCAAATACTAATGTGACAACAACTATTAAAAATTCTGATGGTAATACTGTTAATGCTGTAAATACTTCAGATGCTGGTGCCGTTTATTACATCTCATATACGTATAAAGGTATTACTCAGACTGTCAAAGTTACCGTCGGTCAACGCGGTGTCACACCGAATACGCCAACGAGTCCAACGACACCCGTTACCCCAACCAACCCAACCAACCCGAACTGGAACCCATCCAAGCCGAATGGTTTGAACGGAACCGGTTTACCAAACTACGCTGCCACTAAAGGCTCCGCAGTATACTCAACCAAGGGTATTTACATGTACAAGAATGCTAACTTCAAGAAGTCTCAACGAATGGCCTATTATCCTATCAGCAAGCGGGTTAACCGCCACATGTTCGTTGTCTTAGGTTATGCCCGTTCCAACGGTGGTGCATTGCGTTACAAAGTGCGGGATGTTAACCATGGAACCAAGACAGATGGTAAGATCGGCTACATTACAGCTAACAAGAAGTATGTTGAAAGCGTCTATTACAAGACTTTGCCAAAGAATCGCAAGATTACGGTTATCTCCAAGCGAGGGATTCATTCATATAAACACGTCAACCTCACTGGCAGAACCGGAACTTACAAGACTGGCAAGCACTTAAGAGTTAAGAAGATTGTTAAGCACAATTTAACCACTCGTTATCAACTGACCAACGGTGATTACATTACTGCCAACAAGAAATTAGTGATTAAAGGTAATTATTAATCCAAAATTAAAGAGCGCTCCAACA
>NZ_BJVK01000007.1 GCF_007989105.1 Lentilactobacillus kefiri | reverse complement strand
GAACCAATATTTCTAGACCTCATGTAGAGCGGCTTGTCACACGGTAGTAGGATCCGACACCTTAAATCTCTTAACCAACAGAACGATAATAAGTGCACAACTTCCAAAGATAACTGTGCAACCAACCATGATCCATAGCAAAATCTTCGGTGAATACCCCATCAATGTTGGTGTAATTAGTGAAAACATAGCAGTAATTACTCGCACAAATCCATAAGAAAAACCAGTTAAAGTTGCTCGGGCATCAACCGGATAAAAAGTTTGACTCCATATCTTGTAAAGGGCTTCTCCACACAACACAGTGCTTCCTGAATAAAAGATATATGCGAAGGTAAATACTTGCCAATACTCACTAAATATTCCTGCAGAAAGAAAGGCAATTAGGGCTGTTGCAATCCCGATATACATCGCTTTATAACGATATTTAGAATCAGAGATCTTTAGATAGACCACGTTAACAAGTAAACAGAGGACATTGGCAACTAATGCAATCACTGTTGAATAAAGTTGGCTACGATTATCAACTGTCACAATGAAGTAATTAACAAATGATCCCCAAGTGTTAGCAGGTAGATTCCAAAACAGATAGAAAGTCGTTAAGAAAATGAGCGGTAACACATAACTGCTATTCCGTAACAATTCTCGAAGTTTGTAATGTTTTTTTACTTTACCAACTGATTCCATCTTTTCTTCAACAACTTCTGCCAAGCCTTCTTCAATCTGACGGAAATTCTTAGAGAATACTCGAACACACCAATTAGCAAAAGCAACCAAGCCAATCCAACCAAACAGGGTTGTCGGGCTTCCCATGCCAGCGTTGGCACTCAGCATCCCAATGAATTGTGAAAGTAAAATTCCTACCGTCCAAAAAATCTGCGTTGACGCAATTGCACGCCCATACGTCCGCTTATCCATTCGTTCAGAAATTACAGCCAACGACGTGGGTAAATCGGCCCCAGAAGCTAGTCCAGCCACAATAACCCCTACCAGTAGCAAAGGTACATTTCGCGAAAAGGCCACAATTACAGAGCCAACCGCTACAAACAAAATATCGTAATTAAAAACAGTAACTCGACCAAACTTGTCAGCTAACCAACCACCTGCAAATGAACCTATGGCAACAGAAATTGTCAATGTTGTGCTTAGCAAACCAACAATCCAACTATTCAGATCTAAATAGTTTGCCCAAATTGGTAATGCGACTCCAAGACTCACCAGTAGAGCCGCGTCGAGATATGACGCAATTCCCGCCACGATAATCAGCAATATATTGTCTCTACTTAAGGAAATCTTTTCATTACCCATGGTTATTCCTCCCTAAATTAGGTACTTCTGAATCAGGTAAACTGGTGTACAGCTCCACGCGTGACAATAACTATTTAGAATTGGACTACCGTAAGGCGAATAATCAGGCTTAGCTGGTTCAAATGCTTCCCAGTATGTGTCAGCCCCCAGTGAAATCATTTGTCCCCAATAGCCTTTCATTAGCTTAATAGCTTCGTCCTTCATTCCAGCTTCAAATAAAGCTTGAGTAACATGGTGATACATATACGGTGTTGCTATCCCAGTGACTGGGAACAATTCATCGACCGTTCGCTGCATAATTTGTTTATTCAGACGATCATCCATCACATGAGCCAGGACCATCCATACTTGGGATGGAATATTAACTTCACGTTGAGGCCCAGAAACAAAGAACCCTTTTTTTTCATCAAACAATTCGGATTGACTATACGAAATAAGTTTATTCAGCTTTTGAGAATATCCGCCAACATTATCCTTCATCATGTCTGCCAAGTGGATAAATTGCCGCAATGTGTAGATTAATACTGCTTGACCAGCAGTATTTTTATCAAAATCGTTGGACCAATCGATAAATACAGGATAACTATCATCAAGAATAAGCTCTCCATTGTCCTGTACTTTATCTAAAGCAACATCCATCTGCTTTTTAGCAATTGGATATAAGTCACGGAGTAATTCCTCGTCTGCCTGAAATCGTTGAAAATCATCCAAAATTGAAATGAAAAATAAACTATAGTCGAAGAGAAAAGTATCATCAGGTATATTGTTAGGTTGAGTGAACACATTCGCCGGAATTCGACCATCTTCAGCTGTCATGGCACCAAACAGATACAGACATCTCTTGATCAATCCAATATCTTTGAACGTTGCATAGTTTGCCAGTGCTTGTAACCGAAGATCCCCAATCCATAGGCGGCGATCACGCTTAGGACCATCCTCAAAAACATCTTGCATACAATCCTGTAATGTCTTTAACCCAACTTGGTAGATGTTATCCAATTCATGATCGTTTATCGCAGGAATGGATAAATCTTTGGTTGAAGCACTTGTTTCACTTTGTACTTGTGGATTTGAGAAAACTGCTTGCCATTTTGGAGAAGTGTCAATGACAGTTATCTCAATATACCGAAAGCTATAACGTCGTGATAATTCTAGGTGAGTTGGTAAAACATCAAGATGGATGTATTCTTCTTGAATCCAAGACTTGCTAAGCCACCCATCATAATCCTCGCTTTTGTGCTTTAATTCAGCAGGCATCTCGGCAAATTTCAGCTTGATAAAAAGTGGTGCATCCATTGGGGATCCAGCTGAATTAATATCTATACTGAACTTACCTACCTCATGATCGCCAAAATCTAGCACAATCTTCTGATCTCTTTTTAACTTAATGTCAGGAA
This sequence comes from Lentilactobacillus kefiri, assembly GCF_007989105.1. GTDB lineage: Bacteria > Bacillota > Bacilli > Lactobacillales > Lactobacillaceae > Lentilactobacillus > Lentilactobacillus kefiri. The sequence continues at coordinate 91,203 of NZ_BJVK01000007.1, read as the reverse complement.
GATCAGTAATATCCTGTGTATCTTTGACTCCCCAACCCTCAAGTTGACGTGAGTTCTCTACTAATTCGACGATGGACTTTGGGGTGATAGTCTCTTGATGAATAGTTGGCTTATATAGTTTTGCCTTATTGAGTAGACGTTCATCGTGTTTAAACTTCACTTCATCATTGATTTGAAACGTGAATGCCATCGTTTTCGCCCCTCTCATCCTTTTCAATGCCAGGAATAATGTTGTGCTTTCTTTGTAGATACATCATTACTAGTCCCGCAATAAAGAACACAACTACTAATCCGGTAAAGCCGAACATAGTATTTCTAATTGCAGAAGGTACAACAAGGGCTGGCGTGATCATTGCAAATAAACCACATAAGAATCTTGAGAATCCGTTGATAAATCCTTGCACAGAAGCGCGAATTTCAACTGGGAATGATTCTTGTGTCCAAACCTTGTACATTGCCTCTCCGGCTATGTTGTTACCGATGCTGTAGCATCCAATCGCAATAACAATTGGCCATAGAGCGTGACTACTTAATGCTAAGCCCAACATTGCCAGTGCTTGAACTAAAGCGCCAACGATGAAGAATTTGTTACGATACTTGCCACCAGAAACAGATGCAAAAGTAATCGTTGCACATAATGAAACTAAGTTAAGAATTAATCCTGCAGCAGTTGCAAAGCTTTGAGTTGCATGAGCTTGAACTAATACGAATGTTTGAAATTGGCCAAACGTGTTAGCTAACAAATTCCAACAAACATAGAAAATCATAATGGCTAGGAAGAAGCCAAGGAATTTACTACGATTCGATCCAGTAAAGACGTTCTTAACTGATACTTTTTCGGTAAGGTTAGCTTCTTTATCATGTTCGATTCGACGTTGTTCACCTTCTTGATGAAAAGCTTTAAATTTACTTGATAAGGTTCGCCAGAGCCATGTAACGACTGCGAATATGGCTAAAATTGTAAAAACCACTCTAGCACCACTTGCGCCAGCCATTTTTGAAACAATGAATGCACAAACATATGAAAGGAAAATACCAATCTGCCAGAAGATTTGAGTGGATGAAACTAACTGAGATTGAGTTTTCTCGTTCGGTGAATCATGCGAAACCACTGTTAAGCTAATTGGCAAATCTGCTCCAGAAGCTAAACCGGTTATAATGACTCCAAATAATAGCATTTCGTACCCATTTGAAAAAACACAAACCAATGCGCCGATGGCATACAATAAATTTAACCAATTAAAAGATCGAATTAATCCAAAGACTTTAGTGATTTGACCAGCAAGCATTGAACCAATTGCAATAGCAAAAGTCAAAGCACCTGAAATGATCCCAACCTGGGTGTTTGTTAAACCTAGACCAGTTTGCCAAACAGTTATAGTAGCTGACAACCCAACAATAATTCCTGAGCCTAAAATTGAACCAATTCCTGCGGCAACTGCCAATGGCCGGTACTTTTTGAAGCTTGAATCGACTGTACTGTTATTCATAATGGTTCCCTCCTTTAATTTACATTATTATTGTAAGCGCTATCAAAATATGCTACAATATCATAATCACTCGAATTATCATGCATAATCACAGATCAGATCCGATTTGTTAGGCATGGTGGAAGGAAAAGATATTATGAACCCTACTGAATCACTAAAATCACAACTATTCAGAATGACTAAAGTCGAAAAATTGCAGAATCATTTCGGTGGAAATGTTAATTACATGGATCTTGATTATATCAATGACCCCATTCCACGTATGCCTCAATGGGATTTCTTTGAAGATGGTGACATTGACGTCACCAAAAACAACCGATTCTCCTATGTACCTGCTCACACACATAGTTTTATTGAGTTTAACTATATGTATTCAGGCAGTTCCATCCAATATATAAACGATACAAAAACTGTGTTACACGAAAAGGAATTGCTTGTCATGGACAAAGACGTTGTCCAAAGAATTGACTATACAAATAAAAACGATATCTTAATAAATATTATTATTAAAACTGATTCACCCTATGAAGATGTTTTTGAGTCAGTACCACAATCAACAAATGAAATTACCCAGCTAATATATAATGGGACACGTGTGAACTCGCTACACAATAACTTTATGTTATTTGATTTAAAGGACGCTGAAACACCTCGTAGTTTGATGAACGCACTGATTGCTACTGGTATGAACCATTCAGCACACAGACAAGAATCACTGCGCTTTATATTTTCAGCATTGATTCTAGAGTTGCCCAACCTAATTACCCACAAGTCAATAAATTTTGCAGACTCTTCTAGTGACGACCTGCTTCCTGTACTAAAATATATCGAAAGTAACTTCGCTACAACCACCTTAAGCGACGTGAGTTCGGTTTTTCGATATAATACCAATTATTTAGGAAATAAGATTAAAACCAATACAGGAAAAACTTTTAATGAGCTAATTGAGCGAAGAAGATTATCGGCCGCACAAAATCTTATGCTAAAAACCAATTTAAATCTAACCGAAATTAGTGAAACAATTGGATATCAAAATAGCTCATCCCTCTTTCGCCTGTTTAAGAAATACTTAAAAACCACACCATCTGAATACAAACGCCGTGTCCATCCAAAAGTACCAAAATACATTTCCAATCAAATAAATTCAAAAAAACTCAAAAATCCATAATTTGGATTTTTGAGTTTTTTATATGACGATTAATCTCTTTAATTGTCAAATTTAGTACAATGCCGAAAATCCATACTTAGAAGTGGTCTAATTGCCAATCAAATTCCGGCATTGGATCGAACGGGCAAAGATACGAATACTGAAGTTTAGCTGAGTCGTTGTCCCTTGGTTTAATTCATGTAAAATCATGCGAGGATGACAAACCAATGTCTTAGTAATTCCGGCCATGAAGATGCCTAGTTCTTTTTTATAGTGAATTATAAAAAGATCTTTGTGGGGCTTTTTTGACTGTTTTAAGCAGTTATTTGATCTATTAACGGAAACGTTATACTCCATTTTAGAATCAGTGTCACTTTTTCAATTCCTTTTCCAATCTATTCAACTGCTTTTTCAAGTCCTTGTTCTCTGATTCAATCATTTCAAGCTTTCGGTATATTTTTGAAGAATGATCTTCATTTTCCTTTTTCGTAAAGAACGTTGTCATAGCACTTGTAAGCGAACCGATAATGCCAATTCCAACCATCATAAGTAGCACAGCCGCAAATTTTCCAACAAGAGTATGAGGAGAAATATCACCATAACCAACAGTAGTTGCTGTCGCGATTGCCCACCAAAATGATTCACCCCATGAGACATTTTCAGCGAGTGAATATAGCGTAGCCGAAAGAACCAGGATTGCTATACTGACCCAGACTAAGTAAATAAAACCATTAGTTTTCAAAAATGAAGATGAATATTTTTGAACTTTACCAACAAAACCAATTAACCGTACAAACCTAAATGCTCTAACCAATCTCATTATGCGGAATACACGTGCAAATCGAAAGAAACTGAATACTGAGTAAAAGGGAAGAATGGCTAACAAATCAAAAATATTATGCTTGAAAAAACTCCACTTATTTTTACTAACAATTAAGCGAGCAAAGTAATCGATTGTGAATATTAAAAGAATCCCATTGTCAACAAAGAACCAAGGCTTAACATTCAAATTAATAGTTTTTGTAAAATCCAAAACTACCAAAAGTATAGAAGCTAGAGCCAGAATAACAATAAAACAATCATAAATAACAACTATAGGTTTTTGGTGCATCCTTACTCCCCCCCATTAATTAGACTTATTTCCCCATCACCTATGTATCAGATAATTTCCCTAATAAGACTACTGAATCGCCTACTCGAAGTCAATAAGGTAAGGTCAAACAATTGACGGTTAAATGTATTGACATCCCGCTGAAAGCGCTTAGCATGTTCTTTGGTACAATAACAATGTTTGAGGGAGGCAACCATGGAAAATAAAGGTAATTTTATGAAATACTTACGTCGATCACTGCTGATAGGAACATCGTTTGTTCTATTTGGATTCTTTTTCAGTAACTCAGTGAGTGTCAAAGCTGATGAAGCAATAACCACTTCTTCCACTGTTTCGGCACCCAACATTTCAGATACAACCTATTACCATTCTTCTGCAACTCAACTTGCTCAAATGGTTCGGAATGGACAAGTAACACCTCAGCAATTGATTGCCCATGCAGTAGCCAAGATTAAATCTGACAATCCACAATTAAATGCGGTTATTTCTTTGCGTGAAGAACAAGCAATGCAAGAAGCTGCTAATTTGAAGGACACAGGCCAGCCATTTTACGGAGTTCCAATTCTAATCAAAGGACTAGGCCAACCAATTCTTGGTTCATCAAATACACGAGGACTGGTTCCTTTAGCAGATGTAAAAGCAACCACCACCAGTTCATTTGTCCAACGCCTGCAATCAATGGGATTTATCGTTGTTGGCCAAACCAATTTTCCGGAACTTGGCTTAATCAACATTACTAATTCCGCATTAAATGGTGTTGCTCACAATCCATGGAATCATTCAGATAATACCGGCGGTTCATCTGGTGGTGCCGTTGCCAGCGTTGCTGATGATATCGTTCCAGTCGCTACTGGAAATGATGCTGGTGGATCACTGCGAATCCCCGCATCATGGACCGGAGTAATTGGGTTGAAACCAACTCAAGGTGTTATTGAAGGTGATGATACGTCGCCATCCTCAGTCAACTTTGCTGATGCCAAAAATATTCAAGATATGCAGACATTATTTAATGGCATGCTATCCACATCAGACCATTCCGGAGACGCTATGTTAAAGAAGGTGCCTGCTAATATCAAGAAAGTGCCAATTGCTTACTCAATCAAATCACCGGTTAACACCCCTGTCAGTAAGGATGCTGTTAATGCTGTCAAACAAGCAGTTGCATTTTTGAGATCCAAAGGTTTCAAAGTCGTCAAGAAAAACTCACCAGTTAATGGTGTCAAATTAATGCACATTTATTACTTGGAATCTACTGGTACGGGAACCAGTGCCAACACTTTAATTAAAAACGCTACTGTTAAAAATATGACATTTGACGATGTTTCACCAATGACATGGGCACTTTATCAAGCAGATCAGAAACAACCTTCTAACACCGATGCTACTGTTCAAGACGAGCTTGATTTGGTAAACAAGCAAATGACTGCCTTTCATCATAAATATCCACTGTACTTAACTCCTACAACTGCAGTCACAGCACCTAAGAATACCGATCCAGCATATCTTCCACAAAATGTTGATAAACTAAGAACAATCAGTAATTTGGACCATGAACAACAAATTCAAACAATTTATGATGCTTGGCTTCATGGACTCACCAAGACGCCATTTACCCAATTAGCCAATCTCTCTGGCGAACCTGTAATCAGCCTACCAACGTATGTCAGCAAGCAAAATATGCCGCTTGGAATTCAGTTTGAAGCTGCCAAGGGCCAAGATCGCTTACTACTGAAAGTTGGGGCTTACTTCCAAGATCACAACCAGTTTAAGATGTTGGATAACTATAAGTAGACCGCAAAGCCTAAAGTTAAAGTACGGAAAACGATTCACTCAAGAGATGGTGCAAAAAGATACCAAGTTAAGGGTGGATTTATTACTGCCAACTCTAAGCATGTTTACACGCAAAGTTAAACTCTAGCAAATCAAATTTCGAGCACGTTGTAAAATTACTGGAACTTTTCAAAAAAATACCATTCTACGGGATTCGAATTTCCCATAGAATGGTATTTTTTAATTTCACAACCAACCCCTACTCCAAATTCTCATCCACAATCGAATCCACAACCTTCTCAATCCCCGCAACCAACGGGCTATCCGGCTGAATGCCAGCGTCCGCAAACCGATCCTCCCACCACTTACTTCTGATGGACTGAATAACCGGAATCACTTTTTCTCCTGAGTCGGTCAGGCTCAAAATGATCGATTTACCGGTGCCGGCTGTTTTAGTGAGGTAACCAAGCTTCTGCATCTTTTTGATTTCACGGGTTGCAAGACCCTTGTCGATCACCAGTGATTTGGCAACTTGATTTTGATTAATATTAGAATTGTCCTTAATCGTCAGCAAAATACAGGCAGCCGTTGGGTTCAGCTTCTGTTCCTTAAATAGCTTGCCGGTATCCTTGTAGTACTGCCGGTGCAAAATTGAAATGTCCTGTGCGAGATAACCAATATCCTTCAATATTCTTTTCCTTTCGAGCTTCAAAATACTCATTTAGATTAGCATTTTTTAGTTGACAATTCAACACGATGTCATTATCTTTATATGTGAGTTGAATTGTCAACACAAAAAATTAAGAGGTGTCAGTGAAATGACAAATGTAAAACGCGGTTCACAAGCTTTAATTCAATCAATGATTAACCAGCAAGTTAAGTATGTTTTCGGCATTCCTGGTGCAAAAGTTGATCAGTTATTCGAAGATCTTAAGTACAGCGATCAGCCCAACGCACCAAAATTAATTGTCGCGCGTCACGAACAAAACGCTGCCTTTATCGCGGCCGGCATTGGCCGTTTGACTGGCAAACCCGGTGTTGTGGCCACCACATCAGGTCCCGGAGTTTCCAACCTGGTGACCGGCTTGATGACCGCCACTGCTGAAGGGGATCCAGTGATTGCCTTGGGTGGTCAGGTCCCCAGAGACGACCTTGCCCGCTATACCCACCAAAGCATCCCCAGCAAAGAACTCATGAGCGTCGCTTCCAAGAGCAGCGTTGAAGTTCAAGACTCCAACAACCTGTCAGAAGCTTTTACCAACGCATACAGCACCGCTATCTCCGGCAAACCGGGCGCATCATTTATCTCATTACCGTCAGACGTGCTAAGCGGCAACGTGACCCGGCCAGAGATGCAGAAGCTCCAAGCACCTGAGCAGACCCAAACATTTGCCAAAACGCTCACTCAAATTGTCAAAATGATCCAAAACGCCAAGCTGCCGGTTATCTTAGCCGGAATGCGGGCATCATCTGAAAACGTGACTGAGGCTTTTCACAATTTACTAGCTAAAGTCTCACTCTCCGTTGTAGAAACCTACCAGGGTGCCGGCGTCATTTCTCACAAGTTTGAAAACGACTACTTCGGCCGAGTTGGTCTTTTCAGAAATCAAATTGGTGACACGCTGCTGAAACAAAGCGATTTGGTCATCGCAATCGGCTATGATCCGGTGGAATACGAAGCCCGAAATTGGAACGTTGAGCACAACGACCAAATTATCAACATTGACACGGTTGCGCCTGAATTAACCGCCGATTATCAGCCGGACATGGTCATTGAATCAGACATTGCTAGCACACTGGCTGCCTTGACCGATGCTCTGCCAGAGGACTATCAACTATCTCAATCAGCGGTCGCACAACTTGCAAAGCTCCGGGAAGAATTTGACGGTCAAAACGATGTTAAAACTGACGCCAAGCCTGGGACCATGCATCCCCTCGATATCGTCAATACCCTTCAGACAAAAGTTGACGATGACACCACTGTCACAGTGGATATCGGCAGCCACTACATTTGGATGGCCCGCCACTTCCGGATCTACCGTCCCCGTCACCTACTCTTCAGCAACGGCATGCAGACCCTTGGTGTCTCCCTACCATGGGCAATTGCCGCAAAGCTGGTTCGACCAAACGAAAAAGTCATCTCAGTGTCCGGTGATGGCGGCTTCCTATTCTCGGGACAGGAGCTTGAAACCGCGGTGCGCCTGAAGTTAAACATTGTTCAACTCATTTGGAATGACGGCTATTATGACATGGTTAAATTCCAGGAACAGGCAAAATACGGTAAAATTGCCGGCGTTAAATTTGGCCCAGTCGATTACGTTAAATATGCTGAAAGTTTTGGCGCAAAAGGTCTTCGGGCAACCAACGCCAGTGAATTGGCCGCTGCCCTTGATCAGGCCCAGCAAGAAGATGGTCCGGTTATCATTGACATCCCAGTCGATTACAGCGATAACATTGAACTAAAGTCTGCATTATTACCAGATCTTTTAAACTAAAAGGAAGGCTAACTATGTCAAAATATACAACTTTGTACCAACACGGAACGCTGGCATTATTGGTTCCCGGCTTATTGAGCGGAACCCTGACCATGGGTGATTTGCTCAAACATGGCGATACCGGAATCGGTACCGGCGAAGGACTCGACGGCGAACTGATCATTCTCGATGGTAAACCTTACCAAGTCGATAGTGACGGTAACGTCAACGAGGTTTCAAATTCATTTAACATGCCTTTCGCAAATAGTCACTTTGCAAAATATTCACCTTTAGCAGAGCTCGAAGATGTTTCCCAAGATTACTTTGAGGAACAAATTATCTCATTGACCCATGCCAGCAACACATTCTTCTCAGTTAAGGTCACAGGCAGCTTTTCGAATGTGAAAACCAGAGCAGTTAAGAAGTCGGTTCCGCCATTTCAAACATTGGCTGAAACAGCCAAAAACCAAAGCATCTTCACTCGTGACCACGTTGAAGGCACATTAATCAGTTACTATTCACCCAAGTTATTCGATGGTGCTGCCGTTGGCGGATGCCATAATCACTTCCTATCAGATGATCACACATTCGGTGGCCACCTGCTGGACTTCCATTTGGACAAGGGTGACGTTTCCTATCAGCTGTTCGACACCCTCGAACAACATTTGCCAATCGACAATAAAGCGTACATGGATCATGATTTTTCCAAAGACAATATCACTGATGATATTCATAATGCGGAAGGATAAACAGTCAATCAATTTAAAATAAAAAGATATTGATAACCAACAAAAAACTGCCACTTCATATTTGAAGTGGCAGTTTTTTGTTTGTAAATTAGTACTTAAATCTCAGTAAACTTCTTATCCTTATAGGCTGGGTTAGGATATTTATAGAATCCTTCTCCAGATTCAATTCCCAATTTACCTTCATCCAACATCTTCTTAAACGCATCCGCCAGCGGTTTAACTTCCGGATGCTCTTTACTGGCAGCAAGTGTAATGTTGTAAGATGTCCGGATTCCAACAGCGTCGGTAATGCCAAATGGTCCCCATGGTGCTCCGGTTGCTACCATCCAGGTTCGATCGATCATCTCGGGATCGGCAATCCCTTTCAGCCAAAGCATCCCTGCAGCAGCATTTAACGGCATTAACAGCGAGTTCAAAATGTAGCCGGGTTGCTCTTTCTTGAGCTGAATTGGCACCATCCCAATATCTCGGGCATACTGGACAATTTCTTGATAAACGGCCGGATCAGTCTCCGGCGAACCCATAATTTCAGCAGTATTATTCAACCAAACTTGGTTGGAAAAATGCATGTTCAAAAATTGTTTAGGTCGCCCAGTATCAGCAGCAAACATGCTCGGTACCAACGTTGATGAATTGCTGGTAAAAATAGCATCTTTTGGTGCAAGTGTGCTGAGCTTCTTGTAAAATTCATGCTTGATATCTGGATTTTCCGGAATTGCTTCAATCACCAGATCAGCATCTTTAACTGCATCTTCCAAATCATCGGTAAATGAAACCCGTGAAATTCCAGCATCAAACTCCTCAACGGTGGCAGCAATATCGTGGCGATAAGAATGCCGCAAGCCCTTAATTCGTGCCTCAGCCTTATAGACAGCTTCCTCATTAATATCATAAACAGTTACATCAAAACCTTTAAAAGCGCTTTGAAATGCAATCTGACTGCCTAGTACCCCACTTCTGGCAACAGTAACGTTTTTGATGGTCATAGTTGAATCCCCCTTAATACATGTAATCGGTTACAATTCAAAAACCAGCTTAATTATGGCAGAATCTTTGTGAAACGCAATCAAAGATACCTAGAATTTTAAAATTTGGAGACGAATAAGTATTCCACAAAAAAAGGCGCTCGTAGTGAGCGTCTTTTCTAAATTAACGACTATAAAATTTTTCTCTATGGATGTCTGAAAAGTTATCAAGATCCTTATAATGTATCTTTCTATTGAATTACTGATCATCAGAGTCTTCAAATAAGGACTTATTTAATCAACCACCGTGATGGCCATGACTACACTTTTCCTAATGATACATTGTGATGTAATCTGATTACTCATTCTCATGAGCAGTCTTAGCAAATTTTTCCGAAAGATCATCCTTGGTAAAGCCATCCTTCAAAACAGCAAAGAACTCATATCCACCGTTGCGATACCCATTAATCTTAAAGGTATCAATCATGTACAAGAACGGCGTTTTACCTTCATTCACTTGGATCTTGTCGATGGCGCCTAATACATCAAACTTTACATTGTCTTTGTCCAACTTCTTCATCGGAACACTATCAAAGATACTAATAACCATTATCAAATAACCTCTCTCAATTTATATGTTTGTGGAAAATTCCCATTAGTTGGGATAATCGTTGTGAACAATCCCATAATACTTGACGCCACCAACCCGGATAACTGAATAGTAAGCTGGTGAATCATTCCCTTGCACTTCACGGATCTCCTTATTATTAACAATCTTGAGGCGATACCGTTGAGTTCCATGTTTTCGAATGTGCTTATCCCTTAACCCTTTCATATGAACCCGGTAGTAGTAATATTTTGTATTACCGCTCTGCTTTATTTTCCGAATTTTAACATATGTTTTGGGTTTAAAGTCAAATTCATCAGAGTATGACTCAATGTACCCATCCGTTGTCGCAACAATCGTCCGATTTACATGGCCCTTCTTCTGTCCAATATACTTGGTGTAGTAACCTTCGGAAGGTACTGAGTCGAGCGTTGTCATAAATACTGACTTGGGAATTGAAACTGGCTGCAAATATTTTCCAATCGATGAAAAGGTACTGCTGGTCCAATTACCTTTAAATTTTTTCGGGAAAAATTGCTTCCTTAGCTTGTAACTCATTGGAGTAAAATCAATTTGGTACTGCGTTTTAGCTGGCAGCTTATAATTAAAAGTCTCTTTTTGTGCGCGAACAACCACTCCTGATGGGACAGGAACCTTTTGACTCGAACCCATCATTGATATTTTGAATGATTGCGTTGTCCGGTAGTATTGATATGGTGCCGGCGACTCTACATCAGCACGAGCAATATTACTCAGTAACATGACCGTTAAGGCAGCCACTGCAACCGCACTGATAGCGAATAAAGCCTTACTGAAACGCATATGATCACTCCTCTTCCATGTGCATATTTTACATTGTTCCAAAGTATGATGCAAAAAGAGATTATAATAAAACTGTTAAATCGTTCGAAAGGGGTAATAAATTCATGAAGCACATAAGGTTGGGATTAGCAACACTGTCACTTGGACTTGGGGTATTCTTATTTGCGCCCCAACAAGCCAATGCTATGATTACCCATACCACACCGCGGGCAATGCGGGGAACTTGGTATGGCTACGATAAAGAATATGAATTTTGGGAAAGAATCCATGTTACCAAACATTCATTTAGATATTCAAGTGGTGGCCAAGGAGATACTTTGAGAGGCCGACACTTATCTGTTGTCTATGGGCATAGTCATGCTCATACGACAGTTGCATTTCAGATGACCGGACACTTCGGTGCCACCGACTCATACCATTTTGGCAAAGCCAAAGTCCACGGTCACTATCACACAGCATTAATTCAAGATGGATCGACTGCAATGTTCCACAAACACGTTAAACATTACTACATTCCACGAGGATACCAATTCATTTAACGGCTTCGTTATCCTAAACGCCCTACGCCCAATCAGCCAGGGCGTTTCTTATATTCAAAATTTAGTTTGAGCATCAAACTAATCCCCGCCCAATCAAAAAAGCCACCCATTCCAACCAGAATGGATGACTTTTACATTCATTTATCCGTTAATAATCCCATCGATAGCAACCAACTCGTCATTGGACAGCTCAAGATTATCCAGCACCTTCAAGTTATCCAACAGATGGTTGGCATGTGAAGTTCCAAGAATGACACTCGTCACGATTGCGCTCTTCAACAGCCAAGCCAAAGACATCTGTGCCAGCGTCTGGCCACGGTTCTCGGCAATCTGATTCAACTGATTCAGCTTTTCGACCAACTTATCACTGCCCTTATCAAACAAGAACTTATTGGTTCGATGAACTGGAAAAGTATCAGGAATGCCATTCAAATATCTGTCCGACAGCAAGCCTTCCGCCAATGGGCCATAAGCAATCAAGCCGGCATCCAATCTTTCCATCTCGTCAAGCAGGCCAGTTGTTTCAGCCTCTTGATTCAGCATGTTATACGAGAATTGATTCAATACAAACGGCACATGCCGCTCGTTCAATAGTTTGCCCATCTGTGCGGATTCCTTGGTATCGTAATTGGAAATCCCAATATACAGGGCCTTGCCGCTTTGAACGATTCCAGCCAAGGCATCGGCGGTCTCTTCAAATTTGGTATTCGGATCCGGTCGGTGTGAGTAAAAAATGTCCACATAGTCCAAATGCATTCGTTTAAGGCTTTGATCAAGGCTGGATACCAACGTCTTCTTGGAATCAAAATGCCCATAAGGCCCTGGCCACATATCGAAGCCGGCCTTGGTGGTCACGATCAACTCATCCCGATAGGGGCGTAAATCCTGATCCATGATTTTGCCAAAGGTTTCTTCCGCTGTTCCAGGTTTGGGACCGTAATTGTTTGCCAAATCAAAGTGAAAAATGCCATGATCAAAGGCTGTCAAAACCGTTTTTCTGGAATTATCATAATCTGCCAGACTTCCAAAACCGCGCCAGAGTCCTAATGATAGGATTGGGAGTTGAAGTCCGGAATGTCCTGATCTTCTAACCGGCATTTTATCGTAACGATCTTGAGCTGCTGAATATACCATGATTATGCCTCCATATTTTCAACAACCACTCGAATGCCACTCAATGAATTCAAATTTAACCAAACTTCGCCGGAACAATAATCTTTTCCGGCTCCTGCTTCTTGCCTTCCAACAAGTTAACCATCACTTCACCGGAATCGGCACCAATTAGATAAGGATCCTGGGAAATCAACTTTGTCTTGGGATCGATATATTGAGCAGTTCCGGTATCAGAAAAGCCGGTAACCGCAACGTGTTTGTCGTCAATCAACCCTTTGTAGAACAGCCGCGGAATAAATTCCGTTAACCAGCGTTCCTTTAACGCAAAGATTAAAGTATCTTCTTGGGATCCGTTGATCAAAGTGACCAACTGCTGGAGAACTTTCTTATGGTTATAGGACTTTTCAGAAACTTCCAAAACGTCAATGTTATTAATCACTGACTGAATCCCGTAATACCGGTCCCGTCGGTTGGCGGCCATTGTTAAGCTGGAAGTGATCATAATCACCCGTTTGAACCCTTTATCTTTATAGTACTGGGTTGCCTGACGGGCAATTTCGTAGTTATTGGTGACAATCTGGGGCCAAGGGGACTGTTCAATTTCCCGGTCGGCAATCACAATTGGCATTGGCCGTTTGATTGTGTCTTGAATCACTGAAACTGCATTGTATGGCTGAAGAATTGCACCATCAAATATCTGGTTACTAACAATTTGCATCAATCGTTTTTCCCGATCCAAATCCGAATTGGAGTCAAACAAAACGCCAACGTAACCCTTGCTTTCAAGCATTGCGTTGATCCCTTTGAACATTTCAGTGGAAAAGAAGTCGTCAATATTGCCGGCAATCACGGCGACCAATCCGGATGATTTCTTAACCATCTGTCTGGCAGCCGAGTTGGGAACGTAATTGAGCTTATCAATGGCATCGGCTACCCGATTAGCCGTTTCAGTGGACATGCGATCCAGATTCCCGTTAAGATAACGCGAAACTGTCGCAATTGAAACATCGGCTAATGCGGCAACATCCCGCATCTTCACAACCGAATTACCATGTTTTTGACTTTTCTTTTCCATCGCATTTTCTCCAATTCAACTTTACTCGGATAAAACTTTTACTATTTCGATATTACCCATATTCATAATTTAACATAATGACTGGTTAACTTAAATAACCGCAACAAACAGGCTCCATCCCCCACAAATGAATTTAACATTTTAAAGGACACAGCCTGCAGACGATTCGTCAATTTTATCTTAACGACTCACTCTGAATCTGATTAAATTCGTCTCGGTAAGCCTTGGCATTTTTCGCCACTTGGGCAAAATCACCATCTTTTGCGGGAGCAGTCAAACTGCCGCCGACGCCGACAATCGTCGTACCGTTATCAAACCAATCCTTCAAGTTGGCCAGGGTCACACCCCCGGTTGCCATCAGATTGACATTTGGAAACGGTCCCCGAAGTTCGGAAATCATTTCCGGTCCAACAATCGCTGCCGGGAACAACTTAATAATATCTGATCCATAACTCAAAGCCGTTTGAATATCGCTTGGGGTCATACATCCGGGAATGTATGGAATGCTGTAAAGATTACAAAGTTTGGCGACGGCCTTTGAAAATGATGGACTTACAACAAACTTTGCCCCGGCCAAAATCGCAATTCTGGCGGTTGATGCATCAAGCACGGTCCCAGCACCAATCAGTGCCTGGCCATTTGGATAATCACGATTGAGTTCCTCAATGATTTCATCCGCGTGAGGCGCGGTAAACGTCAATTCAATCGCGTTTAAGCCGCCCTTTATACAGGCAACCGCAGCCTTTGATGTCTCCTCTTTGGAATCACCACGAAGAACCGCAACAACTCCGGTATCCCGAATCTTACTTAATGTATCTATCTTCTGCAGCATCTATCTTTCCTCCCAAACGTCCGACAAATTGATTATTCCATGTTACTGTGCTCAGCTTTGGCAGCATCATTTGAAACGTGATCCCGACGACTCAGCTTGAGACATAAAACATCCAAAGTAATGTGAACACTTTGATCAAACAAAGTACTCAACAACTGGATGGATTTAACCCCATCACCGGCTTTGGTAGCGCCAGGAACCACGATAACTGCATCCCCAAGCTTAGCTAATGGCGATTCTGCATTGCTGGTAACGGCCACAATCTTGACGCCGTCAGCCTTGGCTTTTTCAGTCGGCTCAACAACCATCCCGGTCTTACCTGAACCGGATACGGATACCAGAACATCACCCTTTTGAACAGATGGCGTGATGGTTTCGCCAATGACATAAACGGTGTAACCAATATGCATTAAGCGCATCGCAAATCCCTTAGCCATCAAGCCCGAGCGACCAGCACCCAGGACGAAAATTCGGCGATCCTTTTGAATAACCTTTTCAGCATCATCAATTTGATCTTCTTTAACCAAACCCATGACTTCATTGACTTCATGCATTACATCATTAATTAATGTCATATTGTCATTGCCTCCTTGAATTCCGTAGCTGCCTTAACCGGATCATCGGTTCCGGCAATCTTACCGCCAACGATCACCGTATCGGCAATGCCTTGCTCAGCCAAGCCTTTAGCCTGGTCAAAGTCAATTCCGCCGGCAACCGCTACTCGTTTGATAGCCGGGAACTTCTGATGGAAATCGGCTGTTGCACTGATTGCGTCAAAATTACCTTCAGCATCTTTTGAATGGTGCAGACCATAAATGGCGTTGTCAAAGTTGGCAATTTCTTTAATTTTATCATCGTCAACTTCAAGCAAATCAATCAGCATTTCTTTGTGCTGCTTTTCAGTAATATCATAAATTTTACTGATGGTATCGTATGAAGAGCCAGCCATCACCGTTAGAATATCACCGTTTGCTTCAAATCCCTTTTCAAATTCATAAGGGCCTTCGTCAATTGTCTTTAAATCCAATAACAACTTGGAATGCTTCAGGTTTACAGGATTTTCCTTAATCATATAAAGGCCATAATCCTTCACCAATGAAGTTCCAAATTCAATCACGTCAGCGATCCCATCCAGCTTGTGAGCCAGTGTAATGGCGTCGCCCAAAGATACTCGGTCAATCGCAGCTTGTAATTTCATTAGTCTTCAGATACTCCTTCTTTTTCATAGAATTTCTTTAATTCTTCCGGAGTTGGGTAGCCGTCATTATCGCCAGGTGTTTGAACCTGAAGGGCGCCAACTGCGTTTCCTCTCAAAGCAGCAGCTTTCATTGATTTGCCGTCAAGCAAAGCAGTGATCACGCCAAGTGCGAAGCCATCGCCGGCACCAACGGTATCAACGACTTTATCAACCTTGAAGCCTTTAACAGTGTAACTATTGCCGTCTTTAGTCTTAACGTATACTCCGGCCGGCCCAATTTTAACACAGACCGTATCGGTTCTCTTACCTTTAAGATAGAAGTCGGCAATTTCTTCCGGATCACTGGACCCCATCAAAATTTTACCCTCTTCAACACCCGGTAAAACGATGTTGGCAGAGCCGGCTAATTCATTAATGGTGCTGATCATCTTTTCCTTGCTGCTCCAAAGCGCTGGCCGCAGGTTGGGATCAAAGGTGGTCAAAATGTCTTTTTCAACTAACCGCTTCAATAATGAACGGAATGATTCTTCCGCCGTATCGGAAATTGCTGGGAAAATTCCTGACATATGAGCGATTTTGACACCGTCCAAATCAACTTCATCCATAATCTCACTGGTCAAATGTGATGCGGCGGAATTGGTTCGGTAGTTAAAAGTAACTGGATCACCTTTGGTTACCAATTGCTTTAATTGGTGACCGGTCCAATAAACCGGGTCCCGGGAAATATACTGACTGCCAACTGAATGACTTGCAATTCGCTTAATTGCATAGTCGCCTAGTGGGTCTTGGCCCACTCGTGAAATATACTCAACGGAATGTCCCAGCCGCTTAACACCAATAGCAACGTTTAACTCGGCACCGCCAAGAATCTTTCGCCAGTATCGGGCATCCGCCAACGATTTATCCGCATCCTGTGATGCAAAAGTAACAACGGGTTCACCAACTGTAATAACTTCACTCATGTTAATTTCCTCTTTTCTTTAAGACTTCAATTCATCCAACAACTTTATCTGCCAAAGAAGTAGTAAACCAAAAGTTCATTTAGGATAGACACAATCCACATCACTGGGATGCCGAGTTTTAAGAAACTCTTGGTATCAACTTTCATGTAATCAAGTCCCCAAACGTTCCATGACTGAGTAATATCAGTTGAAACAGCCATTAGTGATGGGACATACAACAGTGGCAGCAGGAATGCATCGCTGAATAGTCCGGTTCCCGAAAGAACGGCTGCCGTTGCTGCGCCAGCACCCCATACATGTAATGGGCCACGGAACAATGCCAATGGTGCCAATACACCAAGCATGAGGGCAAGGACTAAATGACTGTTTGGCAGGATTGCTTCAAAAATCGGTTTGAACCGTGGTGCATTGATTGAAGCAGCCCCGGAGAACATGATCAATGCCATTAAGAACATGATCAAGCCGGCAATATCACTAATTGATTGTTTGATTGTGCTGTTCAAGAAATCACTGAATTTCTTCCAGCCACTGCCGTTTCCGGTTAAGAAGATTGCCAGCAGGGTTGCCAATGTTAAGGCAGGAATTGCATCCCAACCAAATACCATATTCATGAACACAGGCACAACTGGAATAATAAATGTAATTTTTGGCACACTCTTGATCTGAGCTTGATCCGCATCAACGGCACCAATAATTTCCAAAT
This sequence comes from Lentilactobacillus kefiri, assembly GCF_007989105.1. GTDB lineage: Bacteria > Bacillota > Bacilli > Lactobacillales > Lactobacillaceae > Lentilactobacillus > Lentilactobacillus kefiri. The sequence goes on along the minus strand of NZ_BJVK01000007.1, from coordinate 73,646 downwards.
TCTTTTCGGCATTTGCCGGATTGATCTTCTTACGATGAAGAATCAGGAACACGATAATTGCGACAACCTGAATTAAAGTTGCGACAATTCCAAATTCAAGGTATTTGCCACCGTAAATGGCTTTGGGGAAGAATGCCTTAATTTGATTGAAGAGAACAACGTTGATGTACATTGGGGCACCAATTGACAAGGCGAATACTGAAAGTGCCAGGTCACGAGGCATTCCAACTGACAGCAGAATTGGTAACAGAATAACGCCAATGGCGATAACTGAACCAACACCGTAAGCGCTAACAAAAATCAGTGTGGTGACAAAGATTACCAGGATTGCGGCGATCAACGGCCGTTTTTTACCAACTTTGTTAGTTGTTTCTGAAATTGCCGGCGCAATCCCACTATCAACCAACACCCGGCCAAACCAGGAACCAAAGACAATGTAGATAATCGTTGGTCCATAATTCAACGCTGGCTCAGCGAAAACCTTTTGAATAGCTGTGTTGAACGGCACCATCCCGATTACCGACCACAGAATCGCCATGATGAAGAAGCCAATCATCAGGTTACCGCCCTTAATGATGTAATAGATAAAGCCGGCAAACGTAAGTAACAGAAGCACCGAAATAATTGTGGATGTCATGACATTATTCACCTACCTCTTTTTTGAGCAATTTAACTTGTTGAGCAATGTGAGAATCGTTTTCCATTGGGTATTCCAAAGCAAATTGAACATCTGATGGCAGATACGTTAATAATTTCCGCCAGTCAAAGACGCCTTCATCCAAATCATCTGACGTTGTCAATTCACCATCGTGGTCGATTGTGTTCTTCAAATGAATGTAATGGGTAAATGGTGCTAATTCCTTGGCTGCTTCGGTTGCATCCCCATGAGTAAATGCCCAGTTACCTAAATCATAAACATATCCAATCTGATTCAATCCAGCTTTTCGGGCAGCCGTTAAGAAGGTCTTAATTGCTTCAACCGTGCCGGATACGGCAGTTTGGTCATTTTCAACGTTCATTTCAATATCGTCTATTGGGAATTTTTCCAATTCTTTCTTTAAGTCGCCGGTAAATTTGTCAAAGTTTCCGGTGTTGAATTTAATCTTACTGATACCCAGTGTCTTGCCTTCATCGAAGTATTGTGACAACTTGGGATTGACCGAGCCATCAGGTTCGAAGACAACGTCTGGGACACTATAATTAACAATCATATTGTGAGCTTGGGCCTGCTTGGCAACTTCCGGTAATTCGCCGTCGAGATCCTTAAAATATTCACGACGAACTTCAATACCATCTGCACCGAGCCGGTGAGCCCGTTCGACTAAATCAGCTTGCCTCGCACCTTTTTGAACATCTGATTCAAAAATCCAAGTATTTAAAATCAATGTCATAATGAATTCCTCCAATAAATAATTGCTCAGTAGCTATCATCTGATTCACTTTGTATGGTAAACGTTTTCCTAATCGATGTCAACTAATATCTACTTGGCCTATAAATGCCTTTATGATAGTCATTACAAAGGTATTTATCCGGAAAAATAGTTGCGCAACCGTTTAACCTGGTCAATTCATTGGATCTGCATGATATTGCCGTGAAAGCGCTTTATAAATGATTGATAATAATTTTCGCTGATGAAATCAAATAAAAAATGCTGCATCCCTATGGAGACAGCATTTGTCGATATTTTCTTCATTTATTTAACATTTTTAACTCAACCAGGAATCAAACCAAAACTTTTTCTTGGTAATAATATCTTGAGCAGTTTTTGCCAAGGCTTTTTCCTTCTTATAAAGGGGTGTCTTCGAATCATTCTGTTGGAACGTTTCTGTCAACGTGTTCAATTCTTCCTTATCGGTAAACAACCACTTCAAAGCATCCATCTGTTCAAAGATGACAACCAAGCTAATTGCGGGAACTTCAACCTTGTCAGACAGCATTTGCTCACGCAGGTAATTAACCACCTTTTTACGGGCCTCATCAGTGGGTAGATAAATTGTGTGGGTATCCAAATTGGTTTTAACAGACTTTTTCTCGACTAACTTGTCATTCAGCAGTTCAGCACCAACACCGTCATAAATTTCGTTGGCAATATCCCAGCTGGTAATCAGATCAAGAGATTGAACCAAACTGCCTTTCTTCTTAATTTCTTCGAGAATTCGATTCTTCAATCCATCCAGATAGGTTGGCAGATTGTCGAATTTACTTTGATCTTTGACTTCAATGGAATTATCAATGGTCAAAACACCCTGATCCATTAAATCCAGTAATGCGCCAAAAACAAAATAAGCCTGGGCCGTAAATCTTGTTCGCAGCATTGGCTTTTTTCCGATTCGTTCTGTTAGTAGTAAATAATTATTTGCGGTTTTCAGTTGCACGAATAAAGCCTCCGTTTTTTCATTCCTTGTAAATCCACCTTCAATAGTAAGCCATTTTCATGAAAATCAATAGTGATTATTCTAAATTAAATGAAAAGATTGAACCGCACCCTCCCACAATTGTCTGATGATATACTCACCGTATAAAATTCGAGGGGGTAATCCAATGAGGTTCAATCATCCGGAAAAATGGTTGTTGGCGCTCCTTGCCACACTGTTTTGGATCACATTTCAGCCGGCAATTTCACGTGCGGCAACCCACCCTACGCCAGTCATCGACGACCAACTGCATTTGCTGGACAACGACCAGATTCATCGAATGAACAAGAATCTGATGAACAAAAGACATCCCCAACAAATCTGGGTGATTACGACAAACAAAACGCCAAAGGAGCTGAAAGCTGACTGGGTTGAGTACGAAGATATTGAAGACAGTGGGTTTAGTTTTGGTAACTTAAGTAATGACGCCTTTTCATACACCGATATATTTCTAAAGAAGCATATCAAAAACCTGACCGATTCAGGAACCATTGGAATTGCCGGAATGCCTGCCAGAGATGAAATTAACCTCATTTTGGTTGATCCCCAATTAAAGTACCATGTCATACCGGTCATGTCAGATCCGTTTGGCCAAGCGTTAGGCCAGGTTCAAGATTTTATTCTCACTCACCGGATGAACTTTAAAGAAATGTCGGGAAAAAATATTTTATCGACAGCAAGGCTCATGAATGGTTTTCTGGTCAGCCATGTCAGCAGCAAGAAACAAATTAATCAAGGTTTGTCATTTGACGGGCTGGTTATCCGCCTGCTCCTCATTTTGCTGGTTATTTATGGCATCTGGCATCATCGTTGGCGAAAGCGGCATCCCAAACGGATTCGCTGGGAAGATCCCGACTCCCCAAGGGACAACGGTGAATACGACAACGGCTACATGGATGGCTATTACATCGGCATGCACGAAGACGATGGACATGATAAATAGGAAAAACGCTCACCAGGCTGGTGGGCGTTTTTGGATCTAATCGGCTTTTGCAAACTTTCCGACACGTTTCATAAAGTTCGCAAACAAAGCATCTTGTTTTTCATCGGTTTTAAACATGGCTTCCGGATGCCACTGAACTCCGACAATCAAATCGTCATCAAGGCTTTCAACGCCTTCAATAATGCCATCTTTAGCAAGGGCTGAAATCTTTAATTGGGACGAAACAGCTTTAATCGCTTCATGGTGATGACTGTTTACATAAACCTTGTCATCATGGCCAATTATTTGGGCGAGATAAGAATCCGCGTTAATTGAAATGGTGTGGGTTCCCTGATCCATTGGCGCTTTTTGATAATGTTGGAGAACCGGTTTCTCTCTTTGGCTTCCCATATCTTGATAAAGGGTTCCGCCAAGAGCGACGTTGACGACCTGCATCCCTCGGCAGATCGCAAAGATTGGTTTGTGACGTTCAATTGCCAACTTGGTGAGTTCAATGCTGCTTTGATCGAGAAGCCGGTCGGTGTCACCCAACAACGGAACCGGTTCTTCACCGTAAAATTGAGGGGCAACATCCGGTCCACCCGGGAGGAGCAGACCATCAATCAAATCAATGTATTGAACCATCAACTCAGGATTCCGGGTGGGAATCAGAATTGGCGCACCGCCATGCTTGATGATGGCCGCCACTTCGGGATTGTTGACAACGTTGCGGTCCAGATTGTTGATAACGCGAACTTCAGAAGGGACCCCAATTACATACTTTTTATTCAAATGATCCAGCTCCTTACTTTATAAAGATTCAATGACTTGATCACTTAAGCTCAAAATGATAGCTTCTAACAGCTTAACAGTATTTTCAAAGTCATCATATGCTACCATACCGTAATTAGTATGTTCATAACGAACAGGAATCCCAATACAAATAGTTGGTGCACCTTGATACTCCAGCAATTCGGATCCATCGATTCCACCACCAGTTCGGACTGCTCGTGTGAATGGAATACCATTTTTGTTGGCTTGGTCAACAGCAAGTTGTTGGAAATGAGGATTAGCAATAAAAGAAGTATCCATATCACGAAGCATTGGTCCACGCTTTAACCCGGTTTGAATCAACCATTCAGGTGTGAATGTATCATCGGCTGGACATCCTTCAAGGCAAATAGCAATATCAGGATGGACTTTTTTAATAGTAACTTTTGCACCCCGACAACCAACTTCTTCTTGAGAAGCTATTGCACCAATTAAATTGATTTTCAAGTCTTTGTCTGCTAAATCTTCCATTGCGGTCATCAAACAAGCTGTTCCAATTCGGTTATCAAAGGCTTTCCCCATCATGACATCTTGCGTTTTAAAGTACTCCCATTTAGTATCAGGTGCTATGGGGCATCCTGTATCGATTTTTAATACTTCCCTAGTTTCTTCTGCACTGTTTGTTCCAACATCAATTACTAAGTTAGCTATATCAATGGGCTTTTTCTTTTCCGCCTCGGTCATGAAATGAGGTGGCTTTGTAGCAACCAATCCAGTTATCCATTCACCATCTTGATTGCGAATTCGCATCTTCTCGGCTGTTAAGTTTGCAGGAACCCAACCACCAAGGGGAACAAACTTGATCGTACCATTTGGCTTGATTGCTTGAACAATTAGACCAACTGCATCAAGATGGGAATCTAGCATCAGAGTTTTCCCTTTTGCCGGTGAATTCTGTTTATTTTTCAGATACACATTATTCATATGATCGGCATGAACAGAACTAAAACTAGCTGCCGTTTGCACTACATAGTCTTTCACTTCATCCTCAAATCCACTAGGACCATTCGCATTAGATAAATGCTCAATTAAATTTAGTGATAACTTCTTATCCAAGATAAATACCTCTTTTTCATATTATTTTGTCAAATAAGCTGTTCTATAATCGTAATGCCCATTAATCCGATCATATACAACACCTTTAAGCTTAGGGTTTACAAGGTCAATTCCATTTGCTTGATAGATGGGAGTAATCCCTTGATCGGTTGCCAGAATCTTCTCAGCATTAATCAAATCTTCCCATCTCTTTGTGGAATTGTTCGCATCTTTGTTATTGGAATCTTTAATTGCTTGATCAAACTGTTTATTCTCCCATTTTCCATTATTCTCAGGATTGTGAGAGGTAAACTGAGAAAGAAATGAGATTGGATCAGCAAAGTCTGCAGACCAGCCGGTAAAGTTCACATCAAAATTGCCAGCAGATGATCTTGCAAGCATTGATGGAAATGGCATGCTATTGGATTCAATCTTTAGGCCGGGTAAAGTTTCTTGAAGTTCACTTTGAATAAACTCTATTACGTTCTTAGTTTGATCATCGTCAGCTGATAACAATTTGATCGTTAAATTCTTTTTACCCAAATGTGATAAAGCCTTTTTATAATATTGCTTTGCTTTTGCTGAATCGTGATCAACCGTTCCTGGAACATAAGCTTCCTTCGCAAAATCCTCACCGGTTTTAGGATTCTTTGCAAAATCTGCAGGTACAAATCCTTTTGAAACAATAGAACCGTTTTGCATAACTTTGTTAATTAATTGACTTCGGTTTAAAGCCAATGAAAAAGCCAGCCGTAAGTTTCGGTTCTTAAACACACCTTTTCGTTGATTATATTGTAAATATTCTGTTGCAGCGAGAGGTCGTTTAACGGCGTCCTTACTTTTTCCAAGTTGTTTTGCTTGTTCACCAACAAGACTTATAAGGTCAAGCTTTCCGGATTGAAATAAGTTGTATGCAGTACTTGGAGATTTTGCAACTGTGTAGTTGATTTGAGACAACTTAACTGCTTTTTTATCCCAATATTGGTTATTTTTTACAAGTTTCCAAGAATCATTCGTTCCTGTCCAGCCGACGTTTTTGAACGGACCATTATACACCGTAGTCTTTGCTGAAGTTCCATAGTTTTTCCCATACTTCTCAACTACTTTTTTATCAAGTGGATATAGTGTCTCTCGTGCCATAACCATTTTGAAATAAGTCGTTGGTCTTGCAAGCTGTACTTTTAGCTGATATTTCCCAATAGCTTTGATTCCAAGTTTACTTGGTAAAAGCTTCCCATTAACAATTGCACTTGCGTTTTTAACGTTATCAAAAAGATAAGTATATTGACTGGCTGTTTTCGGATTAACCGCGCGTTGCCAAGAATAGACAAAATCATTCGCTGTAACAGGGTCCCCATTGCTCCATTTTGCATTATGCCTAATATCAATCGTGTATGTTTTGCCATCTTTGGAAATCCGAGTCTTTGTAGCCAACGCAGGATCAACATTTCCATTCTCATCATATCTATATAAACCTTCAAACGTCTCATCAACCTGAATAAATGATGTTTTATCATATATTTTTGATAAGTCTAAACTTGTAATTTCTGCTGTGGTAGATAGATTAATCTTCTGATTTCCTGAAAGTTTTTTTGAATTTTGATTAGAACTTTTTGAACCACATCCTACAAGTAAAACCATTGTTCCAATAATGCTAGTAGATAAGAGTAATTTTTTAAAATTAGAAATTCTCATACGTTTTCCCCATTTCCTCATTGAATTTTAATTAATATTATCATAAACCATTTCAACTTTATGTCAATAACATGGCAATATTTTGCATTAATATTCAAATATGACATCGTAATGTGAGGATACAACGAATTGAGGAAAACATTTTTAATTTCAAACTTATTTATCAACGATCTTGGTTAAAGTATCGAAGAACGACAGAAACGAATTTCTTGAAAACAATACAACTGAAATCATGTCCGCATTCACTTCGCAGTTTTCATTATTACTGCTGGTGAAGAAAAATAATGAGTGAGTTAATCTTACCAATCGCTTTTCGTTCATATTAGAAGTTAAACCTATACTTTGGAATATTGTCCACATAAAAAAGCCGCAGGGAATTCCCCACGGCTTGCAATAATGATCATCAAAATATTCAATTTTAATAAGCGGTCCACGAACCGTCAACTGGCAATACCGCTCCATTGACATAACTGGCTTCGTCGGAAACCAGGAACAATGCGGCGTTTGCGATTTCCTCTGAAGTTCCGGGTTCTGGCGATGTTGCCATCCCTTGCGATTGTCTGTCAAAGCCAAACTTATCAATGTTCTTACCCATCGATTGAGCAATGTTGGTCTTGATGCCACCAGGTGCAATCGCGTTGACCCGAATTCCTTCTTTTTGATACATATAAGCTGTATTCTTGGTAATTCCAACAACCGCATGCTTGGAAGCCGTGTAGGCAACGCCGGCACGGGCGCCGTTGGTTCCACCAACCGAGGCGATATTCAAAATAACACCCTGCTTTTTAGGCAGAAATTCCTTAACGGCTTCACGAGTTGCGTACATGACACTGTCAGTATTGACGGCGAAGACTTTCTTCCACATCTCATCGGTCAAATCACCAATTGGTGCCATGTTATCCATAATTCCAGCATTGTTAACAACAATATCAATTTGCCCAAATTTATCTTTAGCGAACTTAAACATTGCCTTGATATCTTCTTCATCGGAAACGTCAGTCTTAATGGAAGCTACTTCACCCCCACCGTCTTTGGCAATATTTGTAACAACTTCATTCACCCGATCTTTATTCAAATCGGCAGCAACAACCTTTGCGCCTTCAGCAGCAAACAGCTTGGCCATCGCAGCACCCATTCCTGATCCGGCACCGGTAATAATAGCTACCTTATTCTTTAAACGATCTGTCATGAAAAAGCCTCCTTGTGATATATAAAACGCTTACACTCTTATTGTATACGATATGCTGCGCAGATGTTAACCAGGAGACTAATAAAGTGCCACTTTAACCGTTTCATCATTCCAAATTGATGGTTGGTATTGCAGCTTTAAATCCGCGTCTCGTTTGGCTTGACCGATTAAGTTTCCGGTCACGCTGGCACCCGGATTGAGATCACCACTTTCCAATGTATCTCTGGAATGTTTCTCTGAGGTTAATATTTCCATCATGTTCGTTGAATTTCCGTTCGCATTCAATTGGAAATCCATTGGAGTGTATGATTGCTTCTTACCGGTGTCATTTTTAATCGTCACGTTGCAAATCACATACCGGTTTCCGCTTTTTGGTTTATCAAGTTGACTGCCATCATAGTAAGTCACCCGATTGACCTTGAACTTGTACCCTTTGTAATTAACGACTTGGCCAACATGGTAACTGTCCTTTAACTGACGATCATTGGATGACTGACTTTTGGCAGACGAAGCCGTTTCCGACTTGTTACTGGCCGAGTCATTTTCACCACCCGATAAAGCACCACCGGCCATGATGAGGCCAAACACGACTAATGCCCAGACCCACCACTTCTTGAACCAAGGCTTTCGTCCATTTTGCTGATCTTTGTTCATCTATTTCCCTCCAAATCATTTGTCTGCATGAATTCCTTCTAACAATTGTGATGATTAGTATATCTAAGAAAGAATTGCAACGTCTATTTTGGAGTTTGCATTTTAACAACGGTCTGTGGATAACCGAAAACAGTCAATAAAAAAAGATGCATCCCTTCTGGTAAAGGATACATCTCGACGTTTATTTATGATACGGGCTACCTTCATTAATCATAAAAGCCCGGTATATCTGCTCTGACAGCACCAATCGCATCAATTGATGGGGCAATGTAAATCGGCCAAATGAAATCTGGGTATCCGCACGATCGAGAACGTGCTTCGATAACCCGAGCGAACCTCCGATGACAAAGGTGATATCGGAATGACCGTACGTGGTCAAATCGGCAATCTCCTTTGCGAACTCTTCTGAAGATCGCTCCTTACCAAGGATCGCAAGTGCATATACGTACTCGCGGTCTTTGATTTTGTCCAAAATTCGGGCACCTTCTTTATCCATCACCTCATCCATCTCTGCCTGGCTGAGAGATTCAGGGGCTTTTTCATCGGGAACTTCCACAATCCGAAATTTACAGAAACGCGATAACCGCTTTGCGTATTCCGCAATCCCCTGCTTAAAATACTTTTCTTTGAGTTTGCCAACAACCACTAATTTGATATTCAATATGTCATTTCCTCCAAATGGTGAATGATCCTGTGTAAAAAACAGGGTTTATAAACAAGTTGTCCACAGAGTTATCCACAGGTTTATGCACATAACTAATTTTTTTGGGACCCGCATTATTTTAAAAAATGTCAAGAGCCAAAAATGTTATCCACAAAACTGTGGACAACGTGTGTTCGCAATCTATCACCGCAAACCCTATTATATCAGTCTTTGTTGCGACGAACAAACCCCTTTTTTAGGCCAAAAAAAGTTATCCACAATTTCTGTGGATAACTTTGCCCATTCGGGGGATAACTATTCAACGTTATTCTACCAATGGATGACAGAACCCTGTGGATTGTCCACAGAGTTATCCACAGACAAAATGTGGATAGTTTATCGAATTTTTACATCCTATGAATCTTTTGAATGAAACTCGGCTGGTTGTTCGTATTTATATAACGTGTACGGTACAAGTTCAAGCTATTTCATAAAGCCGTTCGTAATTTGTTCGAAAATCCAATGTTTGCGGAGAAATCGAACAGGTTTTCGCAGATATTAATCGCATAATCCGAACAAATCTGTCCCAAAAGATTGGAGATGAAGCAAATGTTAGTCAAATTAATCAATAAAAACGGCTCAGTGACGTTACCACTCCCCGCCGATATAAATCCCCAGCACGAGGAATATAACGTGTTCCAGACGCAGGAGGGGGTTATATTGTGCATTCCAGTTGAACGATCTACGGAAAGCTGATAAAAGATTTTACAGCAAAAAGGACTTCTATTCCTAATCATTAGAATGGAAGTCCTTAAATGTGTTAGTCAAACAAGTATCAATTATTTATTGTAGAGTTCAGCAAGTGATTGTGCTTTGAAATTCGTACTATCAAGAGTAACTTTCTTGTCATCACCATCTTGGGTGTATTTCAATCCTACTTTTACAGGAGTTGTTCCGATAGTAACATTGCCATTCTTGTCAAACAATGGTGTATCAATATTCTGCCCGTTATCAAGTGCAACGGTATTATCGTTTGCCTTAGCAGTGATGGTAATCTTATAGATATAAATTGTTGTTCCTGCCATTGCAGGAGCAAAAATAGAATCAGTCGATCCACCAAAATCACTTGCTGCTAAATGAGTTTTGGCAGCACCCAAAAAGCCATCATTTTTTGCAGCATAGTAAATGGTATCCAAATGTTGGTCCTTAAGTGCAGTGTTAAAGCTAGTAACTGAAACTGTATTACCGGCATACCCATTCAAATTTGAATCAGCAGCCAATGCTTTAGCAAAGTTTGTATCTGAGTTTCGTTGACCATTTGAGCTTTCAAAATAATTAACTGGGACATCTTTTGTTACCCAACCACTAAGATGCTGGAAGAAAGTAAAGCTCGAAGCCAAAGCTTTCACAGGAATCTTAGCAACAGTCAACTTAACATCCTTACCATAAGTAGCACCTTTGATAGCATTTAAATTAGCCTTTGTCTGTGTGTCGCTGAGACCAGCAACTGTGTAGCCTTTAATACCGGCAGCAGTTAATAATTCTGTATAAGCTTTTTGAACAGTAGCTGAATTTGATGATGTCGGATCATCCTTTACCGCAGCCTTAATGGTATCCAAAGCAGTCTTATCATTAGTTCCCTTAGTTAATTTAAGTGGACCAACTGCCTTACCATCAGGATCCACAAATGATAACTGAACTTCATTATCCGTAATTGGATTTACAGCAACCGTCTTAATGGAAACTTGGTTACCGAATGTTGTTTGAGCAATCAACGCTTGTTGTTCAGTGGTCAAAGTGTTGTTGGCACTTAATTCATAACCGGTTCCCTTCAATGCATCGACCAATTTGGTTTGAATAGCAGTTGCGTCGGCAGCAGCTAATGTCCAAGTTGATCCGTTTAAGGTTCCAACTGATTACCATTTACCGCATTGGCATTTGTGTAATCAATCGAATTGATGACATTTCCATTTGGATCAGTCAAAACGATTCGAACGGCCTTGTTGATTGTTGGCTTTACAACTGAAATTGTCACGCTTGAACCAAATGTCCCTTGAGCAATTGCGGCAATTTGGCCAGGAGTTAACGTAAATCCAGTGTAGCCTAATGGTGAAAGGGCAGCTGAAATTTGTGATTGAATTGCGCTTGAATCGTTTGAATCCAGTTTCCAAGCACCGTTGACGTTTGAACCAACAGTCGCACCCTTAGTGGCACCACTCTTGGCGTAATCAACTGATGTAATTGATGAACCGGTTGCTGAATCAACCAAGTTAATTCGGATGGCGTTATCAGCGATTGGTGAGTTATTTGAGGCGGTCTTTAAGCCGGAATATAGAATCCAGCCATCGGCACCTGAGTTACCATTTGTAGCGTAAATGTGAACCCATTGGTCACCTTCGCGAGTTCTGGTTCCCGCTTGATCAATCTTATAATTAACGGTTGCGTAAGGTGTTGAATCAGTTACCTGACGACCAATCTTATATTGCGTCCAAGCTGGTTGCTTGTATGTAACCGTCTGGTTGTCATTAGCAGTTCCCGGATTTGCAAACTGGAATGTATTGTTGGACATATCATTCGTAAGAGAACCTTGCTGGAAAGTTTGATAAGATTTCAAACCACCGGCAAAGACAGCCTTGCTTCGGCCGCCATAAATCCAGCCACGATAATGACCATCAAAGGTGACAACCTTGTAATAGACTTTACCTTTATTGGTTCTTGCAACTCGATATGCTCGAACGTTCTTGGTTGATTTTTTAGATCGTGCAAGATCTTTCAAAGTAATCGTTGTAGCAACCTTCTTAGCGCTCTTCAGTGAAGAAGCTTTGGTGTACAAGCCTGCTTTCCCCGTGAACGCAACGTTTCTCGTTGAACCATCAGTCCTTAACTTCACGTTGGAAGTGACTCTCACTCTTGATTTGGCACTGGCATTTTGAGCATTTGTAGCCCCAACAGCTGCAAGCAAACCAAAAGCGGCAAGAGAGATGATTACCGACTGCTTAATATGAATTCTCATGTGCATTTCCCCTTTTGCATATTTTTGATACACCTTAATTGTATCTCATAAGGTCATTAATTAATATTACACGCATATTAAGTATTACACTTGTGTTAAGTAAGTAAAACCGCCCAAACTATTTTCCATAAAAATAACCCTCATTCATCAACTGACGAACGAGGGTTATCAAACATCTCTATTTTATTTAGTTGCTTCACTTAATACTTTACTGGTTGCTTTTTCGTTCAAAGTAATTGTGCTGGTCTTCTTATCACCTTTGTGGTAGTAAGTAACCGAAATCTTATCACCGATCTTGTGCTTATAGAGGATATCACGTAATTGACTCTGTTGAGTAATCTTCGTGCCATCCAACTTGGTAATAACATCGTATTTAGCCAATCCAGCCCGCTTAGCAGGTGAATTTGAGTTGACGTTAAGGACAACGGCCCCTTGAGTGACACTCTTAGGCAGCTTCAAAATTGAGCGTTGCTGCTGTTCGGAAATATTAGACAAATCAGTGTAGCCGATTCCTAATGCTGGACGGATAACTTGACCGTTCTTAATCAACTGGTTAATAATCATAACCACTTCATTACTTGGAATAGCAAAGCCCATTCCTTCAACGCTGGTTCCTTGTTGATCAGATGCCAACTTCATTGAGTTGATTCCGACAACCTGGCCGGCGAAGTTAATCAATGGACCACCTGAATTACCAGGGTTAATAGCTGCATCGGTCTGAATAACCGTTGCGTTACCAATTTGGGCACCACTTTCAGAGGTTTGCGGAACTTCCCGTTTCTTAGCGGAAATAATTCCTTGAGTGACTGATGTTGCGTACTGAGAACCAAGTGGTGAACCAATGGCAAGAACTGGTTCGGCAACTTTAATGTTGTCCGAATCGCCAAATGTCGCAACTTTCTTAACCTTATCAGAGTTAATCTTGATAACGGCCAAGTCACTCACGGCATCTTTACCAACAACCGAAGCGGAAACCTTGGAACCGTCACTTAGGATGATCTCCAAAGCATTGGCACCGGCAACCACGTGGTTATTAGTAACGATGTAAGCAGTATTGCCGCTCTTCTTGTAAATCACACCGGATCCTTCACTGGAAGCTTCAAGTTCACCACTGCTCTTCTTTTTACTTGAAGAACCGCCTTGAATCTGACCCAAAATTCCGGATAATGTATCATCACTTGAACTTTGTTTTTGTAAATTAATCACAGAAACGACAGTGCTCTTAGTCGCATTGAACGCCTTTTCTGCTTGGGTATTGAGGTTCACTTTCACATTGCTGACCTTGGTGTTGCCATTCTTGTTCGTACCAGAGACCAGCTCTGTTCCTGTTCCATTATTATTGTTATTAAAATATGAAACACCGCCGTAAGTAATTCCACCGCCGAGCGCGCCGGCGATAACGGCAGTCGCAATGAATTTTCCAAAACCATTATTTTGTGCCAATTAGTGTGCCTCCCTATTGTTTTATATTACTTATAATAACCTTTTTTTATGACGAGAGTGTGTTTAAAAGTTTAGAATTATCTAAAGACTCTTTAAATAATCATTAAAGGCGAGGCGTGGTCCTGAGAGGTGTCATACAGCTTGAAGTCTTCGCCGACACCCATATCGTGATCCTCCAAAATGGAAGCAACCGTTAGATGTGCCAGGGTCTTCATGTTGTTATGAAGGCTTCGGTGTCCCAGGAAGACTTTCTTGGTTCGGTGCCCAATCACATCGAGCATTGCGTTTGCACCATCCTCGTTGGACAAATGTCCCTGATCACTCAGAATCCGCTTCTTGGTCATCCACGGATAGTCACCGTTCTCCAACATTTCAATATCGTGATTACATTCCAACAAATAACCATCGGCATCCTTGATGACGCCTTCCATTCGGTCGGAAACGTAGCCGGTATCAGTTAGGATAACGAAGGATTTGTTGTTATGGTGAAAGACATAGAATTGCGGCTCAGCGGCATCATGTGAAACCGAAAAGCTCTCAACATCAATATCGCCCATATCCATGACACTATCCGGCGGCATAATATTTTTTTGATCGTCGGAAACCTTTCCGATTCGTGGCGCCATCGCATTCCAAGTGCCTTCATTGGCGTATACCTGAATACCGTATTTTCGGGCTAAAACACCGGCACTGAGCCGATGATCGGAATGTTCATGGGTGACAAAGAGGGAATCGACATCGCTTAAATCACGGCCAATTGACTTCATCAAGGCTTCAATTTTCTTACCGGAAAGCCCGGCATCGCAAAGAATCTTGTGATCCGGTGTTTCGATGTAACTGACGTTGCCGCCGCTTCCGCTGGCAAGGATACTGATTTTCATGTCATCATTATTCATACTGGTTCTTCTTCCTAACTTTAATTCATTGACGAAGGATTGTTCTTCAAATTCTCATCGGTCTCTTTAATGATCCCACCGGTAAATGCATTGATCCGTTTCAGCTGAACCTGAGTTGAGTTTTGCGGTCTGATTGCAATGATCCAAGTTGGGATAAAGACCCGATCGCCATCAATTGACAATAGTTTCGTATACCCAAGACTGGTCCAGGCAACCGTGGTGTTATTTGGTATTTCATTATATTGATACAGCCAAATGAGCGCCCGAGTTTCCGAAATCGTTTCTGAACTTTCACGGAGACTCTTAATTCCCTGCAGATAAGACTGGGTGTAACTAACAATCTGATGATTGGAATTTAAAGTAAATCTAATTTGGGCTTCTGAGGAATAAATGGAACTTCCCAGTGCCTTTTGATTGTATACGATATTGCGGCTGGTTGAAAGGTCTTTGCTGTAAACGTACTGATCACCGAACAAAACAAACGTTGAATCAGTTAATAGCTTGTTAATTGATTTCTGGGGATTGGTCTTGTTAACAGAAATCGGCTGCTTAAGTTCACTTTCCAACTCATGACCCACAAATTGGGGAGTCTGGTTGGCTAATTGACCCATCTGGTTACGCAAAACATCGCTTTGCTCACCGGAAATATAAAAAGCTGTTTCATTTTTCCGAGATAAATTGCCAACTTTGATTTGGTCGTTTCGCATTTCCTTGATGATAACAGAATCTGAACCACCTTGTGAAACGTTGTCGGCCTGCATATCCATGTTCTTTCTAAACATCCCAAACAGAAAAATATCAATTGCGATAAAGGTCACCAAAAAGATGATCTCAATTCTTCGAAAGTTCACCAGGCTCCCTCCTTTCCTAATATTGATTCATAAGTGAAGTGTAGCTGCGCCATTGCTTGTGGTAATAAATGTACCAATCCGGATTCAGATCAATCAGCAATGGCGAAGTTGTATCTTTCTTCCAAGTGTAACCCAAGCGGACCTTTTGCAGGTCCTTCATATTGTAGCCATGGTCCTTCAAGCGCTTCAACATGGTTTCAGTTGAAGGCAGAGAAACGTAACCCTTGTTGCTTGGAAGAGGTACTTCAAGGTTGTCCAACGAAAAGATGGTCCGCTGAGCACTGGAGTTAAGGGTTCTGGTTGAAACTGTCCCAAACCCACTCGTTCTAAATACTGGGAATCCTTCGACGTAGGTTCGATACATAATCGCACGGGTATTTGGATCGTAACTGAAGAATCGCACGTTATCCATTGGCAGACCGAGCTTAGTCACATTCTTATAAGAATCCTGAATTGCAGACGTTAGGTTTTTCCGGTTATGATTGGGACGGAAATCAGAGAATTCTCCCATCCGGTTACGGGAATTGAACATGAGCTGGAGGGAACTTTGATCACCATAGATAGTCATATTCCTTCGACGCTTAACGTTAACGTTGGTTGAATCCTGAGTGTTCAGAAGTCGACTGACATAATAATCATCGGACTGACGGTCGATTAGATATTTATATGGCTGCATTTCCACCGATGTGGTAACATAAACAGCCGGTTTGTTGTTAAGCAGTTTGAAGCTTGCCGGTTGAGTCCGCATATCCATCTTCAAAACTTTCTTCAGCGGTTTTAAGCTGCGCTTTTTAACGTCAACTTCATAAACCGTAAAGTTTTTATCATACAAAAGATATAGCTTAGTGGAATTATTAGTTGGTAAAATAATTCGATTGATTTTATAATTTGGAAATTTTCTGAAATGATTTTTAACAATGTAGTTAACTACCCGCATTGAAACGGTATCCGAATAGTTCAGCATAATTGAATCCGTCTGGTTGGCAATCCGGAAATAATCGACCTTGGAGTTTTTACTTAAGGTTTTTATTTTTGGATTCTGATAGTTATGCATGGTCTTTTTAACTTCAGTAACCGTGTTGACTAATTTGTTAACCATGATCTGCTGAGTTCCATCCGCATTGGTATGAAGCGCCTGAACGGGGGTATAAACGTACCGTTTTGGCTTGATCATCTGTTGCGTTTGAGGACTTTGGGCAGTTTGCTGCTTATTGTTCCGGTAATTGGCCGGGTTGGTCCATAACACAACCGATAAAGTCAGACTGACAACCACCGCAATGGTGAGTGCGAGTGGTATTAAGTATTTACTAAACCTCATCCCACAAGTCCTCCTCTTCTACCGGTTCGTATGGCAAAGCAATATAGAACGTTGAACCTTTACCTTCCACACTTTCAGCCCAAATTTGGCCGTGCAGTGCTTCAACCGTTTCTTTAGAGATCGCTAATCCTAAACCACTACCGCCTTGTTGACGAGAACGGGCCTTATCAACTCGGTAGAACCGATCAAAGATATGGGGAATATCCTTACGTGGAATTCCCAACCCTTGGTCAGAGACGCTTAAAATGACTTTATTTCTGGTCTCATAAAGCCGACAGGTAATGACCCCGCCATCTGGCGAATATTTAATCGCGTTGTTCATTAAATTATCAAGCACTTGCGTGAAGCGGTCGGTATCAAGATCAACCCACAAGTCTCGTTTGGTAAAGTAACGCTTGATCGTGTAGGTCTTTTCAGGATGGTCCTCTTTTTTGAGGATCATATCAAATCGGTTCAAAACGTAATTGAACAATTCATTGATATTAACCAGTTCCACTTCCATCTTTTGAGTACCGGAATCCATTCGTGACAATGTCAACAGATCATTAATCATCCGGATCATCCGATCGGTTTCATCCTGCGTTACTTTCAAGAACTTGGGTGCCAGCTTGGGATCCTTCCAGGCACCGTCTGATAAAGCTTCGATGTAGGAACGGACACTGGTCAACGGTGTTCTTAATTCATGAGAAACATTGGAAACGAATTGCTTACGGTCCTGGTCGATTCGCTGCTGCTCGGTGATATCACGAAGCACACAGACAAGGCCACTAATAAACCCGGATTCTCGCTGAATAAGTGAGAAATGGGCGTGCAGTACCAGACTGTGATCTTCACTTGAAAAATCAAGAATCAGTTCATCCGGTTTTTCAAGTAAATCACGCAGACTGTAATCTTTTCGAATATCTAAAACATCCAAAATTGATTTTCCCATAGCTTGATTTTCATCAAGGTCCAGGAAGCTGGCAGCCGTTTCGTTAATGATAATGACATTTCCACGACGATCGGTCGCTAAAACACCATCGGTCATGTTGGCCAACACAGAATCCAGTCGCCGTCGTTCAGACTCGGTGGACTCATGGGACTCTTCAACCCTGACAGACAGGTTGTTAACCGCACTGGCAAGCTGACCCAGCTCATCGTTCCCATACACGTGAACCTGGCCGGAATAGTCCCCACGGGCAATTCTGATGGTTTGCTTCTTCATTTCTTCAATTGGTCGGGTAATTGCCCGAGAAATCACAATCGAGATTAATAACCCCAATATAATAGCGATTGATGCGGCGAACAGATAGATCAGCGTAATGCTGTTGATGCTATCGTACACGCTATCAAGGTTGGCCCGGGTATATACAACACCGACGACCGTACTATTATTATTGGAGCTCTTAATCAACGGCGAAATCATCGTATAGTAACGAGCGCCGGTTGATGAATCATAAGTTGTCTTTTCAAACTTTTTGCCATTGTAGATCGCATTTTTAACGTTATCATCAGTGGTTTTTTGGCCGACAATGGCCTGGTTATTGATTTGATTGGTTCCACGGATGGTTCCCTTGTTATCAATGACTTGAATTTGGGCAGTATTGCCGCTGCCGGAGTCATTTAAAATTGTCTTGATTCGGCCATTAGCCTGAGTTTCATTGGAATTCGACAATTGGGTTGTTAAGGAGTTGGTCACATAAGTCTGGAGCTGAATCTGGTTCTTGAAGGTTGCCAAATTTTGGTGTTCCAACTGCCTCACGAATACCGCACCGACGATTTCCAGTGTTACCAGTAGAATAAGGGCAAAAACCAGCGCTATCTTAAATTTGATTGATTGGTAAAACTTAATTCGATTATTCACAACCAGTAGTACCCCTTATGCATTGATTTCATTGATATTAAGCCTGATCATTTTCTGGGTTGCGCAGGTAATAACCTACCCCGCGTCGAGTTACCAGCCAAGTTGGGTGACTTGGGCTGTCTTCGACTTTTTCACGAAGCCGTCGAACAGTTACATCAACAGTTCGGACATCACCAAAATAGTCATAGCCCCAAACTGTCTGAAGTAAATGTTCACGAGTCATAACTTGACCGATATGTTGTGCCAGATAATGAAGCAATTCAAATTCACGGTGAGTCAATTCAATGTTTTCACCACGTTTGGAAACTGAGTAAGCTTCCGGATGAATGACCAAATCACCGATTTTAATATCTTTATTGTCTTCTTCTTCACTACTATTGTTGTTTGAAGTGTTAGAACCCTGACGGCGCAAGTTTGCCTTAACCCGGGCAACCAATTCACGGTTGGAGAACGGTTTGGTAACATAGTCATCAGCACCAAGTTCCAGTCCAAGAACTTTATCCAATTCAGAATCCTTGGCAGTTACCATGATGATTGGGGTGTCTTTAGTCTTTCGGACTTCACGAGCAACTTCAAGTCCATCAACCTTTGGCAGCATAAGATCCAAAATAATTAAATCAGGATCAACGTCTTTGACCTGCTTTAATGCTTCTTCACCATCATAGGCAACAGCAACTTCGTAGCCTTCTTTGGTTAAATTAAATTTTTCAATGTCGACGATAGGTTTTTCGTCATCGACAACTAATATCTTTTTTGCCATTAACAATTTCTCCTAACATGGATTTATTATTGTTATTTTCTATAAATTTGCACACGCCAACATGTTGTTATTATAACACAGACATATATTGGTCAAATAAATACGAATGAAGCCTCGGATCGTCGGATAAATGTTTGAAGCACTGTGAATAAAGATAGTGGATAATGATTGATTGTCCACCAACTCAACAAAATTCACTGCCAATGTAAAAAATTGACTTTTGCGTGTTGCAAAAATTTTGTGCATATGCTATTATATTTAAGTCGGTTAGTAATGGGCAGTTAGCTCAGTTGGTAGAGCAACGGACTCTTAATCCGTGGGTCCAGGGTTCGAGCCCCTGACTGCCCATCAATTACATACCATTAAATAACGATCACGCAGCTACTTGTAGCCGTGGTTGTTATTTTTTTACGCAAAATTCATGATTTATGTACAGTAAAGGCGAGCACTCATATTGAGGTGCTCGCCTTTTTGTACATCATATTTAAGATTGTTGCTGCGCATACGAAATCGACGAAAACTTATTATATGACTTCACGAACAGCAATTTGACCGTTCCACGAGGACCCGATCGGTTCTTTTCAATAATGACTTCAACTTCACCGACGTTGTTCTCATCATCTTCGCCCTCGGAACCGGAATCATCGCTATCATCACCATCTTCAT
This sequence comes from Lentilactobacillus kefiri, assembly GCF_007989105.1. GTDB lineage: Bacteria > Bacillota > Bacilli > Lactobacillales > Lactobacillaceae > Lentilactobacillus > Lentilactobacillus kefiri. Next base: position 53,472 of record NZ_BJVK01000007.1, on the reverse strand, counting down.
CCCGATAATAATCATCACGGTAAAGAAAGGCAACGATATCGGCATCCTGTTCAATTGAACCGGACTCACGGATATCGGACAATACGGGTCGCTTATCCTGACGCTGTTCAACCCCACGAGAAAGCTGGGATAACGCAATGACAGGAACGTGGAGTTCTTTGGCTAATTTCTTCAACTGCCGCGAAATCCCAGAAACTTCCTGTTGCCGGTTTTCGGCGTTACTGCCTTCAATCAGCTGCAGGTAATCGACCACCACTAAGCCCAGGTTGCCGGACTCTTTGGCAAGTCGACGGCATTTGGCACGGATTTCAGACATCTTAATACCCGCCGTATCATCCATATAAATGTTGGCACGGGACAAACTGCCCATGGCAACAACCAAATTCTGCCATTCGTCTTCGGTTAACTGACCGGTCCGCAAATGGTTGGCATCAATACTACCTTCCGCACAAAGCATCCGGTTAACCAAAGATTCTGCACTCATTTCCAAACTAAAAATGGCAACTGTTTTATCGGTTTTGGTACCCACGTTTTGGGCCAAGTTCAACGCAAAGGCCGTTTTACCAACGGCAGGCCGGGCAGCCAAAATAATTAATTCATCTTTGTGGAGACCAGTGGTAATTTTGTCCAATTCCGGATAGCCGGTTGAAAGACCGGTAACTGCATCCCCTTCTTTAGACAACCGATCAATTTCATTAAAGGCGTTGTTCAAGACTTCTTTGATTGGTTTGAATCCGGACATGGTCCGGTTTTCAGCCACGTTCATAATGTCTCGTTCAGCATCATCCAAGACCGTTGTCACATCATCATCGGTATTGTAGCTATTGGTAACGATGTTGGTCGCAGTTTGAATCAAGCGCCGTAAAATGGCCTTGTCTTTGACGATTTTAGCGTAGTAGGTCACGTTGGCAGCAGTTGGAACAGAACCCGCCAGATCGGCAATATATTCCATTCCACCAACGTCATCCAAGTTATTTTGTTCGGTTAAAATGTTGGTTATCGTCACAACATCGATCGCTTCATCGCGGTCGTTTAACTCAACCATATCTTTATAAATAATCTGGTGAGAATGCTTGTAGAAGTCGTCCGACTCCAAAAACTCCATGGACTCAACCAAAGCATCGGTACTCAGGAAGATAGATCCCAAGACCGCCTTTTCCGCGTCGATATTTTGTGGTGGTAACTCGTTTACAAACTCATTGCTCATATTTATTCCTCAAATTCGTTCACTTTAAATACAATACATAAATTGTAGCACACAACGCCAAAATTCTCGCATGCTTTGATAAGAAAAGGACTGGCTGCAAAATCATCGTAAGTCTACTTAGCAGAAACGTGTTTCGACGGCCAGCTGTATGCCTGCCTAGCCTACTTGGCGACAACCCTGACCGCTACACATAAGTAAAAAATGGCTATCAATGAACAAAGAACGTTCATTAATAGCCATTTTCTACTTATGCACCGCGGCCACCCGGGTCTCGTTGCACGCTATTTTTCAGAAACATGAACCCGAATCTTGGCAGTTACATCAGTGTGCAGCTTAACTGGTACATTGGTGTAACCAGCAACTTTGATTGGCTCAGATAATTCAATCTTACGCTTATCAAGCTTAACCCCGTATTGTTTTTCCAGTGCTGTGGCAATTTGCTTGCTGGGGATTGAACCGAAGAGGCGGCCGTCAGTTCCGGCCTTAGCTTTAAGCTCAACGACAGTCTTGTCGTCTTCGAGCTTGGCCTTCAATTGCTTGGATTCCTCAAGTTCCTCTTCTTCACGTTTTTCTTCAGCCTTTTGTTGGCCTTTAAGTTGGCTCATGGCGGCTTTTGATGCTACCTTTGCCTTTCCATTTTTAATCAGAAAGTTTTGAGCATAGCCGTCAGGAACTTCTTTTACTTCCCCGCGTTTACCCTTGCCACGGACATCTTCCAGAAAAATTACTTTCATAACAGATCACTCCTACTATCCTCAAAAATTTAAATACCTTTATTCATTATCATCGATATTCTTGATCGTTTCAAGCAGCATTTTTTTCACGTCGGCAACCGACTTGTCGGAAACCTGCGTAGCACCGCTGGATAAATGACCGCCACCGCCCATTTGCTCCATAATGACTTGGACGTTGATCGTACCGGTGCTTCGTGCAGAAACCCCGACTAATCCGTCGGCTCGTTTGGTAATAATAAACGATGCATCAACACCCGACATCGTCAATAGAGAATCACAGGCCTGAGCGGCAGTAACCGGATCATAAACCTGATCTTCTTCACCAACAATTAATGCCATATCTTTATGGAAGAATTCAACTTTGGAAATCAAATGATTTCGTTGGAGATAACTGTCGATATTTTCCTTCATAAATTGCTGCATCTCATCGGAATCAGCCCCTGCAGAACGCAGATAACTGGCGGCATCAAATGTTCTGGTACCTGTCCGCATTGAGAAGCGTTGGGTATCAATAAAGATACCGGTCAACATAGCTGTTGCTTCAATCCGGTTGATTGGTTCTTCTTCATGTGGCTGATATTCAAACATTTCGGTAATCAACTCACAGGTTGAAGATGCATATGGTTCAATATAGACCAACATTGGATTTTCAGGGAACTCTTCACCACGACGGTGATGATCGATAATAACAACCTTGGATGACATTCGTTTATATAATTCTTCAGACATACTGATTGATGGCTTCGAATGATCCACCATAATCAGCATACTGCTGTCCGTCACTTTGCTCATAGCTTCTGACGGCGTAATGATTGAATCGGCAATTTCAGGATATTTCTTGGTTGCTTCCAACAATCTCTGAATATCTGAATGGACCTTTTCTTTATCAAGGACAATCCAGCACTTCTTATTATTCATCTGGGCAATTCGTCTGATACCAAGGCAGGCACCAAGTGAATCCATATCCGGTCTTGTATGACCTTGAACAAAGACCTGATCCGAAGCACTCATCAATTCGTTTAAGGCTTGAGAAATCATTCGAGCCCGAACCCGGGTCCGCTTCTCCATTGGGTTGGTCTTACCACCATAGAAACGGGCAGTTCCATCAAGGGATTTGACAACAACCTGGTCACCACCACGACCCAATGCCAGGTCAAGGTTGCTTTGAGCCTGATCTGCCAAGCTATTCAAGTCATCTTCGCCATAGGCGATTCCGATACTCAAAGTCAGTGGGAAGTTCTGCTTGGAAGTTGTTTCACGGACGGTATCCAAAATATTGAACTTATCGTTTTCAATCGCTGTTAACGATTTGGAATAAGCCAATAAGAAGAAGTGATCATCATCAATTTGTTTGAGGAACATGCCATACTTTTGTGACCAAGTGGCCAACTCATTCGTGACATAGTTGCTCAAGTTGGAAATTTCCTGGTCAGTCATTGACTGGGTAATTTCATCATAGTTATCCAAGAAAATCTGCCCAACGGAAATCTGTTCATCGTTGTAACGCTCTTCAAGATTTGCGTAACGGGTAATATCCATTAGATAAATGGAGTTGTATTCCTTTTGAACCAACATGGTGAATTTGTGATCCCGCCATGTAATCGTATGGAATTCATTTGACGCCGCATACTTGGTAATGAGTTTCTGCAGGTCGGGGTCAATATCGGCCATTTTTCGTCCCAGCAGATTTTCATCCTTAAAATACTTAATCATGTATGGGTTGGCCCACTCAACAATCTCGCTGTCATTTAAAATCATGACACCGATGGGCATTTCCAGCAGCGATTCCTGCTCACCACGGTGAATTCGGTATGATAAGTCGGTAATATAGCGATTGGTATCCGAACTAATTTCATTCATCATAACAATGGTAAAAATCAGCCCTACAACACTAATCACAATTAGAATAAGGGAAGCCACAATGTTATATAGAAATGAAATAACGATGCCGTAAATCACGATTAAGGAAATAAAAATCATGATTCTTCTGAGGCGTCGGTTATGAACAAATGGCGGAAGTTCGCCACTGTTGTTTGTAAACCAATTTTTCATATTAATTCCTCTTCATCAATAGCTTAATAGTCTTATTTTACCATAAAACTGGATTCTTAATGATTCCTTCAATTGTTTACCCTTTTTTAACATCTTAAAATATTGCCCAATTATCGTCATTTTCGGCGATATAACAGCCCCTTTACCATGTTGACAATCAAGCTTTTAAATCATCCGCCATATCAGAAATACAAAAAGATTCCCGACTGTTTAACCAGTCAGGAATCCAAGTTTTTATATTAGGAGAAAACGGATTATGTGTTGAAACTGAATCTATTGATCGGTATCGGGAACCAATTTTCTTTGATGCAAATAAGTGGCACCACCGAAAACTGCGGTCCAGACAATGGCTCCGATTGCACCAATAATATCTTCTGGAACGAAGAACAATGAAACAAAGATAACGATAAAGAATGTAATCGTCAGGGGACTCATGATCTTATATGCCGGCATTAAGAAACCATTCGGCAGGAAATCGGCAGACTGACGATACTTTCTGTGTGCCAGCATTGCCAAGGTGTACACGATGATGTACATATCACTGGAAATCCCAGTTACAATAGTGAACACTGACGCCAAGCCGTTGGTTAAACTAATCAGGGGTGTGATCAATACCAGAGCTGCTGAGAAAATGATGGCCGGAGCTGGGACACCATTGTGAGAAATTTTAGCAAACTTCTTGTGCATCCAACTGTCCTCGGGAACCTCGGTTGCCAACTGATAGAAATGTCGGCCGGCAGAGAAGATACAACTGTTGAGTGATGATGCGGCGGAAGTCAAAACCACGAAGTTGATGACCGCTGCGGCAGCCGGCAAACCGGCTAATTTCAACACTTGAACGAAGGGACTGCTGTTAGGGGTGATTGATGACCAGGGGATGATCCCCATGATAATGGTCAAAGCACCAATATAGAAAATCAAGATTCGGATAAGCGTTTCGTTAACCGCCTTTTTAATAACTGTTTGTGGGTTCTTTGCCTCACCAATTGTGATGCTGACAAATTCAATTCCCATGAAAGCAAAGAATACCATTGGAAATGCAGCAATGAAATTAACCCCGCCGTGAGGGAAAAATTGGAAATTACTGAAAAGATTTCCGAGGGTGGCATGGCCAACCGGCGTTACCGAATGACGCAACATCATGAAAATTCCAGTAAATATCAGCGCCAGGATGGCAACGATCTTGATCATAGCAAACCAAAATTCCGCTTCACCAAATAATCTGGCGGCAATCAAATTCACACTGGCTAAAATTGCTAAAAACGCGACTTCAATGATCCAAGCCGGAATCGATGGAAACCAAAATTTGACGTATGTAGCAGTTGCGCTTAGTTCAGCCATACATACAAAGACAAGTCCAATCCAGTACGTCCAGCCGGTAAAGTGACCAACAGTCGGCCCTAAATATCGGGAGATAAAAGAAACAAATGTATGTTGCGAAGGGTCTGAATAAAACATTTCGCCGATTCCACGCATCATGAAGAAGAAAAAGACTCCCAGTACCAAATAAATCAACATAACTGATGGGCCAGTCTTGCTGATGGTGCTTCCGGATCCCAGGAACAACCCGGTACCGATCGTACCGCCAATCGCAATCATCTGAACATGACGATTACTTAACGCTCGCATCGTTCCATCTTGGTTCTCTTGAATTTTTGACTTCATAGGCAACCTCCTAAATAAGAGCAACATAAGAAATAGATTAAAATGTTCTAATGTGAATGGTCTTATATTAGCACACCACGGGAACGTATGTCATGTTTCATGACATTTTGTTATTTTATAAGGCAAAAATGAGGAATATTTAGATATTATTAGGTAAATATGGCAGATCTTTTCACATTATTTACAAAACTATTGTGATTTTTAGTTATCAAGGCTGATTTATGTAAGGATTGACATTGAAAATATTTCTTGGAATTTTTCTCATCAAGTTTTATACTCATTCTAATAATTAAAGTCGAATTACATGAAGTAGTTCCTTATCTGGGTGTCAGGAAGTTGGTGGTTGCTGCGAACCAATCAGGGTAAGGTTACGAAATACCGTAATATCACGACAATGGTCAATAACTAGAATCCATTATCTTCTAGTGAGCGGTGTATCTTTGATACACAAGTTGGGTGGTACCACGGTAAAAATCGTCCCTATTGCATTTATATGTAATAGGGACGATTTTTTTGACTTTAAGGGGGATTTATCATGAGAAGAACAACAAACGGCGGCATGCCTCGATATAGGTCAACTGAATTACTGTAAGAACAAAAATCTAACAATAAAAAGAGGTTGGCACTATGAGAAACAGCAAAGTAAGTTTAAGAGAAGCAATTTTAGTTTTAGTTATCGCATTAGCCATTATGGGAACCGGCGTGATTGGTTTGGGCCTGTCACCCCAAGTTCCAGTATTACTAGCAATTACCGTGACCATTTTTTGGGCAAAGATAACCGGATTTAGCTGGGATGAAATTAACGCCGGGATCAAGGATGGCATTGACAAAGGAATCATCCCCATCGTCATCTTTATCTTAATTGGCGCCATGATCAGTACCTGGATCGCTGCCGGAACCATCCCGACTTTGATGGTCATCGGTTTCAAAGCAATCAGTGCTCAATGGTTCTTACCAACGGTCTTTCTGGTTTGTTCACTAGTAGGAGCTGCAGTTGGAAGTTGTTTCACAGTTGTCTCAACTGTCGGCATCGCATTCTTCGGTATCGGCGTTACCATGAGTTTCAATCCGGCACTGGTAGCCGGAGCTATTATATCCGGTGGAATCTTCGGTGATAAATGTTCACCACTTTCCGAGACCAACAACTTGGCGGCAGCGGTTGTCGACACCGATTTGTTTGATCACATGAAAACCATTCTTTGGTCGACTGTTCCGGCCGCAACGATCTCCACAATTGCCTTTGCCGTTCTCGGCATGGGTCATAACCACGCCGACATGAACAAAATCAATACCACAGTGGCTGCGTTAAACAGTGATTTCCACATTTCGATTGTGGCATTAATTCCTATCGTTTTAGTATTCATTTGTGCAGCGTTCAAAATGGCTGCCATTCCAACCATGTTGCTTAACATTTTCGTATCAACAGCAATGATGTTTGTAAACAACGCTGGTTTGACTATCACTAAAGCCAGCACGATCATTACCAACGGTTTTGTCGCAAAAACTTCAAATAATGAAGTCAACCTGTTACTTTCCCGTGGTGGGATTGTCAGCATGATGCCCACCGTTGCTTTGATTGTCCTGACCTTATCCCTTGGTGGTTTATTGGTTCATTTTGGCCTTATCAGCGCGATTATGTCACCACTTGCCACTCACTTGAACAACTCGGCAAAATTGATTACAGCTGCTTTAGGAGCCTGCATTGGGGTCAATATCTTTATTGGTGAACAATTCTTATCAATCATCCTCCCAGGCCGGGCATTCAAAAAGACGTTCAATAACGATGGCCTTGCCAGCCGGGCACTTGGGCGAGTACTCGAAGATGGCGGTACCGTATTAAACTACCTGGTTCCCTGGGGCGTTGGGGGTGTCTTCATTGCCAACACTTTAGGCGTTCCAACAATTCAGTACCTGCCATTTGTCTTCTTCAGCCTGCTTTGCCCAATCTTCTCATTACTGAGTGGATTTACCGGCGTCGGATTGAAGAAATTAGAATCCAATCAATCAGTTAAAAATGCCAAACCGGCGACAAATGAAAACTAATCATGAGATACTAACAGCCTCCCAACACATCAATTGGGAGGCTGTTTTTGGATACAAAAAAAGCCATCCCCTAAAGGATGACTTTGATAAATCATTATTAGTCGGCAGCAACGAAAGGCATCAAGCCCATGATACGTGCACGTTTAATAGCAATTGTTAAAGCACGTTGGTTCTTTGCGCTAGTTCCAGTAACACGACGTGGAAGAATCTTTCCACGTTCTGAAACAAATCGCTTCAATAAATCGATATCTTTGTAATCGATGTATTCGATGTGATTTGCAGCAATAAAATCAACTTTACGACGACGACGACCGCCGCCACGTCTTTGATATGCCATAGTTTTTCCTCCTCGAAAATTTACTTTACCAATTCATTAGAATGGTAAATCATCATCGGAAATGTCAATTGAATCCCCGGAGTTGGCGAATGGATCGTTAGGATTATTGTTCCCGCCGTTACCATTATTTCCACCATTGTTGTTGGTAGGTTTGCTACCGCCATTATTGTTGGAATTGCCACCGTTACCAGGATTTGAATTATTATCAAATGGATTGGCATTGCCGTTATTTTGTTGAGGAGCATTTCCATTTTGCTGACCATTTGAGTTGTTCCTTGCAGAACGAGGCTCAAGCAATGCAAAATTCTCTACTACAACTTCAGTCACATAAACTCGTTGTCCCTGTGCGTTTTCGTAATTTCTGGTCTGAATCCGACCATCAATTCCAACAAGAGAACCTTTATGAACGAAGTTGGCAAAGTTTTCAGCGGATTTTCGCCAGATTACGCAGTTAATGAAATCAGCCTCTCGTTCCCCCTGTTGATTGGTAAATTGCCGATCAACGGCAAGTGAGAACGAACCGACAGCGGTTCCGCTTTGAGTGTATCGTAAATCAACATCGCGGGTTAGGCGACCCGTAAGAACTGCACGATTAAGCATGCTGAATTTGCTCCTCTCATATTAGAATGAATTATTAGTCGTCACGAACAACGATCATATGACGTAAGATATCGTCATTGATTTTTGAAAGACGATCAAATTCGTTAAGTGGCTTGTCAGTATCAGTAGTTAAAGTAATAACGTGATATGCTCCTTCGTTATAACCACCAATTTCGTAAGCAAAACGACGCTTTGACCAGTCTTTTGAACTTAATACCTTGGCACCATTGTCAGTCAAGATCTTGTCGAATCGTTCAATCAATGCAGATTTTGCAGATTCTTCAACATCAGGACGGATGATGTAAGTAATTTCGTATTTCTTTTCTTCCATGATTTGCACCTCCTTGTGGACTTATGGCCCTCTACCCGAGAGCAAGGAGAGTTTCTGTATTTACCCAGATACTCACAATATAAAACTATAACACGTGTGGACCTAAATATCAATTGCCTAATTGATGATTGACGATACAGTAATTATATACGACTAAAAACATTAAAAGTATTTTTTCTGATAAATATTTTTCAACTGAATTAAATAATTCCTTAATAATTTCAGATCCGCTGCAGCACTAAGGATTGCTCCCTGAGTCATCGAAAATGGTTTACCAGATACTTGACTCTTATTCTATTGGAAGTACACTTATATCAATTCCAAAATAATAAGTCGTTTTGGAAACGCTTTTCTGTATGTGTACCAAGACTTAACAAAAATAATGAAACGAGGAATTCAATGACACTTTTAATTTTAACCATAGTTGGACTTTCAGCCTTTTACTACTTCAGAAGTTCTCAATCAAATAACCATTCAAATCGCTATCAAAATAGCCAGGATCCTCATGCATACGCATATGCACGCAATGAACATCCTGAAATTTTGGACAAGGGCCAGACGACTGGCCGACCACGAAAAAATATTAACTAAATAAAATCCGTTTCAAAAACAGCGCTCCTCAATAATGAGGAACGCTGTTTTTTAACATATTTTGTGGGAAAAGAACACGGGGAATGTTCTAATACTGTGCAACGCAACGGGAATCCTCTAAATAATTTCCCATATGAGAACAGAATGGATGACCAGTCTGTTAGAGGATGCCCATTGATGGGAAGTTACACACTAATTAATATTTAATGTTTATAAGGTTTGTCTTCTTAACATCGGCAATTGTCTTAGTTCCGGCTAATTGCATGATGATCTTCAACTCGTCACCAAGGTGTTCAAAGACTGATTGAACTCCTTGTGCACCACCAAGAGCCAAACCATAAATAGCTGGACGACCCATAGCAACCAAATCAGCACCTGAAGCAAGTGCTTTGAAAGCATCTGATCCACGGCGAACACCAGAATCAAAGATAACTGGAACTTGGCCGTTAACAGCTTTGGCAACGTCTTCCAAAACATCAAATGATGCAGGACCACCATTTAATTGACGGCCACCGTGATTTGATACATAGACACCGGCAGCACCGGCACCGATTGCGTAAAGGGCGTCTTCTGGTGATTCGATTCCTTTAACGATAACTGGTAAATCAGTGTAATCAGCGATCTTCTTAACATCGTCTGGACCAATCTTTTGGGCAGCTGATGCGTAAATTTCACCGATTCCCTTACCTTTACCATCGCCTTCACTAAACTTGGTCAAGTTGGCCATTGGAATTGGGAACTGGAAGTTGTTCTTAATGTCATCTTCACGATAACCATCAACAGTTGCGTCAACAGTTAAGATAATGCCCTTAACGCCAGCCTTTTTAGCTTCGTCAAGCAATGAGTAGTTAAAGTCCCAATCCTTGCTCATGTAAAGTTGGAAGAATTGAGGAGCACCATCACCGGCAGCGGCAGTATCAGCAATTGAAGTTGATGAATAAGTACTTTGAGCCATCAAGCCACCAACAGCAGCAAGACCCTTGGCAGTATCCTTTTCACCTTGTGAGTGAGCCAATCCTTGAGCAGCGGTTGGAGCCATCATAATAGGTGTCTTCAATGGAATACCAAAAACGTTGGTATCCAATTCAGGCTTCTCAATGTTGCTCAATGCACGAGGAACAATTTGCTTGTGGGTAAATGCTTTACGGTTAGCTTTTAAAGTCCAGTTGTTTTCTGAACCACCGGCAATGTAACCAAATCCACCGGTAGGAATGATTTGCTTTGCTTTTTCTTCCAAATCTTCCAAGTTTAAAATATCTAATTTTTGTTCGTTATCGTTTTGTTTGTAACCATTAACAACAGTCATGAATGAACTACCTCCAGGTAAATGTATTTTAATCCTTACCCATAGAATATCACTTACATAAAGTAAGTCAAAGAATATGCTCAATTATTTTCACAAAGTTTTCAAATCATTTGCAGAAATAGTGGAAGTTTTAAATTGTTTCACGTGAAACAGGGTACAAAAAAGCCGGTGCGAGAATGACTCTCACATCGGCTTTTTAATATCTATATTTAATGATTATTGATTATCTGAATTTGAATCTTGATCATTATCCTGCTTGGACTCATCGGTTGCTTGATCATCATCGGAATTCTCATCCTTTGATTGATCATCTTCGGAATCATCCTGCTTTTCAACCTTAGCCATTGTTGCAACCTTGGCACCATCATTCATTCTGATCAAATGAACACCAAGGGTTGCCCGGCCGGTTTGAGAAACATCTTCAACACTGAATCGGATCATGACACCCTGATCAGTGATCAGCATAATATCCTCTTCACCGTTAACAGTTGTCAATCCGGAAAGTGGCCCATTCTTTTCAGTAATGTTGGCAGTCTTGATACCCTTACCACCACGACCTTTAATTGGGTATTCGGCAGCTGGAGTTCGTTTACCATATCCGTTTTCAGAAATGATAAAGACTTCGCTGTCGGGTTTCAAGATATCAGAACCAACGACGTAATCATTTTCACGTAATCTGACACCCCGGACACCGGTTGCGGAACGTCCCATTGAACGAACATCGGCAGCGTTAAAGCTGACCGCATATCCACGATGGGTTCCAATAATAATGTTTTGATCTTTATCAGCAATCAAAACGTTGCTGACTTGATCGCCATCTTTAAGGTTAATCGCCTTCAGACCATTACTACGGATGTTGGCAAAATCTGAGACCGGTGTGCGCTTAACAGTTCCCATCAAAGTCACAAAGAAGAGATCTTTTTCAATATCTTTGTTCTTATCAGAAACGTTGATCACAGCCTGAATCTTTTCATTGTTACCAATGTTCAACAGGTTAATAACTGGAATTCCCTTGGCTGAACGGCCGTATTCAGGAATTTCATAACCCTTCATCCGATAAACCTTACCGGCATCGGTGAAGAATAACAGAACATCATGGGTTGAGGTAGATACTAAATGTTCAACGAAATCATCGTTATGAACACCCATCCCTTGAACACCACGACCACCACGGTTTTGAGCTTTAAACTCTGAAGTTGGAAGTCGCTTGATGTAACCATTATGCGTCAACGAAATAATGACGTCTTCTTCTTCAATTAAATCTTCATCTTCAAGACTGAGAACTTCACCAACCAACAGTTCAGTTCTACGTGGATCACCAAATTTCTTTTGGATTTCCAGTAATTCTTGATAAATGATTTGGTTGACTCGTTCACGGCTGGCAAGAATTGCTTTGTATTCTTCGATGTCTTTCATCAATTGATTGTATTCTTTATCAATCTTTTCGCGTTCCAAACCGGTCAAACGGACCAGACGCATGTCCAGGATTGCTTGAGCCTGTTTGTCATCAAGACCGAAGCCTTCAATCAATTGGTTCTTGGCAACATCCCCGGTCTGTGATCCACGGATGATCTTGATAATTTCATCAATATGATCAAGCGCAATTCTCAAACCTTCAAGAATGTGAGCTCTTGCCTGAGCCTTATTCAATTCATATTTTGTCCGTCGTTGAATAACTTCAACTTGGTGTTCCAAGTAGTAATTTAAGATCTCTTTTAAGCTGAGGATCTTTGGAGTTCCTTTAACGATCGCCAACATGTTGAAGCTGAATGAAGTCTGCATCAACGTTAATTTATACAGGTTGTTCAAGATAACTTCTGCACTGGCATCCCGCCGAACATCGATGACGACCCGCATTCCTTCACGGTCAGACTCATCGTTAATATCGGTGATTCCTTCAATTCGCTTATCACGAGCTAATTCAGCAATTCGCTCAATTAATTTGGCTTTGTTAACCATGTAAGGCAATTCGGTAGCAATGATTCTTTGTTTGCCGCCTGCTTCACCTTCAATTTCAACTTTGGCACGGACAATGATTGATCCTTTACCAGTTTCATAAGCTTTCCGGATTCCGGACTTACCCATGACAACTCCACCGGTTGGGAAATCAGGTCCTGGCAAAACTTCCATCAAATCTGCTGTGGTAGCGTCGGGGTTCTTCATCAAAACATGAATTGCACTGATAACTTCCGACAAATTGTGAGGTGGAATGTTAGTCGCCATACCAACGGCAATTCCTGACGCTCCGTTAACAAGGAGGTTGGGGAATCGTGATGGCAAAACGGTTGGTTCACGTTCGGTTCCATCGTAGTTGGGTTGGAAATCAATGGTATCTTTGTTGATATCCCGCAGCATTTCCATGGCAATTTTACTTAAACGGGCTTCGGTATAACGCATCGCCGCAGCACCATCACCATCGACTGAACCAAAGTTTCCGTGACCATCAACCAACATATAACGGTAACTGAAATCTTGAGCCATCCGAACCATTGATTCATAAACAGCCGTGTCACCATGGGGATGATACTTACCTAAAACATCCCCAACAATTCTGGCTGATTTTTTATAAGGTTTATCAGGTGTAACACCCAATTCATGCATATCATACAAAATACGTCGGTGAACAGGCTTTAACCCATCACGGACATCAGGAAGCGCACGGGCAACAATAACACTCATGGCGTAGTCAAGAAATGACGTTCGCATTTTTTTAGACAGATCAACGTTGGTCACTCGACCAGCAATTGGTTGATCATGGTTGTCTTTATTATTCGCCAAATTATTTACCTCCATTCATGGGTTTCGTTCTGATGTTTCATGTGAAACATTTTTGATTTTTCGTTTGTTGGTGGGGTTTCGGTTGAGGGGTTTGTGGTTGTTCTGATGCTACCTAGCCGAAACGTGTTTCGACGCAACTGATGCTAACTTCTAAGCGTGCTTTGACTCAAACCCAAAATCAGGGTTTCAGCCAAAACACCCTTAGAAACCGCATCACCCGTTGCTCGTCACACTCTAGCCGAAACGTGTTTCGACGACCCTGACCCCTACTGTGTAAGTCAAAAATTCAAATGATGAACAAAAACCATTCATCATTTAAATTTCCGCCTTACACTCCGGGGTCAACCCGGGTCTCGTCACACTCTGCTTTACACATCCAAATTCTCCACGAACGTTGCATTATCTTCGATAAACTCACGTCGTGGTTCCACCTTGTCACCCATTAACATTGAGAAGACCTTATCTGCTTCAGCAGCATCTGAAGATTCAACTCTCAACAAGTGACGGTTTTCAGGATTCATTGTTGTGTCCCACAATTGTTCCGCATCCATTTCACCTAAACCTTTGTACCGCTGAATAACGGGTTTTGGTGATGGCTGCAAAGTTCCCAGGAATGAATTCAAATCATCATCGGAATCGATGTATCGTGACATCTTTCCTTGGCGAACCTGATACAGAGGTGGCTGAGCGACATACACATATCCGGCATCAATCAATGGACGCATATAACGATAAATCAACGTCAACAACAACGTCTGAATATGGGCACCATCGACATCGGCATCAGTCATAATAATGAGCTTGTGATAATTGACCTTTGATAAATCAAAGTCTTCACCAAAGCCGGTTCCCATGGCCGTAAACAGTGAACGAATTTCTTCGTTTGCCAAAATCCGATCCATGCTGGCTTTTTCAACGTTTAAAATCTTTCCACGAATTGGCAGAATTGCTTGAGTCAAACGTGAACGGCCCTGCTTAGCTGAACCACCGGCAGAATCACCCTCGACAATGAACAATTCAGAAATTCGAGGATCCTTACTTGTGTTATCAGCCAACTTACCAGGAAGGTTACTAATTTCAAGACCACTCTTTTTCCGAGTGACTTCACGAGCACGTTTAGCAGCGGAACGGGCTTTTGATGCCAACAGTCCACGATCAACAATCTTTCGGGCCATCTTAGGATTTTCCATCAGGAATTTCGTAAAGTGATCACTAAAGATTCGATCGGTAACGGTTCTGGCATCAGAGTTTCCTAATTTAGTCTTTGTCTGACCTTCAAATTGAGGATCGGGATGCTTGATGCTGACAACGGCAGTCGTTCCTTCACGGACATCTTCACCGGAAAGGTTCGGTTCGTTGTCTTTTAACAACTTGTTCTTCCGCGCATAGTCGTTGATAACCCGGGTCAAGGCTCGCTTAAAGCCTTCCTCATGAGTTCCACCTTCGTATGTGTGAATATTATTGGTAAAAGTCATTAATGTATTGTGGTAATCGTTGGTGTACTGAATGGCAACTTCAACAGTAATACCGTTCATAACCCCTTCGACGTAAATTGGTTCATCCAGCAAGGTATCCTTGCTGTGATCAAGGTATTCAACGTAATGTTTAATACCGCCTTCATACATGAAATCTTGTTCAGTAGGCTTTTCAGGACGCAAATCACGGATAACAATCCGTAACCCTTTGTTCAAAAATGCTAATTCACGTAAGCGGGCAGTTAATATTTTAATGTCATAAGTGGTTGTTTCCCGGAAAATATCAGGATCCGGAAGGAAATGAACTTTGGTTCCATGAAGATCATCAGATACTTCACGAATCACTTTCATCTTGGTCTTAACATGACCCCGAGTAAAGTCCATGTAATAAACTTTGCCGTCACGGGTAACTTCAACATCCAGTTCGGATGACAGGGCGTTAACAACTGAAGCACCAACACCATGCAGTCCACCAGATACTTTGTATCCGCCGCCGCCAAATTTACCACCGGCATGAAGAATCGTGAAGACAGTTTCCAAAGCTGGCTTTCCAGTCTTCTTTTGAATGTCGACAGGAATACCACGGCCGTCATCGGTTACGGTAACACTGTTGTCTTTTTCAACGGTAACGGTGATCTTAGTGGCAAATCCTGCCAGTGCCTCATCAATACCATTATCAACAATTTCCCAGACCAGATGATGAAGTCCTTGTGAGCTGGTGGTTCCGATATACATACCGGGACGCTTACGAACAGCTTCCAAGCCTTCAAGAACTTGAATTTGGCTCGCGTCGTATTCATGAGCTAATTCTTTTTTAGTTTCTTTTTTGTCAGCCATTTTGAATCTCCTTCACTATTTTTCCAAAGTAACATTACCTTCACTAATCCGAAATATTCGGGGATTGGTTAATAATTCCTGCTGAACACCACTTAAGCTGGTGGTCGTCAAAAATGTTTGAACTTTATCTTGAATAGCAGTTAATAGGTGGGTTTGTCTAAAATCATCAAGTTCGGACAGCACATCATCCAACAATAGGATGGGATATTCATCGGTTTGTTCTTTCATGAGGTCAATTTCAGCCAATTTGACTGAAAGGGCGGTTGTCCGCTGCTGACCTTGAGAACCAAACGATTGAACCTCCTTGCCGTTAATGACAAAGTGCAGATCATCGCGTTGCGGACCAATTAATGTGGTTGAACGCAAAATCTCTTTGTCCTTAATCTTGGCAAAATGCTTGAGCAGGCTTTGATAAATCGATTCCACAGAGCCGAACTGATCTGCTTCAACTGCTGTGCGATATTCAAATCCCAACTGTTCTTTACCCTGTGAAATTTCAGAATGAATTCTTTGGGCAAACTTTTCCAGCTTTTTAAGTAACTGAAGTCTTTGAAAGATAATTTCGGCACCATAGGCGGATAGCTGGTCGGACAATACATCCAGGTAAACCCGATCCGACTGTTTTCGATGGTGCAGGTCTTTCAAATACCGATTTCGCTGCTTTAATATCTTTTTATATTGGGTGGAATTGTATAAATAGCGGTTGCTCATTTGAGCAAATTCCATATCCATAAATCGCCGACGGACTTGTGGCGCACCCTTAACGATTGATAAATCTTCGGGGGCAAACAAAATCACGTTTAACTGACCGATGTAACTGGATAACTTGGCCTGCTCCAAATGATTAACCTTCGCACGTTTTCCTTTTGGGCCTAAATCCAGCTCAACTGGAACCGCGCCAAGGCGCTTTTGCAGGCGACCTTTAATTTGAGCAGTCTGACTCTGCCAATTGATCAATTCTTTTTCGTTATTGGTCCGATGGCTGCGAGTAAGTGCCAACACATAGATTGCTTCAAGTAAGTTGGTCTTTCCCTGGGCGTTTTCGCCGAGAAAGACGTTAATTCCATCGGAAAATTTAAGCGTTTGATCAACATAATTACGAAAATTATGAAGTTCAATTTCCGTTAACTTCATTCATTTCCCTGCTTTGAGCGAATAAAAAATAAGCCAACATCTGGGACTTCGACGTGATCGCCATCGTACAGTTTCCGGCCACGGCGATTATCAGGTTCGTCATTGACATTAACTGTTGTTTCTCTTAAAAACCATTTTGCCTGACCGCCACTGCTGATGATTGATTCCTCTTTAAGCAGTTGGCCAAGAGTGATATATGGACTATCAATGAAAACATCTTTTTTCACAATTTCACCCACCTTTTACATAGTCTATTATACCCCTTTATTTACTAAAAGTACACGGCTATGACGATTTATGGGCATTATGAGCCGTTTTAAAGAATTTAGATATTTTTGTATTAAATCAGCGAAACTTGCTAAAAAGTCCGTATATGGACTTCTAACGAAATATTGGCCATTCTTTTCGTCTTCAATTGATTTGTAAACGACTTTTGAACTGAAGTAAACAATTAACTTATAGTTTGGCAATTTTTGGCATAAAAAAACGACTCTCAGGAAATGTGGGAGTCGTTTGATCATTCGTTTTAAATTAGAACGTTCTGATAGGTGTAATCAGCTGAACAAAGCTGTCACTGTCCTCCGTTGGGGTCAATGTAAATGGCCGAAGAGCAGAAGTGAAGTCGATATTAATGGTTGCCTGACTGAATGAACGCAAAGCGTCTTTCATATAGTCGGGGTTGAAGGAAATCTCCAATTCGTTTCCTTCAAGCGTCTTGGGTTCCAAATTTTCTTCAACATTACCAACATCAGGAGAATTACCGTAAATTGTAACGGATTTTTTATCGGGATCAATCGTTATTTTAACAACGTTATTTCTTGATTCATGTGAAAGTAATGAAGCCCGTTCGATGGCAGCTAATAGTTCAGGTGCGTCGAAGGCAACCCGGGTATCGTGTGAATCTGGAATCAACCGGGTTGTGTCAGGATAGTTTCCTTCAAGAAGACGTGAATAGAATAATGTATTACCAATAACAAACAAGGCTTGGTTTTCAGTCACTGATAAGGAAACTTCTTCTTGGGCATCGTCAATCATTTTGGATAATTCGGTCAAACTTTTACCAGGGATGACAAAATCATAGGACCCGTTAATTGGGTTTTCCAAGGTTACTTTCCGTTGGCTGAGTCGGTGACTATCGGTTGCAACTGCCATTACGTGGTTTTCAGAAATGACAAAATGAACCCCGGTCAGAATTGGTCGGCTTTCTTGATTGGAAACAGCGACAACCGTTTGACTAATGATCTGTTTAAAGAGATCAGCTGCCAAAGGAATTGAATCGTTGGTTTGAATTTCAGGAAGGTGTGGATAATTATTTGCGTCCAATCCATTAATGGTAAATGATGATTGACCTGAAGTAATCATTGTCTGGAAGTTTTCACCAACCTCCAAAGTAATGGTATCTTTAGGCAGTTTCTTAACAATTTCAGTAAAGAATCTGGCAGGCAACACAATGGCACCTTCGGATTCAATGACTAACATATTGTCTGGATCGTCTGCTTTTAACGTGGTTTCAATGGAAATATCAGCATCACTGCCTGTTAGTACCAAACCATCAGGACCGGCAACAATCTTTAATCCTGTCAATATAGGAATCGTTGTTTTAGTAGAGATGGCTCTTGAAACTGTATTTAGACCTTTAGTGAATGCTGTTCGACCAATTGAAAATTTCATACTTTAATCGACCTCCCGGAAAGTGTAAGTATATATTAATTAATAAAAGAAAAAAGAAGTAATAGTAGGGCATGTGGATATTGTGGATAACTTTTCACAAGTCTTTAGTACTCAACGATTAACCTGTGGATAAGACTGTGCACAACTTATTGACTTCTCTATTATTTATCCACAGTCGATTATACCATTTTAGTTCAGGGAGCTTTTAATGTCCGAGATTTCTTTTCTCAAATCTGAATCAAGTTTGATGATTTCGGCAATTTTGTCACAGGCGTGAATGACAGTTGTGTGATCTTTACCGTCAAATTCTTTACCAATTTTTGGCAACGAATTACTTGTCATTTCTCTAGCCAGGTACATTGCGATTTGCCGCGGCATGACAATTGATTTCATCCGCTTTTTACCCTTTAAATCACTAATTGAAATGTGGAAATAGCTGGCAACCTTGTTTTGAATGTCAACGATTGAAAGCTGACGGTTGTCCTTACTTAATTTGAGACCACGAAGGGCTTCATAGACCAAGTCGGTGGTGATTGGTTCATCCTTCAATTTGGAATAAGCCTGAACCCGTGACAAAGCACCTTCCAACTCACGAACGTTGGAATCGATTTGACCGGCAATGTAAGCCAGTGTGTCGTTGGGAATCACCAGGTTATCCAGTTTTGCTTTATTTTTGAGAATCGCAATTCTGGTTTCCAAATCTGGCGGGGTGATGTCGACAGGCAGGCCCCAGGCAAACCGTGAAACCAGTCGTTCCTGCAGCTTGGGGATTTCTTGTGGTACCCGATCTGAAGTGAGCACGATTTGTTTATCGTTATTGTAGAGATCGTTAAAAGTATGGAAGAACTCTTCTTGAGTTCCTTCTTTTTGGGCAAAGAACTGAATATCATCAACCATCAAAATGTCGACATCCCGGTATTCGCGCCGGAATTCTTCGGTTCGGTTGGTTTGAATGGCATTGATAAAGTCATTGGTGAAGGCTTCACTTGTGACATATTTGACGTTTGTTTCCGGATGATCTTCCAACCGTTTGTTGCCAATCGCCTGCATTAAATGGGTTTTGCCCAAACCGACGCCACCATAAAAGAACAGTGGATTGTACAACTTGCCGGGTTCTTCAGACACAATTAAAGCAGCGGCATGGGCCATTTGGTTGCCCTTGCCGATAATGAAATTATCAAACGTGTAGTTTGGATTGAGATGATTCTCTTTACTAAATGAAAATTCTTCGCCGTCTTGTTCCGGATGGTTATCCACAGGTTTTTCTTGCGCCTCTTTATTAACGTCCGAATCCAGAATAAACTTTGGCTCGATGTTGCCCTTTGTAATCACAAAAGCATATTCGATCAAATTTGGTGCCAATTGTTCTTTCCAGTAATCCCGATGCAATTCAGAAGGTAAAGATAAAGTAAGTGTGGATCCATCAAAGCTGATCGGTTTGACTGGTTTGATCCAGGTGTCATATGTAAGGTCAGTTGTATTATTACGAAATTGTTCGCTCAACTTTTGCCATAATGAATCCTTATCTAACACTACGAATTCCCCCTCTGTTTTTTAGTCGTCTTACGAAATGCAAATTAATTTTAGCATTCCAAAGAAAAGTTTTCCACAGGCAAAAACAGCCTGTGCATAATTGTTTCACAGGAGTGGATGAAATGTATAACTGCCCTGTGGATAAGTGGATAATGTGGGTCGAAATGTGGGTAATTAACAGGTACCTGTGGATAACTAAAACTGATAGCAACGGCTTTACCGAGAAATAATTTGTCGAAATGCACAACCTGTGGATAACTTTTAAAGCACCGTGTGCAACTGTGGATAACCTTGTGTAAATCACCCAAATCGGCTATTATTATTTATGCGGTTATCCACACTAATTGTTCATGAAACAAATTTTAAATTATTTTTGATTTTAGCGATCAAGCAAAAGACTATTCCATTAATGAACAAATTATGTTAATATATTTGGGAAATGCATTTGAACATATTGTAATTAAATGCTTAAACGCGACTTTTAGAGTAAAAGGGAGGAATTCATAATGAAAAGAACTTATCAACCAAAGAAGCGTCATCGCGCACGCGTTCATGGTTTCCGTAAACGTATGAGTACCAGCAATGGTCGTAAAGTGTTGGCTCGCCGACGTCAAAAGGGTAGAAAATCATTGTCTGCATAGACCACTGACCATTCAGTGGTCTTTTTCATTTATTTTTCAAAAATCTGTGGAGATGGATCATGCGAAAATCGTATCGAGTAAAAAAAGAGTCTGAATTTCAAGAAGTATTTGAAACTCATAACTCGGTTGCAAATCGTCAATTTGTTGTCTATTCTTTGGACAAACCCAATCAATTACATTTTCGCGTCGGTATTTCTGTTGGTAAGAAGATCGGTAACGCGGTACATAGAAATTGGGTTAAGCGAAGAATTCGCCAATCCCTGTTGGAGCTGAAGCCGTATCTCCGTCAGGACGTTGACTTCATTGTTATCGCCCGTCCGGCGACGGATCAGATGGCAATGGCTGATGTTAAAGCCAGCCTCATTCACGTACTCAAGTTAGCTAAACTAATCGATCCCAACTATGATAGTGAGGAAAAAAGTTGAAAAAAAGAATAAAGAAATTACTAGTATTACTATCATTAGTAAGTTTGACGGTAGTACTTTCCGCATGTAGCAATACACCAATAACTAATCACAGTACAGGTATTTGGGATGGTTGGGTTGTCCTGAACTTCTCAAGAGCGATTATCTGGCTGTCTAAATTCTTTAGTGATAACTATGGTATGGGTATTATTATCTTTACCATTCTTGTCCGGATTGTTATTTTGCCATTGATGATTTACCAAACCAAAAGTATGCGGAAGACCCAAGAGGTTCAACCGCAGCTGAAGGCTTTGCAGAAAAAGTATTCATCAAAGGATGCCGCAACCGTCCAGAAACTTCAGGCTGAACAAAAGAAATTGTATGCTGAAGCGGGAATTAATCCATTAGCCGGTTGTTTACCATTGATCGTTCAGATGCCAATCCTGTTTGCACTTTATCAAGCAATTTGGCGGACTCATATTTTGAGAAGTGGAACGTTCTTCTGGTTACAGCTTGGACATCCGGATCCATATTTCATTCTGCCGGTTCTGGCTGCATTGTTCACTTTCATTTCTTCATGGTTGGCTATGAAAGGCCAGCCTGAATCCAACTCAATGACAACGATGATGACAATGGGAATGCCATTCTTTATTTTAATTATGGCGCTTAGCTTGCCATCAGCCTTGTCACTGTACTGGGTAATTACCAACGCGTTCCAAGTGGGTCAAACCTTGGTTATTCAAAATCCTTGGAAGATTCGCCGTGAACGTGAGAAGAAACAACGTGAAGAACGCGAGAAACAACGAGCTATTAGAAAAGCTATTAAACGTGCCAAAAAGAGTAAACGTAAATAATTCATTAAGCAGTATCGTCAAATGGCGATGCTGCTTTTTTTATGGTCCAAAACGGCCCGATTCGGTTAAACTGGAGTAAATATCGTTAAAGGATGCTGAATATGAAAAAAATTGTGATTGCGGCTGATTCATTTAAAGGGAGTGCAAGTTCCTCGGAAGTGGCCGATTATTTGGAACGGGGACTTCAAGCAGCTGGCAGTTTATCTGAAATTACAAAAGTGCCCCTTGCCGATGGTGGTGAAGGGACCGTTACAGCTATTATTAAGGCTGCCAGCGGCCGTTTAATGTCTTCCAAGGTCTCTGGCCCTGCCGGTGGTCATGTTGAAGCACAGTGGGGATTATTGCCTGATCACACGGCCGTCATTGAAATGGCCGCGGCTGCCGGATTTACCCAGGATCGTGATCAAAGTGTTGCTGTGAAGTCGACCTTTGGGGTTGGCGAACTCATTAAGCAGGCTTTGGACTATCATGCAACTACAATATACATTGGTCTTGGCGGCAGTTCGACCAATGATGGCGGGGTTGGAATGGCCCAGGCATTAGGTGGCCGGTTTTACGATCAAAATGGGTCCGAAGTTCCCCGTGGAATTGCCGGTCTGCGTGATTTAGTCGGAGTGAATCTAGAAGGGTTGGACAGCCGACTTCAAAACGTTCAGGTGATCGGCCTTGCCGACGTCGACAACCCATTGACTGGAAAAAATGGGGCCACCCAAATCTTTGGACCACAGAAAGGTGTTCGTTCCAATCAAGTGGCTGAATTCGATAAGCGGCTTAACCGTTTGTCACAATTAACCACAAAGGTTCTTGGGACTGACTATTCGACGATGCCTGGGGCTGGAGCTGCTGGTGGTCTTGGATTTGGTGTTCTGGCCTTTCTTGGTGGCCGGCTCACTTCCGGAATTGCAAAAATGATCGAAATTGTTCATTTGCAGGCAAAAATTCAAAACGCTGATCTGGTTATCACTGGTGAAGGCCGAATTGATCAGCAGACCTTGAATGGTAAGCTGCCTTTGGGCGTTGCCCAACTTGCTCACAAGGCCGGGGTTCCAACAATTGCTGTGGCCGGAAGTGTTTCCGGAGACGTTCAGCCGCTTTATGAACACGGCTTCGATTTAATTCTTTCGACAACTACCAGCCCAATGACAGTTGATGAAGCAATTCAGCAAGCCCCTCAGTTAATTACTCAAGCCGGATACCGGATTGGCAAGATGATTCAATTAATTAATCGATAAGTAAAACGGGTCAAAATACTGTTATTTCACAGTGTTTTGACCCGTTTTTTAATTGCTAATTATTTTATATTTTTAAGAAGCAGTCTAGCCACAGCTTTTGGTGAGAATGGATTTTGGCCTGTAATAAAATGACCATCCTGAACTGCATATTCTTTATATGCACGCTTCTTTTTAAAATTGCCCCCGCGCTTTTCTACTTCCTGTTTGTTTAAAAATGGTACGACTGATTTTTTACCCGCGATAATTTCTTCGGCTGTTGTAAAACCAGTGATTGTTTTTCCGGCAATCAGGTATTTGCCGTTGTTATCTTTAATATTGAGCAGTCCGGCTACTCCGTGACAGACTGATGTGATGTAGCCGTCATTGTTGTAGATTGATAACGCAATTTTCTGGAGTTTAGGATCATCTGGGAAATCCCACATGACACCGTGACCGCCAGTATAGTAAATTGCTGAATAATCAGCTGGATTTATTTGATCCGGTCGCAGCGATTGAGTTAGTGCGCGTTGTTGGAAGTCTTTGGTTTCGTAAAATTCCATAATGGATTTATTGGTGTATTTCATACTTCTTGGATCCAGCGGGACAAAGCCGCCCTTTGGACTAACATAATCAACTTTTATTCCAGCCTGTTCCATTGATTCGGCAAATTCAGTTGCTTCTCCCAACCACAAGCCGGTTGGATCATCAGTTCCTTGATAACGTGTTTCATTTGTTAAAACAATTAATACCTTTTTGGTCATTTTTTAGTCCCCGTTTGTTTAATAATCTCAGTCACATGGTCGAGTAATGTTTTCAGTTGATCAATTTCCTTGATATTGTGTGATAAATAATAAAAATTTTTGGTTCCTTCACTTCTCATAGCAACAAGATGCGCGTCTTTTAAAATTTTCAGGTGGTGGGAAACCGCAGGTCTGGACAAATGAGTTGCATTTGTCAGATCAGTGGCCTGTAAGCCGTTGCATGCATTTTTCTTGAGTAATGCGATAATAATTGCCTGACGTTTTTCATCTCCTAGTGCAGTTAGGAAAGTGCTTATATTGGCAAACTCTGATTGAATTTGTTTTAAATCAGTCATTTTTGACTCAGCTCCGTTCATTTGTTTAAACCATTAAACCATCATGGCTAATTGAAGTCAATATTTTTGCTCGAAGCAGCAATTCTTGACTATTTTTTTAAAGCGGAATAAGATTTGTGACACATTCGTTTAAAAATTTAAACCATTACTTTGGAGAGATGTTATGACAAAAACAATGAAAGCTGCTCAAATTCATAAGTACAAACAGCACCATTTAGAATTGAACCAAGTGGCAATTCCTGCCGTTGGAGATGACGATGTCTTGGTAAAAGTTGCCGCGGCCAGTATCAATCCCATTGATTTGAAAACCCGGGATGGCAGACTAACGATGCTTCTAAAGTATAAGATGCCGTTAACTTTAGGTAGTGACTTTTCCGGCACAGTGACTCAGGTGGGCCAAAATGTTAAGGCGTTTTCGGTTGGCGATCAGGTATATGGTCGAGTGCAGAAAAATCGGATTGGAACGTTTGCTGAATATATTGCGGTTGATCAAGGGGATGTAGCGCTGAAGCCAAGCAATTTGAATTTTGAACAGGCTGCTTCGGTGCCGCTAACTGGATTAACCAGTTATCAAGCACTTGTAGACATCATGCACGTTAAGCCCGGAGATAAACTCTTAATTCAAGCCGGATCCGGTGGGATTGGGACCATTGCAATTCAGATTGCCAAATCACTGGGAGCGTTTGTGGCAACGACAACCAGTCGGAAAAATATTGAAATGGTTCGAAAGCTTGGAGCAGATCAGGTGATCGATTACCATCAGGAAAACTTTGAGGATGTTTTATTTAATTACGACTTTGTATTTGATACTTTGGGTGGGAAGGCGTTGGAAAATGTCTTTAAAATTATTAAACCCGGTGGGAAAGTTGTGTCACTTTCTGGGATTCCAAATGGGCGTTTTGCAGCAGAATATGGATTGCCCTTGTGGAAGCGACTGGCTTTCAGTTTGGCAACACTGAATATCAGCAAATTAGAGCGGGAGACTAAGGCACAGTATGTTTTTTTGTTTATGAAGCCAAGCGGTGCCGAATTAAATCTGATTACAAAGATGATTGAAGATGGTGCTGTAATGCCAATGATTGACCGGGTTGTGCCGTTTTCTGAAATTCAATCTGCTTTAGATTATTCTGAAACCGGTCGAGCTCATGGAAAGATAATTGTAACAATGGATTAGCACATGTATACAAGCACTTTAGCAAACGTCATATATGATCAAACAAAAAGGCAATGATGAACGCCGTCCATCATTGCCTTTTCGAGAACATATTTTGCAGTTCTATTAGATTTTATTGATATCTCATACCACCATCTACCAAGATTGATTGACCGGTGATATAAGCAGCGTCAGGGGATGCAAACCATGAGACAACTTTGGCGACATCTTCAGGAGTTGCTTCTCTACCCAGTGAAATTTCACTGAGGCAGCTCTTTTGCTGTTCTTTAACTGATATTCCTTTGATTTCGGCTGTGCGTTTATCAATGCCATCTCGCAAAGGTGTTCGCACAATGCCTGGATCGTAAGCATTTACCGTGATTTGGTCTTTGGCTAATTCTTTTGAAGCGGCTTGGGTAATTCCCCGAACACCGAACTTTGAAATTGAATAGGCACTTTGGAGAGCGGAAGCTTCAACTCCTGCAAGGGATGCAGCATTGACAATTCGGCCACCGTTGCCCTGTTTCTTAAATTGTTCGGCAGCGGCTTGGGTTCCCCAATAGGTTCCCAGCAAGTTGACATCCAAAAGTCGACGGATATCTTTTTCTGCGGAATTGACGATTTCGTCAATGAAGGCAACACCGGCATTGTTGACGTAAACGGCAAGTTCGCCAAGATCAGAAACGGCTTTGTCAACCAAATCAAAGACGCTTTGACGATCGGCGACATCCAAATGATATGATTTGGCTTTGTATCCAGCCTGATTTAAATCACTTGTGACCTTGTCGGCTGTTTCGCCGTTAATATCTGCTACGGCGATCGCAAACCCGTCCTTTGCCAATCTATGAGCGATTCCTTCGCCAATTCCTTGTCCTGCACCTGTTACAATTGCTAATTTTGTCATTTTTTCCACTCCCATTGTTATAATAAAAGACCCATTAAATTAAAAAACGCTTCTGCAGCATACACTGCAGAAGCGAATAACACTTTACCATTCTGATTTATTTAACGATTGCCCGTTAAATCTTGATAACCATCTTTTGAAGATGGTGTGTCTGCTAACGGGGACCTATCCGTTTACTGCTTGTTGCAACAACTCACAGTAACCAATCACCGGCCATATTCGTTTAAGTTGAATACTGACTTTCAGCAACGCCAGCTCTCTGCAAAACAACTATCAACTACTCACCGATTCATTTTGTTTAATAAATTATCATTTAATTAGAATCGAATATAGCAGTCATTTTTTTATTTGTCAATGGCTTTTGCTAATCGACAGAATGTGGATTGTTCATTTGACTGACTGGATAGCACATCACATCGGCATCCAGAATGTCGTATTTTTTCATGAGTGCATGTTCGACTTTTTCACCAATCGCGTAAGAAGTTCTCAATTCCGTTTGGTCAGGGAGATAAATCCCGACTTTCATGACAATCTGATCTCCCAGCCAGCGGGGTTCAATTCCTTGGATCCCCAGGATTCCGGGAATCGTTTGGATTGTTTGACTGTAAAGTTCGATGTCTTTAGGGTCAAATCCTTCACTCAAACGCATGATGGTTGTTTTGAAAATACTAATTGAAGAATGGAATATTAAGCAGCCAACAATCAAGGTTGCAGCGCCATCCAACCATTGAGCGCCAAGATAGGCACCGCCGATGGAAAGAAACGTGCCAAAACTGGTCCAGGCATCACTTTTTAGATCCTGCCCTGAAGCTGCCAGCGATTGATTATTGAGCTGAGCACCTTGAATTCGGTTGTAGCGTGCCAGAATTGAGATAATTCCGGCGGCAGCGAGACTCACACCCAAGGACCAATAGTTCGGTCGGATGATGTGTCCTGCTAAAAATCGTTGAACGGCAAAGCAGCCGTCAACAAAAATTTGGATACTAACCGCGAACATAATCGTCGCAGATAATAATGCGGCAATGTTTTCGTACTGCCAGTGGCCAACCACGTGATTGGAATCCGGTGGTCGCTTGGATACTTTAAGTCCAATGATTAAAATTACTGCGCCACAAACTCCGGTTAGATTATTCAGCCCATCGGCAATTAAAACCGTGATTTGAGCCAAGAATCCAATCGTCAGTTCTGCAACCATGATTGCAGTGTACGCACTCAGGTTAATCCAAGTAATCTGTTGCGCTTCTTGTAATTTATAAAGTCTGTGTTGGCGGTCTTTTTGAATGTTTCGGCCGGCGTCATATTGATTTGTATTCGCCATACGATCACTTCCCAAATCGAAAACCTAAATTGGCTGTGATTATGTCTGGTGTCGATCCTGACAAACCTGTCTGTTCAAAAGGTGCTATTTAAGGTGCTATTTAATGACGATTATAGCTTCTTTGGATGTCAATTTAAAACGATATGATTTCAAATGTGACAAACTGTTTAAAGTTTGCGTTTAGTTTCCGTTTTTCGCGACAAACCGTTTATTAATGCGCGTTTTTATGCTATTATTAACCAGTTAATTCAAATAAAGGGAGTTTATTATGACAGTTTACTCTGGAAAAACCATTCAAGACGCCGTAGAACAGGGTTTAGCCGCATTATCACTCACACAGGACCAGGTTGAAGTTACCGTTATTCAACAACCTAAGAACGGATTTTTAGGTTTCGGTCGCAAACTTGCACAGGTTGAACTTGTAAAAAAAGCAACTGCTCAGACAATTACCAATACTCAAAAACCAGTCTCTAATAAAGAATCCAATCATCAATCAACTACTGATAACACAACAAATACCGTTGATCTCGAAGATGTTTCCCAAAAATTGGCCAACTACCTCAACGATGTTTTGGAAGCGATGGGGTTCTCGTTTAAATTAAAATTGGATTTAAAGAGTCGTCATTCAATCTATATTGATATTGATACAGACCAGGAAAGCCGTTTAATCGGTCGCCATGGCCGCACGATTAATGCGCTCCAAAATCTATCTCAGATCTTCATTAACCGACTTGGTGCCAATAACACCACGGTTGAACTGGATACCGCAAACTATCGTTCAAGAAGAAGTGAATCGCTGATTCAATTGGCAGATAAAACTGCCCGCAATGCGATTGCCAACGGTAAGCCGGTATACCTTAACCCAATGCCATCATTTGAACGGAAGCAGATCCATACAGCATTGGCAAACAACGACCATGTCATGACCTATTCGACTGGTAAAGAGCCCCACCGTGTCATTGTGGTGGCGCCAAAATAGTTATTTAAACTGATTGACAAATCAGTAGCTATCAAATATTATGTAGGTAATCATTCTTATCTTAACTAGGTAAAGTAGTCAAAGTGCTTTATCCATGCTATCTTTTTTTGGCATGGAGTGGCGCTTTTTTTGTGCTTTTAAATAAGTTTTGTGGTTAAATTAGAAACGCTATTCAATTATTCGTGGAGGGAAGCTTAATCATGGTTTTAACAACAACAGAATTTGATACGATTGCAGCTATTTCGACACCGCCTGGTGAAGGTGGAATTTCGATTGTGCGCATTAGTGGTGAGGACGCATTCGATGTTGCCAAAAAGCTCTATCGTGGGAAAAACCTCGATAAAGTTGCCAGTAACACGATCAACTATGGTCACATAGTTGACCCCGAAACGAATGAAGAAGTCGATGAGGTGATGCTTTCTGTTATGAGAGCACCCCACACCTATACTGAAGAAGACATTGTTGAAATTAATTGTCACGGTGGAATTGTTGCTACTAACCGAATTCTTCAATTAGTCCTCAGCAATGGCGCCAGAATGGCCGAACCCGGAGAATTTACCAAGCGGGCATTTTTAAATGGTCGAATTGATTTGTCACAGTCAGAAGCCGTAATGGATCTGATTGAGGCGAAAACCGACCGTTCGATGAAAGCTGCCATTAGTCAGCTGGACGGGAATCTGTCCCACTTGATCAAGCATCTTCGAAAAGATATTCTCGATGTTCTTGCCCAAGTTGAGGTCAATATTGACTACCCTGAGTACGATGACGTCGAAACAATGACCAGTAAATTATTGCGGGAAAAGGCCACCGATGTTCACAGCCGAATTGTTCAGCTGCTTAAGACAGCCAAACAAGGAAAGATCTTGCGGGAAGGCTTGGCCACTTCGATTATTGGCCGGCCAAATGTTGGTAAATCAAGCTTGTTGAACAATCTGCTTCATGAAGACAAGGCGATTGTAACCGACGTTCCCGGAACGACCAGAGATGTTTTGGAAGAATACGTTAATGTTCGTGGAGTGCCATTGAAGCTGGTTGACACTGCCGGCATCCGGGATACGACCGATAAAGTTGAAAAAATCGGTGTTGACCGGTCACGAAAGGCAATCAACAGTGCTGATTTGGTCCTGTTGGTTTTAAACGCCAGCGAACCGTTAACGGATGAAGATTTGAAGTTATTGGATGCGACTAAAGATAAACAACGCATTATCATTCTTAATAAGACAGATTTACCAACTAAAATTGATTTAGACAAAATCAAATCCCTGTCTGGTGGCAACAATATTATTTCAACTTCTGCCATTAAGGCTGACGGATTAACCTCATTGGAGGAACTGATTGCCAAAATGTTCTTTGATGAAGGAATTGAAAGTAGTCAAAACGACATCATGGTCACGAATGCCCGTCACATTGGTCTTCTCAACCAAGCCAAACAGGCTTTGGAAGATGTTGTTAAGGGACTCGATGATGGCATGCCGGTTGATTTGGTTCAAATCGATATGACCCGTTGCTGGGATTTCTTGGGTGAAATTACCGGAGACAGCTATCAAGATGAATTAATCGATCAGTTGTTCAGTCAGTTCTGTTTAGGAAAATAACCTGTTTCATGTGAAACATTTGGAGGAAAAACAGTTGAAAAGTTTAAGAGTTAGCGATGTTAAACAAAAATATCGCGGCCAAGATTATGATGTCATCGTTGTTGGTGCCGGCCATGCCGGCTGTGAGGCTGCATTGGCAGCTGCCAGAATGGGGAATAAAACCCTACTGCTGACAATTAACCTTGATATGGTCGCATTTATGCCATGTAATCCATCTGTCGGCGGCCCTGCCAAAGGAACCGTTGTCCGCGAAGTCGATGCACTTGGTGGTGAAATGGGTAAGAACATTGATAAGACATACGTTCAGATGAGAATGCTGAATACTGGTAAAGGCCCTGCCGTTCAAGCTTTGCGAGCCCAAGCCGATAAACATGCCTATCATGCAGAAATGAAACACACAATTGAAAAAGAGCCTAATTTAACTTTGCGTCAGGGAATTGTTGATTCTTTGATTGTTAAAGATGGTGTCTGCAAAGGTGTGATTACAAATACCGGTGCTGAATGCTACGCAAAAGCAGTCGTGATTGCAGCCGGTACCGCTGCCCGTGGCAAGATTATCATTGGTGAATTGATGTATGCTTCCGGTCCCAACAACTCTCAGCCAGCCGAAAAGCTTTCAGGAAATTTGGAAGAATTAGGCTTTGATCTGGAGAGATTTAAGACCGGAACCCCTCCACGGGTTGATGGAACAACGATCGATTACTCAAAGACTGAAGAACAGCCTGGAGATGAAAAGCCGTACCACTTTAGTTTCGAATCTTCTGATGAAAACTATTTGGCAGTTAAGGATCAATTGTCCTGTTGGTTGACTTATACCAACGAGACAACTCATAAAATTATCCGTGATAATCTCGACCGGGCACCTATGTTCACTGGTGTGATCGAAGGAGTTGGCCCTCGTTATTGCCCATCAATTGAGGATAAAGTTGTTCGGTTCGCTGATAAGAGCCGCCATCAATTATTCTTGGAGCCTGAAGGACGGCATACTGAGGAATGGTACGTTGACGGTCTTTCAACCTCAATGCCCGAAGAAGTTCAGCAAAAGATGATTCATTCAATCGTAGGAATGGAAAACGCTCAGATGATGCGTCCCGGTTATGCGATCGAATATGATGTTGTCGCACCTTATCAACTTAAGCCAACGTTGGAGACCAAAGTGGTTAAAAACTTATTCACTGCTGGTCAGACCAACGGAACTTCAGGTTATGAAGAGGCTGCCGGTCAAGGACTGATTGCCGGAATTAACGCTGGTCGTCGGGCACTTGGCAAAGGACCATTTGTGTTGAAACGAAATGAAGCATACATCGGCGTTATGATCGATGATTTGGTTACCAAGGGAACTAAAGAACCCTACCGTCTGTTGACCAGCCGTGCTGAATACCGTCTGCTGTTGCGGACCGACAACGCGGATATGCGTTTGACAGAGAAGGGCCATGAAATCGGCCTCATTTCTGATGAAAGATACGCAAAATTCCTTGAGAAAAAGAAAGCCATTGAAGATGAATTTGAGCGCTTGAATACCATTCGGATCAAGCCATCAGACGAAGTTAACAAGTTTATTCAGGAACATGGCGACAAGCCGCTTCAAGATGGCGTCTTGGCATCAATCTTCCTGCGTCGCCCATATGTTGACTACAAAACATTGATGAGATTCATCCCAGGCCCAGAAAAGACACCAGACCGTCACGTGATTGAACAGATTGAAATTCAGACGAAATATGCCGGCTACATTAAAAAGGCTGAGCAAAGTGTTGAGAAGATGAAGCGGATGGAAGCTAAGAAGATTCCCGATCGAATTGACTACGACGCAATTGATGGCATTGCCACCGAAGCCCGTCAAAAGCTTCAAAAGATTCATCCGGAAACAATTGCCCAAGCTTCTCGAATTAGTGGTGTCAACCCTGCGGATATCGCAATTTTGAGCGTTTATATCCAACAGGGAAAGATTAGCAAACTTGCTGAATAAGGATTATCCGAGTGGTGACTGACACACTGTCGCTGCCTACCTAATTTAAAATAAAAAACAATGAGGCTGAAACAAAATTAAAAACTTTGTTTCAGCCTCATTGCTTTGTTTAATTGGGGACCGAACGGACTGTGGGCCCCCCTTTAACTCATTTAATTCAACTTCTGCTTCTTATTATGAATCGTGGCGAATAAT
The DNA here is from genome assembly GCF_007989105.1 of Lentilactobacillus kefiri. GTDB lineage: Bacteria > Bacillota > Bacilli > Lactobacillales > Lactobacillaceae > Lentilactobacillus > Lentilactobacillus kefiri. Next base: position 20,862 of record NZ_BJVK01000007.1, on the reverse strand, counting down.
AACAGGCTTAGTCCCATACAAGCCATAATTGACAAAGACATTGGCAGGTATGTGGCGGTTCCCATCAAACCAACAAGTGGTGACATCAACCCACCGATTGCATTTTGAGATAGTCCCAGCATTGCCGACAGACCACCGTTGTTATGCAGACTCAGGTTCATGATGATTGAAGTGGTGAGTGTAAAGAGCATGCCGAACTGTGTAACAGTCAAAAATACCAGAACAATGACCAGCACCAGGTTGTTTAGAAACAGTGCGCTGAACGTCAACAGCAGGGATGTCATAAATGTTGAAGTTAAAATGATTTTGGTCTGGTTTGCTTCTGTAAACCGACCGGCTAAAGTTCCGGGGATAACGGATCCAATCGCAATTCCAATGCCATTTAATGCGTATAAAAGACTGAAACTCTGGACTGACATATGGAAGAAGTTTTGGAAGACGAAGGATGAAGCGGAAATATAGCTAAACAGCCCGCCGGATACCAACCCGGTCGCCAGAATCAAGCGAACAAACCGGGAATTTTTCAGCAGCTTAAACATTTGGGTGATCGACTTTGTTGGGCTTCCTGAAATGCGATTCTCAACTGGCAGGGTTTCTTTGATTCCCAGCCAAAGGGCCAATACAATGACAAAGCCGACTCCAGCCAAAAGAATGAAAACCCCCTGCCATTCGACATAGCGAATCATAAAACCGCCAATCACTGGCGAAATAACTGGGAAAATCCCATTAACGGCCGACAGCATCGAGTAAAACTTGGTTAATAGCGGTCCGGAAAACATGTCTGAAGCAATTGCCCTGGACAATACCTGGCCGCTTGCCCCTGCCAATCCCTGAATGAATCTTAACAGGATTAAGAGATAAACCGAATGGCTATAGGCAATCATCAAAGAAACCAATCCAAAGATAAAAAAGCCAACCATCAGGGGCTTTTTGCGGCCGTACTTATCACTGAGCGGACCGGAGATTAGCTGCCCCAACGCCAGGCCAATCAGACAGGCACTCAAACTAAGCTGGATGAGTGATGGCTGGGCGTTTAGATCCCGCGTCATTTGGGGTAAAGCGGGCAGGTATAAGTCAATGGACAGCGGACCTGTTGCACTGATAGTTCCCAGAATAAAGACCAGCCACAATTTATTTTTCTTTTTTGAGTTCGAGTTCATATGTTCACCTCTATTTCACAAGCAAAGTCATCCAAATTATCATACAGTCTGATTTTAATATGAGCAATAAATTAGGGTTCTGTTAATTATCGGCGAAAATGTTGTCATGGCAGGCAAATGTGATAGAATTAATATCGATTGCGTAAGCTAACCATTATGGATAGTATGCATTCCTAATTGTGTAGTTCACAAAGGAGCTTTTTTGATGAAATTATTTAAAGACATAATGAGTTGGGTAATTCCTATTATTGTAGGTTTACTTGTCGCCTTATTGATTCGACAATTTGTTTTCACCTTTGCTCGGGTTGACGGTCCTTCAATGGAGCCCAACTTGATCAATAAGGAGCGTTTGATTGTTTGGCGTCATGCCAAGGTTAAGCACTTGAGTGTCATTGTTTTTGATGCTCATGGCGAAGATCCAACCGCCACAAAGCCTAAGACAGACTACGTTAAGCGGGTTATCGGTCTTCCCGGCGATACAGTTTCCAGCAAGAACGGGAATATTTACGTTAACGGAAAAGTTGTTCCACAGAAGTTCATTAGTATGAGCGAACGAACAACGGGTACCGGTAATTGGAATTTGAAATCATTATCCAAGAGCTGGAATAAGAATACCAATGCAACCCGGGTTCCCAAGGGTGAATATTTCGTTTTGGGAGATCACCGAAGCGTTTCTAATGACGGCCGTTATTGGGGATTCGTTCCTAAAAAGAAGATCACCGGAGTTGCCAAGACTTTCTTCTGGGAAACCAACAAGACTAAACGAACCAATGTAAACAGTTTGGGTTATTAAAATCGAATAATTAAAAAATCTCACTGACAGACAGCTCATGATGACGTCTGCTGGTGAGATTTTTATTATTTATTATATGAAATCAGGGTTGGCGTATTAGTCACATCAAGGGCCATAATACTGCCATTAGTTGGTTGTTCAACGTACGGTACCTTATCGGTGTACATCGAAGCAACGTTTCTCAAGAAAGTTCCATGTGAAACAACGATGGCATTCTGCCCATCTTCCAATTCGTCTTGGATGTGTTTAACAGACCGTTTGATCCGTTCTTCAAGTTGGGCGGCAGTCTCAGCTTCGTGAAACGGATCAGCGTCGTGCATGAAATCACGCATTTTAATCAAGCCATACTGTTTGATTAAGACTTCCTGACTGCGGTTTCCATGGGGTGCTCCAATGATGTTCCAGGTCAGAGTACTATCGACACCTTCAAATGAACCAAAATAAATTTCCCGAATGTCTTTATGGATTTCTCTGGTAACATTTTGTGATTGATGATTATTTGCCAAAATGATGTCCAACGTGTGAATGGCCCGCATCATATCTGAACTGACAGCTAAATCAAAATGAACATTATCCAGTTTTTCTCCTGCCGCTTTGGCCTGAGCTTCACCCTTTTCAGTTAATGGCGAATCCACCCAGCCTTGCATTCTGCGGAAGCGGTTGAGTAGCGTTTGACCATGGCGCACAAAGTAAATGGTTTTCATATTGAATCCTTTCAGAAAAATTTCTATCTCCAATTATATAAGAAAATCTGATCAACAACACGTTTAACGACAAATTTTTCTGACTTCACAGTTTCGTCATACTTATTTAAGGCTGGTTTAAGCTGGTGAACCTAATATAAAGACAATCAATTTTTAAGAGAAGTTGATTACCAAGCAAATTACTCCTCCAAAGTATGGTGCTTGATTTAACTTACATCTCCTCCAAGATATAAGTTCCCCCTCTAAATATAAATATGCTGCAGCGTTCAGGCTTACTGTCTGGCGCTTTTTTGTTGTCCAGCGGTAATTGGGATTATAATAGATTTAACTTCTCAATGATTGGAGTTCTTCAAATGGATCATCAATTAACACGGTTAAGTAAACGATTGTCGTTTGTGTTGCGTCATCATCCGGATAAAATCGGTATTAAACTGGATCGATATGGTCGGGTGGATTTACAAACGTTAATTACAAAGTTCAATCAACATTTTGGCACACCAATCAGTGAAAAAATTATCCGCAAAATTATGCGGGAAAGTGATAAACAGCGGTATGCCATCGAAGGCAACACTATTCTGGCATTATATGGGCATAGCGTCCCCGTACAGCCGTTAACCCCGCCAACCGAACCACCAGAGAAGCTGTATCATGGAACGACTCACGCGGCAGCTAAATTCATTGTGGATGAAGGGCTGAAAAAGATGGACCGGGATTTTGTTCATTTGTCAGCGAACCAAAAAATGGCGGTCCAGGTTGGCAAAAGACGGGACCCAAATCCGGTGATATTTGAAGTGGCGGCTCAAAAAGCGGCCGATGCCGGGATCTTATTTTACCCAACCGAAAGTGGTGTTTGGCTGGTGGATGCAATGCCGGCGAAATTTTTAAAGATTATCAGCCAGTAAATGGCATAAGGGGATAGTGTAATGAGCAATAAGGATGATCAAAAAGCACCAAAACCAACGAAAATTAGAAGACCAATGCAGGGAAACTGCCCAAAGTGCCACCGACCAATGTCGATCAGTTATGGGATGAACAGGTGCCCAAATTGTGGTTTTATATTTAAGTCGAATTTTAAGGTGGATTAGAGAGAGTGCAACGAGACCCGGGTGGCCGCGGTGCATAAGCAGAAAATGGCTATTAATGAACGTTCTTTGTTCATTGATAGCCATTTTTTGCTTATGTGTAGCGGTCAGGGTTGTCGGCGCACGTTTCGGCTAGGTAGAAGTGGTTAATCCGGCTTCTCTTATGCAGTAGGGGTCAGGGCCGCATACAGCCGGCGGTCGGAACTCGTTTCGGCTAAGTAAAATGCGAGCGACATAAAACCAAATAACCAGCCATTTTTCGTTTATGTGTAGCGGTCAGGGTTGTCGGCGCACGTTTCGGCTAGGTCGAAGTAACCCCCCTGTATCCACCGGATTGCTTTGTCTCTTAAGCCTGAATTAAGGTTCCATGGGTATTCTTGCAATATCAGGTGTGAAAGGAGGCTAGCTTTTAATCCGATCATCTTTTTAAGGATAGAATTTTTAACGACACAATTAACTCACAAACGGTCCTTTGGGTAATGCTTGTGGGTGGGCTCAGGCACATACTCAAGTGGTAGCCGATCCGTCCAATGGATAGACCGGTTCGCCACAATAAAACCATTTAAATCTTATGGGATAAAGTTTTCATTTAGGTCAAATGAATAACACAACGGGAAGATTATAAAGGCGATTCGATATTTCGGATCGTCTTTTCAGTTGGCGCTTCACATTTTTGCTTTGACTTTTTGGCGTTTCGTTATATCATAAAACCAGTCAATGAATTATTGGCGAATTGAATAAGTAGTCTGGGGTGCCCTAAACGGCTGAGAAAAACCCATTGAACCTGATGCAGTTAGGACTGTCGAAGGAAGAACGAAATTCTTTTTTGTGTGAGCTAATAGATATAAAGTCGATTAAACTTTTACTCTGTTCCCTCTTTCTTCGAGGCTTTTGAAGAAAGGGGGATTTTTTTATTTCAAATTTTTATCGTTAAGAAAGACAGAGTGGAGGAATTAAGATTGGCAAGTAAAGCAGATTTGCTTCAAGCAGTTGATGATCATCAAAATGAGTTGTTGGCACTGTTGGATCGGCTGGTTTCATTTGAAACAATGTCGCCACCAGCCCGTAATACCGCTGCGATTCAGCAATTTACCGATGCTGAGTTGACCAAAGTTGGTTTTGAAACCAAGCGGGTGCCCTTTTATAAGGGGGATGAATTATTATCCGCTGAAAAGGTAGGCACAGATGCCGAATCCTTTCATAGTTTGCTGTTAAACGGGCACGTTGATGTCGCGACTGTTGACCGGGACAGCTGGGATACCGATCCGTTCAAAGTCACTCAAAAAGGTGACTTGTTATTTGGCCGGGGTGTCAGCGATATGAAAGGTGGGGTCGCCAGTTTTATGTACATTTTTACCCTGCTTCACAAGCTTGGCATTGAACTTCCCGGCAACCTAAAGTTTCAATCTGTCGTTGGTGAAGAAGCCGGAGAAGCGGGCACCAAGACCTTACTGAAGAATGGTGAAAAGGCGGATTTTGCAGTCGTTGGCGATACCAGCAACATGAACTTTCAAGGCCAGGGCGGTGTGATTACCGGCTGGATTACGCTGAAAAGTCCCCATATTTACCATGACGGTAATCGAGCTGCGATGATTACCACTGGCGGTGGCCTTAAAGCTGCCAATATGATTGAGAAAATGATGGTGGTTATTCAGGCGTTGGAAAAGTTGGAGCGGTACTGGGGAATTACCAAGCGTTATCCCGGATTTGCACCAGGGATTGATACCATTAATCCGGCTTACATCGAAGGTGGGCTTCACCCCGCTTATATCCCAAGTGAAGCCAAACTGTGGATTACGGTTCATTTCTATCCCAATGAAAATGTTGATGATATTACTCAAGAAATTGAGAAACAGGTTATTGCTGCCGCTAAGGCTGATCCTTGGTTGCGCGACAATCTGCCGACTTTCAAATGGGGTGGCGATTCTCTTTTGGCTGATAAAGGTGAGGTATTCCCTTCGCTTGAGTTGGATCCCGATTATCCGGGAATGAAAGCCCTCGAAAAGAGTTATGCCGATATCGTTAAAGCAAAGCCGATAGTGGGGATGTCACCATCAGTCTCCGATAGCGGCTGGTTTGGCTATTACCACATTCCTGCCGTGGATTTTGGTCCCGGCACGATGGAACAGGCTCATAGTGACAACGAAAGCTTGAGCTTGAAGCAATTAATGGAATATACCAAGATTATGGCAGCCTTCATTTTTGATTGGTGCCATACAAAAGGAGAGCAATCATGAAAAAGAAATTTCGTTTACAGGATATTATTTTATTAGCAATTATTCCAATTGTGTTTGGAGCTATTTTTGTCGGAACCGATTACCTGTACAACTTTGTGTCAATGGCAATTGGTCCATTTGCAAACGAAGCCCTGTTTGGCCTTTGGATCATGGCTGGACCACTTTCAATTTACCTGGTCCGAGTCCCCGGAGCTGCTCTGGTGGGTGAAATTCTGGGTGCTGCCGCTGAGGTGATTTTTGGTGGAACATTTGGTGCCGCAGCCCTCATTTCAGGAATTGTGCAGGGTATCGGAAGTGAACTTGGATTTGCTTTGTGGCGATACAAGAACTGGAGTTGGCCCGTTTTGACAACCTCAGCCGTTACCACAACCGTTGTTTCATTTGGATATGAACTGTTCCGACTGGGCTATGTTCACTACCATCTGCCAATGATTTTGGCACTGTTCTCGGTTCGGTTCATCTCGGTCTTCTTCTTCGGAGCTGTCATGGTTCGCGTGATCTTCAAGATGTTAAGCCGTTCTCAAGTGTTGAAGCAGGCATAGTTCCGCAATAATTAAAGAATGTCAAAAAAAGAGAGTGGGACAAAAGGCGCTTTGATCCCAGAATTTAAGAGCATAAATCGATTATTCCTGGTTTTGGAATGATTGATTTATGCTCTTAAATGGCCGGGATCAGCCGATTGCCAAGTAGGCTAGGCAAGGGTTGCTGGCCGTCGTCGCACGTTTTAGCAAAATAATATGAGATTACAAAATAGAGGCTGAGGCAAAAGAATACACTTTTGTCCCAGCCTCTCATTTTTGTCTAAATCGCTGATGTTGCTTTGTTGTTAGCTTTGACAATGTTTAAAAAGTTCTGAATAATCTGCTGACCAACTTGTGGATCCGTCATGATTGATTCTGGGTGGAATTGAACCCCATAGACCAAATCGGTGGGATTGCTGATGGCCATAATCTCATTATCGTCGGTGATGGCTGTTACGTCTAAATTTGCTGGAACTGATTCCGGATCCACGACCAGTGAATGATACCTGGCAGCCTGGAAATGTTGGGGGCAGTTTGCGAACAGTGGATCGTTTCCTTGGAGTTCCATCGTAGACGGCTTGCCATGCATTAAATGAGGAGCGTGGATGATTTTAGCGCCGTATGCTTGAGCAATTGCCTGCTCTCCCAGACAAACACCGAAAATTGGAACTTTTCCCAAGAATGCTTTTAAGATGGCGGGCATATTACCCGCATCTTCGGGACGACCAGGACCGGGTGACAAAATGATGCTTTCAGGATTTTCTTTCATAAGTGTTTCAACATCAATTGCATCATTTTTTACCACGGTGATTTGCTCGGAAGTTTGGGTTCCAATCAATTGGTATAGGTTGTATGTGAAGCTGTCATAGTTATCAATAAGATAATGCATCTGCAACGCCTCCCTTTTCTGCTGTTTCCTGTAATGCGGTCACAATTGCTCTGGCCTTATTATTAAATTCCTGATATTCATGTTTGGGGATGCTGTCCGCAACAATTCCTGCAGCACTTCGAACAACCAAATCCTTCCCTTTTCGATATGCCAACCGGATACCAATACACATATCGAGATCACCATCAAAGCCAAGATACCCTAAGCAGCCACCATATAAGCCATGTTTGTTATTCTCGAGCTTGGCGATAATTTGCATTGCTGAAATTTTTGGCGCCCCTGACAGGGTTCCAGCTGGTAATAGCGAGTTGATAATATCAATCGATGAAATTCCGTCATCGACCGTACTTTCAACGACTGATCCCATATGCATCACGTTGGAGAATTTCAGTAAATTGCGATAAGCAGTTACATGGACCGAGCCAAATTTGCTGATACTTCCCAAATCATTTCTTCCTAAATCGATCAGCATATTATGTTCGGATAATTCTTTTGGATTGTGCTGTAATTCTTTGGCAAACGCGTCATCTTCTGCCTTGTCTTTCCCTCGTCTGCGGGTTCCAGCCAATGGATATGTGAACAGTGTTTGATTACGTTTAGTGGTCATTGTTTCAGGTGAAGCACCAATGGTCTCAAAATCATTGTGGCGGAAATAGAACTGATATGGGGATGGACTTTCCTTGAATAAAGTCGGTGCAGCGGCAAATAGTGACCCGGACATTTTGGCATGTTGAGGATTGGAAATCTGAACTTGAAAAATATCGCCATCCACAATGTGGTGCTTTGCCTCAGCCACTTTTTCAGTAAATTCAGCCAAAGAAAATTGCAATTTGAATGGGGTCATCGTAAATGCCGGTAACGGTCGTTGGTCTGTTACTTGAAGAATTTGTTCCTTTAACCGGGTTAAGTCGGCAATTACCGCATCATATTGTTGGTTCAGCTGCTTAGTAGGAATGACCTGAGTGAGCGTCACTTCGTTGGTGGTGTGATTGTAGGCGATGACTTGATCAATCAATAATAAATCAACGTCATTTAAGGCCATGGGGTCATCAACTTTCGGCAAGTTAGCAGTTGTTGCATAACGGGCATAATCATAACTGAAGTAACCAACCAGGCCACCTGAGAATGGCGGCATACCCTTTAACTTTGGCATTTTATTATTGGCAAGGATCCGTTCCAGAACAGGCTTTAAATCGACTGTTTCATGTGAAACATTACCACGATTGTCCGTTGTTGTGAGCTCACCATTTCGATAAGCAAGTGTGAGTGTTGGGTTTAATCCAATAAAGGAATGCCCGTCTTCGGCTTTCTTGGGTTTTCCGGTTAGTAGGAAGCATGGCTCCTCCGGCCGATCAAAGTTTTGGGTAACGGCAATTGGATCAAAGTTGGTCATTTGAAAATTAATTGAAATTGGTATAGCTGGAAAATCTTGGGCATATTTGTTTAATTCTTCAATTCTCATCATTAGGTTCCTCCAATGTTTGCTTTATTTTCTGAAAGTAGTTGATTGGATTTGCCATCGTTTTCTTGACGTTTTCATTGTGATTTCCTCCAGATATTAAAAAATCCGCCCATAACTCCATAGAGTTAAGGACGGATTCATTCCGCGGTGCCACCTTAGTTCAATTGATCCAAACAGATAATCTTTCTATACAAATGGTTCAATACTCAATGATTATCTGTTTTATCAATTACGCTTAGCAAGGGACTAACATCCCTCCGGCAACTGACGTATGCCAACACGTTTCTTCGTACTCGAATACTTTCGGAAGAACCCTCAGTGGTCCATTTAACTGCCTGCGTTCGGTCACATTCTCAGCGATAGCGACTCTCTTTACGTGCACAACAATCTTGATCTCCACATCAATGGTTTATTTAGGACGGTATTTAGTTGTCATTTAAATTACGCCGATTATGAGAATTTGTCAAGGAAATTAATAATTTAGACTTTGGGGTTGACACATTTTCAAATTCATTATATGCTCAATGCAATTAAAATTTAACTTTCTTAGGAGATTCTAATCATGATAAAAATTAATTCAAAAATTAATCGATTTTATTTCTATTGGTACGCTTAGTGTTCACACCGGACAGGATGTGGGCACTCACTCACATCTTGTGCGGCCAATAGTATTTCGTCATGATTACTTACTTCGGTCACACAGTTATTTTTACAAAATACTGCGGGACCCATTTTTTTACACAAAATTTCGACTCCCGCAGTGTTAGGCACACTGTGGGAGTTTTATTTTATTCAAAATACGTCAAATACGGAAATGGAGATAATATATATGATTATTGTAATTAAGAATGGCCATGAAAACATTATTGATGAGATTAAGAGCCGCTTCACTGAAACCAACGAGGTGTTTGTTCATAACAACCGCGTGGCAATTCAGGGAATCAGTGAAGAAGATTTAAACGCTGAAGAAAAGAATGCGACGGATCTCATTATCGACAATGTCCCTGCTGCAGTTCAGGGAAGCCGACTATTCCATCCAGAAGATACCATCGTTACGACAGCTCATAGTCAAATTGGCGGCGACAACTTCACGATGATGGCCGGTCCATGTTCTGTTGAATCAGCTGATCACGTTATGAGAATGGCCGAAGTTGCTAAAAGTGGCGGTGCTACGGTTCTTCGAGGTGGTGCTTTCAAGCCACGGACCTCGCCATACTCATTCCAAGGCCTTGGTGAGGACGGTTTGAAATTCCTTCGGGCAGCTGCTGATGCATACGATATGGATGTTTTGACCGAAGTTATGGATCAGGATCACGTCCCAATGGTTGAACAGTACACCGACATTTTCCAAATTGGTGCTCGAAACATGCAAAACTTCTCATTGCTGAAGGCAGTTGGAAAAACTCAGACTCCAGTAATGCTAAAACGTGGAATGTCTGCTACGATTGATGACATCTTAAATGCTGCAGAATACATTGCTGCTGGCGGCAACCATAATATCATCATTACTGAGCGGGGCATTCGAACATTTGATAACAAATACACTCGAAACACGCTTGATGTTGGTGCGGTGCCGGTTCTTCAAAAATTAACCCATTACCCAGTGATCCTTGACCCAAGCCACGCTGCCGGTCATACCGAATTTGTTACACCCGAAGCATTAGCCGGAGCAGCAGTCGGTGCCAGCGGACTGGTTGTTGAAATTCATGACGATCCTGCCCATGCATTCTCGGACGGCGCCCAAGCACTCAAGCCAGACGAGTACCGTGCAATGGCTAAACAAGCATTTGCGATTCGCAACGTTATTACTACCCCAATTCAAGAAAAAAGTGAGGTCAAATTATGAAAATAATCAAAGTTGAGCTGCCAGATCATTCATACAATGTTGAAATTGCCAAAGGAATTTTAGGCTGTACAGGCCAGTTGGTTTCAAGTGTCTGGGATAAACGAAAAATTGCCTTAATTAGTGACAGCAATGTTGCCCCGATATACCAGGATCAAGTTGCAGAAGCACTTGAGGCAGTTGGTTTCATCGTTCATGAATACCAATTTCCTGCCGGAGAAGATTCAAAATCCCTGGAAGTATTAGCCGATCTGACCCGACAAATGGCAGCGGACAGCTTCAACCGCGATGATGGTGTCATTGCTTTGGGCGGCGGGGTGACTGGTGATTTAGCCGGATTCCTGGCTTCAACGTATATGCGTGGCATCAGTCTCATCCAAATGCCGACCTCATTGTTGGCGCAGGTTGATAGTTCTGTCGGCGGTAAAACAGCCGTTGATTTGGATTCAATCAAAAACATTGTCGGTTCATTCTATCAACCTGACTTGGTCATTATTGATCCTGACACGTTAACAACTTTGAAAAGGCGTGATCTCGTAGAAGGTTATGGTGAAATCGTTAAGGTTGCTGCCTTATCTGATGGTGATCTGTGGAACTTGGTTAAATCAATCAACTCACCAGAAGATATTTTGGCAAATGCTGAAGAACTGAGCATCCACTCAGTTCAGTACAAGACGGATATTGTGATGGGTGATGAAAAAGAAGGCGGTCTTCGAAAACTTCTGAATTACGGTCATACAATCGGCCACGCTGTCGAGGCGTTATCTGATGGCGGCTTGCGTCATGGTGAAGCCGTCAGCATTGGGATGATTGCGATGCAGCAGATTTTTGAAGACAAAGGTTTGGCGGTTCCCGGTATTACCCAGGAGTTACGCGAACGCTTGGAAGCAGTTGGCCTGCCGGTAACATCCGACCTGCTGAACTCTGACAAGGTATTTGATAAAATTAAAAATGATAAAAAGAATCGTGATGGTCATTTGAGCTTAATCTACGTCCATAAAATTGGTGGGCCTGTGATTAAAGCTATTCCAAGCGATCAAATTCAAGAATTTCTTGCCATTAAGGCGGTTAAGGCGTGATGTTTCATGTGAAACAATCTCGTGTAATAGAGCAGCATCAAGGATTTTTCATCCTTGGTGCTTTTTTGTGGAACAGTTAATCATGAATGAAAGAATCAATTTTCAATATGTAGTAAAATGCTACCCAGGGGGTGTTATATTGAAAAAGTATTTAGCTAAGAGTCTTGTAGTTGTTGTTGCAATGAGTGGGCTGTTTGCTCTCTCAAATGTTACGCAAGTCCAAGCAAAATCCGGCTATCGGATTACCAAAACAAAGAATTATTCATCAAAAACACCTTTTTATAATAAGGGTACTGCATACATGTGGAATGCTTCCCATACTAAGAAAATATTAAATATGAAAAATCATCCACTCACTCAGTGGTACCGGACTAAAAGTGTGATTATGAAGCATGGTAGTAAAAAAGCAGTTTACTACAAATTGGTTAATGTTTACAAACCCTGGAATGGATATGTTTGGCGCGGTAATCTCGTGAAAGGATATGGCCCAAAGTATTCGGGTCATTACCGAATCGGGTATTTCAAACTGAACCGGGACCTGCCGACTACGATGGAAGTAGATAATCAACCGGTCAAGGTGACATTGCCCAGCGGCACCGTTTTTCGTGGCGCGACCAATGTTTATAAACAAAAAACTTGGATTACATTGTCGGTTGGATCTATAAGCAATCATCTCTTAACCAGCCTTGGTATCCATTTAAATTCCAGTCAATTTGACGTCAGAAATATTAAGTTGCTGTATTCTAACAAAGACTTAAATCCAACTCCGCCAAGCTATCTGACGCCGATTAGTGCGCCCAACTTTCTCTTCCCAAGAACGACCGGTGACACGGATGGCAAGACATTGCCTGACTGGGCGAACAGTCTGTACATCGGGAAAAGTCAAACAACGTGGGGCGCTCAGTTACCATATCTGCGGACCACAACGGACGGTTACGTCGAGTATTATGGCAATATAACAGGTGCAACTCAAGGATTTTCAATTTGGGGGAATCCATTGGGAGTCCCACCAACTGCAAGCCAGCAGATTCTCGACTCTGAAAAATCAGGGAACACCTTAACGCTCTATTATGCTAATCATATGGAGGGCCTTCAGGATAACCAGGTCACGCATAATGGCCGTTCGATGTATCAATTGATCATTCAAAAGCAATCGGAACCAGTTGTTGTTAAAAACTATTATTCTGATGGCAAACTCAGTGAAAAAACAATTTACGAACAATATTTAGTGGGTGGTCAACCCTTCCATAATATGGATTTGCAATACGATTATGAATATGGTGATTGATTAATGAAGCAGCCAGTTCCGGTAATTTCCGGAACCGGCTTTTTATTTTCATGAAAACTGCCTAAAACTTTTGTCCCTATTTATAAAAAATGGTAACCTCAATATGTAGAGTTTTTTCGATTTATAAAAAAGGGAGGCGGAAAAATTGGCCAAACCTCGTCCGCGAGAACAAACATATGAATTTACAGATAAGCCTTCCTACCGGGAATGGCTGATTGAAACAGTTCGCGCCGCCTTACCAGACGGGTTGGAAGTGGCTGCCAGCAATTACGCCCGTTCAACTGCTAGTTCATATTGGTTAATTAAGGGATATGATGATCACCAGCAAGTTTATTGGATAACACTGCGGGTGGCGACTCATCGGCTGTGGCTTCAACACGCCCATCAAATTGAAGTCCTCTGGGAAGAACCGGGGACTTTTGGTGATTTATTTAATGCCGTTTCGGACAGCTTGCACCCGATTGCGGTTCAAGAGGCAAAGTTTCGACTAAGCCCGCTGGATATCGCGGTTCTTAATCTTCTAATTACTTTGGAACATCATAAACTCATCTGGTTTATCAGGATGATCCCCGATATTGCGAGGGCCCATAAAGATAAGCTGTTTGATTTGGATAGTGATTTTCTTGACTGTCAGTTGCTGTTGGGAGATCGCAATAATGCCAACAATCTGTTAATGCCGATTGACGTGCCGGCGTTCCAAAAGAAGCTTGCTGATTTCTTTGGTGAAAATCTGCTGTTTTCCCAGTTTACTAAGCACTCCCTGCTAAAGCTATTACCCACAAACCAATGGATTGAACCGATGCTCAATGAGCAGGGCAATGACGGTGAATGGGAGGATGAAATTCGGGCCGCGTATGGTCAGGACTTTGTCGATATTTGCCACCGTGAATTGAAACATCAAGAAAAAATGTATAAAAAAACCACTTAGTCAAAACTTGACCAAGTGGTTTTTGTTAATTTACTTGAGACTTTTGCGTGCCTTTATTTTTGAACAAGTACCCGAATCCCCTGATGGTTGTTAACATCTGGGGATTTTTTGGTTCGAGCTCAATTTTCTTTCTAAGATTACTGATGTGGGTATCGATGATTCTCAAGGTTGCGCCGGTGGTGTTGCCCCACACCGCAGAAGCAATCTGGGTCCGACTGAGAACGGTGTTGGAATTACTAACAAAGAATAGTAGTAATTTATACTCGATTGGGCTTAAGTTGAGCTTTTTATTCCCATTATTAACTTGGAATTTACTCAGGTCGATCTTGAGATGCCCAACGACGAGATTCTCAGATTCTTGGCTTTGCTGATTGAGTTGAAGATTATCTTTATTTTGATAGACCCAAATCTTTTGAACGATCCTGGCCACAATCTCGTTCATTGGTTCCCCAGAGATGTAATCATCCAAGTGGTAATCCAATAGGTAGGAACAAATCGTTTCCACTGAGCGTTGCTTCTTATCTAATAGAAGAATTGGTCCCGCAATCTGGCTGCGCAGGATTTGCAGTTCGGAATCATTTTCCGGTAGTTTGGTCGTTGTCAGGTCCCAGACGACTCCGGAAACCTGTTGAAGCAGGTGATCAAGTGGTTCAAACGAAACTCTGGTGTTAATTTGAAAGGCGGCAAGCAGCTTCTCAAGCTTATCCGCCAGCTTTAAATTTTGGCTGATCAATAAGATTTCCAATGGCATCCGGTCTTCCTCCATAGTAACAAAATTGTTTACATCTTAAGTTATGCCATACTTTTTAACAAAATTGGTCGGTTTTACGTTACTTTTACATAAACGAAACTCGATATTTACATGCTGTTGTTATATTGAGAATGTACTTAAATGAGTACTAAAAAATTTGGGTTTTCATTAGGAGGAAATCGAATTATGAAAAAAAGATCCTTTTTTTCAACTATTGTAGCAGTAGCAGCTGTTGGAGTTTTACTTGCGGGATGTGGTTCATCAAGCAGCTCAAAGTCAAAGAAATCTTCAGCTGATTCGAATGTCAAGATCACAGCCGTTGGTTCAACTGCTTTACAACCATTAGTTGAACAAGCAGCAAGCAATTATCAAAAAGCAAATAAAGGCGTCAACATTTCAGTTCAAGGTGGAGGTTCAGGTACTGGATTAAGTCAAGTTCAAACCGGCGCCGTTCAAATTGGTAACTCAGATATCTTCGCTGAACAACAAGATGGTATCAAAGCTAAACAATTAGTTGATCACCAAGTTGCAGTTGTTGGTATGACACCAGTTGTTAACAAAGATGTCAGCGTAAGCAACTTAAGCATGGCTCAATTAAAGGGTATCTTCACTGGTAAGTATACTAACTGGAAGCAAGTTGGTGGTAAGAATGAAAAGATTACCGTTGTCAACCGTGCTCAAGGTTCAGGTACTCGTGCCACATTTGAATCAGCCGTTCTTGAAGGTGCCAAAGCAGTTAAGGCCCAAGAACAAGATTCAAACGGTACTGTTCAAAAGATTGTTTCAACAACACCAGGTACTATCAGTTACTTAGCCTTCTCATACGTTAACAGCAAGCTTAAAGCATTGTCAGTTAACAATGTAAAGCCAACTGATGCCAATGTAACAACCAACAAGTGGAAGATCTGGTCATATGAACATATGTACACTAAGGGTCAACCAAACAAAGCAACAAAGAAGTTCTTGAACTACATGGATTCAGGCAAGGTTCAAGACAGCTTGGTACAAAAGCTTGGTTACATCAGTATTCATGATATGAAAGTAACTAAGAATGCAAGTAATGCGGTGTCACAAAAGTAGCAGAGTGTGAGTTGGGGCGGTTAGTAACCGGAGCCTAAGATGACTTTGGGTGAAATCGAGTTTGATTTCGCCGAAAGTTGGCTTAGGTGCAGGTTACTGCCCCAGGGAACACGTTTCCGCTAGGTAGCCTTAAATCGACTACCCACCAAACAAAAAACAAAACATCAAAGACCCAACGAAGGCTGAAGGCAAACCAAATGCCCTCAGCCTTCCTCAAGTTAAAGTACTCATTTAAAATTCGACTTAATGACAATTAGGAGGTCAATCATGGATGAAATAAAACATGATCTTCAGAATCCATCAAAAGCAACTCATCAAGATCTGTTTGGTAAAGGAATCACATATCTCTGTATTGGATTTGTGAGTCTGCTGGTTATTTCAATTCTATATTTCATTACGACACGAGGCTTGGCAACTTTTACCACTAACCATGTTAGTTTATGGAAGTTTTTGTCAGGAACCAACTGGAACCCAGCGTTATTGGATAAACACGGCAACCCTCAAATTGGGGCATTGCCAATGATTGTGACTTCCTTTAGTGTAACGGTTCTGGCTGCGGTCGTTGCGACCCCGTTTGCATTGGGAGTTGCACTGTTCATGACCGAAATTGCACCGGAAAAAGGAACGAAGATTTTACAGCCGGTTATTGAATTGCTGGTTGGAATTCCTTCCGTTGTTTATGGTTTTATTGGCCTTTCAGTAATTGTGCCATTAATCCGTCACTCATTTGGTGGAACTGGATTTGGTATTCTTGCCGGAACCTTGGTCCTGTTCGTCATGGTATTACCAACCATTACTTCCTTATCAGTTGATAGTATCAAGGCTGTTCCAATGTTTTATCGTTCAGCATCATTGGCACTTGGAGCAACCAGATGGCAGACTATTTACAAAGTTGTTCTGCGATCTGCAACGCCAGGTATCCTGACTGCCATCATTTTCGGAATGTCACGGGCTTTTGGTGAAGCACTTGCCGTACAAATGGTTATTGGTAATGCGGTCCTTATGCCACACGGCTTATTAACCCCATCATCAACATTGACCAGTCAGTTAACAACCGGTATTGGTAATACGACAATGGGCACATTACCCAACAATGCACTTTGGTCACTTGCGCTGATTCTACTATTAATGTCATTAGTATTTAACGTCCTGGTTAGAATCATCGGAAAGCGGGGGGCACTTAAAAAATGAATTCTAAAACAAGTAATAACATTGCGACCGGCGTTATTTATTTCCTGGTTGCATGTGTCCTGGCCATTCTGGTCTTCTTGCTTGGATACATTCTGATCACAGGAATTCCTCATGTTTCATGGCACTTTTTAACATCGTCGGCGCAATCATTTGCTGCTGGTGGTGGTATCCGGGACCAGTTATTTAACTCAATGTATCTGTTGGTACTGACCTTAATTATTTCGTTTCCAATTGCCTTAGGTTCAGGTATTTATTTATCAGAATATGCTCCTGAAAATTGGATAACCGGTGTTATTCGAACAGCTGTTGAAGTTTTAAGTTCACTACCTTCAGTTGTTGTTGGTTTGTTCGGTTTCCTGTTGTTCGTTGTGAACTTTCACATGGGCTTTTCAATTCTTGCCGGTGCGATTGCTCTGACATTTTTCAACTTACCATTGTTAACCAGAAGTATTGAAGAATCACTTCAAGATGTCTCTGAACTTCAACGTGAAGCCGGGTTGTCACTTGGGCTTTCACGATGGAAGACGATCACTGGAATCGTTCTTCCGGCAGCTCTTCCCGGTATCTTAACTGGAATTATCCTGAGTGCCGGACGGGTATTCGGTGAAGCCGCTGCCTTGATTTACACTGCCGGTCAAAGTGCCCCAACTGTCAATTATGGCGATTGGAACCCAATGGACAGTGCCAGCTTCTTGAACTTTATGCGACCAGCTGAAACATTAGCCGTTCATATCTGGAAAGTTAACACTGAAGGGGTTACCCCTGATGCTGCTGCCATTTCAAGTGGGGCTTCAGCTGTGTTAATTGTTGTAATTCTCTTGTTTAACCTGTTGGCCAGAATGCTTGGTCGTTGGTTATACAAACGAATGACAGCCACTAAGTAGGTAGGAGATTAATATGCAAGAATATGATTACAATAAAACTCACATTATTGATATTCCCCTTGAACTGGCGATGAAGACTGAGAATCTCCAAGTATTTTATGGCGACAACCATGCAATGCATGATGCCAGTCTGGAGTTTCCCCGTCATCGAATCACAGCCTTAATTGGCGCTTCCGGTTCAGGTAAGTCAACGTATCTGCGGTGTCTTAACCGAATGAACGATCGGATTGCGACCGTTAAGGGCAAGATTATGTATCGTGGGATGGATATCAACACTAAAAATATTAACGTTTACGAAGTTCGAAAGCATATCAGCATGGTGTTTCAACGACCTAACCCATTTGCCAAATCAATTCGGGAAAATATCACGTTTGCCCTGAAACGAAACGGCATTAAAGATAAGAACGAGCTTAACAAACGGGTTGAAGAAAGCTTAAAGGCCGCCGCACTTTGGGATGAAGTAAAAGATGATCTTGATAAGAGTGCTTTGGCGCTATCAGGTGGTCAAGCTCAACGATTATGTATCGCCCGATGCGTTGCCATGAAACCCGATATTCTCCTTTTGGATGAACCAGCCAGTGCCCTTGACCCAATTTCCGCTGCGAAGATTGAGGACACGCTAATGGAACTCCGGGAAAACTATTCAATTATTATCGTGACCCACAACATGCAGCAGGCTTCACGGATCGCTGATTACACGGCATTCTTCCACATGGGTCATGTGCTTGAATATGACGTCACCGAAAAGATCTTTACAACACCACAAATTAAAGCAACCGAAGACTACATCTCTGGTAACTTCGGATAATAAAGGGGAATGGACAATGCCAAAGATAATTACAAGTAAAGATGTCCATTTGAGTTACGGCTCAAAAGAAGCGCTCCACGGAATCAGCTTGGACTTTGAGGAACATGAAATTACTGCTCTGATTGGGCCATCCGGATGTGGAAAGTCAACGTACTTGCGATGCCTCAACAGAATGAACGATTTAATCAAAGGAGTCAAAATTAGTGGCTCGATGAAGTTGGAAGGCAAAGATATTTATGCGCCAAACGTCGATATTGTTGACCTTCGAAAGCGGGTTGGCATGGTGTTTCAGCAGCCTAATCCATTTCCATTCAGCGTTTATGAAAATGTCGCATATGGCCTGCGACTCGCAGGTGAAAAAGATAAGCACGTCTTGGATGAACGGGTTGAGACCAGCTTGAAGCAGGCCGCAATCTGGGATGAAGTAAAAGATCATCTGTATGATAACGCCCTTTCATTTTCGGGTGGTCAACAACAGCGGATCTGTGTTGCCAGAGTGTTGGCTGTTCAACCAGAAGTGGTTCTCTTGGATGAGCCAACCAGTGCTTTGGATCCAATTTCCAGTTCCAAGATTGAGGATACTCTGATGAATATTCGTCATGAATATACAATCATCATCGTGACCCATAATATGCAACAGGCTTCACGGATCTCTGATAAGACCGCGTTCTTGTTGAATGGGGACTTGGTTGAATTTAGTCCAACCGAGAAGATGTTTATTCATCCTGATGATGAGAAGACCAGTGATTACCTGAACGGAAAATTCGGCTAGGAGGATTATATATAATGAGAGAATTATTTGACGACGAGTTAAAAAAACTGCATGGCCGCTTTGTGGAAATGGGCTTAACAATCAGTGAACAGATTTATAAGTCAACGACTGCATTTATTGAGCATGATAAGAAAGGTGCCCAAGAGGTTATTGATGCTGATGAAGAAACCAATACTGATGAAATGAAGTTGGAGAAGCAGGCTTTGAGCTTAATTGCTTTACAGCAGCCGGTAGCAACCGACTTCCGGGTTATTATCAGTATTTTGAAAGCCAGTTCTGATTTGGAACGAATTGGTGACCATGCGGTTAGTATCGCCCGTGAAACAATCAGAGTGAAGGGTAATCCGCGGATTCCCAAGGTTGAAAAAGCCATTGCCAAGATGACTGAAGAAGTTCGGGATATGCTGGAGAGCGCTTTGGATGCATACGTTAAGAGTGATGCCGATGCTGCTAAAAAGTTGTCCGACAATGATGTTAAAGTGGACGAACAGTATCTGTTGATTCGGGATGAAATTACCGATGCTGTTCAATCAGATACCGCAACCGTCACTGCCAGTTCAAGTTACTTCATGGTGATTAAACTCTTGGAACGAATTGGTGATCATATTGTTAACTTGGCTGAATGGATTGTCTACTCAGCTGCTGGACAGATTGTTGAACTCAATCCCGGTAAATCAAATCCAGAATTGGTCGATAAGCTCTATTCAGAAGCTGTTATCAAAGAAAAGGGCGATTCCAAGGACCAAAAAGATAATAAAAAGACTAAATAGTTTCGTCTAAAAAGGTGGCTGGGAAATTATTCCCAGTCACATTTTTTAGTGAAATTGAATTAATTTTATGAAACATCTGTTCTCTAATCAAATTCGGTATCAAATTAACTAATACCAACACTCTGAATTATATGTATCGCATGTTAATGGACAATTGCGGTCACTTTAGAAACGCGAGTCGCCGTATAACGTTGGTAGTAGTACGGTTGATGCTTGGGTTCACTATTGTCGTCGGTTTTTGTATAGCCAATCTTTATCTTACTCCAATTTTTATTAGGTGTAATAAAGATCCAGACAGCAGTGGATAAATCGTCATCATCTGCACCATTGAGTAGGTATGTTCCGTACACATGGGATGATAGCATCCATTTGCATCTAAGAGTCCCATTGACAGTATTCTTTATCACAAAGCCATCTTTAGTAGCATAAAAGTACATGTGTGTTTTTGTAGTGTTGGTTCCTCGAGAGACAGTCGCCGACCAGTATTTACCCTGAATTGGTGCTGGAATACCATCATGGGTTTCGCTAGCATTTGCTGCTGAGCTGAAGGTAACTGAAATTAATAGTACTCCTAAAAGTGATATGAGCCATTTCGTAAAATTATTTCCCCCTGCTAATTA
>NZ_BJVK01000006.1 GCF_007989105.1 Lentilactobacillus kefiri | reverse complement strand
CCGAAATCGAAATGATTTCCAATCCTTTTTTTCTAACAAATTTTTATTTATCAAGTTCGCCATTTGGAGTATAGGTGTAAACGACATTTTCTGGATCCTTGTCAGGCACAAAATCAACTTTTAAATCAAACCCAATAAAGAACCAACGGTCATTCTCATCAACGAAGTACGTAATTCCATCTTTCTTGGTTTCAGCATACGTTTCACCAGGAGTATCATCACGGGTTAATGCTAATGAAAATCCTTCATGAACAGGCGTTTTGCCATAAACTTTTCCATAGAATCGAACACCATTTCCTTCGCCAAGTCCCATCTCGGACTGGAACCATTTGCTTGCAGATTCAGTTACCTCAATTTTCATTGTTTTGCCACACTCCTCAGATCTCTACTTGTATTCGCTTACATTCGATTATAACATCATTGCCGAATTTCACAAACG
The DNA here is from genome assembly GCF_007989105.1 of Lentilactobacillus kefiri. Lineage (GTDB taxonomy): Bacteria > Bacillota > Bacilli > Lactobacillales > Lactobacillaceae > Lentilactobacillus > Lentilactobacillus kefiri. The sequence continues at coordinate 93,688 of NZ_BJVK01000006.1, read as the reverse complement.
ATATGAAAATTAAATCAAGTAAAAATTCATTCAGGTAATGATGGGAAGTGCAGCAATGTTAGGCGTAACAGCGATTGTTTGATACAAAAAAGCCATTCAGGGGAAGGCTTCCCTTGAATGACTTTTTCACATAGTTAAGTTAGTTGTTATATACAAATACTATTATTCAACCTTGATAATTTTGACTTTCATCGTTCCTGCTGGAATTGGAATATCAACTTCTTCATTCAAGCGGTGACCAATAAGTCCTTTGGCAATTGGTGAATCATTTGAAATCTTGCCTGACATTGGATCAGCCTCGGCTGCCCCAACAATTTGGTAAGTTTCTGGATCTTCATCAGGCAATTCTTTGAAGGTAACCTTTTTTCCGACGGTTACCTCGTTCTTGTCACTTGCTTTTGAATCAATGATTTGGGCGTACTGCAACATATGCTCAACCGTTGTAATTCGGCTTTCAAGCATACTTTGCTCGTCCTTAGCTGACTCATATTCTGAGTTTTCAGATAAGTCCCCATAACTTCTTGCAATCTTAATACGTTCAACCACTTTAGGTCGTTGGTTAACCTTAAGGTCTTCCAATTCTTTCTTAAGTTTATCTCGACCTTCAGCAGTCATTGGATATGTGTCTTCAGCCATTTGGTAATTTCCCCTTTTATTTTAAATTGTTGAATCAAAATTGTTCTTAATTTCTTTGTTGCCACGGTGCATCAAGATGGATCGCATCTTAGTTGTCAAAAGATCAATGGCAACCTGATTTTCTCCACCTTCAGGTACGATTAAATCAGCGTAACGTTTCGTTGGTTCAACAAATTGATGATACATCGGCTTCACGGTCATTAAATACTGATGAATAATATTATCTAATGAACGACCGCGTTCCTTCGTATCCCGTTCAATTCTTCGAATCAAACGAATGTCATCATCTGTGTCAACAAATACCTTAATATCCATTAAATCACGTAATCGTTGATCGTCAAGGATCAAAATACCTTCTAGAATAATGACTTCTCGAGGATCCTGATGAATAGTGTCCGAACTTCGGGTAAATTGTTCGTAATCATACACCGGCTTTTCAATTGCTTCATAGTTAAGCAATTGCTTTAATTGATCAATTAGAAGATCGAAGTCAAAAGCCATTGGATGATCATAGTTAACCTTCTTTCGGTCGGTCATGCTCATATCATCTTGATTATTGTAATACGAATCCTGTTGAATGATCGTAATTGAATAGTTGGACAACTGGTCAAAAATCTTTCTGGCAACGGTTGTTTTCCCACTACCAGATCCACCGGTAATGCCGATCACTACCGGCCGTGTTTTATGATTTGCCATGTAAATATGAACCTCTCAATTAATTATTATCATCCGTATGCTTAGCAATCTGCTGCTGATGTTCAGCATAGGTCTTTGAGTAATATACTTTCTTGGTCTTGGTATTTGCAACAAAGTATAAATAGTTCTTGGATCTATCCAAAGGATGCAAAACGGCACTCATCGAACTGATGCTTGGACTGTCAAATGGGCCAGGTCCAAATCCAGTATATTTGTAAAGATTATATGGTGAATCATTCTGCAAATCTTTATTCGTCAAAGTCTTATTGTTCCGATGAATTGCGTATAGCACAGCGACATCTGATTGAAGCGGCATATTGATATCAATTCGGTTTAACAAAACACCAGCCATTTTACGACGGTCATTCTGGTTAACTCCCTCACGCTCGATCAAAGAAGACAGAGTCATAAATTGTTGCATATTCATCCCTGATTTTTTGATTTTTGCAAGATGTGGGATCACTATTTGATTTGTTTTGGCAACCATTTGTTCAACCAATGACTTCAATGATGTATTCTTCTCAACTTCATAAGTTGCAGGATACAAATACCCTTCAAGACGGTAACGAACGTGTTTGGCTTTCATTGCCGACTTCAACAAATTTGGATAACGGGCAGCTAATTGTTTGATATAAGCTTGATCCTTCATCAATTTGAGAAAGTCATGACGGGTGAAATCTGTATGAGCTGAAACCTGGGAAGCAATTTGATTAATATTTGCGCCTTCACGAACCAACACTTTACCCTTGGTACTTTGAATTGGCTGATCAGTGCCACCTTCTTGAAGACGGTGGGCAATTGCTTTCAGGCTCATTGACGGTTTCAGTTGGTAATAACCAGCTCTAAAGTTGGCCATGTTGTTGGATTTGACGTAATAGTCAAAAACCATCCCGCTTTTAACAATCTTTTGAGTCTGCAAAATTGATCCAATTTGTTTATTAGACGCGCCAAGTGGAATATGCACTTGTGTCACGTTGGTATCACGAGGGTTCATTGGTTTTAATGCATCCTGGAAATATCGGTATCCCATTAAGCCAATCGCTGCAGCTAAAATAATCAGTAAGGTAATTACAGAAATAATAATTCTTCGCCCGAGACTTTTATTGGGTTTGGGGTTTCGTCGACTTGAGTCATCGCTCATGAGAAGCTCCTCCTATCTTTTCAGTTTCATTATAGTTTCCAAATTACCTAATTTCTGCATTTAAGTCAGCTGTTAAACGTTTTTTAATCTTTTCAAAGGCTTTATTAACGACTTCATCCTTAAGGGTTTCTCGAGGATCAACGTACGTTAATGAATAAGCCATTGACTTTTTACCATCAGAAACATTCTCGCCTTCATAAACATCAAACAAACGAACGTTATTTAAGAACGCACCACCACGCTTATTCATGACTTGCATGATTTGGTCGTTGGTGACATCTTGGTCAACAACCAATGAAATATCACGCTTAATTGAAGGATATTTCGAAATTGGTTTGTATTGATCATCATCCTTAGGCAAGTCAATTAATTCCTGCATATTCAAATCAAATCCATAGGTTTCTTTGATCTTAAATTTCTTGGCGATTCTTGGATGAATTTGACCAAGGAATCCAATATAGTGACCATGAATTGAGATGTTAGCAGTCCGGCCTGGATGCATTTCTGGATATTGATCAGTCGCGGTGTATTCAATATCACCCTTAACGCCAAGGTTGAGCAGGAACTGATTAACAATCCCCTTCAACTGGAAGAAATCAATTGGTTGGACATGATTGTTCCACAATGGACTTGTGAAGTTACCTGTGATCACACCGGCCATATGTTCCACTTCTTCAGGACGAATTTGTTCGGCACTGTCTTTGTAGAAGACCCGACCAGATTCATAAAGGGCAACATCATTGACTTTGTGGGCGTGATTATAAGCAACATCGTCAAGCAAACCTGAAAGCATGTTCATTCTTAATACGGAATGGTCCTGAGTCATTGGCCAAAGCAATTTGGTTTCAAAACTCTTTCTCATCATGAACATTTTTGCTTTTTCAGCAGTCGTCAATGAATATGAAATTGCCTGGGTAAGTCCCAAGCCTTCCAAAGCAGTCCGTGATGCCCGTTGAAGTTTCTGGGTTGGTGTTAAAATGCCAATACTTTGACGGCCAGTTGGCAAAGTAGCTGGTAAGTTGTCGTAGCCGTAAATTCGGGCGACTTCTTCGTTCAAATCAGCATCTCTGAAGATATCCCAACGACGAGCAGGAATGGTAACGTTTAAACCATCTTCATGGGCTTCACTGGAAAATCCGAGCCGATCGAAAATATTTTTGATTTCTTCAGTGGTAAATGAAGTCCCCAGTACATGATTGGTTCGTTCAGCTGTGGTGAAGATTGTTGGCAATTCTGGATGATATTCAGTTGCAGTGACGGTTCCTTTGGCAATCTTACCGCCAGCAAGCTCTTTAATCATGCTTACGGCTTCGTCTACGGCGTCTTGGACACCATCGGGATTAATTCCCCGTTCGAATCGTTGTGAAGCTTCTGTATGCAAATTATGACGCTGAGCAGCCTTACGAATTCTGAATGAATCAAAAATGGCTGATTCAATGACGACGTTTGTCGTGCTTTCATCGATTTGAGTATTAAAACCACCCATAACACCGGCTAAGGCGATTGGCTTGTCATTATCAGCGATCACGATATCATCAGTCGTCAGCTCATGTTTGTCTTCATCAAGGGTCGTTAACTTTTCACCCTTGGCAGCCATCCGAACCTGGATGTTGCCATTAATCTTATCCTTATCAAATGAATGAAGAGGTTGACCGTACTTCAGCAAAATATAATTGGTGACATCAACCACGTTGTTAATTGGGCGAATGCCGGCATTCCACAGAACTATCTGCAGCCATGAAGGACTTGGCGCAACTTTAACGCCTTCAACAACCCGCAGCTTGTATGTTTTGGCAAGCTTTTCGTCAGCGGTTGCCTGAATCACTTGATTGGCATCAAGTGAATTGTCTTCATCAACAACCGGTTTTTTAATAGTTGGCTTTTGGTCATAAATGGCAGCCAGGTCATGAACAGTTCCCAAAATGCTCAACATATCACCACGGTTAGGGGTAACATCAAGATCAATAATTGGATCATCCATTCCCAAATATTTGTAAATCGGCTCGCCAACCGGAACATCATCATCAAAGACATAGATTCCGTCAGCCCATTCCTTTGGGACAACGTCTTTGCTGAAACCAATTTCGTCAAGTGCACAAATCATCCCTTGTGATTCAACACCACGCATCTTTGAACGCTTGATTTTAACGTTGCCGCCAATTCTGGAATTTGGTAAGGCAACAATAACCTTTTGATCTGCTGCGACGTTGGGAGCACCACAAACGATTTGTAATGGTTCATCTTCACCGACATCAACTTGGCAGATATGCAGATGGTCTGATTCCGGATGCTTGGTCATTGATAAAATATGACCGACAACCAACTTTTTGAGGCCATCTTCGGCGACAGTGACGGAGTCAACTTCAACTGCTGTCCGTTCGATCTTTTCAGCTAAATCTTTAGCGGGCAGATTCAAATCTAAATATTTTTTAAGCCATTTGTAAGAAACTTTCATTGTCTAATTACCCCTCTTACTGAATTGATTTAAGAAGCGGACATCATCGAGGTAGAAGTCACGAATGTCATCCACACCATATTTAAGCATTGCAAATCGGTCAGGGCCGACACCAAAGGCAAAACCGCCATACTTCTTTGAATCAACGCCAGCCATATCGAGCACATTAGGATGAACCATGCCGGCACCTAAAACTTCAATCCAGCCGGTATGCTTGCAGACGTCACAACCCTTTCCCATACAGTTAAAGCAGGTAACATCTACTTCAACAGAAGGTTCGGTAAATGGGAAATAACTTGGCCGTAAACGAATATCAAATTTATTTCCAAAAATGTTTTGGGCCATGGTAATTAACGTTCCCTTTAAATCAGCCATGGTCACGTGTTCATCAATGAAGAGTCCTTCAACTTGATGGAATTGATGTGAATGGGTTGGATCATCAGTATCACGACGGTAAACGATTCCTGGTGAGATCATCTTCAAAGGTCCCTTTGAGAAATCATGCTTTTCCAAAGCACGAGCCTGCATTGGTGAGGTTTGGGTTCTCATCAAGATCTCTTTGCTTATGTAAAAAGTATCCTGCATATCTCTTGCTGGATGGTTTTTAGGCAGGTTCATCATTTCAAAATTGTATTTGTCTTCTTCAACTTCAGGGCCTGAGAGAACTTCATAACCCATTCCCAGGAACAAATCGACAATTTGATCAATGATTTGTTGAATAACGTGCGGTTGACCTTGAGCAACCGGTTTGCCCGGCATCGTAACATCAATCTTTTCTGACGCTAATTTTGCATCCAGTGCAGCGTCTTCAAGCTTTTGGCGTTGATCGGCAACTGCTACGGTGATTGCATCACGAATTTTGTTGGCGTAACTACCGACTTCGGGACGTTCCTCAGGGGTTAAATCTTTGATTCCTCTAAGAGCAGCGGTGATGGGTCCCTTTTTACCAAGTAAATGGACTCGAATGTCGTTTAACTTCTTCAAGTCGTTGGTTTGCTCAATATCAGCAAGCCCTTTTTCTTTTATTTCTGTCAGTTGATCTCGCAGTGACATGGTATCCCTCCAGTTCTATTTTTAACCACAAAAAAAGCTTCGCCCAATAAGGGACGAAGCGACGCGGTACCACCCTAATTTGCTGTCCAAAGAGAACAACACACTTAAGACATCGTTAACGGTGATTAACCGGAAATTTTTTGTTTGACAACTCCCAATTTCAGCTCGAAAAATGAATTCGAGAAGACTTCCTACTCCGTTTTCACCAACCACGGAGTCTCTCAAATAGGAAATCAACCTACTACTTTTTTCTCAAACGCTTTACATTAGTGAATAATAAGCTAAAACAAAAAAATGGTCAAGCTACTTTTTAATGCTTGGATACCATTTTTCTGACCATGTATGAATTTCGTGCATGATCGGTGCTAATTCTTTGCCTTGCTCGGTCAATGAATATTCGATCAATGATGAGTCTTCATGTTCTGTTCGAACAACAACCCCATCGTCTTCAAGTTCTCTCAAGCGTTCAACCAAAACTCGATCACTGCACTTGGGGATTTGTCGGGCAATTTCACGAAAACGTAAAACCCCTTCTTGAAGTAAAACATCGATAATCAAGCCATTCCATTTTTTCCCGAGAAATGAAAATGTCTTCTCAAACTTCGGACATAAATAATAGTTAATTGCATCTTGCAATCCAATTGCCTGTCGCATTTAAAATCCCCCTCTCATACCATGATTCCAATTATTTTGTAGCAGATGTCCCAATAACTTGTTTCTTTAAATCTTCAAGTTTAACTTTAAGTGGACTCATGAATTCATGAACAGCTTCATAATCATCAACCAGAGAAACAATGACACTTTCTTCATACTTAGGCCGTGCAAGTGTCAGGCCCCACATATGCTTTAAAATGATGTCTTTTTCCATTGGTGATAATTTGGTAATCCGCTCGGCGTTTCGTAAGGCAACCCGTGGGTGAATAAATGCGTGAGAGCCTAAATCAAACTTAGTGGTTCTCCAATCGTAGAAAAACAGATCGTGGAGCAAACCAGCACGAGCAACGGCACGGTAATCTAAGCCCCTTCTTTTGGCAATCTTGTAACTGTCAAAAGAAACAGCAATTGAATGTTCAAGTCGAGTTGAGTGATGGTGTTGAGTATAGTTAGCCAATTTCTTAACCATATCAGTTGCCATCAGGTCAGAAACTATTTCACGATACTCAGAATCGTTTTTCCATTCATCCTTTTGCATGTAATACCCCTTTGTCTTTATTTATCAACATGATACTAGGTATTGCCCTAAATATCAATGAAAACGAACCTTATTTAACAAACTTGAAAAGTAATATTCCGGCAGCAACCGCCACATTCAATGATTCAGCCTCACCATTCATTGGAATATAAAGGTTTTGGTCGGTCTTCTTGAGAATCTCGGGATTAACCCCGTTACCTTCATTTCCCATAACCAGTGCAAATTGTTTGGTTGGTGTTATATCATAGTAAGAAATGGCCTGATCATTTAATTCGGTACCATAGGTTTTAATGCCGGCTTCTTTAAATGCGTCCATCCAATCAAGAATGTCACCTGTATAGAGCTTCATATGAAATTGACTGCCCTGCATTGAACGGACAACTTTGGGATTGTAAATGTCGGCAGAACCTTTACCAAAAACGATTCCATCAAGTCCGGCAGCATCCCCTGTTCGAACCATGGTTCCGATATTACCGGGATCTTGGATATTATCCAAAAGCATCCAGGCACCCTTCAAATCATCGGGAATCTTTTCATGATAGTCTTCGGTGTTCAAAACAGCGAAAACACCCTGGGGAGTTTCAGTCGATGAAATATGTTTGGCAATTTCCGGGGTAATCAGGAAAACCTCGGTGTCGTCATCAACGGGCAGGTCGCCCAAGTAGCTTTCATCAACGACCATTAATTGCTTGATGGCTTGACGATGACGAATCGCCTCGTCAACAATGTGCCATCCTTCAATGACATACTGACCGGACTTAACCCGGCCCTTCTTGGTTTGCATTTTGGTCCATTCTTTGACACGATTATTTTGGTTAGACGTAATTTTTTCAATATCCATACAAATCTCTCTTTTCTATATTAATAGGTGGTGAATAATTTGAACAACAAAAACCAAACGGTAAAAATGAATGCCTCTGGCCGCGTACAAGGCGTCGGCTTTCGCTGGGCAACCATCCAGATTGCCCAAGAGCTGAACATCTCCGGGTGGGTTAAAAACGAACGCAACGGCAGTGTCACAATTGTTGCCAGCGGCACTAACGAAAACCTGGAAAAATTCATCTCAAAAATCAAAAATTCCCCAACCCCGTTTGCTAAAGTAGAAAACCTTCACCTCAATTATATATCGAAAATTGTTGATAAAGGGTTTAATGTGAAATATTAAATTGAAAAGCGGTCAATAATCTAGTAAGATTGTTTTGTTTACGTACTAAGTTAAGAAAGGTCTTACTAATGAAAAAAATTAAACACATAACCACTCTTGGATTACTTTCCGGAATGGCCCTCCTTCTAAGTGGCTGTGTCCGCACAACAAAATCCGGGAAACCATACGGAGCGGTTTACGATTACCTTGCAAAACCAGCGCAGGGCATTATGGAATGGATTGCACAATTTGTCGGCAGTTATGGCTGGGCGATTATCGTCCTTACCGTAATCGTGCGAATGGTTTTATTACCTATCATGGTTCGGCAAATGAAGGCTTCAACCATTCAACAGGAAAAGATGCAGTTGATTCGACCACAAATGGCTGAACTGCAAAAACGCCAAAAGGCTGCTTCCACTCCTGAAGAACAGACTGCAGCCAGTCAGGCAATGATGGCATTATATAAGCAAAATGGCATTTCAATGACTGGTGGAATTGGTTGTTTGCCATTGATAATCCAAATGCCGATTTTTACTGCTTTGTATGCAGCAATTCGTTATTCACCAGAATTATCCCACACCGTCTTCATGGGAATTCGATTGGGACAATCAAGTTGGATTCTTGCGGTCTTGTCATTTGCTTCTTATTTGTTGCAAGGATACATCGCAATGCTGGGAACGCCGGCTGCCCAGAAGAAACAGATGGGTGCCATGATGCTGATGAGCCCAATTATGATTTTGGTATTTACACTGAGCGCACCAGCTGGATTAGGAATTTACTTCTTCATTGGCGGACTCTTCGCCTGTGTTCAAACCCTGATCATTAATATGTACCGGCCAAGGATTCGAAAGAATATTGCCAAAGAAAATGAAGGCCGAAAAAAGGTCACAGTAGAAGACTTGATGCCAAGTCCGAAGCCAGTTGCCAACGGCTCAAAACCATCCGAGCCAAATATCCATCAGCGTAATCGTCAACGAAATACTGGAAAACAGCAGGTTGACCGAAAGCCCCAAGAAACTAAAAAGGCTAAGTCAACACCTGTTCCTACACCAAGCAAACCTGTTAAGCCAAAAGCGAACCGACAACGAAATGCAGGTAAGCAGCAACGACATCACAAATCATAATCGATTAAAGATCACATCTAAGTTGATGTGATCTTTTTTGATTCATTTATCATTCAACAAAATAGTTTATTCAACCAATTGAGCGACAGAATGGTAATATTGTTATGTATATTTTTTAGGAAAAGAGCTGTTACATTTTATGAATCAACTATCCCTATTAATCATTTTGCTGGCGGCACTTGTCATCCCTTTGGCAATGGCTCGCTTCAAGATCACATTTCTTCCCACGGCCGTTGTAGAAATTATTGTGGGTGTTTTTCTTGGACCGTCTCTTTTTAATTGGATTACCGATTCCAATACCCTGGACATTCTGCAAAACGTCGGCGTTATCTTCCTGCTGTTTTTAAGTGGGATGGAAATTGATTTCAGCTTATTTAAAAAGAAGCCAACCAACCTTTCTCCACTGGCCCAAAAAGATGAGCAAAACCAACCCAAATACTCCGTTCTAAGAATTGCCGGAATGGGATATGCATCAATTGTTGCCATGTCATTTGGAATGGGCTACGTTTTAAAAATAAGCGGCTTGTTTTCGGACATTTGGTTGGCTGCTATTTTGTTCATGACAATTTCATTGGGCATTGTAATCGCCGGATTGAAGGAAAAGGAACTCCTCAGTAAGCCATTTGGCCAGGCAATTCTATTGATTGCTGCCCTTGGGGAAGTCGTCCCAATGATTGGCCTGACATTTTACGCATCGGCTTACAGTCCCCATTCCAAGTCATTGTGGTTGATTTTACTGATCTTAGTTGTAGCTGCCCTTTTGTTCTGGCGGTTTAAAGCATTCTTTCGATTCTTTGACCAAATCAATAAATCAACAACCCAGGTCGATATCCGCCTCTCATTTTTCATGATTGTCACCTTGGTGACCGTTGCCGAATCAGTTGGTGCCGAGGGAATTCTTGGTGCATTCTTAGCCGGAATCGTCATTAAATTGTTGGAACCCCACGAAGAAACCAAAGTCCGCCTCGATTCCATTGGATACGGGTTCTTCATTCCAATTTTCTTTATCATGAGTGGCGTTAACTTAAATCTTCGTACATTAATTACCAATCCTCAAACCCTGATGCTAATCCCGGTTATCTTCATTGGCTACATATTAGCAAAGGCTCTGATCTTTTTTGCATTGAAATTACGGTTCAAAAATACAAATGCGATTGCCGGGACTGCCATGTCAGTCACAACCATTACAGTTGTTTTGGCGGTTCTCCAAGTTGCCAGTCATTTAAACAGAATTACCAATCAACAGTCCGGCGCGTTTCTTCTCTCAGCAGTTCTAACCTGTGTCTTTGGCCCAATGATATTTAATAAGCTGTATTCTGCAGAAGCTGAAGACCTGAAGAAGTCCACCGTTCACTTTATTGGAACAAACTTGACCACCGTCCCCGTTGCCCAGCAGTTAGCCAAGGGATGGTACAAAGTGACGATGTATACGAATAATCAACACAATTACCGCGCCTTTAACAGTGAAACAACCATTCATCTATTAAAGAGTATGGATCCGAAGGTCATGATTGAAAATGGTGTCTTTGATGCCGATGTCGTGGTGCTTGGACAAATTAATTCCGAAAAGAATTATGAACTTGCCAAGATCGCGAAAAAGTACGGCGTTCCACGAGTCATTGTCAGATTTGAAGATCGCAATATCTTGGATGAACGCCGGGATGAGCTCAATTCATTAGGCGTTGAGCTGTACAATACTCCTGACGTTAATATCAGCATGCTGCGGTCATTAATTGAAGCTCCTTCAACGATGAGGATGATGACCTCAACGGAATCAAGTGTCTATGAAGTGGCCCTTAGAAACAGCCGTTACGCTGACATTCAAGTCCGTAACGTTCCATTTATCGACAAAATTACAATTACGCAAATCTATCGTGACAAACGATTCATCCGCCCATCCGGCGGCACATCATTGAAGCTTAACGACAGAATCATTTTTACCAGTAGTAAAACGGAAGCTCCCGAAGTTCGCAGAGAACTAGGGAAATTAAATTAGTATCCAAAAAAGCTGGTGCAATGTGAAATGAATTCATCTCACATGCACCAGCTTTTTTATTAACTATTGATTGTCTTTTGGATCTTCATGCTTGGAATTATCAGAGTCGGTTTGATCTGACTTTGAAGTGTCTAAAATTCCGTCTGGTAGTTTGTTATCCGATTGATTATCTTGAGATTCGCTAGATTCGGTAGATTCTTTTTCATCTGATTCAAGATCAGCTTCATCTGGCATATCCTGCATAATTGGTAAATTAACTTGGAAGATGGAACCATAACCCAATGAACTTTCAATTGAAATGTTTCCGTGATAAGCTTCGATCAATCGATGGGCGATTGAGAGTCCCAAACCGTTACCACCTTTGTCACGGCTACGGGCTTTATCAACCCGATAGAAACGGTTAAAGACCTTTTGCTTGTCTTCTTCGGAAATCCCTTCACCAAAGTCTTGAACAGCAATGTTCACCATTGCCATTGAAGTTGAGAGTGATAAATGAACTTCTTTTCGTTTGGTGGAATACTTAATCGCATTATCAAGAAGGATCACAAGAACCTGTTCCAAGTGATTACGATAAATTTTAACGTAAACATCATGGTCGGTATCATCATCAAAGGTAAACGTAAAGTCAGGGTGAATCATTTTGAAATCGTTGTAAACCTGAGCAAATACGTGATTAACATCGGTAATTTCTTCACCGTAATTAATTTCAATTTGTTCGGCACGAGAAAGATCCAGCATTTCAGAAACCAAACTCTTCATTCGGTTTGTTTCCTGAAGAGAAGCCTTCAAAGATTCCTCAAGGACTTCGGGATCATCTTTCCCCCATCTCAGCAGCATATCAATATGGCCTTGAATAACGGCGACAGGCGTCCTTAATTCATGGGAAACATCTTCAACAAATTGTTGCTGCTGATCAATATATCGTTGGGTCTGATCCAGCATCCCATTTAAAAGATCCGCCAAATCAGTTAATTCATCATTTGATTTCAATTCAGGAATTCGGGCATCGGAGTCCGGATCCGCTTTAACTTCATTAATGGTCTTTTGAATCTCATTAATCGGCCGTAACAACTCTTGAGCCAAAATGTAGGCGAAAAACATCGACAGCAAAACTGAAATTAAAACTAAAATAACTAAAATGACTAACAATTTGTTGGCAGTTGCTCGATAATTGTCCAGTTTGTCGGTGACTTGCGCATAACCGACAAGCGAGCCGTTTTTCTTGGATAACAGTGGTTCAGCACCAACCATTACCTGACGGCCATTTTGCCTGGTTGTAAATATTTTTCGCTTACTTGGTGAATAAAACTTAACCGCACCTTTTCGAGATTCAAACAATTCATTGCCGTGAACGTCATAGACATTCACTAAAATATTATCCCGAGAGAAATTCACAATCAACGAATTTGAATAAAGGTCGTTCCCATTGGCTTGGGTTACCTGATCATTGTCACTGGTAATCTTAGGCTTCAAATAATAGGCAACGTCACCCTTACTCAAAGGTGAGGAATAATTTGAAAGTCTTGATGACACGGTACTTAAAGTATTATCAATATGGGCGTGTTCCTGTTGAAGAAGCACATTTGTGAATCGGTTAAAAATTAGAACTGAGAAGATAACAACAATCGCCAAAACACCAATGGACGTAAAAAACGCCCACTTCCATTTTAGCGATGTCTTTCTTCTTTTTTGTTTCGTGTTGGATTGGGTCATGAACGCATCACGTACCCAGTACCTCTAACAGTTTGGATGTAACTATTTTCACCTGGACGATCAATCTTGTTTCGCAGGTATCGAATATAAACATCGACAACGTTGGTCTCAACTTCTGAGTCGTACCCCCATACCTTGGTAAGTAAAACGTCTCGAGCTAAAACAACGTCAACATTTTCCATCAAAGTTAACAAGAGTTCATATTCACGCTTTGTCAGATTAATGACCTCATCGCCACGACGAACAATCCGACTTTCCTTTTCAATGGTTAAGTCTTTAAAAGTAACGGATTTCTTGTTGCTTTTTTGTTGATCGTTCTCAATTTGAATTCGACGAAGCAAGGCACGAATTCGGGCCAATAATTCTTCAATTGCAAATGGTTTAACGATGTAGTCATCAGCGCCATGGTCAAAACCAGAAACTCGATCAATAACGGAATCCCGGGCAGTCATCATAATAATAGGTGTGTTTTTCTTTTCACGTAATCGACGGGCAACTTCCATCCCATTCAATTCCGGTAACATTAAATCAAGTAAAATAACATCAAAGTTTTCATCCAAGGCAGCTTGTAAACCGGTTCTTCCGTTTAATTCCACCTGGGTATCATAGCCTTCATGCTTTAATTCCAATTCAACGAATCGGGCTAAATTCTTTTCGTCTTCAATAATCAAAATTCGACTCATAAATGATCAGCTCTCCTATAACATATCTTAATTTATTTATTAGTAACGTAGAAACCTTTTAACATAACTCTCATTTTACCATAATTATGTGAGTTTAAGGCTTTAACTTTGAGAAAACTTATAAAACCACCCTCATTTGGAAATTATTTTCAATTAATCGACATTTGTGTAGATTTTCACTTGATAATGTAAGCGTTCCTGTTTATAATGTACTTGTTTGAAAATATATTACAAAAAGGATGAATAAACCTATGAAAGCTGCTGTTGTAAGAGATCCAGTCGATGGATATGTTGATATTAAAGATGTAAATTTACGCCCCATTCATGAAGGCGAAGCATTAGTAAAAGTTGAATATTGTGGTTTATGTCACACAGACCTTCACGTTGCTGAAGGAGATTTCGGTAAAGTTCCTGGCCGGATCATTGGTCACGAAGGTGTTGGTAAAGTTATTCAAGTTGCCGACGATGTTACCAATTTAAAGATTGGTGATCGTGTATCAATCGCTTGGTTCTATAGAGGCTGTGGCCATTGTGAGTATTGTATCACTGGTCGTGAAACCCTTTGCCGTAACGTTCAAAACTCAGGTTACACTGTTGATGGTGCAATGGCTGAAGAAGTTATTGTCCCTGCCGACTACGCCGTTAAAGTTCCTGAAGGCTTGGATCCTGTTGAAGCAACTTCATTAACATGTGCCGGTGTTACGATGTACAAGGCACTTAAAGTTGGTGATACCCGTCCTGGACAATGGGTTGAAGTTGTTGGTTGTGGAGGCTTGGGTAACCTTGCTGTTCAATACGCACACAACGTCTTTGGTGCTCATGTTGTTGCCGTTGATGGTAACGAACAAAAGCTTCAAGCAGCTAAGGATAACGGTGCTGATATTACTATCAACCGTCACGATCCAGATGTTGCTGAACAAATCCAAAAGAAGGTTGGCGGAGTTCATAACGCCCAAATCACTGCCGTTACAACTGACGCATTTACCACTTCTGTTAACGCATTGCGTCCAGATGGTAAGTTGGTTGCCGTTGCCCTTCCTAAAGGTGATATGGCATTGAATATTGACAAGACTGTTCTTGATGGTATTCAAGTTGCCGGTTCACTGGTTGGAACTCGTCAGGACCTCGCTGAAACATTCCAGTTTGGTGCTGAAGGTAAAGTTAAGCCAATCGTTCAAACTCGTCGTCTTGACGAAGTTAACGACATCATTGATGAAATGAAAGCTAACAAGATCGTTGGCCGAATGGTTGTTGATTTCACTAAATAATAATCGATATTAAATTTAGGGGCCCTCGCAAAATGATTGCGAAGGCCCCTCTTTTATGCTTAAAAAAGTGTACAAAAAAACCAATTTAGAATCCATGGCGTTCTAAATTGGTTATTTATTACTTCTTATCTTTGATAACTTTACGGCCTTTGTAAAAGCCTGATGGTGAAACGTGATGTGGCATGGTGTATTCACCGGTCTTAGGGTCGAGGCTCAAATTAGGAGTCGTCAACTTGATGTGACCGCGACGCATGCGCTTTCTAGCTTTAGAAGTTCTACGTGCTGGTGTAGCCATTGTTTTTCCCTCCTCGTAAAAATAAAATATCCACTAGTGAAATTTTAAGTCCAGCTATTTTGAATCGCGATTCTTAAAAAAGTTCTTCAATTCTGCCAGACGTGGATCAACAGTTTTTAACTCTGCCTTCTGTTTGCTGTAGTCATCGACTGTCATAACATCCCAGTCGTTACCACTTGGCATCTCTTTGCCCGCAATTTCTTCAGGAGACAGGACGTGCATAGGAATATGCAGTATCACATTATCAACAACGGCACTTTGCATATCCACCTGATCGTCTTCGCCAAGGACAAAGACAACATCATCTTTACCATATCGTGATTCCGCAGCTTTTGAAGGAACATAGAATTCCTCAACCGTAAAATCAAGTGGTAAATCAACTGGGGTCAGTGAACGTGATGACGGCACCACAAGCTTTCCAACTATGTGGGTGTCGATAATCACATCGCCCTGATCAGCAAATGCAGTTCCTTCAACATTAAAGTCAGATGCATCGATCACCTCGTCAGCATATCGATCAAGCAAATCATCTTTAATATGAAGCTTCTCATTGAATGTGAACGGATCAGTATCTGAGTACTTTTGCAAGTCTCTAAAGTACCATTTCAATGTAATTCCTCCAATGCAACAAAACTTATTATACCGGCAACAAATAGGCTTGTCAAGGTAATTTCCTTGATAGTCCTTTGGTGTTTATTCAAGAATTACCGGATGCCGATAAAAATCCTGTGAGGCACCATTAATCATTTGGGTCAACATTCCCCCACGGAAGTCCATTTGGATAAAATCAGCAACGACATCATCATTGATCTTCGTAATCAGCGGCCATTCAAGATCGCCTTTAATCTGGTTAAGGTATTTTTGCCCCTTGGCATTAAATCCTAGAAGGCGAATATATCCACCTGTCTGAAGCATATCACGACTGGCTGCATGCAGCAATACGTATGTGCACAGACGCTGAATTCGGGTGTATGTGTACCGTTTAGTCTTAACCAAATGAAGGAATTCTTGAAAGCTGGTCGCTTTGATGGCAGCCCTTTTCAGCCGATATTCAATGCCTTCAGTCATTTGATAAATTTGATGAAGATTTTCGACCGGATTCTCAACAAGCTCGAATCTTAAAAAAGGCCAGAAATCATTCCAATCCATCATATGATGATTGGCGATCACTTTTAAAGTACTTTCGGGAACAACGGGTTTAATCATTGAAAGATCATGATTCCCAATCGCCTTCCGAATGGCGGAAGCACTCGCGATGGACCCTTGATCACTAATTTCAGTGTCGTCATGGTTACTGCCGACACGCTGTAACGGGACCGTCCGAAGTGGCGATCCTGCTTCAAAATTAGCCTTGGCATAGCCAAATCCCAAAATGTCATTTGGTTGATTTAAACGAATCCCAGTCCGTTGAAAGAGATAATCTTGGAAAATCGAGGCGTACGGTCGATCAAAACGCTTAAAGCTCTCCTTATCCTTCGGTTGGTTATCAATGAGTTTTTGATAATCCATGGAAGGATGTTCCGCACCAAAAGCCAACCAGTCACATTTCAGGTGAGAAGCTAAATCAACCGCCCCTTTTGAAAACAGATGAGATGGCTGAACAGCAGAAAAAAGTGGCAGTTCAACGACCAAATCCACACCGCCAAGCAATGCCATCCTAGTTCGCTGCCACTTGTCAAAGGCTGCCGGTTCACCACGCTGCAGCCAATTTCCACTCATAATGGCCACACTCACATCGGCACCGGTGGTCTGTTTCGCCTGGCTCAACATATAGCGATGGCCATTATGAAAAGGATTATATTCTGAAACGATTCCGACTGCCCGAAGCATGTTTTATCATCTCTCTATAGGCTTGTTTGTGACGAAAAACCAGCGCTTGGTTATTTCAGTAAATGGATTGTCGCCAAAGTCTGTAAACTCAAGCTCACTGCGATAGCCGGCTTTGGTAAGCAACTGATCAATCTCATCATAAGTGTAGGCTCTTTCACGGTGAATTTCGTTGTATGCATCATAAGCATCTTTATCTTCATTATATTGAAAGAAGTTTAATTCATGTTCAACCGAGATTGGGGCAAAATCGCCCTTATAGCTCGTCCACATGAAAGCAGCATCTTCACTTCGATAGTTGTACATGTATCCTGGATAAACGTCTTGAACCTGATGTGGCGTAATCATATCAAATAAGAACTGGCCCTTAGGCTTTAAATGATCAAAAACCGCTTGATATGCAGCCAATAAGTCATCTGATTTAATCAAATAATTCAGTGAATCGTCAAAGCAGGTAATGATATCATACTGGTCCAATCCGTCCAAAGAACGCATGTCGGTTTGAATAAAGGGCACGTCAACCTTTGCATCACGAGATCTTTGCTCAGCAATAGTCAGCATGTCCTCAGAGAGATCTGCTCCCGAAACCTGAAAGCCCATTTGCGCTAATTTGATAGCCAACCGGCCGGTCCCACAAGCAAGGTCTAAAATTTTAATATCACTATTTTCTTTACCGGTACTAGCGGCATAGCGGGCAACAAACTTTGCCCAGCGATCATATAGAGTTGCGTCAAACAAATCATCATAAAATTTGGCGAATTCTGTATATATCATGCTATGCCTCCACCCATGAATCGGTATTAACGATTGGTGCGTCTGACCAAAGTTTTTCCAAATTGTAAAAGTCACGGACATCCTTTTGGAAAATGTGGACAACAACATCGCCAAGATCAATCAAGATCCAACGAGCAGTATCCTTGCCTGAAACACTGTATACATTAACATCGTCTGCTTCAACTTGATCAACAATCTCATCGGCAATTGCTTTTACCTGTCGATTGGAATTGGCATCAGCAATCACAAAGTAGTCAGCCATCAGACTAACCTTTTGCATATCGAGAACAACGATATCGTTAGCCCGTTTACTATCAGCGGCACGAACGACAATTTCTGAAATCTTTTTACTATTCATATTAACTCCTTAATCTAATCCTGAGCCTGGTACCCAACTATTATAGGTAACAATTGTTTGTGGAAAAACTGGTTTATTATTTGCTATCAGATAACTCAGCGTCTGCTTAGTTTGATAAGCAACCCCTTGTTGGAGGTTGTTCATGGTAATCCGACGGGCATCATCAACACCGTCAAAATCTCGACCTGGTTCAATATAATCGGCCATATAGACAATTTGTTCAAGCGGCGTCATGTATTGATGACCCACCGTATGATATCTGACGGCATTTAAAATATCAATATCATTGATCTGTAATTCGTTTTTGACAAAAATCCAGCCAACGACACCGTGCCAAATTGCGTTACCGTAGTTCAACAATTCCGGATCCATTTGATACTCTTTAATGGCCTTAATAAAGTCCTCATCCGGGCGTTGCTTAGCATAATCGTGAACGAGTCCACCAATGGCAGCCTTTTCGATATTGACTCCATTACGTTCGGCCAAGTCCATCGCCGTTTGCTCAACTCTTAAACAGTGTTGAAAACGACTATCTGTTAATGCCGAATGAAGCTTAGCCACCAATTCATCACGAGTGTACGGAACAAAATGGCCTTGATATTTTAACTGATCATTTTTCATATAAATGGTTCTCCTTTATATAACGTTCTACAGAAGATGGTACCAAATATTTGATTGATTGATGTTGTCGGATTTTAGAACGAATAAGTGATGACGAAATGTCGATAAATGGGACATCAACCCAGATAACGGGATATTTGGAAGCCGGTGTGTAGCCATCGCGTTTAACGCCAACAAACGAAACCAGCTTCACTAAATCATCTATCCGGTACCACTTAGGCAAATAGTTAACCATATCGCCACCGATGATAAAGTAGTAATGATTTTCAGGGTGCTGCTGGGTTAATTGTTTCATCGTGTCATAAGAATAACTGACACCGCCTCGCATGATCTCTGTCATCTCAATCGCAAACTTGGGATTATCACGAATAGCCCCATTAATCATGGCAACCCGATCTTTCGCATCAATCGCAAATTTCCTGTCAACATGTGGCGGATTTGCATCTGGCATAAAGCAAACTTTATCCAGTCCCAGTTGGTCTAAAACCTGTTCAGCGATAATTAGATGGCCATTGTGAATAGGATTAAAGGTACCGCCAAGAATCCCAATCCGCCTACCCTTTTTTTGTTTAATCGTTTTGGCTTGTGTTAATGTTTCAACATTATTCAGAACGTTCGACATACCGAATTACCTCTAAATTGCAAAAACTTCATTGGATAATTTTTGATTATTTGTGTCTTTGGATGGTTTGAACAATACCAGCGTCTTACCAATCGTTTGAACAACAGTGACATCGCTTTTCGACTCAATATAGTCTTTAATGTCATCAACAGTAGCAGCTGAATTCTGAAGCACATTAATTTTGATAAGTTCTCTGGTATCAAGCGCTTTTTGAATCTCATCCAGCCAAACTGAAGAAAGGCCGTTTTTGCCGACTTCGAAAATTGGCCGCATGCGGTTAGCACTTGCTCTTAAAAAACGTTTTTGTTTTCCGGTTAATTTCATAAATACCTCTTTATTTTAAATCATTGCAGGACGCATCAAAACTGAAACGCCTTTTGGAGCCCAACCAGTTACGGAGACATCAGCAGGAATTGTCACCCATCCAAGACCCTCAATGACCAAATCACTCTTCTCAGTCGATTTGAATTCATGAGGTTCCAATGGTGGAAAATCAGCTTTTTGGTCTTCAGTTGGCGGTGTTAAGAACGAGCCAACATGACTGGCATAAAAGTCGTCAGCATTTTCCAACTTTGTCCGATGAATAAATAAATTATTCTCCGCATAAACCGTAAAACCGTGACGTTTGTCACCAGCATTGTAATCAAAGCGGGCAACTCCGGCAAAAAACAACGTCTGGCCAGGGTTTAACTGATACCCTTTTGGCTTGATTGTCTTTTGAGGTGTCACAAGGTTCAACTCTTTACCAGTTAAATGATGTGCCATTTGTTCCGGTTGAATGATTCCTGGGGTGTCGACAAGATTGCGACCATCCTTTAAAGGAATATCAATTCGGTCCAAGGTTGTTCCGGGAAATCTTGATGTTGTAATTAATTCTTTAATACCGGTTGATTGACGAACAATTGAATTGATCAACGTTGACTTACCGACATTGGTAACACCGACAACATAGACATCTTTGCCTTTACGTAATTTTTCAATTTTATCCAACAACTGATCAATATCATAATTGGTCTTTGCCGAAATCAATTCAACGTCAATTGGTCGGATACCTGCTGCGTTGGCTTGTTGACGAAGCCAATCCTTCACTTTGTTTTTCTTCAAAGCTTTAGGCAGGATATCCAGCTTATTTCCGACTAAAAGGACTGGATTGTTTCCAACAAATCGATGCAATCCAGGAATCATACTTCCATTAACATCAAAGATATCAACCACATAAACAATTAACGAGTCGGTATCGGAAATACTTGTTAACAGCTTTAAGAAGTCATCATCTGATAAACTGACGGGAGCAATTTCATTATAGTGCCGAAGTCGGAAGCAACGCTGACAATAGACTTCTCCATTTTCCAATCCTTTTTTTAAAGCAGATGCGGGCGTATACCCCAGTGCATCTTTATCTGTCGTTTGGACTGCTGCACCACAGCCGACACAATGAACGACTTCACCGTCAACAACAACTTCATTATTTGCCATAATTTCTCCTATTTCCAATGTAAATCTGGATATTTTTTCGATAATTTATTCCAGACAATTTTTTCAAAGTAACGATTGATCATGGTATTCCATGCATCATCACGAACGAGTGGTTTAACAAGAATGCTGCGCATGCCGCAACTATTAGCCGCTACAACGTCGGTCATTAACTGATCGCCAATCATAACCGTGTTGCGCTTCTGCAGATTAAATTCCTTTAACGCGTGACGAATACCAATCGTTAGTGGTTTCATTGCCCGAGGGACAAAAGGCAGTTGATAATCTTGAACTGCCTTTTGAATCCGCTTGTGACTGTTATTGGAAACAACAATGACTTTAATGCCATATTTTTTGTTTTCCGATAACCATTTATGCAGTGCGTCAGAACCCTTCTTGGAATTCCAAGGCACCAAAGTATTATCTAAATCGGTTAGAACACAGTTGATATTATGATCCAACAGGAACTGAGGAGAAATTGTATAAATATCTCCAATCATCCAAGTTGGTTTAAATCGAGACAACATATGTCGCTCCTTAAATATAGTTAATTTATTTAAAAAAACTTCCACCAAACTATCGGTGAAAGTCATTTTAGCACATCAAAATTACTTAAGTACTTTTTTAGCTTCGTCAGTAAGTGCTTTGAAAGCATCTGCATCATTAACAGCTAAATCAGCAAGCATTTTACGGTTCATGTCGATGTTGGCAAGCTTTAAACCGTGCATAAATTGGCTGTAGCTGAGGTCATTAAGACGAGCAGCAGCGTTGATACGAGCGATCCAGATCTTACGGAAGTTACCTTTGTTGTTACGACGGTCACGGAATGCATAAACCTGTGACTTCATTACTTGATCTTTGGCAGTCTTGAATAAACGAGACTTTCCACCGCGATAACCCTTAGCTAATTTTAAAACACGCTTACGACGTGCATGTGTGACTGTTCCACCTTTTACTCGTGGCATTTTGAATTCCTCCTATATTTTGAAAAGTAATAACTGAATGTATAGTTGATTTTATAGATGTGGCAATAATTTTCTGTAAGTCTTGATGTTAGTTTTGTCCATCATACTAGTACCACGAAGTTGGCGACGTTGCTTCTTTGTCTTACCGTGGAAACGGTGACTTGTGTAAGCATTGGCACTCTTAAATCCACCGTTGGCAGTTCTCTTGAAACGTTTTGCTGCAGCACGGTTTGTTTTTTGTTTAGGCATTGGTAAAAATCCTCCTCAAGTATTTAACAACTATTATTTTTTATCTGGATCTTTTGGTGAAAGCATTAAGAACATGCTTCTTCCGTCCATCTTGGGATGTTGAGTAACGGCAGCAACATCAGCCGTTTCAGCAGCCATTCGGTCAAGAACTTTTCGACCAATATCCTTATGGGTAATGGCACGTCCCTTAAATCGAATTGATACACGAACTTTTTCACCCTTTGCCAAGAACTTCTTGGCATTCTTCAACTTGGTGTTAAAATCGTTAACATCAATTGTTGGGCTTAATCGGACTTCCTTGACACTGATGACTTTTTGTTTCTTACGGGATTCACGTTCCTTCTTTTGCATTTCAAAACGATACTTCCCGTAATCAAGAATCTTTGCAACTGGTGGTTTGGCTTTCGGTGCAACCAAGACAAGATCCAAATCAGCGTCTTCAGCTAACTGAAGCGCTTGTGACTTAGACTTAACTCCAAGTTGATCACCATTAGCACCAATCAAACGAACCTCACGAGCACGGATTCCATCATTAACCATCATATCTTTTGCTATGGTACTTCACCTCCGAATAATTTGAAAAAGCAGAAAGAGAGCGGACACAGATTTGCGCCCGCTCTCAATTAAAGAACTTGAACGATCAAGTTCTTACTCGATATCATGCCCAGCAAACTTAGAAATTTACTCAGGCGAGAAGCGGGTAGCTCCTGCTTTCATTTGAACAACTATTAAATAATATCATCTAATCACTAATGTGTCAAACAGTGAATCATTGAACCGGTCATCCAATGGTGATTACTCTTCACGTGAATATGAAGCAATATCCTTTGAAACTTCGTCAATAAAGTCTGGAACTGACTTGGATTGGGTATCCTTTTCACCATACTTACGAACTGAAACACTGTTGCCATTAACTTCTTCGTCACCAACAACCAATGTGTATGGAATCTTGTGAGTTTGAGCATCACGGATTAAGTAACCCATCTTTTCAGCACGGGTATCAACAGATGAACGAATCTTCAATGCGCGAAGTTGTTCATTGATCTTCTTTGCGTAATCAAGATGCTTATCTTGGCTGACAGGAATAATCTTAACTTGGTGTGGAGCCAACCATGTTGGGAATGCACCTTTATAGATTTCAGTCAGGTAGGCAACAAATCGTTCCATAGTTGAAACCAAGCCACGGTGAATCATAACTGGACGATGTTGTTTACCATCTTCACCAATATAATGAAGGTCGAATCGTTCTGGGAGCATGAAGTCCAACTGGATGGTTGACAATGTTTCTTCGTTACCAAGGGCAGTCTTTGTTTGAACATCAAGCTTTGGACCGTAGAAGGCAGCTTCACCTTCAGCTTCGGTATACTTCAAGCCCATTTCATCCATGGCACCTTTAAGCATTGTTTGAGCCTTGGTCCACATTTCATCATCGTCGAAGTACTTTTCAGTATTGGCAGGATCACGATAACTCAAACGGAAAGTGTAATCACTGATATCAAAATCGTGGTATACATCAACCATCAAATTAAGGATCTTCTTGAATTCTTCTTGAATTTGATCAAGGGCAACAAATGTGTGACCATCATTCAATGTCATTTCACGAACACGTTGAAGTCCTGACAAAGCACCTGATTTTTCGTAACGGTGCATCATACCAAGTTCAGCGATCCGAAGTGGCAATTCACGGTATGAACGAATGTGGTGGTTGTAAATTTGAATATGACTAGGACAGTTCATTGGACGTAATTCAAGCATTTCGCCATCGCCCATGTCCATTGGTGGGAACATGTCTTCACGATAATGTGCCCAGTGACCTGACTGCTTGTACAGATCAAGGTTGGCAAGGACAGGTGTGTAAACGTGTTGGTAACCATTGGCAACTTCCTTGTCAACGATGTAACGTTCAATCGTTCTTCTGATAGTTGCACCATTTGGCATCCAGTAAGGAAGTCCGGCACCAACTTTAGGATCAACGAAGAACAAATCAAGTTCGTTACCAATTACACGGTGATCACGTTCATGAGCTTCTTTACGCTTTTCAAGGTCGGCATCCAATTCTTTTTGCTTGTTAAATGCTGTTGCATAAATTCTTTGCAGCATTGGATTGGATGACTTACCCTGCCAGTATGCACCGGCAACTGAAAGTAATTTGAAGATCTTAACTTTACCGGTTGATGGTAATACGGCACCTTCTGCGATTGACTTGAAGTCGTCAATTTCAAAGAACTTAACCTTGCCGTCAACTTCATTTTCCTTAACCAATTCTTTTTGGTATGGGTCGTCGCCGGCAACTTTAGCTGCTTCATCGGCACTCAGGAAAACAACCTTAATTGGCAGGTCCTTCTTGATGATCTTATGCATTGACTGGCTAAGGCCTTCCAATTGATCAACACTGATTTGGGTGTCAGGCTTGTCGGTATCAACAAAGAATCCATCTTCATCGGCATCACTTTCACCAAAGTGAATATTGTTAAACTCTTTGGCAATTGCCATCTTCAAGATTTGAGCTGCGGTTGCACGCAAAACGCTCAAACCATCTTTGCTGTCAGAGGTGATGATTTCAATCTTTCCGCCTTTATGTAAAGGTTCGTCGTTATTTACAAGTTTGCCGTCTAATTTTGCTGCAACGGCCTTTTTACCTAAACTAACCGCAATTGACTTGGCGATATCTTCTGAGGTAACACCATCGTCAAATTGTTTAACACTGCCATCTGGAAATTCAAACGAAAGTTTTGACATATTTCCTACTTCCTTTTTTTATTTTAATTGGAGCCACAAAAAAAGTCCCTGATATACTTTTACAGCATATCAGGGACGCAATTAGCGCGGTTCCACCCAAATTGGATTTTTGGATACAAATATCCAAAAAGCTCTCAAGTGGCTGCTAACGGTACCGACCGGGAAAGCATTATCCGCAATCCATTCCAAAGAGTGGTAATAATTAATTTCTAAACAAATGGTCTTCCAGGCTAGAACCATTCTCCCTGTGATGAGAAGTAATTATCATGTCTCTTTGATTCATTGAATTTAGTATAGAGTTGCCCTTTAAAAATGTCAATTAAATTTGCAAATTAAACTGGCCGACGATTCTTTCCAGTCATCTCAACTTCACGTGACAGGAATTTGATCCGCTGCATCAATCGCTTGGCTTTCAAGGGTTCGTCGTCACCTTTTTGATTAATCCGCAAATGTTCCTGTTCAAGTTGAGCCATTGAAAAGTTTGATGTAAAGAATGTCGGTAATTGTTGCTGCATCCGATACTCCAAGATAACTCCAAGGACTTCATCACGGACCCATGAAGACATCGAATCTGCTCCGATATCGTCAATCATCAAGACTGGCGACTTCTTAATTACATCAATTTTTTCAGTTACGGTGTTATCGGTAATTGCAGATTTCATCTCCACGGCAAAGCTGGGGAAATGAACCATCGTTGTCTGAATATTATTATCAGCAAGTTCGTTGGCGATTGCACCTGTCAGATACGTTTTGCCGACACCAAAGGGGCCGTATATGTACAAGCCGGGATGAAATGTCTTGGGATTTGCTTTCATTTGGTCAATAAAATTCAGAGCCATTGAAAGTGCGGTAAAGCGATCGGGATCCGGATTAGCCGGATCAGCACCGTCAAATTCCGCAATTCTGGCATTTTTGATATCTTTTGGCATCGAAACTGTCCGAATGCGACGTGCCAGTGATTGATTACGCTGCTTTTCAATGACTTCAGGAGAAGCAGTATATGAAATGTCAATCAGGTGGTCGTTAATCACCAACTGTGGCAGGTATCCTGGAGCAAAAGACTTTTTCTTTTCTTTGATCTGATTTTTAACATTGACGTATTCGTAGAGTTTGGCGGCGGATCTGTCCACTGCGTCGTCAGCCAATTCATCTCGATGATCATTTAAAAATTTGGCAATTTCGGGATCATTCTTGATTTGGTTAATAATCTTGGTGAATCCTTGGCTGACGTTGCCGCCTTTGAATCGACGATCTTCCATTAACTTTTTAACAAAGTCACTTACTTTTTCCATTTATTTCACCTACTTCCGGGCTTTTTTAATTTATCAAGCTGTTCTTTGAGCTGCTTTTTCTGAGCTTCAGTTAACTGATTATTCGTTTTTGCTGCTGGTTTCGAATTCTGGTCATCCTTTGCCCAATCAGGCAAGGTCTCTTTAACATTAACTTTTCGCTGCTTGTATTTGGCAGCTCGTTGTTCGGCCTTCTTTTTAAGCATGACGGGTCGTTGCTTAATTTCGGCAATGGCTTTTTCGGCATCAACAATGTTGTGCTGTGACCAGTCATCGGCGATTGTCGACATCAGATTTTTATTCAGCGTTGAACGATTCTCCTCGACTAGCAAATAGTAAATCAAAATATTAATGACTTCATTTGGCAAGACCCGGAGATTGACCAGTTCCGACAACGTCCGCTGTTCACCACTGGTAACAATCCCGTGTTTTTGCTTTTTGATTTGTTCAAGGAAGGCAACCGGAGCCAATTCTTTACTAATTGAGATCAACTGCTCGGTAGCATTATTTGCGGATTTCGAAGTTGACTGATCGGGCTCTGATGACACTGGTTGATGGTCAATCGTGTCCGCCTGATGCTTATTAAAGCTATCGGCAATAATCGCCTTTAACTGGGGCTGATTGAGTTCATTGGTGCTCAGGTTGGTTGCCTTTTGAATCAGTTTGGCCATCTGAATTTCATCAATGCCATAGAGCAGGTGCTCGGACATAATGAGATCTCGGGCAGCCTTCACACTATTCACATCCACGTAGGAATTTTCAAGCATACTCAAGAGAAGCCGGAAGTCAAAGTGTTGACTGTCAGGCTCAAAATCGCTTTTATCGACACTGGCATTTGCCCGCACCACTTTTTGTTTAGCCTCGTTAACCGCACCTGGAATTGTTTTAACCAGGTTTTGCGGAACATTAAACAAATCCAACAACTTGGCGGAAACATCGGTTGTTTCTCCCAAATTGGGAGTTGGGGCAACCAAACGATCAACAATCTGCTGATACGTCTCATTTCCAACCTTGCCTAATAAAATAATCGACAAAATATCCGTTCGCAAAAACTGTTCTGCTGATAAAGGCAGATTCAGCGAATAGATCAAAACATCCTTCTTTTCGGTTGAAATTAAGGTGTTAATCAACTTAACAGCTTCCAGTTGCTTTCTGATGGCAACCAGATTTTCAATCTTACAGTTGAGCATACTTTGAATCTCATAATGTTTATGAAGGACCAATTGATTATGATCGTCCAAACTCATCGACCACAACAAATTGTATAATGCGATTGCTTTTTCACCAATAATTGGTTGATACAAATTGGTAAGGACACTATGATCCAAGCTTCGATTGATATGGGCATTAATAACTAAATATTTGGTATCAGGCGTCAACTTATCCAGGGAATTCAACATTTATTTTCCCTCCGAGTTATCCTGATGCTTTTTCTTATCCTTTTCCATAATTTCTTTCAGCTCTTTATAAAAGACCGACATATCCTTAAATTGGCGATAGACACTGGCAAATCTGATATAGGCAATTTCATCCAAATTAACCAGATCCTCCATCACATATTCACCAATCTGCTGGCTGGAAACCTCATTTTCGCCAAGTGATCGGAGCTTATTTTCAACCCGATCAACCAAATTGGTAATCGCATCCATTGAAACCGGTCGTTTTTCGGCAGATCTGACAATTCCTTTTAATAATTTTTCTCTGTTGAATTCTTCACGGTTACCATTTTTCTTTACAACCAACAATGGGGTGACTTCCACCCGTTCAAACGTTGTAAATCGAAAACCGCAGTGTTCACACTCTCTTCGTCGTCTGATCACCCGACCATCATCTGTAGGCCGGCTGTCAACAACCTTTGAGCCGTTATATCCGCAATGAGGACATTGCATGGCGTTCACCTCGTCTATTTCATTTCATTTGCCAACCAATTATCGACTTGGAGCAGCGTTTGTTCGGCTGTACCAGAGTTATAAATAATTGTATCAGCCAAATTGCATTTTGTCTGCAACGGCCATTGGTTTTGAATTCTCTTATTAGCATTCACAATACTCAGTTTATTGCGTTTCATCAAACGGTGCAACTGCGTGACCGGATCAGTGTAGACAACGACCAATTCATCGACTAAATGGGCATAGCCGTTTTCAAATAAAGTTGGCGCATCCAGAACCGTCAAAGGAACCGACTGATACGCGGCGAGTTGTTTAAAGATTTCCGATCGGATAAAGGGATCAATAATTCTGACCAACTGCTTCAAATCACTGGGATTATTGAAAACAATTTTGCCTAATTCCGATCGGTTTAGTGCCCCGTCGGAAAGGATGATCTGCGGGCCAAAGGCTTTAACTAAAGCTTCAAGTCCCGGCGTTCCCTTTGCTTCTACTTTGTGAGTGACCAAGTCGGCGTCAATCACTGGAATACCCTTTTTTTGTAGATAGCCGCTCACGAGCGATTTACCGGTCGCGATGCCACCAGTTAAACCAACTAATTTTGTCATTTCTTAACACCACGCAACCGTTGACACTTCGGGCAAAAGTGCGTGCCTCTTTGGGCCAACTTGATTTTAACGATTTTGGTTCCACATCGTGGGCAGGGTTCACCCTCTCTGCCATACACATTTAAGTGATTTTGAAACTGTCCAGCTTCGCCGTATGCAGTTGAATATGAATGAACGGTTGTGCCATGGCCTGCAATTGCTCTTGCCAGTTCGTCAATAATGTTCTTTCGTAAGACTTTAATCTTTGCGAGACTAATTGTATTGACCGGCTGTTTGGGGTTAATTTTACTCAACCATAAGACCTCATCGGCGTAAATGTTTCCCAAACCGGCGATGTTGCTTTGATCCAGCAGAAACGGCTTGATAACTTTCCGGCTTTTTGCGAAAATCCGCTTCATATACTCGACCGTCAAATCTTTTTCGGTTGGTTCCGGTCCAATGGTTTTCAAACCGGCAACCTGCATCTCGGTTCCAGTATCAACCAAGTTCATCCGCCCAAATTTTCGGGTATCGTTATACCTTAACTGACGCCCATCCGTTAAGTGGAAAATAATGTGCGTGTGCTTATCAATGGGCGATCCTTCCGGTTCAACATCGTATTTCCCTTCCATCCGAAGATGGGACACAATCGTCAAATGACCACTCAGGCGAATAAAAAGATATTTCCCCCGACGATCAATCTTTTCAATTCGTTTGCCACGAAGAGCTTCTTTAAAATCATCAGGAGGAAGATTAATCATTTTTGCATATAAAACGTCAACTGTTTTGATGGTACTTCCCTCAACTAATTGAGTCAGCCCGCGTCTTACAGTCTCAACTTCAGGTAATTCAGGCATTTTAGATCCCCCATTAATTCAAATTATTTTGCATCATACCATGTTTTACCCCAGTGGCTTTCAACCTTCAATGGAACGTGCAGCTTGATTGCCGAATCCATGACACTTGGAATTAACTTTTTGACAGTTTCCATTTCTTCATCTGGAACTTCGAAGATTAATTCATCGTGGACCTGGAGTAACATTCTGGTCTTCATATCTTTAATAGCATCTGCCATATTAATCATGGCAATTTTGATAATATCCGCTGCGCTTCCTTGGATTGGTGTGTTCATCGCGGTTCTTTCAGCAAACGAACGCAGGTTGAAGCTCTTGGCATTGATATCGGGCAAATAACGCCGTCTGTGGGCAATTGTTTCAACATAGCGGTGATTCCGTGCAAATTCCACAATATCGTTCATATACTTCTTTACGCCGGGATATTCTTCGAAGTAACGCTGAATAAATTGATGCGCATGCTTACGGGTAATACCGGTATTCTTTGACAAACCAAAATCACTAATACCGTAAACAATTCCAAAATTAACCGCCTTTGCCTGACGTCTCAAATCAGGAGTTACTTCCTCGTTGGAAGGCAATCCAAAGATTCTCCTGGCAGTAGTGGCATGAATATCTTCACCGTTTTTAAAGGCATCCTGCATGTTTTTGTCCTCAGTAATTGAAGCCAAAACCCGCAGTTCAATTTGCGAATAATCGGATGAAAAGATTTGCCAACCGGGATGCGATGGAATAAATGCTTGACGAATCAAACGGCCTTCTTCAGTTCGAACCGGGATGTTCTGTAAGTTTGGATCTACTGAAGACAATCGGCCGGTCTGGGTTAAAGTCTGCAAATATCTGGTGTGAACCTTGGAATCATCTTTATGAATCACCTTCAAGAGGCCATCAACGTATGTGGAAAGTAACTTGGCAATTTGACGGTAATCCAAGACATTTTGGACGATCGGTGCATCTGGCGCCAGCTTTTCCAAAACATCGACTGAAGTTGAATAGCCGGTTTTAGTCTTTTTCAAAATTGGCAAACGTAACTTTTCAAACAAAATCTTACCAAGCTGCTTGGGTGAACCAATATTAAATTCTTCGCCAGCTTCTTGATAAATTGTCTGTTGAATTTCTGCCAAACGCTCTTTGAACTTGCTGCCCATACTTTCAAGAGTGGCAGAATCCACTTTAATGCCGTTGATTTCCATTTGGGCCAATACAAACGCAATCTTAATTTCAATGTCGCGATAGAGCTTGGTTTGATTATGCTCGTCAAGATCTTTAAACATTTCATCGTGTAACTGATCAATCGCATTGACTTTATGAACCAAGTGGGACAAAAATTCGGGTGATTCAGTCTCAATCTTACGCTTGGCACCCTTGCCATAAACTTCTTCATCGGTTTTAACATTATAGAACCCGTGCAGATGGGCAACGGTTCCAACGTCATTACTATTATTAGTTGTATTAAGCAAATATGAGACCAGCAGCATATCGAAGTCAACATTTTGAAGCTTGATACCCTGACGGTATAAGCCAACATAGGTCCGTTTGGCATCAAAAACGTTCTTCTTGATTTTCTGACTTGTCAGTAATCGTTTAACGTGGTCGTTTTCCAACAGGTCCGGGTTATTGGTTGCGTACCACTTGTCCCCTTGGCCAATGGCAAATCCCACTAACGGCGAGATATGATAATTTTCTTCGGACATCTCAAGATGAAATGAAACTTCGTCCGTAAACTGATCAAGCTCGGAGACGTTTTTTGCATCTAAAACGGTATATTGAATGGCCTTTTGATCATCAGCGTGATCATTATCATCAACTGACAATTTTGACAGAAATGATTTAAAGCCCATTCGCTCATAAAAATCAGTGAGCTTTTCAATATTATCACCTTGATATTTTAGTTTATCCAAGGAAATTGTAATGGGTGCCTCACGATTAATCGTTGCCAAAGTATGAGCTCTTTCGGCCTGCTTTTGATCGTTAATCAAATGTTCTTTTAATTTTTTGCCTGAGACCTGATCAATATTCTTATAAAGGTTTTCAATCGTGCCAAATTGCTGAACCAGCTTAACGGCAGTCTTATCACCAACTTTTTCGACACCTGGATAATTATCAGAGTTATCACCCTTCAGACCTTTAATCTCAATAATTTGACTCGGCTTAACACCGAGCTTTTCTTCCACGTGTTTTGGTGTGTAGGTTTCCAATTCTGTCACACCTTTTTTGGAAACCTGAACGGTTGTCTTGTCGGAAGTCAGTTGCGTTAAATCGCGGTCTCCAGTCACGATAACAACCTTATAATCACCGGCATCTTCAGCTTGCTTCGCCAACGTACCGATAATATCATCGGCTTCATAATTGGGCAGCTCATAAGTTTGAATGCCACGGTCGTTCAGAAGTTCTTTGATAAATGGGAATTGTTCTGATAATTCAGTCGGCGTTTTTGCCCGACCACCCTTATAATCCGCATACATTTTAGTTCGGAATGTAACTTTACCAGCATCAAACGCCACCAGCACGTCGGTTGGCTTTTCAGTAGTTAAAACCTTGTCCAGCATCCGATTAAAACCAAAGATGGCGCTGGTGTGCAGGCCGGATGAATTTGTAAATTTATCCATGGCAGTGTACAAGGCATAAAATGCTTTAAAAGCGACACTATTACCATCGATTAATAATAATTTCTTAGTCATTGACTTCTCCTCTGATGAAAACTATTACTTTAATTTTACCACGACAGATAACAAAAAACGATCAACCAACTCAATGGTTAATCGTTCATGATTGTTTTAAAAATTAACGCTCGTTATTACCGAAAATTGAAAGTAATTGGATAAATAAGTTAACGAAGTCCAAATACAATTGCAAAGCACCGAAGACTGCCAAACCAGTCATCGAAACTTCGCCATTGCCAGCATATTGATTATACATTTGCTTCATCTTCTGAGTGTCATATGCAGTCAAGACAGTGAAGATAATGACGGCAATGATTGAGAGGACAAATGAAATCATCGAGCTGCGAAGGAAGATGTTAATAACCATCGCAATTACCAATGCGATTAATGCGGCAGTTGCCTGCGCACCCCAACAATCCAAACTTTTATTGGTCACTAGACCAACAGTTGTCATCGTAATAAAGATTGCCGAAGCAGAAACAAAGGCTGCTGCGATAGAAGCACCGGTATATGCCCAAGCCACGGTGGCAAACACAAAGCCACTAAGAATGGAATATAGCATTAATACCGTAAATGCAAGTGTCGGCCGTTTCAATGCCTGAATTGAAATGATAATTGGCAAGAAAAACCATAAAATCACTGATCCCCACATAACACCTCGATGAGCTGCAATGTAAACAGCCATTCCACCGGCAACAGAACCACTAACCAAAAATGCGGTTGCTGCTGAAACCAAGACGGCCAGACTCATCCAGCCATACATTTTCGTTAAGAAGGTATTCAACCCGGCAGCGTTGTTAACGACTTTCCGAGCTTCCGGTTGTTCATTTGGATAATTGTTCATTAAATCCGCTCCCTTTTATTTGTAAGTTTGAACACCATTCAGATTATGAAACAGCATTCATACCTATACTGTTAAGTAATTTTACCAAATAGAAGCCATTAATCAAGTAATTACCACCCAATTAACAGCTTCTATAAGATATCTTAATTAGTTTTCTTAGTTAAATGGCTCAAGAGATCCTCATATGATTTTTCATACTTTTGGATATCTCCGGCACCCATGAAGATAACCACATCATTATCGTAATCCAATAATGGTGACATGTTATCAACAGATAGGATCCGACCACCTTTGGTAATCTTCTTTGACAAATCTTCACTTGAAACCTTGCCGTGACTTTCACGTGGTGAGCTGTAAATTGAAGTCAAGAAGACTTCATCAGCAAGATTCAAACTCTTGGCAAAGTCGTCCATTAACGCAATCGTCCGACTGAACGTATGTGGTTGGAACACAACCGCAATCTGTTTGTTTGGATATTCTTGGCGAGCAGCATCAATAGTGGCTTTAATTTCAGTTGGATGGTGAGCATAATCATCAATAATCGTCATGCCGGCAATCTTGCGTTCAGCAAATCGGCGCTTAACACCTTGGAATGTTTTTAATTCTTTACGAATTTCATCAAGGTTAACATCTTCGAAATATGCCACCGCAACAACAGCTAATGAATTGAAGATATTGTGTTCACCAAACAATGGAACAAAGAAGTTTCCTAGGTCTTTGCCTTTATATGTGACATTGAAGCTTGAACCACTAGTTGTCCGCTTAACGTCAACAGCTTGGAAATCATCTGTATCATGCAAACCATAGTAATAAATTGGAACCTTGGCTTTTAATTGACGAAGCCGCTTGTCATCGCCCCAGGCAAAAATGCCTTTCTTAGTCTGATTGGCAAAGGTTTGAAAAGCGCTTTGAACGTCATCAATACTCTTGTAGTAATCAGGATGGTCAAAATCGATGTTTGTCATAATGGCATAATCAGGTTCAGTTGCCAAGAAGTGACGACGATATTCATCGGCTTCGTAAACAAAGAACCGGGCATTTGGAACACCCTTACCGGAACCATCACCGATTAAATAATCAGTTGGTGCAATTCCTGAAAGAACGTGTGCCAGCAAGCCAGTTGTACTTGTCTTTCCGTGGGCACCGGAAACACCGATACTCGTCTTTCCCTTGATAATTTTACCAAGGAATTGGTGATAACGATAAACAGTCAGGCCCATTTCCCGAGCTTTTTTGATTTCTGGATGGTCATCAGTAAATGAGTTGCCGGCAATAACCGTCAAACCTTCATGAATGTTCTTTTCATCAAAAGGTAATAGTTTAATACCTGCTTTTTCAAGGCCTCGTTGAGTAAAAGTGTACTGATCAATATCGGATCCCTGCACTTTTTCGCCACGATCATGCAAGATCAAAGCCATTGCGGCCATTCCTGTTCCTTTAATTCCTACAAAATGATATACAGTATCTGAATTCATTCGACATCCTACCTATCCCATTATGTTATTTTTGATTATTGTGCTGTGATTCCGGAGCTGGTCCATTTTCCGTCGGCTTATAGTACACAGTCCGCGGTTTTGAACCCTGTTGCTCTGAAACCAGATCTTTTTCCTGCAAATGATCAATAATGTTTGCAGCTCTATTATAACCGATTGAAAATACACGTTGAAGCTTTGAGGTAGAAATTGTGTTTTCATTTGCAATATATTTCAAAACTTGGGGCATTAATCGGTCTTGTGAACTTTCTTCAGAACTGGATTTTTTTAAACTATCCGGTGTGAAAAGATATTTTGGCTCATCTTGTTGGCGAACAAAATCAACAATCCTGTCAAGCTCCTGATTGGTTACAAACGCTCCTTGAAGTCTGACAGGCTGATTAGCGCCACTACCCAGATATAGCATGTCCCCACGGCCAAGCAGACGCTCAGCCCCGGCAGAATCCAAAATCGTTCTGGAATCAACCTGACTGGAAACCATAAATGCAATTCTGGTTGGAATATTATTCTTAATTGTCCCAGTCACAATATCGACACTTGGACGTTGAGTGGCAACAATTAAATGAATACCGGCTGCCCGAGCTTTTTGAGTAATTCGAACAATGTAATCTTCAACTTTGCTTGAAGCGACCATCATCAAATCGGCTAATTCATCAATGATCACCAAAATATAAGGCATCTTTAATCCATATTCACCAGACTTTTCGGCGTCACGATTGAATTGTTCAATGTTCTTTGCCCCAGCAGCTGCTAATTTTTCATAACGCTGGTCCATTTCCTCAGTGACCCATTTCAAAGAAGCTGCGGCCGTCTTTGGATCTGAAATAACGGGTGACAGCAAATGTGGAATTCCATCGTAAGGGGCTAGTTCAACGGCCTTAGGATCAATTAACAATAAACGTAATTCTGAAGGCGTTGCCTTATACAATAAAGAAACCAGCAGACTATTGATAAAGACACTCTTTCCAGATCCTGTCGCTCCGGCAATCAACCCATGAGGCATTTTCCGAACATCAGCTGTTCGAGGAACGCCAGATAAATCAACACCCAGTGCGGTGGTTAATGGAGACTGACTGTTTTTGAAATGATCAGTTGAAATCACTTCAGATAAAACAACCGGCCTTGGTTTAGGATTGGGGATTTCAATACCAACGGTGGTTTTACCTGGAATTGGTGCTTCAATCCGGATATCTTTGGCAGCCAAAGCCAGCTTTAAATCATCGGTCAAATTTGTAATTCTGCTGACTTTAACACCAAGAGCCAATTTAACTTGGAACTGGGTAACTGTGGGTCCGTTCGTCCATGCAACGACCTTGGCATCCACTTTAAACGCGGCAAATGTCCGGTTTAAAATATCAGACTGATGGGAAATCCATTCGTCAATCGAGTCCGATTCAGCTACCTGTGGTTTTGATAATAGTGAAATCGGTGGGAAATGATAGCCCCGTTCATCACTTGTCACAGCTGGGATGTGATTCTGCTCTGATTCTGTTTGAGACGCAACAACTTTTTCCGACGGAACCGGCGCTTTATCAGATGCTGAAGGTGTATCACGATGTTGAGTATGAAACAAAGAAAGGTCAGATTTACTGGCCTGTTCCTTGTTAATAATGGTATTAAGTGATTGCCCCAGTCCTCTATGATTCAAGGATCTGCGCCTATGCTTCGATAATCGTTGACTCGCTGAATGTGGGCTTGCTGAATGATCCGCAGATAAATGATTGTTGGTAGATCGCGGTAACGACGTTTGCTTCATTTCAGTGGTTTGAACTGGATAAGAAGTTGGTAAATCTTCCGGTTCTTTTGCCTTTGTTGGTTCTTTCGATTGTTCTTTTGGTTCATCAATTGTTGCCTGTTTATCGGCAATGACAATTAAATCATCATATGTAATCCGCAGCCGGCGGGTCAACTCATCATACAAATGATGTTGACGACGCTGCTGGCTGAGAAAATAATTCGTTTTAATCTGCTGCTTACGTTTATCAGATTTTGATCGCTTTTGAGGCTTGAAATTCTTAATCTCTTTTAGAAATGCAGGTGTTTCATCCCCATGGTCCGAATCCCGCTTAAGAATATTTGCCGCCCGCTTGTCTTGGGTGTCATCAAAACGTGGTGTTTTAAATTGTTTAGTAACCTTTTTTTCGCGAGGAGCTCTTGAAATCCCCTTTTTACGAAAAAAAGCTGGTCCATCATAATGCTTCATAGTTCATCCACCCAAAATAGTTTAGTCAAATAAATGTTGTGCCTTTTGAAAATCAAAAGCAGTTCCAACTTGGTAATCATCAGGCAAAATCAATGCACCAGGAACTTGAGGTGCATTGGGAATATGCAGTTCCCGGCCGGAACAAATCATGCCGTCACTCTCAACGCCATGCAGTTCACCAGGCCAGATAATTTGTCCGTTAGGCATCATTGCGCCACTAAGAGCAACAACAACTTTGATGTTCTCACGCATGTTTGGAGAACCACTGACGATTTGAAGATCTTTACCATTTCCAATATCGGTCTTGGTAATCTGCAAATGGTTTGCATGTGGATGATCTTCAACTGACTTCACATAGCCAACAACAAACTTGGGCGCGTCATCATAGACAATATCCCCAGAGAATCCGTGTCCGTCAAGATACTGATTTAACTTGGCTACCTGATCTTGGGTTAATGAAACTCGGCCATTTTCTTTTACAATTTCAGGAAGAATTTCACTTGCTTTTAAAAAGTTGTACCCCAGTGTTTGATTATCTTCAGTTGAAAATATTCGGGCAACATGATCATGAATTGTAACGTCTTGTGCGGCAGCATCGGGATTCATGATGAGAACCATTGTGTCGCCTGTATTCTTGGGGTTATAACTGGCTATTAACATTTAAAAATTCCTTCCAACAATAAATTATTTTGCAACGGTACTTGATAATGAGTTGATAAAGTTTTCAACTTCAGCTTTTGTCTTACGGTCGCCATTATTAAAACGACCAATTTCCTCGCCGTCTGAATAAGCAACGAAACTTGGAATTCCCATAATACCCATTTCACCGGCAAGATCGATATTTTCATCACGATCAACCATCAAAAAGGTATATTCAGAATATTCGGCTTCAATTGCTGGCATGGCAGGCTTGATAAAGCGGCAGTCTGGGCACCAGTCAGCGGTAAAGAACAGCATGTATTTGCCATTTTTAAGTTCTTGGTTGAGATCATTTAAGTTCGTTTTTTGTAATTTTTTCAAAGTAATCATCCTTTCACTTACTAATGTAAAGTACATTATACCGCATGAAGTCATTTATCGGGTTCAGTTTGCTCATCCGTCGTCAATATATTAAAGTATACATATCATACAATGAAAACGGGGAGAATTATGAAAAAGCAAACAATATTTTATGGTTTGTCACTGGCAGCACTTGCTGCAGGAGCTTACGCAGTCAGCAAATCCGATCAAAAATACAACAACCATTTAACTACTATCGTTAAGAATACCAAACATTCAGCCGCATTAAAAGGCTTCAAATATCTGGGAAGCTGGACCACCATTCCAGGTCAGAATTCAAATCCGGAAGTTTTTCATTTTGGCTTTAATTATCTTGATCAAAATGGCCAGCATCAATCCGAAGAATTTTGGATTAACACGCAAACTCAACGAATTATGAAACACCAACTCATTACTTTGTAAAATGAGCAATCAGCTTATAAATCGGCCCTTTTGGACTGAATTTCTGCTCATATTCAGTTTCGATATTGGTCTCGTTCTCAGGGGATTTGTGTAAATCCAATGATACATAGTCGAATTTCATTGGGTAGTTGTTAAAGGTAACCAATGAATACTCGAATAATCCCCGGTTATCCGTTTTAAATTCGATATCACCATCATCAGCTAAAACATGTTGATAGGTTTTGAGAAAAAGTGGTGAGGTCAATCGCCGTTTGGCATGACGCTTTTTAGGCCATGGATCGGAAAAATTCAAAAAGATCTTTTTGATCTCATCCTGATAAAACAATTCGTCTAAATCAGCCCCATCTGTCAAAACAAACTGAACATTTGACAGTGGGTTTTCCATGAAGGTCCGCAAAGCCGTTGCAATGACGGAAGTTTGCAATTCAATTCCAATATAGTTGATGTCGGGATTGGCTTTGGCAGTTTCAATAATAAACCTGCCCTTACCGATTCCAACCTCCACATTTAAAGGTTGCTGTTTGGCAAACCGCTGCTGCCATTTTCCCAGCCAATTCTTTGGATCAGTCACAATATAGTCGCCATGGTCTTTGATATATTTATCAGCCCATGGCTTTTTTCTTACACGCATATATTTCTCCTATAAATTAAACATTCTATCTAACACGTTCACTTCTTGCCAGTCGTTTTGGCAGGTAAAGATAAATAAACGCCCAAATTTCTACTGCCTCTCCAATAATCACGCCAAAGACCGTCACAAGGTTCGAGTAGTTCACCGCAACCACTGCGATTGCAAAGACAACGCCAACGGTTGACAGCAGGTAAAGCAGCACTTTTTGAAAGCTCATTAATTGATATTGGTTCGTGATTGGATAGACATGAACAAACGCATTATCCGAAAAGTGAAAATAAAACGGAATCATTTGAAAACCTATCAGATAGACAAACAGCAGGCTCAATAAGATTGGCAGCATTTCACCTTTGATAAAGACTAAAAACAATGTCCCAATCACCAACAGACGAACATATAAGCCGCTCATTTCATTGTCTCTAACAATTCCATGGCCATACAAATAGAGGTAGGTATTCTTTGGAACCAATTTGATCCGATTCAAAATGCCATCGACATATCGACGACGCTTAACGGATCCCTGAAGCGTTGGAACATCTGTAAACAAGTTGAAGAACTGGTAAACCGTATGCATTCGACTATTTTCATCGGCAATCATTTTTGTCCAATCAAGTGATCTGGCGGCCCACTTTTGGCGACTGAAATAACTCACAATCAGTGCAATGACAGCGAGTGCCAACCCAAGCCAATAATTAACATAAACGCACAGCGCAAATGTGATAATCGGAACTACTAATCGAAAGATTAAGCGGTTTGACAGCCAACGATTTTGCAAATGATATTTTCGTGCAAAATCAGCGTTCAACCATACCGTCTTCATTAGAAGCACTGTGGCCAACAATACATAAAGATCAGTTGCCGTCACATGCATCGTTACCTGGATGAACGGCATCAATATGATCCACAACAAGACCTGGATGGCCAAGGCAATTGATAAGCTGTACTTATAACCGCTCTTAAGATAGTTGTATATATCAGATTCCCGCGGTAACAGGAAAACATAGTCAGGTGCTTGGATTAAGGTCGCAAATCGTCCCAGCTGAACACTGACTAATAGGACACCAATAATCAGGATTGGTGCCCACCAGATTCCGGTATGAAGCTGTTTAAGCGCATGGGAATAATAATACCCCAATCCACCAATCACGAATAGCAGTGCCAACACAAAGTAATCGTTAAATACCAGTCTCAGGTACCGCATCATTTCTTTTAGATGTGAAGTCAAGCGTTGCCTAAATAACTGCTTCATGAGGCATCGCCTTCCCTTGCCAGAGTGAGATAGATATCATTCAATGAATCGCCGGCTTCTGGGAACAATTTCCGCAGTTCTTCAATGGTTCCTTCAGTCCTTACCCGACCGTTGTGAAGCAATACGAAACGGTCACAGTAACGTTGAGCGGTATCCAGAACGTGAGTTGACATTAAAATACTTGCACCCTGCTTTTTTCTTTCGGAAATCAGGTTCAACAGATCATTCACTGCCAAAGGATCCAAGCCAAGAAATGGTTCATCAATAATAAACAGCTTGGCATTCGTTAAAAATGCACAAACAATCATGACTTTTTGCCGCATTCCCTTTGAAAAGTTGTCTGGGAACCAATCTAATTTGTTATCAAGTCTGAATAGTTTCAGCAGCTTGTGAGCCCGTTTCCAGGATTCATCCTGGTCCAGGTTATAGGCAAGCATCGTCATTTCCAGGTGTTCCTTTAGTGTCAACTCTTTATAGACGATTGGCTGTTCCGGAATATAAGCAATTTGTTCTTTATACTTTTTGACATCCTCGTTAAGCGTGGTGCCGTTAATTTTAATGGATCCCTTGAACGGGGTTAATAAACCAATAATATGGTTGATAGTTGTGGACTTTCCGGCTCCGTTAAGGCCGATTAATCCAACCAACTCGCCATCTTTAACGTCAAAGCTGACGTCTTTTAATACTGGTACTTGAGAATAACCGCCGACCAGATTCGAAACTTCTAAAGACATTATTTACCTCCACATCATCTAAAATCTACAAACAAGATTATACCATATTACATCAGCCGTTGAATTAGGCCAAGCGGATATTAATGGTATAATATCATTAGTATTCACAGAAAGAAGGCAGAGATTATGAAAGATTGCATTTTTTGTAAAATCGTAAGAAATGAAATCCCCAGCTACACTGTTTATGAGGATGATATTGTAAAGGCATTTTTGGATATTTCTCAGGGAACTCCAGGACATACTTTGGTAATCCCCAAGAAACATATTGCCAATATCTTTGATTATGATGAAGAACTGGCAAGTGAGGTTTTTGCAAGAATTCCAAAGATTGCGCGTGCTGTCAAGGCATCCAACCCGGATATTAAAGGGATGAACATTTTGAACAACAATGGTCAGGTTGCCTACCAGTCTGTTTTCCATTCTCACTTCCACTTAATTCCCCGCTATACCAACAATGATGACTTTAAGATGATCTTCAAGGACAATTCAAAAAAATACTCTCCCGATCAACTCAAGGCCATCCAGGAATCAATCGAAAAACATATAGGTGATTAATGATGAAGACAGCTTTTAAAATTATCGGTGCAACCGCGATTGTTGCGGGTGCTTACCTTTATTCCCGCAAAGAAACGCCGGAAGAATTTGTCCAACGGGCCAAGACATCATTTGAGGATAAAAAACAGAAAGCTGCAGATTGGAAAACAGCTTATCAGGATTTTAAAAACTCAATGGATCAATTTAAGAGCCAATTGCCTGCCCTGGAAAAAACAATTTCCGGCATTCAACGAGATATCGATGACGCCATGTTTCAAATTGAACCCCGCCTGGATGAAATTAACAAATATTCAGACAAACTAAAGTAGTCTTTAATAAAATCTGAAAATTTCGTTAAATTCCAGTGGTCATTATATAAACGTGTCATATTATGTTATTATTATTATCGAGAACGTTTGCTTTGCAGACGAATACTTTTAGGAATGGATGTGTTTTTGTATGAAAAAATGGCTAATCGTTTTAGCCGGCATTATGATGAGTTTTACCCTTGCAGCTTGTGGCAGCAAAACTGTTGCAACTACAAACGGCGGTAAAATTACAGAAAGTGCTTATTACAGTAGTTTGAAGAGTACTTCAAGCGGTAAACAAGTATTGCAACAAATGATCTTAAACAAGGTCTTGGAAAAGCAATACGGTAAAGATGTTAAGAGCTCACAAGTAAATAGTGAATTTGCTAAATACAAGAAGCAATATGGTTCATCATTTAACTCAGTTCTCCAACAAAATGGTATGACCGCTTCTCAATTAAAGGACTCAATTCGTTCAAACCTCTTATTGAAGCAAGCTGTTAAAGACAACATCACCATTACTGATGCTCAACTTCAAACTCAGTTCAAGTCATATCAACCAAAAGTTACTGTTAACGAAATCTTGGTTTCTAAGAAAACCACAGCAAACAAAGTTATCAGTGAACTTAAAGATGGCAAGAGCTTCTCAAGCTTAGCTAAGAAGTATTCAACTGACACTGCAACTAAGAACAAAGGCGGACGTATTTCACCATTTGACAACACTAACACCACTCTTGATTCTAACTTCAAGAAAGCTGCATTCAAGTTGAAGAACGGTGAATACACCAAGACCCCTGTTAAGACTCAATATGGTTACCAAATTATCCAAATGGTTAACCACCCTTCAAAGGGAACTTGGAAACAACATGAATCAGAATTGAAGAATCAAATCGTTACTTCCAAGATGTCTGACAGCAACACCTTACATTCAGTTGTATCTAAGGTTCTTAAAAAAGGTAAAGTTACCATCCAAGATAAAGACCTTCAAAACGTCTTATCAGATTACCTTTCATCAAGCTCAACTAAGAAGTAATCTTAAAAATAGCTAGACAAAAAGGAATTGAACTTTTAAGTTCAATTCCTTTTTTATTGTCTTAACATCATAAAAGCTTGCCCTGGGTCGGTTTTTGTTTGGGATCAACCGACTTTTTAGGCTTATAAAAGCGCCGATTATCCAATCCGAACACTCGATCACTGAATTGTCCCGGTTCAATATTCTTAGTAGCACCTTGGATCATCACAATCGTCGCA
Source organism: Lentilactobacillus kefiri (assembly GCF_007989105.1). Classification (GTDB taxonomy): domain Bacteria; phylum Bacillota; class Bacilli; order Lactobacillales; family Lactobacillaceae; genus Lentilactobacillus; species Lentilactobacillus kefiri. The sequence goes on along the minus strand of NZ_BJVK01000006.1, from coordinate 50,677 downwards.
TCAAGCTCGTCAAGATGATGAAGGATTTCTGCTTCAAGAATCTTCGGCTGTTCCGGAGATCCATATTCCAGCAATCCATGGTGTGAAAGAATCATATGTCTTAAGAGCAATAAATCTTGTGATTCTGGGTCAATTCCCAATTTATCAGCAGTCTCACTAATTTCAGCATCCATAATACTGATGTGTCCAAGCAGATTACCCGCTAATGTGTACTCTGTGGCCACTGGGCCGGACAACTCTATCGTTTTACCAAGATCATGTAAAATGGCACCTGCGTATAATAAAGGCGCATTTATACCATCATACTGACTCACGATTGCATGTGCCTGACGTAAAATCGAAATCGTATGAAATGCCAAGCCACCGGCAAAATCATGGTGGTTCGATTTAGCAGCCGGAAATGTGTAAAATGCATCGGCATGCTTTGAAAGCAATGACCGAACAATCCGGTTATAGGTTGCATTGGTGATTTCAAAAATTGTTTGATCAATGTACTCTTCCATTTGATCCCGAGACATGCCTGCCCGCTTAACAAAATTGACCGGGTCATGCGGCTCGCTGTTGTTAGCCAACCGCATCGCAAGAATTTTAATTTGTGGGGAGTTCATGTAATTCTCTCGTTTTCCCTTTAATAAAACAACTTTTCCGGAAGTGAATCGTGCCACATCTTCCTTGGAAGCATCCCAATACTTACCAGATATTTCTCCCGATTTATCTTGAAATACCAGTGACAAAAATGTTTTGCCGTTTTTTGCGACTCGTTTCGTTGAATCTTTTAAGAGAACATACATCTCAAAGTCCTCATCCAACTGAATATCCATGAGTTGTTTTGCCATAAAATCGCCTCCTAAAGCTTTTTAAGATTTAAGACCAAACTTGAATCAATGTTGTCATCGAGGTTTGCGGTGAAGTATAAGACTTGGGTTCTTTCGCTAACCTGATCAAGCAATTTACCAGCTGCCTTTTTCCGATCTTTGTCAAAGTTCACAAAGCCATCGTCAATCATAATCGGCATTGGATACTGATCACTAAACCCAACCGACATTGAAAAGATTAATGCTAGATAAAGCTGCTCCAACGTACCGGTCGATAATTCATTAATTGGAAAATGCACGTCATCATTTCGAACAACTGAAATTTCATTCTTGAAAATGATATCCTTATACGCATTATTGGTCAAAGTCGCAAAATACTCTTTGGCAAGGGCCAATGTCTTTGGCAAACGCCCCTTGCTGGCAATGTTGAGAACTGCTTGAATCCACTGAGAACTTAACTTCAACGCCATATACTTTTGAACATTTTCAACAATTTCTGTCTGCATGTTTACCAACTGTTGGCGCAAATCATAATATTTTCCGTTCTTAATCAAGCCTTCGACTTCGGTCTTAATTCGAGTGGTCTCCTGACTTAAGTCATCCAACTTTTGACGCATTGCCTGACCCTTAACGGCCAGATCATTAATTGCTGCATCTAATTGTTCCGAATCTAGGTCATCGGGAATCTGCACATTGGCTGCGGTGATCTGTTTTTCCAAATCAGCTTTTCGACTCAAATCTTTTGCCAGTGAACCTTGAGATTCAACCAACTGATTAAATGCCGTGTCTGACTGAATTCCACGATGATCTAAAAATTGCTTTTTCTTCAGCAACAATTGTTCAAAATCCGCTTTGGCTGACGCAAGGTCCTTTTGCCGTTTATCCAGTTCGTCTTTCTGCTGTTGATAGCTTGCTGATAACTGCTGCCAGTGTTTGACAGTTCCAGCAATTGTCTCAACCGTCTGGGAATACTTCGACTGATCAAACTTCAGCCAATCACTGGCAAACGTCCATTTCCTGAGAAAGTCCGAGTATTTTCGTTGACTATCATTCAAAGTATTGGACTGCTTTTGTAAATTTACCTTTAAATCAGCAACCTGCTGCAATGGTGACTGAATGGAAATCCAATTTGGTTCATCAATTCCTTGGAGCTGAAATTTCTTAGAGATAACGGCCATTTTATCTTGAATTTTCTCTAACTGGCTTTGAACAGCCGCCTGATCATCCCTTGTTTCAACCGGTGCATCCTGGGTCGAATTCTTGGCGTTGTACCAACCCCAAACTGCCGAAACAATCGCTAAAATGTAACCAATCCAACCAGCCGAAGTGGTACTCAGGAGAACCGCCCCAATGATTAATGCAATCGCAACACCATACCAAATTGAGAAATTCGGTTGGTTTTTGGATGGACTAGACTGTCTGCGACGGCGATGATTTTCTGATAACCGTTCTTTCAAATTCTGTTGTTCACGCAATAAATCATTGACCTGATTAAAAGTTTGCCGATCAAACGGCTTGGGTAATTCCCCCTGGTCATTCTTATCAATCAGGCTTGCCTTTTCATCAACTTGTTTTTGAACTTCCGCAATCTGAGCTGCGGTCATTTCAATTCTAAGAGCCAGCTTTTGAGCATCCGGCAATTCATCAGTCAATCGGTCAACGTCGGATTTATGGGCTTCATAAAACTTTTGACTAGGGGTCACTACCAGATTGCCGGCAATTTCATCAACCGCTTTTTGTCTTGTAGATACCTGCTCTTCTTGCGTCTTAAGCTGCAAGTCAAGCTGATTAAACTGATTAATATCATCATTGGTGAATCCCGCCTTCAGTTGGGATTCATCAAGACCCTTTAATCCTTTTAGCTGACTGACCAGTGGCAATAACGTCTGCAGATGACGTTTTTCGTCCAACTGACGATCGAGAACCTTTAACTGTGACTGCAGTTGATCCAAGCTCGCCTGTTTTGTTTTCAAATCTGCTTGCAAATGCTGGTAACGGGGAAAATCTGCCTTGGCGTCGGTAACTTGCTTTTCCAGCTTTTTATAATCTGAAATTTGAACGTTAATCGTTTTTGTCCGACCATGAGGGGCATACATCTTCGCCGATTGTTTATCCAAATTCGACTGCAGGGACATCCAGTCTCCAGCTCCCGCAACCCCAATGGATTGAATCCGCATCCTCAGTTCATCACGCCCCATCTGGTAGAACTCGTGTTGATCAATACTGCCAAAGTAAAACAATTGATCGTATGCTGTCCGGTCAATCGGCGAGATGATATTCTGATAATCGTCTTTGGTCAGTTTTGTACCTTGATCTAAATCGTAAAATTTTATCGTGCCATTATACTTTAAACCAGTTCGGACAATTTTATAGAGGTGCCCATCAACCTCGAAAGTCATTTCACCACCATAAGGTGCATTTCCTTTGGGTTGATATTGGCCATGGGGTGAATGCTTCTTGTCGGGAAAGCCAAACAGGATGCCCTTTATAAAAGCGATAATGGTACTTTTTCCCGCTTCATTCGGGCCATAAATGACTTGCAGAGGATTCTGGATATCAATTTGCTGATCAATCCAGCGACCATAACCGTAAATATTTAATTGCTTAATAATCACTTAGAATCCTCCTCTACATCATCAGGATTAACCACGTTTTCTTGCAAAATTGTTCCAGCCTGATCATAAATTTCATGTTTGGCATCCGCTTGACTGACTTCGTCTTTAATAAACGCCGGTTGCTTTGAAAAGTCTTTGAGAACTTGGTTAAAGACATCATCGTTCAAAGTTGCTTCCCGTGCCTGATTGAAATACTTCTGGTCAATCGTGCTGTAGACCACATCACTGACTTGTGGAGCTTCTACCGAAGTGATCCAACAGTTCAATTGCTGCCACTTATCGGTATTGAGTTCCTGGAGCTCATCCAGCAAATCACCATTGTTAATCTGATTAAGAATGGCCGGATCAACATTAGTGTCGCTGGTTAGCTCAATTCTGATGAAGTGAAGTTTTGAATATTTCAAATCGGCAATTTTTTCAAGCATTGAAGCTGCCAATTGATCGGTTGATAAATCAGCCAAAGACATGGTGACTTTTTCCCAAATAATTGGTGCAGTCGGTTTAAATGTCGTTGTAAGTTGTTGACCCTCATTTTGAACCAGCAGATATCCCTTTTCACCTGATTCGTTAATGTGTCGTCCCTGGGTATTTCCTGAATAGTTGATCGTTCCCTGAGCGTTTAATGATTGCCGCTTGTGAATATGGCCTAATGCCCAGTAGTCATAACCCTTTTCTTGGAGTTCTGATAGTGTGAATGGCGCGTAATTCGCTTCAGGTGAGTTCAAGGAGCTCAAGCTGCCGTGAAGCATCCCAATATTCCAGGTCGCATCGGAAACCGCCTGAGGATATTCTTGAATCACCGGTTGCGTAATCCACTGCTTGTCAAAGCTAAATCCATTAATGGCAACAACCGTGCCGTCATGCAACGGATACCGCTTTGTCTCAACCTGATTGCCAAATACCTGAGTATTGGCCGGATAGCCGAACGAAGCCGGGTCCGCCGTCGAATAATCATGGTTACCGAAACTGACAAACGCTTCAATTTCGTGGTCCTTAAGCCGATTTAGCTGGTTAATCAAAAATGCATCAGCAGCGACACTTCGTTCTTCACGGTCGAACAGGTCACCTACCAGCAAAACAAAATCCACTTGCTGCTCAATTGCCCCATCAATGATTCTTTTAAAAGAATCAAAGGTTGATTGATGAACCTTTTCCCAAAGTTCATCAGGAAGCCCGTTATTTTTGAGTCCTAAAAATGGACTATCCAAATGTAGATCTGCCGTATGAATGAATTTCATAATGAATACCTTTCTAACATATATGTACGGAAAAGCGCCGAATTAGATTTAAACTAATTCCGCGCTTTTTTTGATTATGAACGATATAAATCGCTAATCGGCTTTGTAACCGTATTGTTAATGTCGGCCAATAATTGGCTGAGCGCTTTTTCCTTAGTCATCAAGTTGGAGATTAACTTGCTTTCACGCATTTTTCCGGCAATTGCCTGAATGTTCTGAATCTCTTCTTGCGTAGGTTGAGCACCTTGCATTTGTTTCTGTTGAAGCTTTGCTTGAGCCTCTTGGAAGTCATTAAAGACCTTGTAATCATCCACGTTCTTCTTAAGGTCGGCAAATGCTGCTTGAATCTCCGTGAATTCATCAGATGCGATCAATTCGGATTGGAGTTGGTTCACAGTTGCGGTCATTTTTTCATTCATTAAATATATTCCCCTAACTAATTTATTTATCTAATTCTAACACATTCCAGAAATCGCTTCCGGCTTATCTGTTTAATGATTGAACCAGCTTTTGGCATCATCAATTAAATCTTTGGCTTTTTGTTCAATTTGATTACCATATTGGCTGCTCTTCTTTTGGATTGTATCCCAAATATTGTCATTGCTGCTTTGGCTTTGAACAAGTGATTGAGCGTCCTTGGTATCAAAGCTGGAATTCTTTGTATAAGGCAGCATCGTTTGCATTTCGTTCTTAAATAATGGACCGACACCAGTCCCACTCAAGTTTTCCAAATGATGCGCCTGACTGGTACTGTCAAATCCTTCCCAAGTTGCCACAACCAGGTCGGGCGTGTATCCAATGATCCATTTATCCTTGGTTGCATCCGATGACCCCGTATTATCGGCTTCGGTACTACCGGTTTTCCCGGCAACCTGATACCCATAAGGTTTGGCATCGGCACCAGTTCCGTTATTAAAGACCCCAAGCATCATACTGGTCATTTGTTTGGCAACCGCAGAAGACATAATCTGACGGCCTTCCTGTTTGGCTGTGTTATCCACAACCACTTTTCCGGTGGAATCCACGATTTTTCGGATATAGAACGGTTTGACAATCTTACCGCCATTAGCAAAGGCCGTATATGCACCCGCCATTTGCTGTGGTGAAACCCCGCCGGACATCCCACCCAAGGCAAGAGCAAGGTTCTTGTCCTTCTTGGTAACCGGAATATTAAAGTCCTTAACCGAATCATAACCACGGCTGACACCAATTTGGTTAAGTAACCAAACCGCAGGCGCATTCATACTCTGAGCTAAAGCTTCATACATCGGCACTTTGCCCTGATAAACATTATTATAGTTTTTCGGTGTGTAATGGTTGGTTCCATATGATTTCTTCTTATCAACCAATTCGGAATCAAATTTGTACCCAGCTTCCAGAGCTGGTGTATAAACCGCCAACGGCTTCATGGTAGAACCAGGTTGCCGATTAATCTGAGTGGCTCGGTTATAACCACGGAAGACGTGCTTGCCTCGTCCACCAACAACAGCCGTTACTCCACCAGTCGTTGGCGACACTCCAATTGAAGCGGCTTGAACCTCTGTTCCATCAGCCGCATTGGCTGGGAACATGGCATTATTATCAAAATTGGTCTGCATCGCCTTTTGCTGCGATTGATTCAAATTCGTATAAATCCGGTAACCACGGTTCATAATTTCTGATTCCGTCATGCCGTATTTACTGATTGCCTCATCAATAACCGCGTCAAAGTAGTAAGGATATTTGTAGCCGTCTTTACGGACATAGGTATCTCGGGTCACAATTGGCGTCTTCTTATAATAGTTGGCCTGGGCCTGGGTAAGTTTGTTGTTTTCAACCATCAGCTGCAAGACAACGTTTCGCCGCCATTTGGCCGCTTTAGGATTATCAATCGGGTTAAAGGCACTTGGAGAAGTCAACATTCCTGCCAATACAGCGGAATCCGGCACCGAAAGATCAACGGCGTCTTCACCAAAATATTTTCTGGCAGCATCCTGAACACCCCAAACACCATTTCCAAAGTAGGCATTGTTCAAATACATTGTTAAAATTTCATTCTTGGAATAAACATTTTCAACCTGAATGGACAAGAAGAGTTCCTTGAGCTTTCGAGTCATCGTCTGTTCTTGAGAAAGATAGGCATTCTTAACCAGCTGTTGAGTAAGCGTACTACCACCACCGCTGATATAGTCACGATGAAGAAGCTTATTTTTGACTAACAGAAACATTGCCCGCGCAATTCCTTTAAACGAGAATCCATATTCGTGATAAAAATTTCGATCCTCAGTGGACAAAACGGCTTTCGGGATATTAGCCGAAACCTGATTCAAATGGACATAAGTGCCCTTCTGCGCATATAATTCACCGGCTTTTTTGTTACTAACATCAAAAATTTCAGTGGTCTTGGAGAGTGATGACTCCAGATTCTGCACATGGGCTGTTTTAGCCAGGAAAACCAAATACGTGCTTGTGACTAATGAGATTGTCAAAAAGATAACCACTAGCCATTTAACCAGATGAAACCTTCGACAAAATCGGTTGAAGCGTTTAAAAAAATGCCCCGCCGATTGTTTAATTGTTTTGGTTGAATTGTTATTCATGCGGATACTCCTTTTGTGAATACCCCAGTATTGTATCATATCTGAAAAGGTGGCGATTTAATGGGATAGAAAATTTAACGAGGATTTAAAAAACACTATCAAACAGCAAAAAGCCTCAGCAAGCGTTGCGCTTACCGAGACTTATGTTAGTTGCTTAAATTACATTGCATCCGGTGCTTTAACACCAAGTAAGTTAAGTGACTCTTTAAGGACGATTGAAACAGCTTTGACAAGTGATAAACGGGCAGCCAATTGGTCATCTTCAACCAAAATCTTTGAGTGTGCGTAGTACTTGTTAAATGCCTTTGCCAGTCTTAATGAGTACTTGGCAACTTCTGAAGGTTCAAAGTCTTTGCATGCACTCTCAACAACAGCTGGGAAGTCTTTCAAAGCAGTGATTGTTTCCCAAGCAGTCGGATCGTCAAGCTGTTTGTCGGCACTATGCAAATCAATGTCGCCGGCTTTTCTCAAGATACTTTCTGCACGAGCATGTGAGTATTGAACATAAGGACCGGTTTCACCTTCAAAACGTAATTGGTCTTCAAGAACGAAATCAATGTTATTAGTTCGTTCATTCTTCAAATCACCGAAGATAATGGCACCAACACCGACTTCGTTGGCAACCTCATCCTTGTTTGGCAAGTCAGGGTTCTTTGCTTCGATTTGTTTCTTGGCAAGATCGATAGCGTCATCCAAAACCTTGTCCAACAAAATAATTCGGCCGGAACGAGTTGAAAGCTTCTTACCATTAACGGTAATCAAGCCAAATGGAATATGATGTAAGTTTTCAGCAGATGGGAGACCCATTTCAAGCAAAACAGCTTTTAACTGTTTGAAGTAATAAGTCTGCTCTGCACCAACAACATAGAGGTTCATTGCTGGCTTGTAGGTTCTGTCACGGTAAATGGCAGTCGCAATATCACGGGTGATGTACAAAGTTGCGCCATCACTCTTCAAAATCAAGGCTGGGTTCAAATTGTATTTATCAAGCTTTACAACTTGGGCACCTTGAGATTCAACTAAAAGGCCCTTGTCTTTAAGAATTTGGATACCTTCATCCATTTTGTCGTTATAGAAGGCTTCACCATTGTAAGTGTCAAAGCTGACACCCAACTTCTTGTAAATCTTGTTGAATGATTCCAATGAAACCTTACGGAACCATTTCCAAAGGAAGACTTCTTCTTTGTTGCCGTCTTCAAGCTTCTTGAAGGTTTCACGGGCTTCGTCATCCAGTTCTGGATGAGCCTTATCTTCTTTATGGAACTTAACGTAATACTTAACCAGGTTGTTAATTGGATCTTTTTTAACGTCTTCTTCATTACCCCACTTCTTGTAGGCAACGATCAACTTACCAAATTGAGTACCCCAGTCACCTAAATGATTATCCTTGATTGGATGGTAACCGTTTTTAACCAACAGTTTGGCAATTGAGTTACCAATAACAGTTGATCGTAAATGACCCATTGAAATTGGCTTGGCAATGTTAGGTGATGACATATCGATTGGAACATTACCACCCTTACCATTATCATTTTGGCCGTATGTGGAGTCTTCTTCCAAGACTTCATTCAGGATTTCATTACTGAATGTTCCCTTGTCCAAGAAGAAGTTGATGTAGGCACCCTTTGCTTCGACTTTTTCATAAGATGATTGGTCAATTTTAGCAACCAATTCTTCAGCGATCGCATTTGGTGCTTTATGAAAGACCTTTGCCAAGGTAAATGCTGGAAAGGCCAAGTCACCCATTGCAAGGGTCTTTGGCTTTTCAAGCTTTTCATATACCTCTGCTGATGATAATTCGTCATTTAAGACACTTAAAATTGAGTTCGTAACCTGTGCTTTGTAGTCCATTATGTTCCCTCCATCTATAAATATACAAAAAAACTCTTACAAAATAAACAATTGTAAGAGACGAGTAAACCCGCGGTACCACTCTATTTGATAAAAATATCCGCTCAAAGTATTAAATTAATATTCTAAAAAGCGCGCTTCGCTGACTAAATATTTCGGCTTCCATTACCCCGAAATCGCTGACTATCTAGCAACCAACTACTATTCTTTTATCACTGAATATTTATAACGTCCAATGTGTATAATAACTTGTTAACCCAGTTGGTGTCAACAGTTATTAATCACAACATAGTGCCAATTAACAGCACTAAGCGGGTAACGGGAATCGGACCCGCGACGCAAGCTTGGGAAGCTTGTGTTTTACCACTAAACTATACCCGCATAGCAAAGACAATTATATCATTTTAAATTATCTTTGTCATAAAGATTTGAAATGTGTAAAGAAATCTAGAAAAGATTGATTTTTATGGTAAAAATACTGATACTTAACTTAAGAGGTGATTTGAATGTGGATTATTTTGAACTACAGCTGTTAGGCAATCCTGTTAGTCAATTATATCTGGGGTTTAACCAGATCAATTAAAAAACATGTGATTGACTCAATGATGATTGCCAGGCTGTTCTATTGGGTGATTGTTATCAGCCAAGTTGTCATTGCACTGCGTTCCTTTCACCGTCATCCGTTATTGGTTATCGTTGGTGCTCTGATTACTTTAGGAGTGATTGCACTGACGGAAACAGCTTATGGAAGAAAAGAGGACGTTAATTATAGTCCCAAGCTTCTCTGGCTTCTAATCGTTGCCGTTCCAATTGCCATTTACATCCAAACCTTAGTCAACTATTAAGTTAGTTGGCTATTTATTTTTGTCTCGATTATTTTTAGCCAACTCAATACACTTGTCAGCCAAAACAGTTTGCGCATCAATCACTGGATAATCATGATTGCAGGCTCGTTGTTGGGCAACTGACAACTCGGTACATCCCAAAATGACAATGTCACATTTAAGGTTTTCAACCATTTGAGAAAGGATTAAATGATACAGGCTTTCGTCAACGTAGTTTTTAGCCTTAATGTCATCGTAGATGAGAGACATCGTTTGATCAGCAATCTTCTCCGTGGGCTTAACCAATTCATAGCCGGCGTTAGTGATTTCATTATCATAAATTTTATCGTGCAATGTCCCCTTGGTTGCGATGAGGCCCACCCGTTTTGCATTGGGCGCATAATCCTTGATCGCAGCTACGGTTTCTTTTGGCATGTTCAAAATCGGAATGTCAGTCAGATTCTGTAAATCATCGTAGAAATAATGCGCAGTGTTGCATGGAATCGCAAAGAAGTCTGGATTCAGCGCACTCTGCTGCTGAATATCTTCAGCCAAAGGCGTAAATGGATTTGGCTTCGAATGATCTAAAATGTAATCAGTCCGATCAGGAACAGTTGAATGATTAACCAATATATAATTCAAATACTCCTGGTCATTTGTTGCATGGGTTCGTTCGTTGAGAATATGCACAAAGGTTTCGGTCGCTTCGGTACCCATTCCCCCAATGATTGTAAAGAAATTTTTCACTTAAATCAGTCCTTATTTTTCGACAAAATACCTATTAAAGCTCTTGGCATAATTGTGCATCATCCACTTGTATAATGCAAAGCGTTTGATGTTTTTGTCCTTGGCATACCAGAATGTATCACCATAACGACCTTCGCTGATCATTTCCATGGCCTGCTTCTTGGCATCGTTATCCTTGGCATACTTTTCAAAAATCTTTGGTGTAACCCCTAACCAGAGGAAATACTGGCTTTTATCTTTGTTTGCATAGACAGTCGGCTTGTCCTTCAATGAATCAAACGCATAATCTTGAACAACCCAGTCAGCCAATTTATGTCCGTTCAGAGTGACAAAGAAACTGCTCCGGCCGGTTCTGAGGTTAATTTCAAACAATTTGTAAGAGTTATCCCGATGATCGAATTTAATATCAAAGTTGGCATAACCATGGAAATTAATTTCTTCCAAGAACTTTTGAACCCGATTATAAATATCCTGATTGAAATCGGGAATGATGGCAACATAATTACCAATTGCAGCAGGTGCAGGATCTTCAAGCAATGGATGGCCGAGACACATTAACTTAACTTTATGGTTCTTATCGACATACACGTTCAATGTCCGCATATTACTGTCGTCACCCGGGATAAAGTCTTGAAGAATAAAATCAGACGTATATCCGTTGTCATAACTTTTGGCGACAATATCCTTAAACTCGGCTTCACTCTTAATAATAAAGGCTTTCTTACGACCCTCAAAGTGAATATCCAGCCATTCAACACTGTTGGCAGGCTTGAGGGCAACCGGATAGCCAAATGGCTGTTCAATTGGATCTCCAGACTCGTACATTGCCTTTGAAATGATCTTGGTCTTAGGATATGGCAAATCATATTTGTCACACATCTTGTAAAAGTTCTCTTTATCGTTTAATTTTTTAATCAAATCATAGTCAACGTATGGGCAGATGAAGACATCTTCCAATTCTTTCTTATGCTTTGAAATAAGTTCAGCGTATCCATCCCCACAGCCAATCAAAATCACCGGCTCTTTGTGATCGGCATAACGCTGCTTAATCTTTTTCATGGTATTAATCCAGACAGGATCTTCACTAAAGCCTGGAATTAATTCCAAATCAACGATTCTTGTAAATCTGGTTGGTGCCAACTGGGTTTGGGCAAATGCCTTAACCGGCTTGCCATAAACTTCGTATAGGCTTCTGGCCATCCCATACGCATTAAAATCACTTCCCAATAAAACGGGCGTAAAATCAAGCTTCTCTTTTTCCATTTTTAAAGTCCTTTCACGAGATTTTTAACAATAGCGGCATCGCCTTCGTAAGGCACATTTTTGCCGTTAATCTTTTGATATTCGTCATGCCCTTTGCCGGCAACGACGACCAAATCGCCCTTCTTGCTTTCCGTAACGGCTTTCGTAATCGCTTGTTTACGATCGGCAATGTAGCTGGTAGCGACTTGCGTTGGATCAATATGTTGGGCAATCTCTTCGGCAATCTTTTTAGGATCTTCCGTCGCAGGATCATCAGTTGTTAAATAAGCCTGATCCGCTGACTCGTTAATTGCCTTGCCAAGGCCCTCACGACGATCAATCCCCTTATCACCGGTACTTCCGGTAATTACTGTTACCTTACTCTTGGGTGCTTGGCTCTTAAGAAAGTCGAGTACGGAATGCAGACTGCCATAATTATGGGCATAGTCAACGTAAATGGTTCCATGGTCCTTGGTTTGATAGATTTCCATTCGTCCCGGAACAGTTGTATTGGACAAGCCATATTCAATTTCACTCGGCTTGGCTCCCATCAAAGCACTGGTAATGGCGGCAGCCACTGCGTTGCCTTCGTTATAGTCACCAGGGATTGCAATGTGATAAGCACCGTCAATGTGAAGTTTCTTGGCTTTTTCAGTATTGGCAGTAATTTGAATCTCATTTTCTGTTAATGAATCTTCTATGGAATGATAGAGAAAATCGATTGGATATTCGGTTTCCTGACCTTCACGCTGTCGGCCATAAATGTAAATATTTTCTGGCTGAGTCGTTGCCTTGGCGGTGTAATAGATATCGGTCAGATGGGTGCCGTCAGCGTTAAACACACAGGCATCCGAATTAACCAGCAATTGTTCTTTACAGTGCAGGTAGTCGGCAAAAGTTGGGTGTTCATTTCGACCGATATGATCAGGTGAAATGTTCAGGAAAACCCCGACGTCGTAATGTAAACCGTATACCCGGTTCTTTTTATAGGCTTGTGACGATACTTCCATCACAAGATGACTCATCCCATTTTCAACCGCTTTATGCATGTTGGTAAATAAATCCAATGATTCCGGCGTTGTTAAATTCGATTTAACAACGTCTTTACTTGTTGGTCCGACAACCGTATTGATGGTTGAAGATAAAGCAACTTTTCGATCATAGGTTTGATCCAGAATGGCTTTGGTAAAGTAAGCTGAAGTTGTTTTGCCCTTGGTACCGGTATATGCAATGGTCGGCAATTTATCTTGTGGAAACCCAAAAAATGCCGCACTTACGAGCGACATTGCTTTTTGGATATTCTTAACGATAAAACCTGGAATTTTGGCATTGCTATAAGCCTTTTCAGACATATAAGCAGTGGCACCATGCGTTTGGGCATCATCCAGATAAGCCGGTTTAAAGTTTCCTTTGCAGAAAAACAAACAGTTATCAACTACGAGCTTAGAATTATATGCAATCTGATCAAAATGATGGGTTGAGCTGCTAAATTGACTTTCAATCAATAAATTATGTTCTTTGAGTAATAAGACAACCTCAGCAACAGTAATTTGTGCCAATTTGTGCACCTTCCATTCTCTGCATATTTCTAAATTTGTGTCCGATGAACCAGTTTAATTGTGTCCTCAGTTGTATCTTCTGGGAAGTAAACCTGGTACCAAAGGATAAATGTGTAAATTGTGAAGATCTTTTGCATGTTGGATTTACCTTCAGCATGTTCTTTCAACAATCGATCAAGTTCATGGGTGTTGAAGAACTTTTTACCAGTATCTGAATGGAATGCTTTCACAATCCGTTCGTGATATTTTGGATCATTAATCCAGCTGGCAATTGGTGATGGGAATCCAAGCTTCTCTTTAAGAGCCGTCTTCTTAGGCATCTCTCGCTCAGCAGATGTCCGTAATGCAATTTTGGTTTCGTTTGGCGTAATCCGCGTTTTGACAGGCATCGTTTCGGCAAACTTGGCAACTTCCTTATCAACGAATGGAACCCGAACTTCAAGTGAGTTACACATACTCATTCGATCAGCCTTGTGCAAAATATCAAATGGCAGCCAAGTGTTGATATCAAAGTATTCCATTTGGGTCATTTCATCTTTGCCCTTAACGTCATCAAAGATGTGCTTGGTGTATGCACCAGAATCAACGTTGATTGATGGATCCTTCAACACTTTGTTCCGGTCGTCATAGTTAAAGACGTAGTTAACTCGGTAATAGCGTTCGCTAAGCGGCTGGGCACCACGAACCAGGAACCGTTTCCCATGGAATCGAGGCAAGCGCTTTGCAACGGCTGCCAGGCCCTTACGAACCGGCTTTGGCACGTACTTTTGGTAACGGTCAAACGGAATAGCTTCCAAATAGGTGTTATAGCCACCGAAGAATTCATCGGCACCTTCACCGGATAACGCAACTTTGACATGTTTGGAAGTGTCTTTTGACAAGTAGTACAACTGAATTGCCGCTGGATTTGAAAGTGGCTCATCCATGTAGTACATCATTGTTGGCAGGAAGTTGAAGTAGTCATCCCCGTTCATGTAAATTGGGGTGTTCTTTTGGTTAATCGTCTTGGCAAACTCGGTTGACCAAGCCAACTCACTATATTTGGAGTGATGAAAACCAATTGAAAATGATTGAATTGGCTTTAATTTGGCTGCCTCATTAAGAACGTAGCTGGAATCAATTCCACTGGATAAGAAGCTTCCAACTTCAACATCGGCAATCATATGGGCCTTAACAGAATCATCTACCAGCTTGCCAATCTTATCGGCATCGCCCTTAATGGTTTGACTATTATCAATGTGATCATAATTAAATTTGTAATAACGATGGGTTTCGGTTTTTCCGTTCTTGTGCAGGAAGTATTGTCCAGGCAATAATTTGTAGACATGTTTGAACATTGTTTCTCTGGATGGAATAAACTCAAAGCTCAAATGAATTGGCAATAAGCGGAGATTCAATTCCTTATTAAAGTTTGGATGTTCCAAGAAAGCTTTAATTTCTGATCCCCAAAGGAAAGTATCGCCATCATCGTAGTAATAAAGCGGCTTGATTCCAAAGTGGTCACGGGCACCAAAGACTTCATTTTTCTTCTTGTCGTAGATAACGAAGGCAAACATTCCACGGAGCTTATCCAACAATGCTGGACCCCATTCTTCATATCCATAAACAAGAACTTCTGAATCAACATCCGTCTTAAACTCATAACCCAAATCGCGAAGTTCTTCACGAATTTCTTTGTAATTGTAAATTTCACCATTAAAAGTCAGTACTTTAGTCTGGTCAGCGTTGAACATCGGCTGACGGCCATGTGCCAAGTCAATGATTGAAAGTCGTCGAAAGCCCATTGAAACATTGTCGTCTGAAAAATAAGCTTCGTCGTCGGGGCCACGATGCTTGATCCTATCAGCCATGCTGTTAATGGTACCTTCTGGAACATCTTTTTGGTTAACGTAACCAACAAATCCGCACATATCCTATACCCCTTTTATAAAATCTTCTTGGTTAGTCTTAAAATCAATAACGGTTTATATTTTATCAGATTAACACCCTTGCTACCAGTAGTATAAAACTTTCTTAAAAAACAGCGACTCAACTGAAAATAAAACATTTTCGAATTTTGTTTTACCATTATTTTAAGTTATACTTGTTTTAGAGATACAAATGTATTGAAGGGAGAGATACAAATGGATGAAATCGTATTTTTCAACCCAGGAGATTCAATTGGCAACTTTCATGATCATAACGAGGCGGTAAAGACCGCTCAAATATACAAAGAAAAAGAACATAACAAAAATGTCCTCGTCGTTCATGGCGTCGACAATAAAAACTTTGATATTTTTATGGCGGACGATATTATCAGTCATGATAATGAAAAGAATGCCATTCAGAAGCCATACAAGATTTCTGATAAAATTTAATTGATGAATAAAAAATGGTTCAACGTTACCTTCCCAGATAACGCTGAACCATTTTTTTATTGACTTTAGCCTTTGGTATTAACAACTAAAACCTTGGTTGTTGAATTACGTACAACGAATGCAGTGGTTGAACCAATCAATACCCGGTTGATCGCATCGACACCGGATTTACCAATGACAATCAAATCAACATCATGCTCGTCTGGATATACATGAGCAATGATATTCTTAGGGTTTCCAGTATCAATGGAGCTCTCGTACTTAACGCCTTGTGAATCGGCATATTTCTTTGCTGCATTAATAATGTTCTCAGCAATGTCACGCTGGTCGTCATACATACGAGGCGGCATGCCGGCAGCTCCAGCTCCATAATAGAAATTGGTGTTATTAATAACTGTTACCAAATGAATTGTAGAGTCGAATTGCTTTGCCAACTTGCATGCTTCCTCTAAAGCAAGTTGTGAATTCTTACTTCCGTCCAACGGAACTAAAATGTTTTTATACATACCAATCACCCTTTCATGTAAGCGGAACCATTACTTGTCTACACCACTATAATGCAACGTTTATAATCAAAAAGCAATTAATAAGTTTAGGGATATAATCAAATGATTTTTAGCCGTCAGTGCAGCGATCGTTATCCATCATCAACCCCCTACCGACCCCCGAATTGTGCGGTTTGATATAATGGGGATATTAAAATGAAAAGAGCTGATTCCTATCCCATTCATAACAATCTTAATTGACGCTTTCTGTGTCGGTTTATACCTATTTCAATATTCCTATGGCAATTCCTTTATCTATATTATCGGCATGATTATCCAAGGAATTTTAAGCCTGTTTTTGATAATCGTTTCATTCACCTACAAAGGCAAAAAATATAACAGTGGCTGGAGCTTTAGTATCTATCACACGACCCTTAGATATGACCTGATCGTTTTTTCAGCAATCACCAACTCAGTTATCCTTATTTTGTACGTGATGAATGTATTTGGCATTAACAGCGTGATTTTTTCAAAGTAAGGCACTAAAGCAGGTTTTGATTCAAATAGCGTTATAATTTATGTATAAATATTGCAAGAAAGAAGTGGCATGTATGAGGGGAAACAGAATAACCTTAGGATTATTGAGCGGAATAATCGTTCTTTTGGGAAGTTCAACGATCAGTTCCAAAGCAGCATCATTTAAGCTGCCATCAGTAAAGGGTTCAAATACGGTTGTGGCAAATATCGCATTTAAGCCTCAAAGTGAATCCCAATTGACCGATTACACATATGATACCGTCGATCCGACATCATCGAATTTTCATAAATATCTGACACCGGATCAGGTTGCAGACAAATTTGGTAGAAGTCAGTCAGAAATCAGTGATTTCAGTAACTACCTTGCCAAATATCATTTGAAATCCGCGGTTTATCCCGGAAATTTAGCATTAAAAGTATGGGGTAGCCGAGCCAACCTGATTAAAGCGTTTGATGCCAAAAGCACCAAGATCGGTTCAAAGCAATATCGGACTAAGATAAAGTTTCCTGCCAAGCTATCCGATAAGGTAATCAGTGTGATTGGGGTTTATGCAAAGAAGCCTAAAACAAAAAAGACCAAATCAAGTTTGAACCCATCAATTCCAAAGGCCCCGACATCACCAAATACAGATCTGAGTAAGACCTCGTTTTCTAAAAAGTATGGTGCATTAAAATTCGCCGATCGGTATCAGCTGAATAATTTGTATGCCAAAGGATTAACCGGTCAAGGTCAGCGAATTGGAATTATCACCCTTTCTGATTTCAAAAAAGATGATGTTTTAACATACTTAGATCAAGTTGGCGTTAACGACAATCCCAACCGGATTAACAAAATCTACACAGTTGACGGTCACAAGACCGGTGACCTTATGCTGACACTGGGTGTTAGTGCCCCACAAATGGAAGCAACATTGGACGTTAACCAATCTGCTTCAGTTGCCCCGGATGCCAATATTGATGCTTACGTTGGCCTTTCGCTTGACCAGAAGACCTCCTCAACATCCACTTACTACACAACTTTTATGAAAGCAATTTCCGATAACCGTGATAAACAACTGACAACCAGCTTTGGCCCCAATGTGGAACTACCAAGCAACTGGGAGCAGAATTCAAGTTCCTCAATGTCCGATTATAGTGATGCTTTCAATGTGATGTTGGAGCAGGCTGCCGTTCAAGGAATTACCGTGTTCAAAGCAAGTGGTGACTATGGCCCAAGAGAATTGGCAATGAAAGACTTTAACCATGTCTTTTCAACTTCGCCTTACCAAGTGATTACCGGTGGCACCACCCTTCCGTACACTAAGATTATCGATGGCAAACTCGTCACCGTTAATAAAGAACGGGCCTGGGGTGACACTTACAGCAAGCCGGAATCCAAGCCATCCATATATGCCGGAAGCGGTGGCGGCTTCTCCTTGTTAAACCCAACCCCAAGATATCAATTAGGTGTTCCTGGTGTTAACACATTCAGAGCCATTGAACTTCTTAAATACGTCAAAGGCGGCTTCCTAATCCAAAAGAATCCAAGAATTATCACAGGTACCGCTGGCGGTCGTAACTTACCAGATGTCTCAGCGAATGCTGACAATCTGACTGGTTATGCAACCTACGTATCAGGTAATAATCTTTCGTATGACAAAAAGACCAAGAAGTTAACCAATCATCCAATTAAGTCCTGGAGTGTCAATGGCGGAACAAGTTTCGTCGCCCCACAAATGGCAGCTGCAAATGCTGTCATGAACAGTGGCCGCGATACCCCATTAGGTTTCTGGAATCCACAAATTTATAAGTTTGCTGCCGAAACTGATTCACCATTTACAGTTCTTGATGACGCAGACAATAACAACAACTTATACTACACGGGTCAACCGGGCAAGCTTTACAACCAGGCAACCGGTTTGGGAACCATTAACTTTGACAAACTTTATAACAAGTTTGGATCTGAAAATTCTTCTAATTAGAATGAATGATTAAGATAAATTAGAGCAGTATAAAAGAAGCACCTCAGTCCATTGTTCCTAATGGATTGAGGTGCTTCTTTATTGTGTTATGCCCTCGGCAGGATTCGAACCTGTACTTGATTGCTCAAACAGCGACCTGAACGCTGCGCGTCTGCCAGTTCCGCCACGAGGGCAACAACATATATTATTTTACACTAAAAGTAGTAACTTGAAAAGAAGTTTTGTCGTTTTGATTTAAATACCAGGTACCGACTTGAACTTGGATCCTGTTTCATCATGAGATATCCAATCAGAGCCATCAAAAATGCCCCTGTTAAATCAGCGATCAGATCCGTCATCGTATCCATCAAAGCAGCCCGGCCAACTAATAATCTTCCGGCTTCTTCATATCTTTGAAGGTTGAGGCCGCCTAAACCATCAGCGGTAAATTCGTAAAGTTCCCAGAAAACCCCGCAAGTGGTACCGAAGGCGAATGCAAATAGGCTCATCAAAAATGGCTTATTAGAAACATTGTCTCTTGCACTGAGCAACCCTTGGAAAATAGAAAAGCCCAAGCCAGCAAGCATCATGGCTGATAAGACATGTTCGTACTTATCCCAAAAGGTCACGCCGTAAAATTGAAGACCGGATCCAAGGAAAATCGACATGTATAAGAAAATATAGAAGAAGACCAATTCAATTTGTGGAAAATAAAAGTTTCCCAGCTTCTCAATCAAAAATGGCAGGCTGGCAATCAAGATCCCAATAAAGACTTCCACCAGCAGTAACATTTGACCATGAAATTTTGGCTGACCTTTCATAAACCAATAGCCGTAATAACCAATGTACCCGACCATCGAAACAATTGTGATCCAAAATAACCATGTGCTAAATCTTAATTTACCAATTTTCATACGTCATAATCCCCTTTGTCATCAAATTAATTGTTTACAATTAAATTGACCTCACACGTTTGTCTTGCTTTTAATTGTGAATACATTACAATAATAACATAAAGAATTTGAAATGAATCGACTAGTCCGTGCCGTGCAAAAACGGTGGCGGTCACTTGCAAACATACAGGAGTTAATATTATGCCTAAAACTAAACCAATTCGCTTGGATCAACAACTATGTTTCCAAGTGTACACAGCAAATAAAAAGTTTAATCACTTTTACCAACAAGCCCTTAAACCATTTGATTTAACCTATCCACAGTATATTGCGATGCTGACACTGTGGCAATATGCCCCACTGTCAGTCAAACAATTGGGCGAATACCTCCACTTGGACAGTGGTACTTTAACGCCGTTATTAAAGCGGCTCGAAAGCCACGGTTGGATCACTCGCAGCCGCAGTGAATCCGATGAACGAACAGTGATCATCGAATTGACTGATGACGCTAAGAATAAGCGTGACAATGTTTTTGAACGGGTTAACAGCTGTTTTGACATTTTGGGACTAACCCCTGAAGAAAAGGAAGCCTGCTCTCAGACAATGTCGACAATCGAAACCAAATTAGATTCATATAACGAATCACATCTTTAACATTCAATAAACACATCATCCAAAAACATCGCGATTAGGCGATGCTTTTTTTGTGTCCCATGTTTACAAAGCTCAAAATTTACGGTATTCTACTTGATAGTAGATACCCCCAGTGGTATAAAAAGGAGAATTTGAATGTTATTTTCAAAAGTAAAATCAGTGACAACTAATGAGCTTCAAGACGAACTAAAGCACAATCCGACGGTGATTGATGTTCGAGAAGATTTTGAGTACAAAACCGGTCATATCCCATCAGCAGTCAACATGCCACTATCTAAATTGGCGCAACAAATTAGTGCTCAAGCCAAGCACCAACCATGGTATTTAATCTGCCGGTCCGGCGCCCGAAGCATACGAGCCGCAAAATTACTTGCCAAAGCAGGTTATAATGTCATTAACGTTAAGGGCGGAATGAATGCATGGAACGGCCCGGTTAGAAGATAGGAGGATATCTGATGAAAGTCGTAATTGTTGGTGGCGTCGCAGGCGGAATGTCTGCGGCTACCCGTTTAAGAAGATTGTCCGAAGACACGGAAATTGTTGTACTGGATAAAGGTCCCTACGTTTCCTTTGCAAATTGTGGCTTACCCTACTACCTTTCTGGCGAAATCAGTGATCGTAATGATTTAATTGTTGAAAGTCCGGAACAGTTGAATCAACGGTTTAGAATTGACGTCAGACCAAACACAGAAGTCACTGATATTAACCCCGCAAAGCATCAGGTAACAGTCAACCACGACGGCAGTCAAGACACTCTGGACTATGATAAACTCATCTTATCTCCAGGATCAAAAGCAGTTATCCCAGAGATTACTGGCCTTTCCAAGGCGAACAATGTCTTTACCTTAAGAAACATTCCCGATGTTGATAAGATTATGAATCGTCTTGAAAGCCATCCTGCAACAGCGGCTGTCATTGGCGCCGGATCAATCGGTGTCGAAGCCGTTGAAAATCTGACCAACCGCGGAATCAAAACCACTTTAATTGAGGCGGGTGACCATGTGCTGCCGTTTTTAGATTTTGAAATGGCTGGAATTGTTGAAAAAGAACTGGCCGAACACAAAGTTGACGTTAAGTTAAACACCCGGGTTAAACAAATTAATAATGATCAGTTAACTCTCAGTGATGATACGGTTGTCAGTGCTGATATCGTCATCTTGGCAGTTGGTGTCCGCCCGGATACATCACTCATTCAAAAAGTTGGCATTAAGACCGGTGATCGTGGTGGAATCATTGTCGATGACCATTACCAAACATCTGAGCAAGATATTTACGCTGTTGGCGACGCAATCCTGGTTAAAGATTTGATCACCAACCAACTCGTATCAATCCCCCTGGCATCGCCTGCGAACCGCCAAGGTCGGCAGGTCGCCGATGTCATTATGGGAATCAACAGACGCAATAAAGGCGGCATTGGAACTGCCATTGTTCGCACCTTTGATCTCGGTGCTGCAGCAACTGGATTGAACGCAAAACAGCTTCAATCAACCGGCATCGACTTCATGACCGTTCATACAACGAATTCAAGTCACGCGGGATATTTTCCTGGTGGAACCCCACTTTCGCTGAAAGTCATGTTCGATTCAAAGACCGGCCAATTATACGGTGCCCAGGCAGTTGGAAAAAACAGTGTGGATAAACGGATCGATGTCTTGGCGGTTGCAATCAAATCAAAAATGAAGATTACCAATCTGCCGGAATTTGAACTAAGTTACGCCCCACCTTTTGGTTCAGCCAAAGATCCCGTCAATATGATTGGTTACGCTGGCGAAAATTTGCTTGAGGGATTATCCGAAAATATTCAATTTGATCAAGTAGATGAAGCAGTTAGAAACGGTGATTATCTTATCGACGTCCGAACGCCAGAAGAACTAAGTCGAGACGGCCGACTGCCAAATGCGGTCAATATCCCACTTGATTCGCTCAGAGATCACTTGAACACAATTCCCAAAGACAAGCAAATTATTGTCAGCTGTCGAAGTGGTCAGCGAAGTTATATTGCAGAACGAATTTTGAAAAATGACGGCTTTAACGTTAAGAACTTGGATGGTGCATTCTTAACTTACAGCGCAGCATATCCTGAACGGATTATCCATTAAGGAGGAATACCCATGGCGTGTGATCCGAAAATTACCAACCGCTTGAAACGAACCGAAGGACAAATTCGCGGTATCTTAAAAATGATGGACGACGATAAATCCTGTCAGGAAACCATGGTTCAATTAATGGCTGTGAGATCCAGCCTCGATAAAGTGATGGGCCTCGTGGTTGCCGAAAACATTCGAAAATGTTTGGCTAATAACGGTAAAGTTGATGATGACAAAATTGAGGAAGCTCTCAAAATGATTTACAAATTATAACCAAACAAGACGCATCTTGCCATATACAAAAAAGGGCTGAAACATCTGTAAATGATGTTTCAGCCCTTTCATATTAATAAACGTTTAATCCTAAATGAAGTTACTTTATTCCATTTTAAGCCAGTCCAATAATGTTTGGCCAACCTGATTAAAAATGTGAAGTGTATCCATTCGATGGTTTGAACCAGATGTCAGCAGTCCAACGTCAACCGCTTTATTGTTATATACAACTTTTGCAACATCATGGTCAATTAAATACCCTTCGCCAGTCTTATTGTATACAACAACCTTCTCATTTGATTCATCAAAATTACCTGGCAATTTATAACGAAATTGTTGGTCCTTAAACCATGAAGCAATGGTTGCACCATGGCTCAAAACCGAATCCAGAAGCCTCAAGCTCTCTTCTGCACTGGTGAAATTATCAATGCCAAGGGCCAATGAACGCCCGTCCATCAGATAACGGTTGAGCTTGGTTTGTTCGAAGCCATTACTTTTAAGATAATTTTGAACGTGTTCCATACCAATGAATGAAATCACAACGTTTGTTGCCGAATTGTCAGAATCACTAATCATTAACGCTAACAAATCTCGTAATTTCCAGTCGCGTGGTTGAAGGAGTTGCAGCACCCCAGCACCGCCAACTAATTGATCTTCATGAACAGGAATCATTTGGTCCAATTGAATGTGACTATCTAAAATATCGGCCAATATTGCCAGCTTAATCAAGGAAGCCGATGGAAACGACGCCCTACTTCTGTGTTCAACCAATGTTTGGCCATTCATCCGAATCAGCAAGCCATAATTAAATTGGACATCTGAAAAAATCGGCTCAATTTTATCAGCCAGATCATTTTTCATCGCCAATATCTCCTGAATCCAGCGAACTCTGAGGAAAATTTAGGTTCTGTCAATTTCGCAATATCCACTTTTGCACCAGGTGTTCGGGATTCAATCATTTCACCATTGCCAATATACATGCCAACATGGTGAACATAACCGGTGCCGTGATCATAAGCAAAGTAAACCAGATCGCCAGGTTGAATCTCTTCCGGCGCTAATGGCAGACCGTTTTCCTGTTGGTCATCAGCATCCCGAGGAATATCGAACCCAAGAACTCGGTGAAGTGTGTAAACAAATCCGGAACAGTCAAACCCATATGAGCTTGTGCCACCCCAAAGATATCGCTCTCCAAGAAACTGGCGGGCCATTTGGACCATTGTTTCACCAGCGTTAGCCCCCACAAACGGAAGTGTCGCAGCTGATTTTTCAATAAAGCCCTTTCCAATTGGTGTCTCAACTTCGATGTAATCTCCGTCAATGCCAATTTGAGGTAAAACCGTTCCCAAACTCATCTCCAGAATTGGCTTTTTATCTTCATCAAACAGCTTTGCGGTTCGAACAGCAATTCTGACAATCGAGGTGATTGGTGGATAACTGATCTGACTGTCACTTAATAGTTTTGTCGGTACCCAGCCGGGATAACCTCTTGAGTCAGAATCATCGCGCTGACTTGGGACATACACTTTAGCCCAGTCACCATCAAAGTGGTCAATGATGACCTCATCGTTAAACAATGCTTGGGTTTCCAACAAATCATCGTCTGACAAAGCAATTGAATCCTTGTCACTCATTTGTTCAACCCACTTTTTAACATCGCCATCCAAAGCAGGCTTATCAACCTTCCTTGGTGATTTTTTAGATTTCCAGATAGTTGCAACTGGTACTTTTATACGTCTTGTTTCCATCTGAGCACCTCCATTCGATTTTTGTTTATCATTAATAATTTTTAGTATACATATATTATAGTCCTTTAGCCAGCAAGACGTTGAATTAGGATACAAAATGGATCGCACTGAGTCATTTCAGTACGATCCATTCCTATTCAAATCCTAATCCAGATAACGCTGGAAAAGTAATTTCATTCCGTTTATTGATGATTCCACCCTTCACAGGGTTGTCGGTAAACATCATCGAGGCATCCAGATCAACATATTTAATGTTGCGTTTAGCCGCGGCCAAATGTGCTGCCGCAGTCACTGAAACCGACGACTCAATCATGCTGCCAACCATGCATGGAATGCGGGCAGCCTCTGCCAACGTGTTGATTTTTAAGGCGTTGTCAATGCCACCGGCCTTCATCAACTTAAGGTTGATAATATCGCAGCCACCCATTGCGATAATCCTTGCGGCATCCGCAACGGAAAAGATACTTTCATCAGCCATAATCATGGTTGTTGTGTGGTGAGTCACATATGCCATGCCCTCAAAATCCACTGCCTTAACTGGCTGTTCAACCAATTGAATATTGAGATTCAAATCCTGCATTCGATTAATCACCGCAACAGCTTGTTTCGGGTGCCAGCCTTGATTGGCATCCAGGCGAATCTTTATTTCAGGCCCAACAGCCCCTCTGATGGCAACAATTTTGTCAAGATCGGCTTGCTCGGAATCATCGCCAACTTTAATTTTCAAAGTTGTGAAGCCTTTGGCGATGAGATCCTTTGCCTGATTAATCATGTCATCAATTGATCCGACACTCACAGTATAATCTGTCGTGATCTTATCAGAATGGCCGCCCAGCAGCTGGTAAAGCGGAACCCCGTATGATTGGGCCAGTAAATCGTTAACGGCAATATTCAAAGCCGCTTTGGGACTGGAGTTATGAACCATCGACTCTTCAATTGTGGACTTAATATCTTCAGAATCCGCAAGTCTTTTCCCAATAATCTTGCGACCGATAATATGACCAACAGCCTCTTCAATACTCGGCAGTGTATCACCGGTAATAACCGGAGTCGGTGCAGCTTCACCATAACCGATCCGACCATTACTGTCAGTCACCTTGACGATTAATGTTTGAGCCGTCGTCACTGTCCTTAAAGCCGTTTTAAACGGCCTCTTTAGAGGAACCGCGGCTTCCTTGAAATCAATGTGCTTAATAACGGGTTCCAATCAACGTCACTCCCAATGATTTATTTAACATATGCTTCCTTGAAATTGTAGTTGGCACCGGCAGTGTTGTAAACAATTCCCTTAACTTTGGAATTAACCATCCATTTTTCACCGGATTGATAAAGTGGAATAATGGCTTGGTCTTTCAAAGCAATATTTTGTGCCTTGACCATATCATCCCAACGAGCATTGGCGTTGCTGCCGTCATCTGCATTACTATCCTTAATCAATGAATCATATTGAGAATTCTTCCAGCCGGAAATGTTGCTTGGGTTGTTGTAAGTTAAAATATTTAAGAATGTGATTGGATCGGAGAAGTCGGCAAACCAGTTGGCAACAGTGACGGTAAATTGGCCGCTGGCTTGACGTGAAAGAATTGCCCGTCCTGGAATATTATTCAGTGTAACTTTAAGTCCAGGAAGCTTTTGTAAAGCGCTTTGGAGATACTCACTCAACTGCTTTTGATCGCTGCCATCTGAGTTCAACAAAGTGAAATGAAGTGATGTCCGACCAACTTCTTGGAGACCCTGCTTAAACAGCTGTTTAGCTTTGGTTGGGTTGTAGTCCATTGAAGCGGGAACAGTCGTGTCTTTGGTGAAGTCAGTGCCATTCTTAGGTGAAACAGCCAATCCTTCTGAAACAAAGCTCTTATTATTGATGGCACCGCCACCCATAACCTTGTTGGCCAAGACCTTCCGATTAATGATCATTGACATTGCTTGACGAATCTTCAAATTCTTGAAGACTTTGCTTTTTTGGTTAACTGCAATGTAGTAATTTGAAGATTGCTTACGAGAAATCAAATCTTTCTTGTTACCCATTTGTTTAGCTTGAGTAGCTGATAATTGGGCCATATCAAGTTTACCTTGGTTGTACAAGTTCAATGACGTTGAAGTGTCTGGTTGGACCTTGAAGTTAATGTTATCCAACTTAACCTGCTTCTTATCCCAATAATCTTTATTCTTCTTAAGAGTCCAAGTATTATTTGTTCCTGTCCATTTGGTTAATGTAAATGGACCGTTATAAACCTGGGTCTTGGATGAAGTTCCGTAATCATTACCGAATTTCTTAACAGCATTTGAATCCTGTGGGAAGAACACTGGGAATCCCATCAATAAGTTAAAGTAAGGAATGCGTTGCTCAGGTTTGACAGTCAGTTTATATTTGCCGTCGGCTTTAATTCCCAACGTTGAAACCTTTGCTTTCTTGTTTTGAATCTTGTCGGCATTCTTGATGCCTGAGAACAGATAACCATATTGTGATGCGGTCTTTGGATTCAAAGTCCGCTGCCATGAATAGACGAAATTCTGGGCCGTTACCGGATCACCATTACTCCATTTAGCGCCCTTACGAAGATTGTAGGTATAGGTCTTGCCGTCCTTTGAAACGGTCCAGTCCGTTGCAATTCCGGGTTCAACCTTACTGTCCTTGCCCAAACGAACCAAACCTTCATCAACGTTATTCAAAACATTAAAAGTTCCAACAGCGGTCGTTTTTGATGGATCAACCGTTGTCAACTCTGTATCTGCAGAAGTCGTAATTGTCTTCTTCTGTTGACCAGAATTTTGGCCACAGCCTGATAAGACAAGTGCGATGCTTGCAACCCCAGCAAGTGCAGCCACTCCACGAGATAAATGCATGATATAAGCCTCCCATAAAATATGTAAAAGTATTAACAAAAGAATCTTAATTCTAATTTAGCATAAATGTATAAAAAAAACAGGCTTTTTCTAATATTAATTTCAGAAAGCCTGTACTAATATGCGATTTTGATGTGAACTTTACTTATTAATTTGGATTGCCATTCGTCGGGCATTGTATATCTGTTCGAAAGTCGCCTTAGACAACCAGTACTGACCGTCAATTGGATCACTCACATGAACCTGATGGGTGTCAACACCATCTAAAAGGACGGCATGGTTGTTCGCTGGAACCCGCCCAAATGGATACTCGTCCCATTCAGGGGCTTCAAAGTGAATCGTGACAAATACTAAAACCGGATCACCTTGACGGACACTGCAATAAAGCCAGTCGGGATCCGCGCCGGAAAGTTCAGTTAAATGGCCATATGATGAGCCCCACCAAACTAATGGTCTGGTAAAAATAGCTTCAAAATTTCCGGGTTGATTTTTAAACGGTGAACCGCCAAATCCATGGTAAGGATTGGCATCCGAACTAATCGGCATTTGAAGTAAAAATTCACCGTAATTCAACTGGCGAGCATGGTGTTGATAATGAAGTCCTTCCAATAAACTTGCAGCCTCACAGCCATTAATGGCGCCCCAATCAAGCTGACGAATATTTTCAGCGTTTAAAATGACTTTTTCATTCATAAAGTTACCCCGAGCTGCGACAAAGCCTTTTCCAACATTTCCGTATATTCCGAATGCTGTGACGACAACTTCTTGCATGCATCAACTAAATTCAACCGAAGACGTCCCTTGCGGTCAACAACCGATTCAGCATGAATCATCGAGCTCAAAACTGATTCATCAACGACCGCTGCCGTTGCTCGGAAAAACAGATCAATCTGATTATCATTGAACCGCGTTACGGTATCAAATTCGGTTTGCTCAAAATGTGCCACCTGGTTGGCAGTTGAGAATGCCAGGACAATTTCGCCACTACCGTTGCCGATATAGCCACCGGTCCGATTAATTCCAACCGTCGCCCGTTTAGCCATCCGCTTTAATTGTCGGGAATTTAGCGGCGCATCGGTGGCCAATATTGTAATAATCGAACCCTTTTCTTCTTTTTTCTTATCTTCAGCGAGCATTTTGGCCAACGGTGCCCCAACCGGCGCCCCGTTGACGATAAAATCGGTTAAATAACCATAATTGGTCATAACCAGCGCGCCGACAGTATACTGATGCTTCTCATCAACCGTGACGATTCTGGAAGAAGAACCAATGCCGCCTTTTAAGTCGTAGCACATCATCCCACGGCCACCGCCAACGGCGCCCTCGTCGAAAGTCTGACCGGCAGCTGTTAACGCATCAGTCACGTTTTGTTCACTAATCGCCATTTTACGAATATTGGATACATCACCATCATTACATTCCATCACAATTGGGTTAACTGTGCTGGTAGTGTCACCAATTTCTGGATTCTGAGCCAACATTTGCTTGGTAAGCGCATTAATGGCAGTTCCGACCGCAAATGTATTCGTTAAAACAATCGGGGTTTCGATAGTTCCAAGTTCATCGATTTGCACCAACCCGACACTTTTCCCAAACCCGTTAATGACGCAGGATGCGGCTGGAACTTTATGCCTGAAAACATTTCCGGGATGAGGAACAATTGCAGTAACCCCACTATGAACATCGTCCTGATCAATGGTTACCTGACCAACTTTGACGCCGGCAACATCGGTAATTAAATTTCGCTTACCCTTTACACCATCTGAAACATCATTCATTAACTTGACAGAAAATCCCATTATTGACACCCCTTAAATAAATTACATATAAAAAACTGATAAAACCATCGCGCCAACAGCAACCAAATTATTCAAAAAATGCAGCCCAATTGACACCTTCAAATTTTTAGTTGACACATACAAATAGGCCAAGACACCGCCTAAAATGGCATAGGTCAAAAAACTGATGATATTGAACCGAGCGGGATTTGGATCCATGTGAGGAAATGCAAAAGCGAAACCACTGATAACAATTGGCAGCCATTTGCTTGAGGATTTAAAAAATGCGGTAATCAAGTAACCCCGAAAAATAGTTTCCTCCAGAATTGGTGAACAGAAGATTGCTGTAAAAGCCATTAAAACCAGTGTTAAATGATTACTGGTCAGAATTGTCTGAATTGCTTGATTATTATCCGTTTGAGTCACATGGTATAAAAGCTTGTTAAGATTGCCTAATACAAATTCCAGTAAAATGAAGCCTACCCAGGCAATCACAATTAGCTTAATGTCTGACCAAGTGACCTTTTTCATCTGCCGTCGGCCATATTTTCGATAGGCCAACTGCGCAAGCCAGATGGCAACCAAAAATCCTAATAAATAAACGGCAGCGACTGCATAATTCCCTACGGAAGACAATTTTCCCCGAGCAATGAACATGACGGGAAGCTGGACTGATCCGACCAACACGATCAGACCAAC
This sequence comes from Lentilactobacillus kefiri, assembly GCF_007989105.1. Classification (GTDB taxonomy): domain Bacteria; phylum Bacillota; class Bacilli; order Lactobacillales; family Lactobacillaceae; genus Lentilactobacillus; species Lentilactobacillus kefiri. Next base: position 20,909 of record NZ_BJVK01000006.1, on the reverse strand, counting down.
AAAAATCATCAGCCGTTCAAAGTAATCGCCGAATGTTAACTTTCTTTCATCTGCCATACATGGTCTCCTTAATTATTAAATGCTTTGTTCAAAGCGGTGAAATCAATGGTTCCCAGCCCGGTTGCCTGATTATAAATCTTCCCAGGCTGGCCTGTGTAATACAGGTTTGTATTGTTGGTTCGACTGTCCAAGGGATTAAACGGCGAAGTTGACCGTTTAGCAAAACGATAAATTTGAGGATTCCAGAAGCCTAATCGGCCATTGGTGTTGAAATCAGACATTAAAACGCTGGCCGCTGCCATTTGAGGTGCAACCACGCTGGTTCCACCGGTGATCAGCCACTGACCTTTGGAATTACGATTATTCTTAGGCGTAATAAACATACTATAACCGGTGTTAGGATCGGCATTCGCTGAAACATCCGGCAAATTCCGGCCACTGGCCTTGCCGGTTTTGTTAACCGGCTTTTTAAGCAAGACTGGCCGACCATATTTAAACTTCCACAAATCGGTTGCGGCATAAGTTCCTACACCACTGACACCCTTTTGATAACTCGGGACGGAATTATACTTGCTGAATCCACCGCCACCACCGGCAAAAAAGCTTTGAAGCATGTCCAAGTTGCCGAAGAAACGTTGGTGTTTATAGTTTGGATACAGAAAGTCCGCGCCCCAGGCACGCTCTTGTTTAATGGACACTTTTTTCTTATTGACAGTGTATGTTTTGGGAAGGGTCGTTCCGCCAACGGACGTCACATATGGCGAGTTTGATGGTGTATCAACCGATAATCCGGATGTCAGACCGGTGGTAATGCCGTCATAAGCACCATTATCACCAGTTGCAGTGAACACGCTCATCCCTTGAGCAGCGGCTTGTTCAAACAACAAATTCATAATCTGATTATACTTTTTGGGTGTAATTCCCTGTTTCATTTCATAAGCGACTTGGGCTTCACTTTGTCCCCAGCTTAAGGACAGTGTATCTGCGACATTTTGACCGACGGCGGCAGCAATTGAATTAACCATTCCCGTAATATTGGGTTTGGCAATATACGTCCGAATGTTGCTCCCGGGAGCAATCGCCCCTGCCTGTTCAACATCGATGGTTGTTTCATCATAGCCATCCCAGCTACCCTTATAATGATTGGTCCGATAAACGCTCAGCCGATTGGATTTAACGTTAATTCCCTCGTCATCCCAGTAACGATAAACATCGTTTGGATGGAAATTGGCAAATGAAATAATCCCGATTGTCTTACTTCGGCCAGTCGCCCCATTATCATACAGCGACTGTAGGTTGTACCGACGGACGAACCGTGTTGGTGAATATTTCTTAGTTGTGCTGGCGATTGAAGAGTTTGTCAGCTTTGTATGCAGCGAAGACGGTTGAAACTGGTTTTTGGATGAAGCAAACAATGAATAATTCGACAAGCCAAACACCGTATAGACACTTTTTGACAGTTTTTTCGGCAACTTGGGATTCCGGTTGGCCTTTTGATACTTGACCTCACCATTATTCACATTGACCAAATTGACCTTAAACGCCTTTTCAATATTCTTAGTGGAACCTTGAACCGCCATCACCAAGTTTCCCTTGTATGTTGTCGTCTTCAAGTGGTGCTTTTTCAGATATGATTGAAGCGCATGAACCTGTTTTGAACTTTGACCGAACTGCTTGGAAAACGTCGATGATGTTACAAATTTTCGATAACTCGATGAAGTTGGATCAACTGAATTGTAAACAAATTTATGAAGCGACTTTTGGCTTTTCGGCCGCAGTACAATATCAACCAACTGTTGCTTTGAATCTGAAACATTGGATGTTTTCGCTTGAACTTGTTGAGTTGTAGCGGCTCCTGTACCCATCAACGCCAGTACAGCAAATCCGGCCGATATAACAATTTTTTGAAGCCAATCCTTCTTCATGCAATTTCCCTTCGATCAACTAAATTATTTAACATTTTTGTTTTGACGGTCTGCTTGTTCCCGCAGTTCTTTTTTCTGGTCGTGCGAACGGACAATCATCACAACCAGCGGCGTTAAAATTAACCGAATTAAAATAATCGCGATTAACCAAATTAACGCAAACGGCAACACAGACATTTGCCATGATTTTGTTATGTAAAATGCCAGTGCCAGTACCAATAAGACACCGCCAACGATCAAGAATAATCTGCTCTTTTTCAAATGAATTCTCCTGTAAAATTTCTTATTTCATACTATCATACTTTGGCCTTCAAATTCACGTCTCAATTGGTAAAGTTACAGTTTGTAATCTGATCTTTAGAATCGATATAATAATTGATAACGACAAACATTAACGGATCGAAAGGAGATTAATCACATGTTAAAAGAATTTAAGGCTTTCATCGCTCGCGGAAATGTAATCGACCTGGCAGTTGGGGTCATTATTGGTGGCGCGTTTACAGGGATCGTGACATCCCTGACAAATAATCTGATCAACCCTTTAATCGGCATCTTTTTGGGGAAAATGGATCTCTCAAATTTAGCATTTAAAGTTGGTGGCGCCACATTCAAATACGGAGCATTTATCAACTCGCTGATCAATTTTCTAATTGTCGCGTTCGTGGTTTTCTTGCTAATCAAAATGATCAACAAAGTCATCAAAAAGCAACCAGCCCAGCCTGCTATTGATAACAAAGAAGTACTACTTTCAGAAATCAGAGACTTGCTGAAGCAGCAAAAGTAATCGCCTTGAAATGCCCGTGTATGTATTCAAAACGGCAATTTATTGCGATTGCGGACTGTGTGGGCTAGAATTATATATGTGAACGAATTATTTATTTTCCAAAAATTGAGAAGAGGTTTTGTTATGAGAACGTTTGCTATTAGGGCTCGCGATGGGGTCATGGAACTGAATTACTCAGAAGATTCCAACCGACCACCGTTTCGAAAGTTTATGATCACATATAACCCCAAATTTTCAATTGGCGATAATCTTGAAAACATTAAAGCGGCCTTAACCGGCCTGCCGATTGATGCCGCAATTATTGAAAATTCTTTGAACTACGAGTTTTCCGATACGATTATCGGAATCAACCATCAAAAGATTGACATTGGTCTTGCCATTGCCAACATGATGAACATTCCGGTTGTCAACTTGCAAAAAATTAAGGAAGTTGGCCTTGAAAAAGCCGTTGCTGAAAAAGAAGAGTATCTCAAGTGGCATTTGGACTACTACGGTGAATATGCCGGAAAAAGAAATTATGGTCAAGAAGCACTGTTGACCATTGGAAATGGTTACTTTGGCCTGCGTGGTGCCTATGTTGAATCGCACGCAGACAAAGATAATTACCCCGGCATGTACGTTGCCGGTGTTTACAACCAATTAACGACTAACATTAATGGTCGTGATGTTGTAAATGAAGACTTGGTCAACCTGCCCAATGCGCAGTACATTAGTTTTGGTGTTGATCATCAATTACCATTTACAATTAAAAAAGCCGATATCCAAGACATTTATCGAAGTCTTGATTTAAAGACGGGAACTTTGACAACTACCCTGCATATCCAACTTTCAACCGGACATATTCTTCAAGTTCGGGCAACCAAAACAGCTAATATGACTAACTGGCATCGTTATGCCATCAAATACGAATTAAAGCCAATCAATTTCTCAGGCAGTTTACAGATTTATGCCGGAATTGACGGCAACGTCATCAACGGAAACGTTGAACGGTACCAGGACTTTGATCAGCATCACATCGATGTTATTGGCATGGCCGCTCACGACAACCAAGTTTCAATGACCGGACAGACTAAGACATCACACGTTCAGTTCGTCATCAATTCAAAGCTCAGCAGTAAAGATTATGATACAAAGAAATTAATTGAAACATCAACGAAAGATGGAAAAGTTGAACAAACTTTAAGCATCAACGCTGAACCTGGAAAAGCATATGAATTTGAGAAGAATGTCACCGTCTTTACTTCAAAAGACCAGAATGACGGTTTGGAAGCTCAAGCCCAAACAGAACTTGATCACTCATCATTTGAAGATACCCTTTCAGATAGTAAAAAGTTCTGGAACAATGTTTGGCAGCACTCCGATATTATCATTGATAACGATTTGACCAGTCAAAAGCTGACCAGAGTTAATATCTTCCATATGCTGGTTACAAGTGCCGCATTGGCATCCGGAAAGTTGGACGCCTCGGTTGGTGCTCGTGGCCTCCACGGTGAAGCTTATCGTGGTCACATCTTCTGGGATGTTACTTTCGACCTGCCGTTTTATGCAATCCACTACCCGGCAATTGCCAAGCAGTGTCTGTTGTATCGCTACAAGCGAATTGGCGAAGCCAGAAAGTACGCCAAATCTGAGGACAAGCAAGGTTCAATGTATCCTTGGCAGTCAGGAATGTACGGTGATGAACAATCGCAGTTCGTTCATTTAAATCCTGTCAGTGGTGAATGGGATCCGGACAACAGCCGCTTGCAGCGACACGTTTCAATTTCAGTTGCCTATGACATTATCAATTATGTCCACATTACCGGTGACCAGGAATTCATGGATCAATATGGATTGGAAATGCTCCTTTCCATCTGTAAGTTCTGGGTCAGCATGACCGATTACGATCAATCAGCTGACCGCTACGATATTCATCATGTCATGGGCCCTGATGAGTTCCATGAAGAGTATCCAAACTCAAATGACCATGGTTTAACAAACAATGCTTATACCAACATCATGGTTTCCTGGTTGTTTGATAAAGTGAATACGCTGGTTTCAAAAGAAAATAGTGACGTCGTTCAAAAAGCCAGTGAAAAAGCCGACTTCGACAAAGACCTGCTTAACAAGATGCAAGACATTGACCATAAGCTTCGTTTGGATATTAACGAAGAAGGTATCATTGGGCAATTCTCAGGCTACTTCAACCTGTCGAAATTGAACTTTGACGCCTACCGCAAGAAGTATGGTGATATTTCACGAATTGATCGTCTGCTTAAAGGTGAAGGTAAATCACCAGATGCTTATCAAGTCGCTAAGCAAGCCGATACATTGATGGCCTACTACGAATTACCATTTGATGAAGTCCAGGAAGTTATCAATCGTTTGGGATACAAGCTGCCTGCCAACTTCTTCACTAGCAACTTGAGATTCTACCTTGATCGGACAACCCATGGTTCCACCCTTTCAAGAATTGTTTATTCGGTTCTTGATCAAATTGACGGCAACATGGATCAATCATGGCAGTTATTCTCAACAGCACTATTCTCTGATTATTATGATATTCAAGGTGGAACGACCGCTGAAGGAATTCATCTTGGTGTCATGGGTGCAACTCTTCAGATTGAAACCAAGTGCTACGGTGGTGTTCGATTTGACACCAACGAAGTCACAATCAATCCCCACTTGCCATCAACCTGGAAGAAGATTTCATTTAAAGAAACCTACCAAGGCGTTCATTACAACTTCGTGATCGGTCATCACCGAATTGATGTGACTGCCGATGCCGATGTTCATATCAGCGTTGCTAAAAAAGGTTATTCTCTTAAAAAGAACAAAATGTCTACAATTACTTATAAATAATGAGGAGTGAATCATAATGGCAAAATTTTCTGATATTAAAGGATTTGTATTTGATTTAGACGGTGTCATCACCGATACTTCAGTATTTCACAGTAAAGCTTGGCGTCAAGTTGCCGACAAAGTCGGTGCCCCTTGGTCTAAAGAATTGGAAGACGGATTGAAAGGCATCAGCCGAATGGATTCATTGGAAATGATCTTGAAGGCAGGTAATCTTCAAGACAAGTACACTGAAGACCAAAAAGTTGCTTTGGCAACTGAAAAGAACACCAACTACTTAAAGCTGGTTGACCAAATGACCCCTGATAACATCTTACCGGGAATTAAAGCATTCCTGGATGAAATCAAGAATGGTGGTTACCTGCTGTCATTGGCATCTGCTTCTAAAAATGCCCCAAAGGTTCTTCAAAAGTTAAATTTAACCGACTACTTCCCAAAGATTGTTGATCCAAAGACTTTAAGCAAAGGTAAACCGGATCCTGAAATCTACCTCAAGGGTGCTGAATTAATCAATTTGAAGCCGGAACAATGCATCGGTGTTGAAGATGCTGCCGCTGGTGTTCAATCAATCAACGCTGCTGGCGAGACTTCAATTGGAATTGGTGATAAGAACATCCTCAAAGCTGCCGACATTAACTTTGCCGACACCTCAGAAATGACTCTTGCAAACATTAAAGCTCAAATGGCTTAGTAAATAACGTTAAACAAAAATACCATTCAGACAAAATTATTTTTGTCTGAATGGTATTTTTTAGTATCAGAATTATTTAATGAGTCCGTAATGACGCAACCCATTAACAATTCCGCCGTTAATATTTGATTTAGTTACAAACGAAGCCTTTTCTTTAACTTCGGGAACTCCATTCCCCATGGCAATTGGGAATTTAACTTCGGCAAACATTTGAAGATCATTCATTTGGTCACCGAACGCATATGAAGGAATGTCCCCCAAATCAAGTTTCTTCATCAAAGCCTGAATCCCAGTCTGTTTCGAAACGCCCCACTTCATGGTATCCAAACAACGGGGGTTATTTCTAACAAGTGATAATTCACCTTTAAATTTGTCTTGATAGAGCTTGTCCTTATCATAATTAAAGACATTCAAGAAGTTCACCTCATTGTTCTTATAGAACTCAGGGTCAACATGAGGTGTCAATCGAAGTAATCGATAGTTAACCTTGGTCATGTCGTTTTCTGCAGTCAATGCAAACTCTTTGTTATTGTAGAACGCGATGACATCGCCCTGCTCCTTGGCAAAGGCTAACACTTCTTCAATCACGTCATCACTAATCTGTTCAGCTTTTAATTTTTTGCCTTTATATTGAACGTAACTTCCGTTGGCACTTACTAATGAATCAATTCCGGTAGCATCAATCACGTATTGAATTTCAAAAATATTTCTGCCAGTGGAAATAACTGGTAAAATATTGTTTTCGCGTAATTCATTGATAGCTGCGACATTTTCGTCAGACACGTTTTTTTCATTGTCAAAAAGTGTCCCATCTAAGTCAAAAAACACAACCGCTTTATACATCGAATTCCCTCCATTTAACTTATTAATTCTATTGTACTACTTAATAGGGAGTGTATATCTATATTTAACCGCCGAATGTGGAGATTATATATATTGTGTTACCACATTTTGTGGTACACTAGATATTGTAATTTTATGAATAAGAGGGGCAACCATGGTGATAATAACTGCAGGAATGATTGGTGTCGGCAAGACGACCTTAACCGGAAAAATCGCAAAACATTTAGGAACCAAAGCTTTCTTTGAACCAGTTGGCGATAATCCAGTTCTACCACTTTACTACTCCAATCCCAAGCAATATGGATTTTTACTTCAAATCTATTTTTTAAACAAACGTTTTTCAATGATCAAACAGGCTTTAAGCGATGACAACAATGTTTTAGACCGTTCAATCTACGAAGATGCCTTATTTACCCGCGAAAATAACGCCCAGGGAAACATAACCGACACTGAACTGTCAGTCTATTTAAAATTGTTGGACAATATGATGAGCGAACTGAACGAACTGCCTAAAAAGGCGCCAGATTTGTTAGTCTATGCCGATAGTGATTTCGATACGATCAAACACCGGATCAAGAAACGCGGCCGCGACTACGAGCAATTTGACGACAATCCAGGCTTGCAAGAATATTACTTCAAGATGTGGGCTGCCTACAAGAAATGGTTCCAGGAATACGACGTTAGTCCTAAGATTAAAATTGATCTGCAAAAATATGATCTTTCCGATCAAAAAAATGTTGATATCGTTTTAGGCCAAATCGATGACGCCCTCGCCAAAATTCGTCAACCAAAAAGTCAAGCATTATAAACAAAGCAACTGGACATGAGTAAATACTCACATTCCAGTTGTTTTTTGTTTATTCAACGCTGAATGTTGTGTCTTGAACACCTAATACTCAACGGTTTGACATATTTAATTTAATTTTTCCGTCACTGGATTCATCAAAAGTTGGTTCACTTGGCTTAAAATCAATCGTCCCCTTTGATACCAAGTAATCGATTCGGTGTCGATACCACCAGGTTGGAGCAAACGGATAATTACCAACCGTTTCACCAATGACACGAATAATATCCCGAAAGCGACGCTGACTTAAATTTGCAAAAATAAAGCGGTCGTAAAAATCAATGGATTGACTGACGGCCAAGCCGTTGATGATTGTTCGAACGGGATTGTTTTCCCCACGCAGCTGTGCCCAGTAGTAATGATAAGCATCCCGCTCAGTTTTGGGTAAAGCCGACTCAAAGCTGAATAACTGAAGTTTATCAATCCCTGACTCACTCAAGTCACCGAGTCCGGTAATTGTCAGTAACTCGTCCCCCAGCGTCGAAAACACCATGGGAACATGAACAGACGTGGTGACCACATCAAAGTCCACCAGATAATCACACAGCCAAAGAAAGCCACAGTAATCGTCTGCTTTATCACTCCACCAGATTCGAAGGGGTTCATCCCTTTCCAGCGCAAGATCCAAATTGTGCATTGCCTTCTTTATTTTGTGGACGGATTGAGAAGTCAGCGCTTCAGATTCGTTCGTATGGGCATATTGGATTTTATAAACCGTCTTTCGACTCTCTAGAAAAGTTCGCTGGCTGATATCCCCCAAGCTCAAGTACAACGGCAGTGACAGAACATCATGCATCATCTGTTTTTGCTGATAATACTGTCTTAATGTCGTCGCAAAACTATCACTGAATACTATATCAATCATGAACGAACCTCACCCTTCGAAATTATCATTTCTTAATGACTCGCTTCAAAAATTATAACTTCTTTGGATACTGATATGCAAATCGAATTTGACTTCCCCATCGATCGACTGCTAGAATTTTAATAATTATTCGATAAAAGGAGTGTCAAAATGAATCAATCCAAGCCGCATCATCTATCCGGAGCTCAAACTGCCGGCTGGAACATCTGGTGGTTAATTTCCATTATCCTAGTTGGGCTGGGCTTTATTATGATTTTCTACAGTGAACCCAGCTTTAGAAAGTCATCAACATTCTGGATAGCGTTTGGAATTTTTACCGTCATTTATCTGATTCAACAAATAATCGCAGCGTTTGCTATCAAGAATCTCCATAAGAATAATGCTTATGTCTGGCCGATCGTTTTGATTGTCCTGGCCTTACTGGGAAGCATTATTTATATCATTCCAGGTATCTGGGCATTAATTGTCAACAACCCAAGGAAGAACCATTCTAACCAGCAGCAATAATTGATGAGATTAATAAAGCGGGATAACACGCAGCTTTTAAAGTTGCACTGTTATCCCGCTTTTTTGTTGAACCAATCATTATCATATTAAGAACTTAGTCGCGATGAACGACAAATACATCACATGGCGCCTGAGAAATCACAAATGAAGCTGTGGACCCCATCGTCATCCGATCAACGAAATTGGCACCTGTCGCGCCAACAACAATCGCGTCAATCCCCTGGTCATCAACAATGTCATGAGCCAACTGATTTTTCGGATCACCGGAAGTGACATATGCGTTGACTTCCAAGCCATGATCTTCTGCCATTAATTCATACTTGTGGACCAGTCGCTGAAATCGTGATTTTACATCGTCAATTGTCGATTGATTGGCGTTACCAAAGCCGATTAATGCTGATTTTGCAACACCTAAAATTTCTCGGTCGTTGATAACTGCGACAATCGTCAGCTTTGCATGATTATGCTCTGCAATCGAGATTGCCTTTTTAACAGCTTTAGCTGCAGTCTTTGATCCATCAATCCCAACTAAAATATTTGAATAATTAAAATTCAGCATGGGAACCACCTCAAATGTCTTTACTTGGCCGTCAATTCATAAATTGACTGGCCATAAATTGCCATTGCCTTGATCAAATCTTCGATTGGTTGAAATTCGTTTGCTTGATGCATCGTATCTTTGGCGTTTGGGAATAAAGCACCAAATGCAACGCCACGCTTCATCAGACGGGCATAAGTTCCACCACCGACAACTTCCGGCTTGGACTTCGTATCACCTGTCTGCTCTTGATAAACGTGCATCAGCGTGCTGACAATTGGATCACTTGGGTCAACATAGTGGGGACCCATATTATTGATTTGCTTAACTTCCCCATCATGTTTGCCGGCAGCTTTTTGCAAATGACCTAAGATTTCTTTATCATCAGTGCCCTTTGGATATCGGAAATTGGTGTTAACACTACCGCCATTATGCGTATCGAACTTCATAATTCCAACATTCATCGTAACATCACCCATGACATCATCCACATGATCAGCCCCAATTTTGGTAGCTCGGGAATCGTCATGAAGGTCTTCGGCAAGATAAGCGATAAAGTCTTTAGCGGCCCCTTCGAATGGGAATTCATTTAAGAATTTGGCCATGTAGGTTCCTGCATTGACCCCGTTCTTAGGTTCCATCGCATGAGCGGCTTTTCCGGTAATGTGAAGCGCAATTCCGTTGCCAGTCGCTTTAACATCCCCGGCAACCGGATTATGATCCAAGAATGCGGTAAATGCATCGACAAATTTTTCGTTGTCACTTGCTTCAACCAAAGCATCGGCATTGCCTGGAACCATATTTGGACGCAAGCCGGAATCAAACTTTCTTAAAGTATAATTTGATCCGTTTGAATGGCCAAAGGTTGTCACATATGTGACATTACCCTTTTCACCATTAATTAGTGGAAATTCAGCGTCGGGTGAAAAGCCAAAGGTTGGTTCAGGTTCAACTTCAAAGTAGTGTTTCATCCCTGTCCAATCGCTTTCTTCATCAGTCCCGATAATCAAGCGAATTTTCATGTTTGGTGTCACACCATTATCCTTGAGCATTTTCAAGCCATAGTAGGCAGCCAATGCAGGGCCTTTATCATCTGAAGTCCCACGGCCAAATACGTTGCCGTCTTTTTCGACCATTTCAAATGGGTCGGTCTCCCAGCCATCACCTGCAGGCATCACATCAGCATGTGCCTGCATCGCCATTGTCTGATCACCTGATCCATATTCGATATAACCCACAATATTATCAATATTCTTCGTGGTAAATCCATCACGTTCACCAAATGATAAGAACTTCAGCATTGCTTTGGTTGGGCCTTCACCCAAAGGATACTCATCCGTTTTATGTTCATCGTCTCGAACACTGTTGATACTGATTAACTCTTTTAAGTCCTTCAGATAATCAGCTTTATAATCTTGAGCTTGCTTTTTCCAATCAACTGTCATTTATCTCGCTCCTGTTCATTTCATATAAGTCAATTTTATCACACAATGGGCATCACGTTTCTAATCCGACCAGAGCCGAAATGCTATAATTAACGTGAAAACAGATTTTGATAGGAGATCTGACTATGGTAGAAGTTAAGAAAATTACAAAAAGTATTTTAAAAGATGTTATCAGAAAGCGCCCGGCAGACAGTTTTAAGGGCACTTACGGCAAAATCGTCTTAATTGGCGGCAGCCAAAACTTTGGTGGTGCAATCATCATGGCATCATTGGCAGCGGTCTATTCCGGTGCCGGCCTGGTAACCACGGTGACTGATCCCAGTAACCAAGCCAGCCTGCACGATTGGCTTCCGGAAGCGATGTTTGTCGACTGGAACAAATTTGATCAGGCTGAGCCGATCATTAAAGCAGCGGATGTCATTGTTATCGGCCCCGGATTGGGAACCGATAATCATGCATTTGATATGCTGACAAAAGTATTCGAAATCGTTTCAAAGGGCCAAAAGTTAGTCATTGACGGCTCTGCACTAACATTGGTTGCAGCTAACAATATGAAGTTGCCAACGGATTCTTTAAACATTTTGACACCTCATCAAATGGAATGGCAAAGAGTTTCAGGTATTAAGATTGCCGACCAATCACCAGAAAACAATCAAGCAGTCGCTAAACAACTGAACGCCATTGTGGTTGTAAAATCTCATCGAACTCAAGTCTATGCAAATGACACCATTTACGAAAATACCGGTGGCACTCCCGCACAGGCCACCGGCGGCATGGGCGACACCCTCGCCGGAATGGTTGGTGGGTTCACGGCTCAATTTAAAGACACACCGAAGGCCGTCTTGGCAGCTGTTTATTCTCATAGTGCAATTGCAGATAAACTAGCCGAGAAACAATACGTTGTCATGCCCCATCAGATAAGTGAATCACTACCTAAATTCATGCACAAAAATCAAGCTGAATAAGTTTATTGGATAATACAAACATCCCCCACAATCGCAATTGTGAGGGATGTTTTTTATTCGATTTTAAGCAGCCGACGAAGCTTAACACTGCGCGGTCCAAGAATCATATCAGCAATCCGGCTCTTTAATGCCAGATAGATATAAACCAATCCGCCAATGCCAACCGCAACCAATGTCACAATCAGACTGACGGTCCGTCCAAATGGGTTGCCAACTAATTGAACAATGAAGTTTAACCCATAGACTGTGATTAACGCGATGACATACATAAACAAGGAATATTTGGTGATTTTTCGAAAACCAATGTCGAGCATATGTTTTTCAAAGCCAAAGTGACGATTCATATATCTTAAGATCAGCCAGTTCGCAACGGTTAATCCAATTCCTGTCGACAACAACGGACCAAAAGATCCTAAGAAATACGTACATGGCCACTGCAAAATGAATTTAACGACCGTTCCAACCGCAAAGAACCTCACTGCCCGTCTGTTTTGAGATAATCCCTGCATAACGGCCGAGATAACCACAAACATCCCCATCGGAATTGAAATAATTGACGAAAACGTCAAGATATTGGCGCCCAGTGCTTGATGACTGGTTCCATAGAACACCCGGTTTAAGGGACCGGCGATGGCTGCCATCCCAAGTGCTGCCGGAATCATTACAAACATAAACAATCCCAAAACATTTGAGTTCTGCTTGCGGATTTCAGTCTTGTCACCATTGGTCAAAGCTTCGGATAACATTGGCACAGCGGTAATGGCTAATGCCGATGACAGCGAAACAGTAATCATAATCAATTTATTTGAGTTAACCGCAAACATTGCGTAAAGATCGGACAACGTCGTGTAGTTGTAATTGGTTGCCATCTTCATAATTTTGAAAAATGTAAATTGGTCAATCAACATAAAAATTGTAATCCCGGCACCCAAAATAATAAACGGGACCGCCTGGGCAATAATTTCCTGATATAATTGCTTTGCTTCAACATGAATTTGATTGTCGCTATTGCGTACCAAGTGGCGAAAGTCCTCACGACGTCTGAGGTAGTAAACGCCCAACGTTGCCAATCCGGCCACCGCCCCGATAAACGCGGCAAAGGTTGACTGAGCCACAGCATGAACCCAGCTGCCATGAAGCAGTCGCATGATGATAAAAGCCGTCAACAGCATATAAGCAACTCGGGCCAACTGTTCAACAAATTGTGAAATCGCTGAGGGCGCCATTTGCTGATACCCTTGAAAATAGCCACGGGTTAAACTCATTGTGGGAATAATGAGAATTGCCCACGCAAGCGAATGCAAGACTGGAATGACGGCTGGATTTCCGCCATCGATCAATGGTGCCCCAAAATAAAGAATTGAGGCGCATATGACCCCGGTTGCGACGGCAAGAACCAATCCACGCTTATACAGCCGAACACCGACCCCATACTCATTTAGGGCGTTATAATGGGCAACCTGCTTGGCAATCGCAGATGGAATGCCGGCAATTGCCGCAATCAGGAAGAAACTGTAAATGTTATATCCCAATCCATAGAGAGCATTTGCTCTGAAAAAAGTAATTTCCAAACCAAATACCCCAGGGAATGATATAAACGGCACCCAAAAAGCGGCTTAAAATACTTCCAGCCGTCATCCAGGCTGAACCGGAAAGCATTTGGTCACGAGATTTTTCGGACCGGTCTTTATTATTAATCATGGTTGCTCCTACTTTCGTATACATAAACACTCGTTTTATTTTAATCAAGTTGAAAGTGAATAGCAATAACCCCCTCATATATTAAAAATTACTTAAGCATCAGAGGTTTTCTTACGATGTAATGAAAAAGTATTGTCATGGATGCCCTAAATGCACTAGAATATTTTTATATGTGGTCTTAATAATTTTCGAGGTGAAAAGCTTGTGAGTAAAAAACGAATCGAGTGGATTGACGTCGCCAAAGCGGTCGGAATTGTCGCCGTTGTATTTGGTCACGCCATGACACGACACGGAACCATGTTCCATTTTCTATATTGGTGGCATATGCCAATATTCTTCATTATGGGGGGCTTTTTCTTAAAACCAATTATTAATAATAATTGGCTGGGATTCTTTAAGAAACGGATTTTCCCGCTGCTGACGTCATATGTGATTTGCGGTGGCTTTTTGATTCTTCTATCACACTTTATCCGTGGTGAAAGCTGGTCATACACCATCTTCTACTTCGCCCGGCTCTTCTATGGTGGTCGAACCCTTAACCATTACTTAAGTGTCTTTTGGTACATTAACGTATACCTGTTGGCTTTGGTATTTACATCAATTGTCATTACATATGTTAAAAACCGGGAAGCACAGATCATCGTTGCGTTTATTTCGTTGATCGTCTCCACCAGTTATAAACATATTTACTTCTTATCCTATAAATATATTCCATGGGACTTTGATGTAGCCTTTATTGCAATGTTCTTCATGTTGTTCGGCTACCTTTACTTCCATAAGATCCAGCAATTTGTTAAAGACTTGTGGATTATCATTCCAGCGACGATGCTGACGGTATGGTTATTCTGGATGCAGCATATGGATCGATTCAACTTTGCATTCTATCTCAAGTCAAAGATCATTCACGCATCATATCACCATATTGCCATTTCTCGTGTTTCTTACATTACATTTATCCCAATCATCATTTGTTTAGTTGTCTTTAGTGCCAGCTATTATTTCTGTAAGTTCATGCCCCAGTTCATGATCAAACCGGTTCAATTACTTGGTCAGCAAACACTGGGAATCATGTATTTGCACAAGGCCGTCATTGATATCATCGATGAGGCTGGATACGACAGTGCGATTATGGAAACTGTTTTAGCTGTTATTATCTCCTTTGCACTCTCGTTGTTATATGGCTACGCTAAACGAAAAATCAAGAATTCTCGTGTAAGGCGGTCAGTTAGTTGATAAATTATCGGCGCTCAAGAATTTTGCGAATACTTTACTTTTTAATAGGTGGACTCATAATCTTGGGTTTCGGTTGGAATATTTGTCAGACCCAGCGTAATCAGCAACAGCTGAAAGCCAAATATGTCAATTCAAGTACCCCTACTATTTTTGTTCACGGCTGGGGTGCGACTCTGCGTTCAGAAAAAGACATGATTTCGGCTGCTGAAATTAGCGGTGCAGCATCCAGACGGATGATTATCCGTGTTCGTTCCAGCGGCAAGCTTGCAGTTACCGGAACTGTCAAACCATGGATGGTCAATCCCATTATCATGGTCAGAATGGATAATAACCGAGCTGGTGAAGTTCAGTATGCCCGTTGGCTGACCAAAGTCTGCAAGTTGCTTAAACAAAAGTATCACGTCAATGAGTTGAACTTTGTCGGCCATTCCATGGGTGCCTACGCCGTTATCTACTATAATTTGTTAAACGGCAACCAGAAGTCTCTGCCGAGAACCAATAAAGTTTGTGTGATTGCCGGTCCTTATGATGGGATCATGGATAATCACAAATCAAACCAGCCGACTTCGGGTCCACTCATGCAGCTTTGGGACGATGCGCCTAATAAAAACAGAATTCTGCCGACTGGAAAGCCGAAGATTATTCATCCCGAATACCAAATGCTTTACAGGCTTAAACGCAACTTTCCAAAACAGGCCAGAGTCCTGAATATTTATGGGAACCTTGGTGACGGTTCCAACTCGGACGGCGTTGTCACCAATGCATCTGCCCTTTCGTTGGGATATGTTTTAAGAGATCACGTGAGCTTTTATCAAACATTTGAAGCCTTTGGGCCAAAAGCTCAACATAGTGCGCTTCATAACAACAACATGGCAGTTAACAAGATATTGACCGAGTTCTTATGGGATAAGAATTATCGCGATAGTTCTGCCAGTGAATTGATGCAGTAACAATTACAAATTAAGACAAGAACCATTTTAATTTCAGAATTTTAATAACCGCTTATTCCACCAATCGGAATAAACGGTTATTTTTATGGGATAACAAAAAGCAGCCAAGAAATTTCCTGGCTGCTTCTTTTAAATCTTCTTAACTAACCGACAACGATGTTGACAATCTTGTTAGGAATAACGATCACTTTACGAATCGTCTTGCCTTCAATATATTTCTCAACATTTTCATCTTTTTTAGCGGCTTCTTCAACCTTATCTTTAGCCAAATCACGGGCTACTTTGATATGTGAACGAACTTTACCATTCACCTGAATAACCATCTGAACGGTATTTTCGACCAGCTTGGAAGCATCATAAGTCGGCCATTGCTCATACGTGATGGTGCCGTCATGGCCCAGCAAACTCCAAAGCTCTTCAGCAATATGTGGGGCAACTGGTGACAACAGCTTGACGAACCCTTCCATGTACTTGATTGGTAGTGAATCAGCTTTATATGCTTCGTTCACGAAGATCATCATTTGAGAAATACCAACGTTAAACCGCATATGCTCAAAGTCATCAGAAACAATCTTGACGGTCTGGTTATAAATCTTATCTAACTTACCATCATCAATGGTTGTAACCCGGTCACGAAGATGATTATTGTCATCAATCATTAAACGCCATACCCGATCCAACCAGTGATAAGCACCGTGAATGCCTTCGGTACTCCATGGCTTGGCTGCATCGATTGGGCCCATAAACATTTCGTAAACCCGTAAGGTATCGGCACCGTATTCTGAAACGATGTCATCTGGATTAATAACGTTGCCCTTTGATTTAGACATCTTTTCGTGGTTGGTTCCAAGAATCATCCCTTGGTTAACCAACTTCTGGAATGGTTCTTTGGTAGGAACGACACCTAAATCATAAAGGAACTTGTGCCAGAATCTTGCATATAGCAAATGAAGAACCGCATGCTCTGCACCACCAACATACAGATCAACAGGTGACCAGTATTTCAATTTTTCAGGAGACGCAATGGCTTTGTCATTGTGGGGGTCCATATATCTCAACCAGTACCATGAACTACCTGCCCACTGTGGCATGGTATTTGTCTCACGCTTACCTTTACGACCATTCTTATCAATAACATTGACCCAGTCGTCCAAGTTGGCCAGTGGACTTTCTTTACCGCCGGAAACTGAAATATCCTTGGCTTTTGGTAATCTTAATGGCAATTCATCTTCAGGAACCAGGGTTGTTTCACCATCTTCCCAGTGAATAACAGGAATTGGTTCACCCCAGTATCGTTGACGACTGAAGATCCAGTCACGAAGACGATAGTTAACTTTTTCATGACCTGCTTTATGATCGGTTAACCAGGCAATGGCAGCCTTGATGGCTTCGTCTTTACCCATGCCGTCCATGAAGCCTGAATTAAAGTGAGGACCGTCACCGGTATAAGCAGCATCATCAGTGTCGCCACCCTCAATAACCGGAACAATTGGCAGACCAAACTTCTTGGCAAATTCGTAGTCACGATCATCGTGAGCAGGAACCGCCATAATGGCACCGGTTCCGTATGATTCAAGAACATAGTCACCAATCCAGATTGGCACTTCTTTTCCGGTCATTGGGTTGATACCATATGCACCGGTGAAGACACCACTCTTATCTTTGTTCAAATCGGTTCGTTCAAGATCCGATTTACGGGAAACTTCTTCTTGATAAGCTTTAACTTCTGCTTCATGTTCCGGTGTGGTGATTTTTGATACTAAATCATGTTCCGGTGCCAAAACCATGTAAGTTGCCCCAAATAAAGTATCGGGACGAGTCGTGAAGACCTCAACTTTGTCATCAGGATGACCCTTAACCTGGAAGAAGACACTGGCACCACGAGAACGGCCAATCCAGTTACGTTGCTGTTCCTTAATGCTTTCAGGCCAGTCCAAGTCGTCCAGATCATCAATTAAGCGATCAGCATATGCAGTAATTTTTAAAACCCACTGACGCATTGGGACCCGATAAACCGGATATCCACCACGCTCAGTTTTACCGTCAATAACCTCTTCGTTGGCAACAACAGTTCCACCCATAAAATCAGGTGCCCAATTAACTTCGATGTTGTCTTCGTATGCCAACCCTTTTTTGTATAATTGTTCAAATATCCATTGAGTCCACTTGTAATAGCTTGGATCAGTCGTATTAATTTCACGGTCCCAGTCATATGAAAATCCAAGGGAACGAATTTGACGTTTGAATGTCTTAATGTTCTTGGCCGTAAAGTCTCGTGGATTATGACCGGTCTTCAAAGCATACTGTTCTGCAGGTAATCCAAAAGCATCCCATCCCATTGGGTGAAGAACATTTTTGCCCTGCATCCGCTTCATTCTGGCCATAATATCTGTGGCCGTGTATCCTTCAGGATGCCCAACATGTAACCCTTGGCCTGATGGATAAGGGAACATGTCCAAGACATAATACTTATCTTTATCGGCAATTTCTTCAGTCTTAAATGTCTTATGCTCTTTCCAATAATGCTGCCATTTGCGTTCAATTACCTCATGATTGTATGCCATTTTGCAACTTCCACCTTTCATATTTCTCAATAAATGAAAAAAAGCCCTATAAGAAACCACACTGGGTTTCTTATAGGACGATTTAACGCGGTACCACCTATATTCTCAATTACTTGAGCTCTCGAAATCAATAACGGTGATAAACCGGCTTGGTTTACTTCGTTCAGCCAAGCACTCGACGATGAGTTCGCCACGACCTGTTCTGAGTTCACAGCACCCACTCAGTTTCTGGAAAACAGGCAGTTGGTTACTAATTCGTCTCTGCATTTTCATAAATTGAAATTATTGTTTATTATCATACCAAAACACTTGTGAAAAAACAACTGCCCATAGTGCTATAATTTTAGTTATTGGAGTTGAAAACATGAAAAAACAATCTCAAAAGTTATCCACCTTGATGGGGATCGCCTCATTGATAATTTTCCTCATCTTAGCCTATGGTGTCATGTTCCACAAAGCATGGATCCATACATTTGATAATTACTTTGGCAATGCAGTCAGAGGGTTGGCTACCCCGGAGTTGACTTCATTTATGATCCATTTTACCAAATTTGGCAACTATCAATCTTTGCTGGGATTTACAGTCGGCGCAGGCCTGATCTTATTTCTGGTTCGAAAAATTCGTTCAGCTCTTTTTTTATTGCTGAACGGCGTTATATTGGCGGGCCCAATCAATGTCTTGGTTAAACACTTTTTTAATCGTCCAAGACCGACTCTTCACCACCTGGTTTACGTCCACAGCAGTAGTTTCCCCAGCGGCCATTCAATGAGTATAATGATTGTCGGTGGCAGTCTAATCCTACTGGCCAATCGATTTTTAAAAAACAGCACCCAAAAACTGGTTGTCGACCTGATATTACTGATCATTATTTTAGGGATCGGCATTAGTCGAATTTATGTAGGCGTCCATTTTGCCAGCGATGTGCTTGGCGGCTGGAGCCTGGGATTAGTCATACTGCTTTTGTCACAATGGATATTTGATAAATTTGCTGGAGGGATCTCATGAAAATCAAGTCTGCACTGGAATTCAGTCATCAACTGCTATCCGAAACCGTTAACTCTGGGGATACTGTGGTTGACTGCACCATGGGCAATGGCCATGATACATTGTTTTTAACCCAGTTAGTTGGTCAAAACGGAAATGTTTATAGTTTTGACATTCAAAAACAGGCGGTTGAAAATACAAAAGCCCTATTACAACAGAATCACGCAATGACCAAAAACGTTTATCTATATAATATCAGCCACGCCAAGGTTGACGAGATTCTTCCTTATGAGACGACCATCTCAGGCGCAATTTTTAACCTGGGGTATCTTCCCGGTGGTGACAAAACAATTGTGACCTATCCCGAAACAACGATTGCCGCGATCAAGGGATGCCTCAATCACTTGGGTCACAATGGCATCATCGTGATTGTCGCCTATTATGGTCACCCTGGTGGTGAACGAGAAAAAAACACCGTTCTCGAATTTGGCAGTCATTTAGACCAAAAACGATACAGTGTTTTAAAATACAGCTTTTTAAATCAAGAACATTTCCCACCAATTTTGATGGCAATTCAGCGAATCGATTAATGGATTCGCTGTTTTTTATTTCTGCGATCTGCCAAATTGGCAGCGTACGCAATCACAATTAAAATCAATCCCACAATAAACACATTGTGAAGAGAATTGTACAAGATGTTTCGTAGATGTGGCAAAACCTTCTCACTAAGCTGGTTGGCAGTCAGTGGATTAATAAGTTTATCCATCATCTTCAGAGATGTGCCGTCGGTTTGTCGGACACCTCTCAGCATGGTCATATTCATCACAATTCCAAATACGGAAATCATCAACGTCTGCCCTAACGTTCTGCAAAGGGTGTTGAATGACGTTGCGACTCCAATCTGATTGGGCTTAACCTCATTTTGGACGCTGATAATCGACGTGGTGACCGTTAAGCCAAATCCGGTACCGCAGATCATTGAAATGCCCAAGAAGGCCACAAACGGCGTATATGCCGGAATTAGGACCATAATGATTGCCCCAACCAGGATGAAGAACAGGCTCAAATTAATAATTCGGTATGGTGAAGTCCTTGCAAGCAGCTTGCCGGCTAAAAATGACCCAACAATCCACATCAGTGAACTGGGCGTGACGGCAAAACCGGCCATTGATGCCCGGAGTCCCAAAATTCCCTGGGTCCAGTCAGGCAGATAAACTTCGTAACCGATTAG
>NZ_BJVK01000005.1 GCF_007989105.1 Lentilactobacillus kefiri | reverse complement strand
GCTTTTGACAACTATTTAATATTATCAGATATTCAACTTGAAATCAAGTGATTTTTTAACTCAATTTGTAAAATTGAAATTCACAAGCGAATCAAATGAATAATTGACAACGAAAAATATTATACCCAATTTATTGGTGTTAGGTCAAGGACTTTCTTAAAAACTAATCAAAAAAGTTTCGGGCATCACGCATCCATTGACTTCTAGCATCCGCCAGGCTCTTAAAGCCGATGTTTAATCGATAGTTTGTCCAATAATGAATATTCCTTGGGCGGAAGTTTTTCGGATGCTTAATAAGATCCAAATCAGGCTGATGGCTTCTCATTGATAAACTAATTTTTCCTGAGTACTCATCAATATCGATAATCAACGTAGAAACCGGCTGGCCAATCGTGAACATATTAAAAATGTTATCAACATACCCGGATTTACACTCCGAGATGTGAATCAGTCCCTGTGTATGCTCACCAATGTCTACGAAGGCACCATACGGCTGGATCCCGGTTACTGTCCCTGTAACCGTCATTCCTACTTTAAATTTCATCTATAATCATCCTATCCATAATCTGCTTTTATATTGTAACCTTGAAAATCTGTTTTCACAACAAAACTTATTTTTTGTTAAAGGACAGCTAATAAATCACGCGGGTCAGACATAATTTGTTAGAATCAATTATAAATTTTCGAAAGGAATGATTATTTGAGTACGCTTATCGATTTTATCCTGCATATTGACAGCCATCTCATAAATATCGTAAATACATTTGGAGACTCAACATACTTAATTCTATTTGCGGTTATCTTTATTGAGACAGGAGCGGTAATCTTTCCGTTCCTTCCAGGAGACTCACTCCTGTTTGCAGCTGCGGCACTATCAGCCAACGCTACATATGGGTTGAATATTGGTCTGTTTATCATCATATTTCTGGCGGCATCAATTGGCGGAGATTCCTTAAACTTCTTTTTTGGTAACAAGTTTGGAGAAATCATCCCTCGTCATCGTATTCTTGGAAAATTCATTAAGGAAAAAGATCTGAGTAAAGCCCGGGGCTTTTTCGATAAATATGGGGCAATGGCCATTTTCTTTGGCCGGTTCATCCCCATCATCCGGACTTTAATTCCATTTGTCTCAGCAACCAGTGACTTCCCTTACAAACGATTCATCAAATACAATTTGATTGCCTGCATCTCGTGGGTCGCAATTTGTTGTGGCGCCGGATATTACTTTGGCAATATTCCTGTCGTTAAAGACCACTTCTCAATGGTCATTATCGGAATTGTGGGGATTTCATTAATTCCAGCAATTGTCGGTTATTTAAAGACGCGTTTTGCCTCTTCCAAGTAGACAGTAATTTACTTTCATAATAACAATTGATATAATGAAATCTGTTGTGGTGAGTTGGCAGAGTGGTAATGCACCGGACTCGAAATCCGGCGAACCGGCTAATACCGGCGCGCAGGTTCAAATCCTGTACTCACCTTAATAGCAGCAGGCGTTTAAGCGTTCTGGAAGATAATTCCAGAGCGCTTTTATTATCTTTTTAAATTGTTACCTGCACGCACCAATCCAAATCAAATTCAGACTTTTGGTGACCCAAAGGACATTCGTGCAGCCACCCAATCGCAACCGACATATACAGATTTCAAACAACCAACAACATTAAAAAAGTTCGTAACCACTGACATTTCAGTGATCACGAACTTTTGTTTTAATATTTTAAAAGTGAGAAGAAATCATAGTCCTTGATTTTATCGCGACCTTTAAGATCGGACAATTCAATCAAGAACGCGGTTCCAACAACAATTCCGCCAAGCTTTTCAACTAACCGGATAGTGGCGTCAATCGTGCCACCAGTGGCTAATAAATCATCGGTAACCAATACCCTCTGACCAGGTTTAACAGCGTTGGTACGCAAGTATAATGACGATTTACCGTATTCCAAGCCATAGCTTTCCTCAATGGTCTCCCCTGGCAGCTTATTCTTCTTGCGGGCAGGTGAAAATCCAACCCCCAGCTTATAGGCAACCGGACAGCCGACAATAAATCCACGTGCTTCTGGGCCGACAATCATTTGAACGTTTCGTGCTTTGGCAAAATCAACAATTTTATCCGTAGCAGCTCGATAGACTTCACCATTTTCAAGCATTGGTGAGATATCTCTAAAGAGGATTCCGGGTTCCGGAAAGTCCGGATATGAAGCAATATATTTTGAAAAATCGATTGGCATATTCTTTCTCCCTTTCATCAAACGCCCAAACAGTCCTTGACGAAGCTGACTAATTCATGAGTATTTGAAACCAGCAGTTTCTTTTCAGCAGCCAGTTGTTCAGTCCGAAGATGATAACTTGGTGCTGTTTTCAGATCACGGGCAGCGTAATTTGGATTCAGATTGATAATTCTGTCCTGGATCGTGATGAAATCCAATTCAAGGAAAACCTGAACCATAAAAATAATTGTCCGTGCGGAAATGTGGAGATGCTCTGAAATTTGTTTTAACTGCGTCGCAATATTGATGTTTGAGTGTTCTTTAATGAACCTAAATAGTTTAGCATAAGAATGACGATCTGGCATCCCTATTTTGGATATAAGTTGCTTTTTGTACAAATAAAGGACAGTGGTCTTCGGTGATACCTTCGACAAAACTTGGACCAGATCATCAACGACATCAGGGCAGTCAACAATATATAATTGTTGATCTTTAACGGCTTCCTGCTCAATTTGGTTGTACATCACAACCTGCGACTGATCATTCACATAACGTCGCAACTGTTTCAAAACTTTTTCGTGGAAGAAAACGTAGATCCCCGAATCAGTAAACATTTGTTTGTGCAGTTCACGGGTTCGTTCGTCAACAACTGGTTGAGGCGTTTCTTTCAAATCATCAATCATGACTTGAAGAGTTGTTCGATTATTCCATGTATTTTCACCAATCTCACCGACAACCTGCAATTGAGACTGACCGTTTTGAATGTCAGAAGCGACGTCTCCTTTACCAAAAGCAATCGCCGTCAGTTGGCTGTCACCTTGCACCATGGAGAACTTCAAATGATCATTTGTCTTCCCCATTGTCTTCACATTGGCAAGATGATCAAACTGAAATTTAAAGATTGGCTTGGGATTATCCTGGCCAAAAGGCGCCAGTGTCTTAATTTTATCACACAGATCCGGGGTAACCTTCAATACAGGCAACGCTCCTGAAATTTCCAATTGTGGTTTGACGGATAAATCCAAATGCTGCTCTTCAGCCGCCTTTTCAAGTTGATCTTTAAGCACGTCGACCTTGTCTTGTTTGATGGTGAGTCCAACAGCAGAGTGGTGGCCACCAAAGCCAACCGTTTGGTCACGAATCGGATCAATTGCTTTGAATAAATCAAAACTGTCGACACTCCGGCCAGAACCTTTGACTTCATCACTATCGTCGGAACCAGTCATCACAATTGTCGGTCGCTGATATTTATCAACCAATCGGCTGGCAACAATTCCCAAAACACCTTGATGCCAATTGTTGCCAACGACGACCAACGTATGACGCTTGCTGATGTCCCCATTTTCCTCAACCTTTTGAACAGCGTCAGTGAAAAATTGATCGACAAGCGACTTGCGCAAATCATTTTGCTGATTGGCAAATTTGGCCAATTCGGAAGCCCGATCCTCATCAAAAGTAGATAAGAGTTCAACTCCGACCGTTGCATCTTTGATTCTGCCAAGTGAATTCAAACGCGGTGCAATGCCAAAACCGATATCTTCTTCGCTAAATTGAGCCAAATTAATACCGGCTTCTTTGATTAAAGCCAGCAAACCAGGCCGCTGACTATTTTGAATGGCTTGAACACCAAATTTAACAATTGCCCGATTTTCGTCGGTTAATGAAACAACGTCGGCAACCGTCCCAATTGAAGCGATATCAATTAAATCAGACGGCACTTCGTCCATTAATGCCTGGGCAATTTTAAATGCAACCCCGGCACCACAAAGATCACCAAATGGATACGCCTTACCTTCATCATCTTTAACTCTGGGATGGATGATGGCATACGCATCGGGAAGCTTCTCCGGCAATGAATGGTGGTCAGTAACGACCACATCACAGTGCAATGCATTGGCCGCGGCAATCGCGTCAAATCCGGCCACGCCATTATCAACCGTGACAATTAGCGAGGTCCCATTATTCACAATACTTTGAAACGCCTTCACATTGGGACCGTAGCCCTCCGTAAATCGGTTGGGAATATAGTAGTCAACATCGGCTCCAAGATCACTCAACGTCTCATACATAATCGTCGTACTGGTAATACCATCGGCATCATAGTCACCGTAAACGGTGATGTGCTCGCCTTTTTCAACAGCCTGTCGAATCCGGTCGATCCCCTTTTTCATGTCATGCATCAAAAACGGGTCGTGAAATGAGCTGACAGAAGGATTCATGAAACTCTCCGCACCTTCTGCAGTTGTAATATCCCGCTGTACCAATAATTTGGCAACAAACGGGTCAATATTTGCATCCTTTGACAATTTATCAACTACATCCTGGTTGGCTGGTTGGTCAAGTTGCCATTTAAACTTGGAATTGATCATTAAAACACTCTACCTTACTTTTCCGAAGATAATTTTTCGGTTAATTTCGCAATTTCATCTTCCAGATCACTGATTTGTTGATCACGGCTGCCAATTTCCTGTTTGCCGGTTGAGTTCTTCAGTCTGGTCTCCAAAGCTTTCAAGTTATCGTTGAGCTCATCAATTTGAGTATTCAACTGATTCTGCTTTTGTTGGCTTTCAGACTCCAACTGTTTGAACTGTCGGTTTTTCTTCACGTTTTGAGTGGATGAAAACAGGAAAATAACAAGTGCGCCAATCAATAAACTAATTAAAATTAACAACACCAATGGTACCTTCAAAGATGCAAAGCCAAAATTAACTTCAACAGATTCAAAATTCATTAACGCAAAAATTGCGATAATAATAATCAAAATAATACTGAGAATTGTGCTAATTTGTTTCTTCAAAGTGAATCCCCCCGGAAATACTTATTAGTTCTTTTCAAATGGTATATCAATGACATCAAAGTCCTTGACTACTTTTGTATTGGGGAATACGGTCTGAGCCTGCTTTTCGAGTTCATGAGCCATCTTGCCTGTATATCGGGCCGAAATGTGGTTCAATAAAAGCATCTTGGCACCGGCCTGCTTGGCAATTTGAGCCGCCTGCATATTAGTTGAGTGGAAATAGTTCCTTGCGAGCTTGTTTTCCCCTTTACCAAAGGTACTCTCATGAACCAACGCATCAGCATGATCAGCGAGCTTGACAGCGTTGGCAGTCTTTCGCGTGTCTCCGATAATCGTGACAATTCGACCAGGTTGAGAATGACCGATCATTTCTTTTCCATCAATGACCCGGCCATCTTCAAGCTTAACCGTTTGCCCCATTTTTAACTTTCCGTATACTGGTCCCGACGGAATGTGTAGTTCCGTCAGCTTATCAACCATCAATTCACCCGGGTGATCGTGTTCAACAACCCGATAGCCAAAGCTGGTAATTCGATGATCTAACGGTGCGGCATAGACAGTAAACTTCTTACCTTCAAAAATCTTTCCGTCAGTATCTTTCGGAAGCTCATGATACCTGATCTTGTAAGATAATCGACTTTCAGAGATCTTCAAACTGACATTGACATATTCTTTAATTCCCTGAGGTCCGTATATATCCAACGGTGTATTTCCACCTTGAAATGACCGGCTGCTCAATAAACCAGGCAGGCCAAAAATGTGATCACCGTGTAAATGGCTGATGAATATTTTTTCTATTTTTCGAGGCCGGATAGTTGAACGAAGAATTTGGTGCTGGGTTCCCTCGCCGACGTCAAACAACCACACTGAGTTGATTTCATCCAACAGTCGAAGTGCCAAACTTGAAACGTTTCGAAACTTGCCTGGAGACCCTGCCCCAGTTCCTAAAAATTCAATCTGCATTATTATCGTTTCCTTATTTTTTAAAATCGAATGACAAAGCCAGCCTTATGCTGACTCCTAAAATCACTTTTCAATTGTATCATAATTACGATAAAATAATAATTAGAAGGGAGGGGGTTATCATCAATTTGGATGAGTTTTTCCGTGCCAGCAGTACACTAAATCCGAAGTTAACAATTTTAATTGCCGAAGGGAAACACTTTCTGCCCGTCAATGAATTGTTAATTGATAAAGATTCCTTATTGTTGGGCAAAACATCTCCATCTCACGGTGGATTTGCTACAATAACCTTAGATCAGTTTATGACCCGAACCAGACAACTTTCTCTTAAAACCGATTTGAGAACCTTAAATGATCATCAATTGGTTTTTGGGTTTAGAATTGTTAATAAATCAATTGTATTTTATTAGGGGATAAAAACATGAAAGCAAAAGGATACTTAATAATCTTGTCTGCGTTCCTCGCAGTCGGTTTGGCAGGCTGCGGTGGCAACAAGGCAAATCAAGCAAACGAGAAAAAATCATTCAGTGCAAATATGGCTAACGATTCATCAAGTTCTTCGGCCGCTTCCAGTTCAAGTCAATCACTGGACAACTATCAGTACAAAGTGCCCAAGTCAGTCCAACACAATTCACACTACGTTAAAAATGGTGATCTGAGTAAAAAACATCAGTTTACATTTGACCGCTTCGGAACCCGTCAACAGCTTGCTGCCGTTTCAACTCAGCCTCTCGACATTCAATCCGGTAAATTAACCTACAAAGTTAATCAAGTTCGGATTATTAAAAATACTGCAAAAACACCTGAAGCTAAGGAAGCCGTCGAACAGGTTTTGAACCTGCAGACCATCCCTGACACCTACTACACATTTGTGCTGAACTATATCGTTACCAATCGTTATGACATTAAAATTGCTTTGAACGGCGTTGACTACGTTAAAACCAATCAGGGGCAGACACTGACAACTGCTGACCAGCTCACGGATTCATCAGCCGGCAACCGAATCAATTCCGGTAAAGCCGTCAGCTTCGCCATGACTGGCTACCTTCACGATTATGCAAGTCATCCGGCAACCAAGTTGGCCATTAAGTTTGGACCGGTTTATACAACCAATCAAAAGAAAGTTGCGGACGCACCGGATTCAACACTCACTGTTAATTTAAATTAGAAATAAAAAGAACTGAGACAAAATGATCATTTTGTCTCAGTTCTTTTTTGTATATTCAACAGTTGGAAAACTGTTATTTTTTATCGTAAAAATCACTAATTGATTTTGCAATCAAATGCGTGTAATGAACATTTCCTTTTGGATTTGGATGGACATTATCCTGCCAGAACCAGTCTCGCTGATTCAAACTGTATGCATGCCAATCAACAACATGGACATTCTTATGGCGTTTGGCGGCAGCTCGAATCGTCCGGTTAACTTCAGACTCCCAGTTTCTGGTTGGCACATGAGTGGTTACCCAGAAAATCTGGTGCTTAGGACCGATTGATTTAATAACCGAGTTAATCTGTGCAGATGTCATCGGAGAATTGGTTCCCAAATTAATTAAAATGTTGGGAGCAAGTTCGTTTTTCTTCTTCATCTGCGTCAACACTTGCCCTGCCTGCCATATCTGACGGCCAACTGCAGCTGAAACATAGGCGTTCTGGAATACGTGCTGAAGATCTCGACTGTTATCGGCCAAAATTGAATCTCCAATAGCCGTTAGTGGTTGTTGATAAACCATCAAATATTGACGTTTATTCAAACCATAGTGCTTGGCAATCTTGTACTGCTTAACAGTTAGCTTCTTCTTCAAAAGCTTCTTCATCCGCTTTTGATTTGCAGAAAGCTTGGAAGCCTTCTTTTGCTTGGCCAAGGCAGCTTTATTCTTCGCACTGGAAGCTTTTTCGTTTTGCGTAATGTTTTCCTGCAAAACATTTTTGGCATCCTTGGTTGGTGAAATGGCACTACCATAGACCGATACACCAATTAGGAACAGAGCTGGAACCAACCATAGCCGCTTCCAACCGTAAACTGAACTTGGTTGGAAAAATTCGTAAATTGAACGGCCAAGATTTGAATACTTGTAATGTCTTAATGGCGCTTCAATGTAACGGTATGACAGTTCACTGATAATCATGATCAAGGCAATCTCAATCGTTGCATGCATCAAAGGATGCGATGCGATATTTTGAACTTTGATTTCGTAAAAAATCATGACCGGGAACTGATAAAGATAGATTCCGTAACTTCTGGTACCAATCCAATGAAATACCGGGTTGGTCAGCCACCGGTTAATATCTGCACCTGGGTGGGCACAAGCGGCAATCAAGGTCGTTGAAGCAATTGCCATGATGAACATTCCGCCGCGATACGTAAAGGTATTTTGGCCGGAAAGTTGGAAGTAAAGGTAAGCAATAATGGCAATCGAAATAAGTCCGATTACGTTCAGTGTCCATCGAGAAGTGGTTGATACATGCTTCTTTAAGTGAGTTGATGGCCAAATCACAGCCAGTAAAGCACCAAAGACAATTGAGAACATCCGGGTATCAGTACCATAGTAAACCCGGTTCAAAGTAGCTGGGCCGGTGTATAGCAAGCCCATTAGGACCCCGGAGCCAATTGCCAAAACAAGTAAGATATTGGCAATTGTTCTTCGTTTGCGAATGATCAAAATCATTGCCGTTAAAATTAACGGCCAAATTAAATAATATTGTCCTTCAATGGACAGTGACCACAAGTGGGTAAACGGTGATTCCCCGTTGAACCGGTCAAAATAACTTTGACCGTGACCGACTTCCCACCAGTTGTAGACGTAAAGCATGTTGGTCGTAATAATCGATCGTAAATTGGTCAACAGCGACCGTTGAAAAAGTGTTATGTATGTGCCGGTTCCCACCAGCATAAACACCAGGGCAGGATACAGCCGTTTAATTCTTCGGGCATAAAAGCCCCAAAAATCAATTTTGCCGTTTTGCTCCCACTCCTGTAACAAGAGATCAGTAATCAAATAGCCGGATACTACAAAAAAGGTTGGCACTCCCAAGTACCCACCCTGCAGCTTATACGGCAACAGATGGTAAATGATAACACCAACTACCGCTAGTGCTCGAATACCATCAAAACCAGTTATATACCGGCTATGCTTAAGCCGTTTTACATGTTTTTTTGTTTGAACCTGTTGCATTGAAATATTCCCTGCCCTATATGAATTTGATTTTTAACTATTCAACATATGTGAATGAGAAGTCCAAGATAGTGACTGTATCGCCATCTTTAGCCCCAGCTTTTCGTAAGGCATCATCGATTCCCATACCATGCATTTGACGTGCAAATCTTAGCATACTTTGATCATGTTCGGTATTGGTCATCTTAAACAGACGTTCAATCTTGTCGCCTGTAATAACCCATGATTCATATTCTTTATCATATGAAATATGGAAGTCACTAGAGTCAGCTGGCTTGTAATCATATTGCTTGGTCGTATCCTGTGGCTTCTCCAAATCTGACAGCTTAGTTGTATCTAATAGGTCGGCTGTTTTGCGAATTAATTCGGTTAAACCGGTATGAGTGACTGAAGAAATTGGGAAAATCTCAGGAACATCTGTCTGACTATCTTGAGATTCATTCAAACGTTTTTTGAACTCCTGAAGATTATCTTCAGCATCAGGTAGGTCCATCTTGGTTGCCACAATGATTTGTGGCCGTTTCAAGATTCGTTCATCATACTGTTCCAATTCTTTATTGATTGCCAAATAATCATCGAATGGATCACGGCCTTCAATTCCGGACATGTCCACTAAATGAAGAATAACACGGGTTCGTTCAACGTGACGCAGGAATTGGAATCCCAATCCTACTCCATTCGAAGCTCCCTCAACTAATCCAGGTAAATCAGCGACAGCAAAATCACGCCCGTCATCCAATCTGACCATTCCAAGATTAGGAACCAACGTTGTGAAATGATAGCCGGCAATTTTCGGTTTGGCACTGGTAATGACCGACAAAAGTGTCGACTTCCCTGCTGAAGGGAACCCAACCAGTCCGACATCTGCCAAAACTTTCAATTCCAGGCTAAGGGAAATTTCCTCCCCTGGTTCACCATTTTCAGCAATTTCAGGTGCCGGGTTCGTTGGACTTGCAAAATGAATATTGCCACGGCCACCACGGCCGGCTTTTGCAACAACCAATTCTTGATCGGGTTTGGTTAAATCCCCGACGACGGCACCCGTTTCAGTGTTGGTTACCGTTGTTCCTTCTGGGACTGGGATAACCAAATCATCGGCACTACGACCGGTCATAGATTTGTTGGCACCATTGCCGCCATTTGCAGCTTTAAACTTTCGATGGTAACGGAAATCCATCAAGGTATTCATTCCTGAATCCACTTTAAAGATGACATTTCCGCCTCGGCCACCGTCACCTCCGGCAGGGCCTCCGTTTGGAACATATTTTTCGCGTCGGAAAGCAACCATACCGTTTCCGCCGTTTCCAGCCTTTACATTAATTTTTACTTGATCAACAAACATCTTATCACCATTTTAATTAATCCTAAGTCGTTAGTTACATGTTCAATACTCTAGCAGTATACCGAGTTTCGCACACCAGGTCAAAATAATCTTGAAAATGACCATGAAAATTGATCCCTAGTGGGTTAATTTTTTATCTTGATAATTAGTTACCTTACGTTCTTCATCAATCTTACTCAACGAGAACTTAATGGTTTGCGCTACAGTTTCCGAAATTCCAAGTTTGCGGAGATCGGCAATCGAAGCATTTGAAATTTTCCTCAATGATCCAAATTTTCGCAAAAGCTTGTTTCGGGTCTTAGGACCAACTCCAGCGATTGAATCCAAACGAGAACTCAAAGAATTCTTCGTATGAACTTTACGATGGTAGGTAATCGCAAATCTGTGAACTTCATCTTGAATTCGCTGCAGGAGGTAAAATCCCTGGCTTTTTGGATTCAGTTGAAGCGGTGTATCGTGATTACCAAATAATAAGTCGGCCGTTTGGTGATGGGTATTCTTGACCATGCCACCAACCGGAATGTCCAGTCCCAGTTCATTTACCAGAACATCTTTAACGGCGTTCATCTGAATAGTCCCGCCATCCATTAAAATCAGGTCGGGCATTTCAGCGTGTTCCTTGAGTAATCTGGTGTAGCGTCGACGAATGACTTCCTTTGTACTTGCAGCTTCATCGGCATGGTGGACGGTTCTCAATTTGTATTTCCGATATAAATTCTTATTAGGTTGGCCATCCACGAAAACAACCATTGCCGAAACCAGGTCGGCTCCTTGAATGTGTGAGTGGTCAAAAGCTTCGATCTTATGACCAGGGGCAATTCCCATGGCATCGGTTAATTCTTTCATTGCCCCGGTTGTCTTGCTCTCATCCAGCTCTAACAGCCTGAATTTCTCCTCTAAGACCATCTTGGCATTCTTACCTGCCATCTCCAGTAAGTCACGTTTCTGACCCCGCTGTGGCGTTCTAACGGGTACGTCTTCCACCACGTGACTAATCACATCAGTTGGCAGTGATTTGGGTACCAGAATTTCCTTTGGCAAGATTTGATTCTTCTGCTTGTAAAATTGAGAAATGAAACTGACCATTTCTTCTTCAGGATCGTCAATAATTGGAAATAATCGTTTTTCACGCTTCATTAATCGTGACTGACGAATGAAGAACACCTGAATAGATAACCAGCCTTTGTCCATATAATAATTAAAAATATCTCGAGGGGTGTTATCGTTTGAAATAATTTTCTGCTTTTCAACCGTGATTTCAATATATTTGATCAAATCACGAATTTCGGCTGCCCGCTCGTATTCCATCTTCGAGGCTGCCTTTTCCATTCTGGCAGTCAACATTTGTTTGGCATGGGCAACATTCCCATTCAGAAATGATTTAATCCGCTTAATCTGTTTGGCATATGCCTCTTCGGGAACCACTTTGAAGCAGGCACCCAGACACTGGCCCATGTGGTAATACAGGCAAGGTCGATTTTGAAATCCATTACAGCGTCTGAGCGGATATACCTTCTGTAAGAAGTTCACCGTCTCATCAGCTGCATAAACGTTTGGATAAGGGCCAAAATAAAAGCCGCCATCTTTAAGCAAGGTATTGACGATTTTAATTTGCGGGTCACGTTCATTAGTAATCTTAATGTATGGGTACCCGCCGTTCCCCTGTTTTAATTTGATGTTGAAATATGGCCGGTGTTTTTGAATTAACGTAATTTCCAGTAAAAATGCTTCTTTGTCGCTGGAAACCACGATGTATTCAAAATCGGCAATTTCGGAGACCAACCGGGCCGTTTTACCTTCATGACTGCTCTTAAAATATGAGCGAACCCGGTTCTTTAAGTTTTTGGCTTTTCCAACATAAATGATCTTACCGTTGATATTTTTCATCAGGTAACAACCAGGCATATCAGGCAATAAAGCCAACTTATGTTCGATATATTCATTCGCCAAAAAACTCACTCCTTTCATAATATTCAATTTAAAAGTATACATCGAATATATGTTTGGTTCAACTGATACGAACTGGGGATAAACGGTCTTCAACACTCACATTTACTCAATCAAACAAGCACATCGTTTTGCACCAACTATCCCAAAAAAGGAATCCTGCCAATGATTTTAAATACATCATCTGGGATTCCTTTTTTATTGTCATTGTTGATTCAAATTTGATTCACTCAAGATTAGTCAGTCGGTTAGACATTTTGAATGATTTTGCCAATGAAATCTTTTGCCCGTTCATTTTGAGGGTTGTCAAACAATTCACCAGGTTTGTTTCTTTCCAGAATATAGCCATCTGCCATAAACCAAACCTCATCGGCAACCTCTTTGGCAAAGCCCATTTCGTGGGTAACCACAACCATGGTCATTCCTTCTTTGGCAAGTTCGTTCATAACTTCCAGAACTTCACCAACCATTTCAGGATCCAACGCACTGGTTGGCTCATCAAATAACATGACTTCCGGGTTCATTGCCAAGGCTCTGGCAATGGCCACCCGTTGTTGTTGACCACCTGACAAGCTGCTTGGATAGGCATTGGCTTTTTCTTTGAGGCCAACTCTGTCCAATAAATGCATGGCAACTTTTTGAGCTTCGTCATCTTTCATATGTTTAACACGAATCGGTGCCAGCTTAAGGTTTTCAATCACCGTCATGTTCGGGAAGAGATTAAAGCTTTGAAAAACCATTCCCATTCGTTCACGCAGATTGATCAACTGCTTTTCATCAACATTGGTTAAGTCGGTTCCGTCAAATTTAACTTCACCGGATGTTGGCTTTTCCAATAAATTCAAGCAACGGAGAAAAGTACTTTTTCCGGCTCCGGATGGGCCAATCACACAGATAACCTCGCCGGATTTAACAGTCCCGTTGATATCCTTGAGAATTTCATTTTTACCAAACTTTTTACTTAAATGATTAACTTCGAGAACTTTTTTATCCTGCATGTTTCATCTTCCCTTCAAAGTGATTCAGAACACGTGTAAGTGCAAATGTCATGATAAAGTACAGCAGCATTGCGACAAAGATTGGCATGACACCACGATACGTATCCGCCCGAACGATGTTCAACTGATAGATCAAATCGGTAACTCCGATAATTGAAACAATGGAACTTTCCTTAATCAGTGAAATGAATTCGTTACCCAAAGCTGGCCAGATATTCTTGAATGCTTGCGGCAAAATAACGAATCGCATCAAATCACCTTTTGATAATCCAAGACTGGCGGCAGCTTCCGTTTGCCCTTTTGCAACGGAATTAATTCCGCCACGAATAATTTCAGCAACGTAGGCACCACTATTCAGCGACACGGAAATCATCCCTGAAATCAACGCTGGAATGTTCACCACCACACCGATTCCAAAGTAAACAAACAAGACTTGAACCATCAAAGGTGTTCCACGAATAAATTCGGTATAACTAATTGCAAGGCCACGAAGCCATTTTTGCTTGGAGAATCGCATCAATGCCAAGACAACCCCAATGATGACACCGAAGAAAGTTGAAACGATTGAAATCAGAACCGTGTATTCAACACCTTTGGCAAAGTACTTCCAGTAATGGAACATCGAAGTATTAACCGTGTTAACCTTCATATACTTTCCGGCATTTGCCAAATACTGTTCGGTTAGATTTTTCTTTTGAATTTGATCAATTGATTTATTAACGGCCGTTACCAAACTGTTCGAGCCCTTTTTGAAGGCAATAGCAACACCGGTTTCGTTTTTGTTTAAATCGTAGCCGGATGGAATCATCTTTAATCCGGAATCATTTTTAACATAAGCTTCGGCACTGGGCTTTTCAATTCCCAACGCATCAATTTTGTGGGTCTTCAATGCCAGTACCAAGTCGGTTGACTTATCCATCCCCTTAACAGTTGCATCGGGAATCTTCTTCTTTGCCAACCCATATTACAAGGTACCGGTCTGGGCACCAATCTTGGCACCACGCAAGTTCTTGACGCTCTTATACTTATTTGCGTCATTGGCATTAATCAGAAAACTTTGACCGCCGGTATAGTAAATCTTTGAAAAGTCAACGCTTTGTCGACGAGCCGCCGTTGGATTAATACCACCAATCGCCATGTCGGCTTTTCCAGTCTGAATCGCAACCAACAGTGAGTCAAAATTCATACTCTTAATCACAAGCTTAACGTGAAGATCTTTGGCAACCTTCTTGGCAACATCGATATCCATCCCAACAATATGATCCTTGCCCTTTTTATTCACTTGAAATTCGTATGGCGGATAATAAGGACTGGTAACCATAATCAGTTCACCACGTTGTTTAACTCTCTGCAGCGAATTATCAGCAGCAGAAGCATGACTCGTAGATACCACCGTTAAAGCAAGGATGGTCGTAATCATCATAATAACTTGGATAATAGCTTTAAAATTCTTCTTCATTACGTTCCCTCTTCCCAAAATTATAATAACCAATACGTTACACCAAAAACATAATTTATGCAATAAAAATCTAAAATAAGTTAGAATTATACATTATTCATGCAAATATTCATTGTGATTTAAGAAGTGGCCAATAAGTGTGACTTTTAAGGCAATCTTTGCTATAGTTATCTCGTAATAGAGTAAGGAGATGAATCAGAATGGCATTAAAGGTTAATCGCCAAAATGACATGGATGCGATCTTCGGCAAATTTGCTGAAATGGATCCTGAAGACAAGAAACGAGACAAGTTTTTAAAACACGATAAAAAAGATAAAGATAAAAAACGTAAGAACGAAGAACGACCAAAGAAAAAATGGTTTTAGTTCCAAGTGAAACCCGTACCCGATCATAAAATAAGCATATTTAAAAGGACTATGTCGAAATGACATAGTCCTTTTTTTGAATTTCATGAAAATATATATGCAGAAAAGCAGCGTGCCGCTACTCGCCTAATTCTTTCTTGGCATTCTTGATCTGTAAACGGACTTGATCAAAGCCGGTTCCACCCAAAGAATGACGACGTTCGACCGCAACCTCTGATTTGAGGTCATGATAGACATCCTCTTCGATTTTAGGTGAGGCAGCCTGTAGTTCCTCCAAGGACATGTCCTGAAGGTTCTGGTGGGTTTCTATGCCCTTTAAGACAAGCTTACCAACAATTCCGTGGGCCTGTCTGAATGGAATGCCCTTGGCAGCCAAATAATCAGCCAACTCGGTTGCGTTTGAAAAGTCGTTTTCAGTTGCATGCTTCATCCGTTCGACGTTCGGCTTGGCAGTCTTCAGCATCCCATTGAACACCTTTAAAGAAGGTAGGAGCGTCTTAACAGTGTCAAAAGTTCCCTCTTTGTCTTCCTGGAGGTCTTTATTGTAGGCCAGAGGCAATGACTTCATCGTTGAAAGCAGGCCAATCAAATGACCATAAACCCGACCCGATTTACCACGGATCAGCTCCGCCATATCAGGATTCTTTTTCTGCGGCATAATCGAACTACCGGTTGTATAAGCATCACTCAGTTCAAGGTACTTGAACTCATGGCTGACCCACATACTGATTTCTTCACAGAAACGTGACAAGTGCATCATCAGAATTGAACTGTTGCTCAAAAACTCCAGCGCAAAGTCACGATCCGAAACAGCATCCAAGGAGTTTGGATAGACTTGTCCAAATCCAAGTTCCTTGGCCGTATATTCACGGTCAATTGGGAAAGTGGTCCCTGCTAACGCAGCTGCGCCCAGAGGCAGAATATCCGTGTGCTTCATATTGAACTCAAAACGTTCTTTATCACGTTTCAACATCTGATAGTAGGCCATCAGGTAATGACCATATGAAATTGGCTGAGCATGCTGCAGATGGGTATATCCAGGCATGATGGTTTCAACATTCTTTTCTGCCATTTCAACCAAGGTCTTTTGCAGGGTGGTGATTTCGTCAATGACTTGAGGCAAACGATTTTTCAAGTACAAATGAAAATCAGTTGCCACTTGATCATTTCGGGAACGCGCAGTATGCAATTTCCCGGCAACCGGTCCGATCCGGTCAGTTAATAACGCTTCAATATTCATATGAATGTCTTCGTTTTCAACTGTAAAATGCAGCTTGCCGGCATGTAAATCTTTTCGCAGGTCGTTTAACCCGGCAACAATCTTATCAACATCATCCATCGGTAAAATTTTGGTATGCCCAAGCATTTTGACATGAGCCAGTGAGCCCTCGATATCTTCATCGGCCATTAATTGGTCAAATGAAATCGAAGCCCCAAACTGATCGACCCATTCTGCTGCTTGTTCCTGAAAACGACCACCCCATAATTTCTTAGTGCTCATTTATTTTTTAGCTCCCGTATGTGAAGAATTTTGTTCATGAACAGATACTTTATCTTTTAATTGAGACTTGGTAACGGCTTTAACAAATTGTGAGTTCTTGTTCTTAAGCGCAACTTGTTGATAAACCTGAGTAGGAAGTCCCCAAAGTTTGATGAAGCCTTTGGCAGCTTCTTGATCAAATGAATCTGAAGAAGTGTAGGTTGCCAAATCCTTATCGTAAAGTGAAGAATCTGATTTACGTCCGAGAACCATCACGTTTCCTTTGAATAATTGAAGCTTAATGACTCCATTCACAACTTCTTGTGACTTATCAATAAATGATTGGATGGCATCCATTAAAGGTGAGAACCACAATGCATTGTAAACCAGTTCGCTGAGTTGTTTTTCAACAGTTGGTTTGAAATGAGCCAAGTCACGTTCAAACGTTAAGTCTTCCAACTCTTTATGAGCTTTTAACAAGACAGTGGCAGCAGGTGCTTCGTAAACTTCACGAGACTTGATACCAACCAAACGGTTTTCAATATGATCAATTCGACCAACACCGTTTTTACCGGCAGTTTCATTTAATTCCTGAATAATTTCAGAAAACTTCATTTTCTTGCCGTTTAACTCAGTTGGAATTCCTTTTTCAAATGTGATTTCAACTTGAGTTGGAGTATCAGGAGTATTTTCAATTGGATTCGTAATTGCAAAAGCATCTTCAGGTGCACTTTGCCATGGATCTTCCAAAATTCCGGCTTCATTGGCACGGCCCCAAATGTTGGCGTCGATTGAGTATGGTGAGTCCAAATCAATTGGAATTGGAATGTTGTGGTCCTTGGCATATTCGATTTCTTGTTCACGTGACCAGTGCCAATCACGAACTGGGCTTAAAACTTCAAGCTGTGGGTCAAGACCATGGATGGCAACTTCGAAACGAACCTGATCATTTCCTTTACCAGTACAACCATGGGCCACGGCAACGGCATGTTCCTGATGGGCAACTTGAACAAGCGTCTTTGAAATTAATGGACGTGACAATGCTGAAATCAATGGGTATGAACCTTCATACATCGCATTGGCTTTTAATGCAACGGATGCGTAATTGTCGGCAAATTCATCAAGTCCATCAATGACATATGCCTTAATGGCACCAACATTCAATGCCTTTTGCTTGATGAAGTCCAAATCTTTTCCTTCACCAACATTAATACAGCAGGCAATCACATCGTAGCCCTTGTCATGCAGCCAAGGAATTGCAACTGAGGTATCCAAACCACCGGAATAAGCTAAAACAACTTTATTATTTTCTGACATATATATTCCCTCTCATCTTCTAAAAATTCAATGTATTGAGATTAACACCAATATTCATTTAATGCAACTGTTTTTATGTTTTATTCACTATTATCGAATTTATTATGTCGATTATACAGTTTTTGACGGCATTTTAGAAAAATCGGAATGAAAAAAGCAGCCAAAGATTACTCCGGCTGCTTCGAAATTTAAATATTAACTTGATTGACGCCACCATGTTGAGCAGGGTAACGTTTTTTAAGTCGCTTAATGTTATCACTGGCAACTTCGTCGAATGGAATATCGGCCCACTCTGAAATCTGAGACAGATACCAGAGAACATCGCCCATTTCCTTGACGAGTTGATCATGATCCAGTTGTTGACTTTGAAATGTATATTTACGAACCAAATCAGCAACTTTACCCGACTCACCTGTTAGGCCCAAAACACAATTAGTTAAAACCTGTTCATTGCCCATTAATGTCCGATTAGCTGCTTTTTGATAATCATCAAAATTCATCGTTTCATTCTCCCCTCAATCCAACGCCAAATTTCATTTTTACCCGTTTTGGTTAATGCGGAAAACAGGACCAACGGCTCATCTGAATCGAGTTGGAGAGTCTTTTTGATTAACGATTCCTGCTTATTCCATTTACCACCGGAAATTTTATCCATCTTGGTTGCCACAACCAGCATCGGAATATTGTAGTATTTCAGCCAATTATGCATTGAAATATCGTCATCTGTGGGTGCATGACGCCCGTCAACCAAGGTCACAACGCCTTTAAGCTGCTCACGCTTGGTTAAGTATGTTTCAATCATCCGGCCCCACTTTTCACGGCTGGCTTTTGAAGCTTTGGCATATCCATAACCTGGAACGTCAACAAAATAGAGTTTGTCTTCAATGTTATAAAAGTTGAGAGTCTGGGTCTTACCAGGCTGACTTGAAGTACGAGCAAATTTGTTCCGATTAATCAGGACGTTGGTCAATGAAGATTTACCCACATTTGACCGACCAACCAACGCTATTTCTGGAAATTGGGTATTTGGATATTGTTTTTCTGCGACAGCACTAATTGTAAGGTCGACATTGTGAACCTCCATGAAACCACTCCTTCAATGAATAAACTATTTAAATAAAAAAGAAATCTGACAGTAAGCTATCTAAAGTTTACATCAGATTTCTGGGAATTACGATGCTTGTTTTAAGATTAGTTCCGGTTCTTTATGATCGGTAACCGTCTCCGGTGTGATGACAACTTTTGAAACATCATTTCTGCTTGGTAAATCAAACATGATGTCTCGCATAACGTCTTCAATGATGGAACGAAGGCCACGGGCACCGGTATCACGGGCAATTGCCAATTGGGCCATCTTTTCAAGGGCACCTGGAGCGAACTCCAAATCGGCACCGTCAAGCTCAATCAGTTTCTTGTATTGCTTAACCAAGGCATTCTTAGGTTCAGTTAAAATCCGAACCAAATCATGTTCGTCAAGCTTATCAAGAGCAGTCAGAATTGGCAGACGACCAATGAATTCTGGAATTAGACCAAATTTCAGGAGGTCTTCAGGAATAACTGACTGCATAATGTTTTTAGGATTAACGTCGGCAGCTTCGTCGGAGTTGGTTCCAAAGCCAATGGTCTTATCACCAAGACGACTCTTAACAATGCCTTCAATTCCATCAAAGGCACCACCAACGATGAACAAAATGTTCGTTGTATCAATCTGAATGAATTCTTGTTGAGGATGCTTACGACCACCCTGAGGCGGAACGTTGGCAATCGTTCCTTCAAGGATCTTCAATAAAGCCTGTTGAACACCTTCACCGGAAACATCACGAGTAATCGAAACGTTTTCTGATTTCTTAGCAATCTTATCGATTTCATCAATATAGATAATACCGTGCTCAGCGCGTTCAACATCATAATCGGCATTTTGCAGAAGCTTTAAAAGAATGTTTTCAACATCTTCACCAACATATCCGGCTTCGGTTAAAGTCGTTGCATCAGCGATTGCAAATGGCACGTTAAGAATCTTAGCCAATGTTTGGGCTAAGTATGTCTTACCGGAACCAGTAGGTCCAATGATACAGATGTTACTCTTTTGAAGTTCCAAATCGTCGTCCGGTTCACTGATCATTTCGTTAACCCGCTTATAGTGATTATAAACGGCAACTGACAGTGTCCGTTTGGCATTTTCTTGACCAATTACAAATTCATTTAATTTATCCAGAATTTGCGCAGGTGTAAGAACCTTCAGTAAGTCTTCTGAAGATTTTTCTGGCGCTAATTCCTCGTCAATGATTTCTTTGCATAAATCAATACATTCGTTACAAATATAAACGCCGGGACCGGCAACAATTTTCTTTACCTGATCCTGTGTTTTTCCACAAAACGAGCAAGTAATAGGCCCGCTTGATTCGTTATCTTCAAACAAATTATTCACTCCTCCATCCAAGATGGACTTTAAATATAATAATCAACTAAGAATAACTTTACCATAACATATATAAATTGCAATCAATAGGCTTTACCCCTAAAAAAAGACCCGTCGAATGAACGGGTCCTTTTAATTAAGCAGAAAAACTATTTTTCTGATTTAGTGTCTTTAGAATCTTTTTCAGTTGATTTTGCTTTAGCGTCTTGCTTTGATGAATCAACAATTAAGTCAATTGCTTGCTTGATTGCGATATCATGTTTCAACATGTCATCGGTTAAGGCACTGCGAACAGCGTCTTCCTTCATACCATATTGTTTTGCAAGGTTCTTAACTTCTGCCTTAACATCATCTTCAGATGGTTCGATCTTTTCAGCAGCAACAATTGCTTCAAGAACCAAATTTGTCTTAACACGTTTGTCAGCGCCATCAGCAAATTGTTTCTTAAGATCCTCAGGTTTAGTTCCTGTCAACTGGAAGTACATCTGTTGGTTGATACCTTGTTGTTGCATACCTGCAAGGTATTGGTCCATTTGACGTTGGATATCTTCATCAACCATTGCTTGAGGGATATCTTTAACTTCGGCATTGTCAGTTGCTTCACTAATTGCAGCATCTTCGATTGCGTCGCGGGCTTCGCTCTTCTTTTGTTTCTTAAGATCGTCTTTGATCTTTTCCTTCAATTCATCAAGACTGTCAACGTTTTCGTCAACATCCTTGGCAAAGTCATCATCTAACTTAGGTAATTCCTTTGTCTTAACTTCATGAATCTTAGTCTTGAAGATTGCATCCTTACCGGCCAAGTCTTTAGCTTGATAATCCTTAGGGAATGTAACCTTAACTTCAACATCATCGCCGGCCTTGTGACCAACTAATTGATCTTCAAAACCTGGAATAAATGAATTTGAACCTAATTCAAGAGAATGGTTTTCAGCCTTGCCACCTTCAAATGGCTTGCCGTCAACAGTACCTTCAAAGTCAATCACAACAGTGTCGCCCTTTGCAGCAGCTTTACCTTCTTTAAGAACTAGTTCAGCTTGACTTTGACGCTTCTTTTCCAATTCAGCTTCAACGTCTTTTTGATAAACACGGGTATTTTGCTTTGGAACACTCAAACCTTTGTAGTCGCCAAGCTTAACTTCAGGCTTAACGGTAACAGTGGCTTTGATAACCCAAGGCTTACCTTTTTCCATTGACTCAACACTAATCTTAGGTTGGTCAACTGGTTCGATCTTAGCATCTTTAACAGCCTTTGAATATTCGTCAGGCAAGAGAATGTTGAGGGCATCTTCGTACAATGCTTCTTCACCATACATCTTGGTGAAAATTGCACGAGGAACCTTTCCTTTACGGAAGCCAGGTACTCGAATACTGTTCTTGTTCTTTTTGAATGCACGATCTAATCCAGATTTAATTGAATCTGTACCAATTTCGAAAGTTAATTCGCCATCATTGGTACCTTTCTTTTCCCATTTTGTAGACATCTTTTTTCCTCCGAGACCAAAAGATTTTTTTACAATTTCATAATTGCATAACATTGTTATTTTAACGTATTAATCATAAAATGTAAAATTAATTTCATATAACACTCAACATATAAAAAAAGCTGTGAGGAATTATCCTCACAGCTTAGTGTGCTTTTAACGAAAGAAACTAGTCCTTAACGTCACTAACAACACCGGCACCAACAGTATGGCCACCTTCACGGATGGTAAACTTAGTACCTTTTTCAATGGCAACTGGCTTAGTTAATTCAACTTGGAATGTAACGTTATCACCAGGCATAACCATTTCTACGCCCTTTTCCAATTCGATAACACCGGTAACATCGGTGGTATGGAAGTAGAATTGTGGACGATAGTTTGAGAAGAATGGAGTATGACGTCCACCTTCTTCTTTAGTCAAGATATAAACTTGACCTTCGAACTTCTTGTGGGTCTGGATTGAACCAGGTGCAGCAAGAACTTGTCCACGGACAACTTGATCACGGTCGATACCACGAAGAAGAACACCAACGTTATCTCCGGCTTGACCTTGATCCAATGTCTTACGGAACATTTCCAAACCAGTAACAGTTGACTTCAATGGTTGGTCGTTCAAACCAACGATTTCAACTTCGTCACCGACTTTAACAGTACCACGATCGATACGGCCAGATGCAACAGTACCACGACCAGTGATAGTGAAGACATCTTCAACTGGCATCAAGAATGGTTTGCTGTCGTCACGTTCTGGAGTTGGAATGTATTCATCAACAACATCCATTAAGTCAAGGATAACTTGTTCTTG
This sequence comes from Lentilactobacillus kefiri, assembly GCF_007989105.1. Taxonomy (GTDB): domain Bacteria; phylum Bacillota; class Bacilli; order Lactobacillales; family Lactobacillaceae; genus Lentilactobacillus; species Lentilactobacillus kefiri. The sequence goes on along the minus strand of NZ_BJVK01000005.1, from coordinate 77,518 downwards.
CTCCTTGTCGCCCTCAAGTGCTTTAAGAGCTGAACCACGGAGAACAGGAATATCATCACCAGGATAATCGTATTCAGAAAGTAATTCACGAACTTCCATCTCAACCAAGTCAACTAATTCGTCATCATCAACTAAATCAGTCTTGTTCAAGAATACAACGATGTAATCAACACCAACCTGGTGAGCAAGTAAGATATGTTCACGAGTTTGTGGCATTGGGCCATCAGTTGCGGCAACAACCAAAATAGCACCATCCATTTGAGCGGCACCAGTGATCATGTTTTTAATGTAATCAGCATGTCCTGGGGCATCGATATGGGCATAGTGACGCTTTTCAGTTTCGTATTCCACGTGAGCAGTGTTGATAGTTATACCACGTTCACGTTCCTCTGGAGCTGCATCAATATCAGCATAGTCTTCAGCCTTAGCGAGACCCTTTGAAGCCAATACTTTAGTGATAGCAGCAGTCAAAGTAGTTTTCCCATGATCAATATGGCCAATAGTACCAATGTTTACATGGGGTTTTGTTCTTTCATAATGTTCTTTTGCCATTAATGAAACCTCCTGTTGTTTTCAAGAATTACATCAATTCACATCAATGCATTTCTAAGTGTTATTATACTACATCTTCTGGAAAAGACAAAGTAGTCAATTTTCGAAGAATCCTTAAGTATTATATCGATACTACAATTGTTTGTAAACAGATTCCCCTTATTTTCCGAAAATAATTTGGTTATATGAGACCAATTTTAATCTCCTGGTCATGAATCAGCTTAATCCAAGCCAGCATTCTTTCCTCTTCGGGACTATCTGCGGATGCAGTCCCACCAAAGGATTGGGCAATCACAGTTTCTGCCCAGAATTTGGGAATGGTGATGACTTCATCAAAATAGGGAAAAATGTAATTACTTTGAGTAAATAATTCTTTTTCAACAAGATCGAGCTTAATTGGATCTTCTGATTCAAATTGCTCGGTTACTTTTTTTAAAACAGCTACAAAAGATTGATATTCGTCCAATGGTTTTAATTCGTCAATACTTATGGTGTGGGACTTGCCATCCAGCCAATACAACTGGATGTTTTCAGAAAATTTCACTTTCATCAGCTGAAGTAGAACTTGAGTCTTTGAAACCTGCCAGCCAAAGGGATCATTCAGCAATGTTTTTGCTGCAAGCACATATTCCTTTAAAGGCAACTTCTGTGAAACCGTGATTTCGTGGACCTGCTCATACACCGGAAGTGAACCAAGATGAGCCAATCGTCTTGTTTGCTTTGATAAATCGTTACTGTGCTGTTGACGGTAGGCATCCTCATTTTGAAGAATGACTGCCTGTCGCTGCTGGTGCTTGTCCGCCGATGTGTGAGCCAGTACTTCTCTGGCAGCCATGAACAGATCATTGGCCAAGAATATCTTTAGTCCGTCCGACTGGTATTGCGGATTAGTGATAAAGTCATTTTGAAATTCCTGAATGACCTTGTAGGCTTCTGAAAACTTCTTTAAATTGTAGAGCGCACTTGCATACAGATCGTTTATCTCAAGCATCTTCGGGTATTTCTCCAACAAATGTTCAGACTTGTTGACGACTTGATTGAATCGGCCGTCTTGCAGATCTTCATGGGCACTAAGTAAAATGACCTGATCGTTTTTTGTAATTCCAGCCATGATTTCCTCCATCATCCACTACTATAGAAAACGAGCAATTCAATTTAATGAATTACTCGCTTGTTGATTAATCTTTTTCAGTCGCTTTTTGCTTTTTCTTTGAACGTTTATGGTGTTGATTGACTTCCATAATAACTGGAAGGATAACTGGACGACGCTTTGTCTGCTTGTAGAGATAATCGCTTAAGTCTTCTCGAACATCCTGCTTTAAGTTGCTCCAATCAAACTCTTTGTGTTCAAGATTGTTCGTAACCGTCTTCTCAATAATGCCGGCTGCATCCTTCATCAGGTCTTTATTGGCCTTGACATAGACAAATCCTCTGGAAGTTAACTTAGGACTTGAAACAATCCGCTTCTTTTTACGGTCAATTGTCACAACAGCCACAAAGATACCGTCTTCGGAAAGAACTTTTCGATCCCGGAGAACAATGTTCCCAATGTCGCCGATTCCGATCCCATCAATCATGGTGTCGGCCAAGTCAACGCCCTTTCCGAGATGAATGTCATCCTTGGAAATTGAAATGACATCACCCTTTGCCGGAATGACAATTTGATCATCCGTATAGCCAATTTCTTTGGCTAATTTGGCATTGGCTTCAAGTAAACGATATTCTCCTTGAACAGGGATAATATACTTTGGATGCAAAAGATTCATCAATAATTGTAAATCGGATTGACTGGCATCACCTGATGAGTTCATCTCATCAGAAATCATCTTAACTTCACCATCGGCCCGATAAACCATATCGCGGGTTTTAGCAACGGTTGTTTCCATTGCAGTAGATGGGGTTGTCGTAATAAATACCAAATCTTTTGGTTCAATATTAATGTCACTTTGTTCCTTGTTGGCCATTCGTTGAATTGCCTTAATGGGTTCGCCCATTTTACCAGTCTGAATAATGACAACTTTGTCAGGTGCCATTTTCTTCAGCTCATCAAGTGAGCCAATCAGTAAATCGTCTTCAGGAAGCTTCAGGGTATTTAATCCCATTGCGGTTTTAACAATCCGCTCCAAATCATGACCGGTTAAGTAAACTTTCCGACCAGTTCTGGCAGCAGCATTGAAGACCTGTTGCATTCTCAAAATATTGGAAGCAACGCTGGCAACGATAATCCGGCTGTCTTGATAGTTGAATGTATCATATATATATTCGGCAATTTTCTTCTCTGACGCACTTGGCTTAGGATTTTCAGCATTTCCTGAATCATCAAGCAATGCTAAAACGCCCTCATCGCCCAATTGGGTCAAAGCTGAGTAGTTGGTCTGATAAATTGGCGCAGCGGTCTGATCAAATTTGAAATCACCGGTGTAAACAATGATTCCATCTGATGTGTGAAGGGCAATTCCCAAAGAACCGGGGATTGAATGTGTTGTCTTGAAGAAAGTCACTTTGATGTCGTCAAAATCAATTTCACTGCGTTCGCTGACAACATGGAAATCATCAAAGCTCTTAATTTCCTCAGAGTCCGCCACATTAAGTTTGGCTAACTCAATTGTCATTTCAGAACCAAAGACTGGCACATCAAACTTACTTAAGAAGTAAGAAATCGCACCAATTGAGTCCGCGTGACCGTGTGTCAGGAAGACCCCGACAATCCGATCTTTATTTTCTTCCAACCAGCTAAAGTCGGGAATCACAACATCGATTCCCAATAATTCGTTTTCAGGATATTTTAGACCACAGTCCAAAATATAAATTCCGCCATTAATATCAACCGCGTACATGTTTTTACCATTCTCGCGGACGCCACCAATAGCCATGACTTTTATTTTGTTTTTCATGATTCACCTCAAAAATTAATTTGTTCTTTTTTACGTTCGTTTTCAGCTTCTTTTAGTTTAACATATTTTTTGTTGAAACCGAATTTTTCAAAACAGATTGTTATTGCTTAAAATAAATATGTATAAAAAAAGAACGGAAAATATCCGTTCTTGAAATGTTAATATTAACGACGAAGACCTAAGTCCTTGATCAATTGACGATAACGAGTAACGTCATTGTCACGTAAGTAAGCCAAAAGGTTACGACGGTGACCAATCTTCTTCATAAGTCCACGTTGTGAATGATAATCTTTACGATGAGTACGCATATGTTCGTTCAGTTCGTTGATATCTGCAGTCAAAACAGCGATTTGAACCTCTGCTGAACCGGTATCGCCTTCGTGACGAGCAAACTTGTTGATAATTTCGTTCTTCTTGGTTTGTGTAATTGCCATAATATATAACCACCTTTTTATTTTTTTGAAGCCAACAACTGAGTAAACGGAAGTGGTACCCGACAAACTAAGTCGAAGGTCTTGTACAACACACAAAAGTTAGTATACCGGATTCTTTTAATAAATACAAGCCTCTTTGCAATATTCATTCGCAGTTTGGGTTGCAATAGTCGGCTGGTTTTTGTATAATGATGCTTGTTGAAATTTAATAATTTTTACTAAGAATAATACTCGGAGGTGAGTCAAATGCCAATTATCAAATCTGCTATCGAACGTGTTAAAACCAACGAAAAAGCACAACGTCGTAACGCTGCTCAATTGAGTGCATACCGTACTGCAGTTAAGAAGTTCCAAAAGGCACAAGTTGCCGGTTCTGACGACGCTAAGGATTTATACATTAACGCAATCAGCGCAATTGATCATGCAAAATCAAAGGGCTTAATCAAAGCTAACAAGGCTGCTCGTGACAAGTCACGTTTAACTTCAAAATTAGCTAAATAAAACCTTTTCCAGTTGTTAGTTAGGGACTGTCTGAAAACTAAAAATTCAGGTATAATCTGAGGAAAAACGAATCGAGGCATTCCGATGACAACACCTAAACGATACGAACTGGAAGATGCTCAGTGGGACCGAATCAAAGGATACTTCCCGCCATACCGGACTGGCCGTCCATCAAGCCTAGACAACCGTACCGCCCTCAACGCTATCCTCTGGCTCATGCGCAGCGGGGCTCCTTGGCGTGATCTACCTGAACGCTATGGCTCTTGGAAAACGGTGTATAGTCGCTTCCGAGCCTGGGTAAGTTCAGGCTTGTTCGAACAGGTTTTTCTCGAATTGATTGACGATCCCGACATGGAAAACTTGAGCTTAGATTCAACGATCGTTCGAGCGCATCAAAAGGCCACTGGGGCAAAAAAAACGCCGAATGTATGGTCGAAAATCAAGCTATTGGACTAAGTCGAGGTGGCCGAACGACCAAGATTCACGCACTCGTTGACGGATTAGGGAATCCCTTGGGTTTTCGCCTAACAGGTGGTCAAGTACATGATAGCCAAGTTGCCAGTGAGTTGCTGGAAGGCTTCGATATTTCTCAATCAAATATTATCGCGGATAAAGCCTATGGCACCGCGAAACTTCGCCAGTATATTGAAGATAAAGCAGGCGTCTATACCATTCCGCCAAAGGAAAATACCAAAGACAAGTGGACCTGTGATTACCACGTTTATTGTGAGCGCCATTTGATTGAGAACTTCTTCAATCAGTTGAAGAACTTTCGTAGGATTGCAACGCGTTATGATAAGCTCGCTCATGTTTATCTGGCTACGGTTTACATTGCCTCAATTTGCATCTTACTTAAGTAGTTTTCAGACGGACCCTAGTCTAACAACTTTTTTTGTACACTTTTTTACATAAAAACAGGAGTTGGAATTGCCATTTGGCATCCCGACTCCTGTTTTCGTATTTCTAACTGACGCTTTTCATAAATTTCAGCACAAATAATTCAAATAATAATTCTGGCGGACGCCGGGTCGACTTCATTTGACGTTCCGTATCCACCAAACCCACATAGGCATCCCTCAGCTGACCATAACTAAACTTTCTCACAGTCTGCATTGCGAGCTTAACCCGATAAGGATGAACTTTCAGGGTTGATGCCAGATTCCCCTGGGAGTAGCCGTGCTTTTGAAGGATCATCACCTGCAGTAAAAGCCGAAACTGCTGGATCAAGACCGCGTTGATTCGGATCGGCTCATCATTTTCCAAAAGCAGCTGATGATAAATATCCATTGACTGCTTGGCATTCTTCTTCAGCACGCTGTTAACCAGATCAAAAACATTCTGTTCCATTGATCGACTGACAAGGCCATTGACCGAATCAATATCAATCACTTTAGTATCATTATTATATAAAAATAATTTGGGAAGGTCGCTCATCATCGAAGTCAGCTTACCGCCGGTTAACTCGACCATTCGGTCCAATGCATCTTGATTAATCTTAAATCCTTCCGAAGTGATCTTATCGGTAACCAGCTGTTTGATTTCACGTTCGCGAAGACTGCCAATTTCGACAGTCACCGCAACCTTCTTGAGAGCCTTGGTAATTTTCTTCCGTGAATCCAGCTTGTCATAGGGCGCAAATATCACCATGACAGTGGATTTCTCGGGATGTTTCAAATACTCAAGAAAATCGTCAATGTTCTGATCAATTTTAGACTTGGTTCTCATTCCGGTTAAAAAGTATGGCCGGTTAATCATCACCAACCGCCGCTCACCAAAAAACGGCACGGAGATTGCGTCCTCCACAGCAGCCGAGATGGTCGTATCTTCCATGTCATAGCTGCCAATATTCATTGACCGTTCACTATCGGGGATAATGTTTGTGAATGCATTTTTGATTTGTTGGGAGAGATATTCCTGGTCACCCATAATCAAATATACCGGATCGGCAGTTCCAGCATTTAATTGTTTTATTAATTGCGAATAATTCATTCTAGGTTCCCTTCATTGCCTTTCAAGACAGTTTTAAAATGTCCGGTATTGTTTCGATAAATATATCTTACCATACCCTGTTTTTGGGTATTATAAATTCTGACGTTATGCTGTTTGAGTGTCACCAAGGTTTCATCATTGGGATGCCCATAACGATTGTTTCGGCCGGCAGAAATCAAAGCAATCCGCGGCTTGATGGCGGAAATAAATTGCGGGTCTGAAGCAGTCTTGCTTCCGTGATGGCCAACCTTCAAAACATCCGCAGTCAATCCATGGTGACGGGCAATCGTGTCCAATTCACCGGGCCGATCCAAGTCCCCTGTGAACAGCCAGCTGAGGCCACCCTTTTGAGTGCCTAAAACCATTGAATCATGGTTTTCACCCTTCCCTGCTAAATATGGGTGATAAATCTCAGCCGGAAGCCCCACCACCCGCATTTCGTCATTGACACATAACAGCTTGGTGGTTTGCCGACGATCGGCAATTCGCTTCATAAAGCCGGGGTTCTTATCCATTCCCAACGGAACGAGGATCCTGCCGATGTCCATTTCTTGAATGTACGCCGGCAGGTCGCCACAGTGATCGGCATCCTGATGGCTGACGCACAAATTATCAATTTTGGAAATGCCGATACTTTTCAAATAATTAATCGATAATCGCTTGGCTTGATATTTTTGAGTGCCCCTTTGCCATGCTTCAGAAGCAAACTGAACTTTTCCACCAGTGTCAATCAACGTCACGGAGCGATTAAACGGCTCCCGAATTAAAAAGCTGTCACCTTGGCCAATATCAAACATTGTCACCTCGCCGTATCGAGGAAAGTGAATCCAACAAAACGAAACAAGGTAAGTCAACAACAATCCCACCATAATTCGCTTTGAGTGTCTCCGATCAGAAATTGCCAGAAGAAGCGTCAAAGTCACCATCACCAAAACAATGATTAATGACGGCTTGCCAAATACCACCATCCCCGGCAACTGACTAATGGTATTCAAACCATCGTTAAACACATGTAAGAACCAGTCAATTGGCCGGATGAGCATTGTCCCAACTAAGCCACTCACCACGCCGACAATCACCAATGGGAAAATGACGCGGCCAAAGATTGGCAGCACAACTAAATTAACGGCGACACTCAAAAAATGCCATTCATAAATGTTAAATAACAAGATTGGAACAGTTAGTAAATTTAAAATAACAGTTTGTTTGATATAAGATAATTTTTCAGAAGCAATCAACCCCAACGAAAGTCCGTAACTTAACTGAACGCCCATCAGGAACATCGTCTCGGGTAAAATCAGCAAATTGATCATTAATGAACCGCTCCAAATATCAAGTTGTGAGAACCCAAGCTTGAATACGCGATTAATAATCCCAATAATTGCCATGATGACTGCCCGTAAAAGGCCTGGGGATCCGCCGGAAAAGATAAAATATCCACCCAAAAATAAGATGGCGATAACAGCTTTTCGAAATCGAGAAATTCCCAACCATGCCATCAATTGATCAATAATCGAAAGAAAATAGGCCACATGCATTCCAGAAATACTGAATATATGCAAAAGCCCCAACCTTTTAACACCCGTCATCTCATCGAAAAAATTGTTTGGCCGATAACCACTAATCAAACCGGTCGCGTAGATTCCCAACGTTTCGGGAAGTCGACCGCAGTAATGATTAAAAATTGATCGAATAATGTGAATTCGATCAATAATCGAGAGCTTGGGTGGTGACCCTTTAATATGAAAATTTTCCACCAAAAAAGCGTGACAAATCTTCTGGTGATGGTAATACTTGCGAGCATCAAACTGATTCAGATTAGTGGCCGGCAAAAAATCCGATACTTTACCAGCCGCTTCAACCACTATTGGTTTGACCTCATTCATAAACAAATGCTGCTGGCCTTTGTCCTTCAGTCGGGCGTAGAACACCATCTTCTGGTCCGCCCCTTCAGGCTTGGCAATAAAAGCTAAATTTGCCCCATCAACCTTCGCAGTGTCAGGATATATTTTCACGGTCAGTGTCTTTTGATTGGTGGATTGAGCAAGCTGAAGTTGTGTAACCCAACAAACTCCGGCAAAGATTATCGCCACCATCATGCAAATAACCATTATCTGCGGACTGCGCAACAATCCAATCCTCAAGCACAGGATGACTAATAGTCCAAGGCCGATTAAGTGATTCCCATAAATCGCCATGCTCATTAGCAGCATGATTCCAGCCGGAAAGATGAGCCAATTTGTATTAATAATTAATCAGACAGATAGGATCCGAATGGCACTCTGTCCATATCGGATTGAGTCAACTTAATTTTGTTTAATTCAATATTCTTCAAACGAATTAATTTTTGTGCATATTCATTATTATGGTAATTTCTTAAGTAATTGATCTTGGTGATGCCAGCCTGCAACAACATCTTGGTACATTGAAGGCAGGGAAAATCAGTCACATAAATTTCAGCATTGTCAGTCGGCTCGCCAAATTTGGCACATTGCAGAATTGCGTTCATTTCTGCATGAATTGTCCTGACACAATGACCATCCTCCAAATAACAGCCAACGTCGATACAGTGATCGTCACCTGCAACCGATCCATTATATCCACCAGCAATGATGCGCTTATCTCTAACAATCACCGCACCGACAGATAGTCGTTCACAGGTACTTCTTGAAGCTAATAAGACGGCCTGCATCATAAAATATTGGTCCCATTTAATTCGCTTATCCATTTTCATTCCACCTTCTCTGGTGTAAATCATATCTCAATTTTACAATTTGGGCTATACGCAAATTGAAGATTTTAGATTAGCAAAGGTTTTGTCACCAAATCCCGGAACTTCTTTTAGTTCTTCAATATTTTTAAATTGACCATGAGCTTGGCGATAAGCAATGATCTGATCGGCTTTTTTCTCGCCAATTCCGGTCAACTCTTGGAGCTTGGTTTTATCAGCAGTATTCAAATTAATTTGTTGAGAACCCGCAGCCGATGAATCTGTGCCAGCGGCTGAATCGGCTGCTGAGGCATCCCCTATGTCCGCCGGTGTAGACGGTGCGGCCTGAACGGTTGAAGTAACCGGACTGCCCTTTTCACCCCGAATGGGGACATAGATAACTTGCTGATCGGTCAATTTTTGAGCGAGATTAATTTTCTTCTTATCTGCTGATCGGTTATATCCGCCAGCCAAATCAATCGCATCTACGACCCGCATATTGGCGCTCACTTGGTAAACCCCGGGGTTCTTAACGGCTCCTTTAACGTCAACGTACATTTGCTGATTTGCCCCTGAGGCGACTTGTTTGGGCTGCTGTTGCGATGCTGATTCAGATGTTGAACCGGCGTCTGCTTCAGATGTACTTGAACTTCTGACGACCGCTTGATCGTCACTGGGGGATGAGTCACTTCTTTTACCAACAAGCATTCCACCAATCACAAACATAAAAATAACAATGACTGCCACCAAACCAATTAGTATCTGATAAAGATATTCATCAATGAACTCACGTATCCTATCCATGCTGTACCTCCCTTCTAAAATGTACATACGAAAAAAAGGATTAGTTTATCTAACCCTTTTTTGAAAATCCTATTTATTTTTCTCCAATGCTGAAACTGCCTGGTCAAATGTTTTAACCGGGATCACTTTCATTGAAGGCGCATATTTTTTAGCGGTTGCTTTAGCCAGTTGATAGTTGGTCTTATGGTCCTCTTCATACTTCAAAATATATTTTGTCGGTTTGACATATGGCGCAAGGAAAATCTTGGCACCATGTTTCTTAGCGGTGATCACTTTCTTATCAATCCCACCAATTTCACCAACGTTTCCCAATCCGTCAACGGTACCAGTTCCGGCAACTTTTTGACCATGCCGCAAATTTTTGTTAGTCAATTGACTATAAATTTGAAGCGAGAACATTAACCCGCCTGACGGCCCACCAACTTGACCGGGATTCACTTTAATTGGAATGGCCGGCTTAACTTGAATATCATCAGTTAGTGAAATACCAATTCCGGCTCGATGCTTGGAAATCATTCCGAGTGGTTCCGTTACTTTGTGCAGCTTACCGTTTCGTTTGTATGTGACCGTCAGTTTTTGACCATACTTTTGCTGCTTCACGTATTTAATGAAGCCCAGCGAACTTTTGAAATGATGGCCATCCAAAGCAACAACCACGTCGCCCACTCTCAGCTTATTTTTAAACTTCGAGTTCTTCATCACGCTCATGACATAAATGCCTCGATATTGAATCTTGACGGCTTTATGTGCCTGATGATAGGCGGTGTAAATTGCACTATTAATGGACCCATCCATGTAAATCTGTTGAACTTTACTATATTCTTTCATGTCCTGACCGCCCGTAACAGCTTCCTCAGGCTCGATTGAATAGTATGGGTTCAACTTTGCATAGAGATATGTAAACGGCCTTGCCTGGGCAATACTGACCGACATCAGCATGAATTGGCCCTTATGCTTGTCGGGATGGTTCTTAATGTTGACAATTTTACTCAAATTGGCAGCATCCCCGGGTCCCTCAATATAGTTGGGAAGCGGCCACAAGAAGCCAATTGCTATAAAAATTAAAATGGCAAACCAGATTAGATACTTTTTTAACCACTTTTTCATCAGTCCACCACTCTCTTACAGGATTTTATTACCGGTACTTTTCGTTCAAAGCCCTTACCACCGGTTCTGGAACAAATTTATCAACACTACCATGGAATTTGGCAATTTCTTTAATCATGCTGGATGAAAGATCACGGTAATTGGCAGCGGTTGGAATAAAAATTGTTTGAATATGATTGTCCAATTTTTCGTTCAATCCGGCAATCGACATTTCAGAATCCAAATCACTACCGCCCCGCACGCCGCGAACCAATACAGTTGCCCCAATACTTTGAGCAAGCTTAACCGTCAATTCTTCAGACACCAAGACCTTAACGTTTTCAATTCCCGCCAAGGCCTGTCTGGCAAAGTCTGCTCGTTCCTCATCGGTAAACAAAGCATGCTTATGCGTATTAATACTAATGGCAACGTAGACCTTGTCAAACATCCGACTGGCACGTTTAATAACGTCAATGTGGCCAAACGTAATTGGGTCAAAACTTCCTGCATATAAAGCTTTTGTCATTATTCATTCCCCATTTGATAGTCATAAATCGTTAAATTGGTCAGCCCATAATTTTTTTGCTTGGTCGCTTGAAAGCCCTCAAGTGTTTCAGGTAATTCAGTATGGTTGTCTGTCTCACAAACAATCACTGCACCCTTGTTAAGAAGATTGAGCGCCTTTAAATCACCTAAAGTTTTCACAATTTTTTGAAGCTTATATGGCGGATCAAGAAATACCATGTCGAACTGAACGTTATTTTCAGCTAATTGCTTCAAGACCGACTCGGCGTTGCCTTTAATGACGTCAAATTGATCTTCAGCATGGATCTTTTCAATATTTTCTTTGATTGTCTTGATTGCCTGATACTGACGATCAACCAAAACTGCACGATCCATCCCTCTGGAGACAGCTTCAATTCCGACAGCTCCGGAACCGGCGAAAAGATCCAGAAATTTACCACCTTGGTAATAAGGGCCGGTCATGCTGAACAGCGATTCCTTCACCTTATCAGTGGTTGGCCGAGTCTTATCACTCTTTACCGGATTTAATCGAATACCACCATATTTACCGGATACAATTCTCATAGCTTACCTCAACTTTAATAATCTTCATCTGACAAATCGTCATCATCCAAATCAGTTTTACCTTCCACTTCATGAACGAGTTCATTCAAATGTGATGGTACAACCTGTTTAACGTAATTTTGTGAGGACAACTTTTTGGTAATCGCTTCTTCTTCATCTTTATTAACATAGATCAAGCCATAACGCATCCGTTTGGACACATAATAGAGTCTGCCATATGACTTAAGATTTTTGGAATGACGAATAGAATGCAGATAAACGATCAATCCAGTTGTTGGTTGAATATCTAATGTCATAAATACATCTCCTTTAATGAGCCTTTCGAGCCAATTTTAATGCTCGACGCTCGATCCGCTGACGACTACTAATATTTAGAACCAGTCCTAAACACATCGCCAGCGTTAAAATACTGGAACCACCGTAACTAATGAATGGGAATGTGACACCTGTAATTGGCAGAACGCCCAATACACCACCCATGTTAAAAAATGTTTGAATACTCATGTAAGTTGCGACACCGTAGCAAATCAGACTTTGATAAGGATCATTGCTGCGAACGCCAATCTGAATAGTTCTCAAAATAATCACGGTCAATAGTGCCAAAACCAGGAAGGCGGCAATTGCACCTAATTCTTCAGTTAGAATTGACATGATGAAATCAGTGTTGGGTTCAGGCAAATAGCCGGTTTTTTGAACACTATTACCGAGACCGACACCAAACAAGCCGCCATTACTGATCGCATAGTAGGAGTTAACAACCTGTTGACCGGTTCCCTGAGCATGTCCAAACGGATTGGTAAACGCCACAATTCGTTGCAGACGATACGAGTTGGAGAAAGAATCGGATTTAGCCATTGGCACCAAAACCAATTCAAAAATCAAAAATGCACCGGCGGCACAGCCATAAATAATGGATAAAGCCCGTTTCCAGGAAAAACCACTACAATTGATCAATATAAAGACAATCGCAAAATTAATGGCTGCCCCACCTGAATCAGGCTGCTTAAAGATAAGGGCAATCAAAGCAAGACTCCAAAATAACGGCCATTTCATCTGATCCAACCAACTGCGAACAGAAAGCGTCATTTCGGGCTGCCCTGAAGCAACGGCGTTGGCAAGCCAGATAATCAAAAAGAACTTCACAAACTCGGCCGGTTGAATATTAATCGGCCCCAAATGAATCCACCCTGCAGCACCGTTAATGGTTTTACCAAACACCAGCAACCATAGCAATCCAAAAACAAATAGTCCAAGAAGGAACTTTAAAACAATTGGCTTTCTTAAAAAGTTAATGTTCATTCTTATCATGAAAAGGATAATTCCGAGCCCAACAACCATGTATATCAGTTGTTTGATCAGGTAACTCAGCGGACTTCCACCGTTTTGCAGCGCAATATTTGCACTGGCAGAGTATACCATTACAACCCCAATAACTGACATAATGATATATGGTATAAAAATAACATAATCAAGATTTTTTAAACGTTCTTTCCCCATTGGTCCAACTCCACTTTTCTAATTGTATGTACGGACATCGACCTACATTATATCATAATTAAAAGGCCGATTTTGCGGATTGCCAACGAGGTTTATTGGATTTTAAAAAAATCCAAATTAAGCCACTTTTCAACTCAAAAAGCCGCAACCATTCCGTTAAGGTTTGGTTGCGGCTTAATTTAAAAGTTAATTTTAGTTATGACGTTGCTTCTTAGCTTCTTTTTCACGAGTGTTTGAGTTAAGAATCTTCTTTCTCAAACGAATGAAGTGAGGTGTTACTTCACACAATTCATCTTCATTCAAGAATTCAAGTGATTCTTCAAGTGAAAGATGGGTTGGCGTGTTAATCCGGGCCATATCATCAGAACCGGCAGCACGAACGTTAGTAAGGTTCTTACCTTTGGTGATGTTAACAGTGATATCATTCTCACGGTTGTTTTCACCGACGATCATACCTTCATAAACTTCGGTACCTGGATCGATTAACAATGTACCACGGCTTTCGATCCCCATCATTGCATAGGTGGTTGCTTTACCGGCGTTCATTGAAACAAGGGTACCCTTCTTACGACCAGGGTTCCAGCCCTTGATAACTGGCATGTACTTTTCAAAAGTATGGTTCAAAATACCATAACCACGAGTTAATGAAAGGAATTCAGTTGAATAACCAATCAATCCACGTGATGGAGCCAAGAATGTCAAACGAGTTTGACCATTGTCGGTTGTTTCCATATTTTGCATGGTACCTTTACGTTGTGAAAGGGTATCAATAATTGAACCGGTATACTCGTCAGGAGTATCGATTTGAACAGTTTCAAATGGTTCGCAAGTTGTTCCATCAACATCTCGATAGATAACTTCTGGACGTGAAACTTGTAATTCAAATCCTTCACGACGAAGGGTTTCAACTAAAATAGACAAATGCAATTCACCACGTCCTGAAACAACCCATGAACCTGGGGTGTCAGTGTCATCAACACGTAATGAAACATCGGTATGAAGTTCACGCTTCAAACGATCACCTAACTGACGGGCAGTAACAAACTTACCGTCTTGGCCGGCGAATGGTGAAGTGTTGGTACCAAATGTCATTTGCAGAGTTGGGGCATCAATTCTAAGGATTGGAAGTGGTTCTGGATCCTTAGGGTCAACAACAGTTTCACCGACATTAATATCTTCCATTCCGGAAACGGCGATTAAATCACCAGCTTTAGCGGATTGGATATCTTCTTTCTTCAAACCAAAGAATCCCATTAATTTGGTAACACGGAAGTTTTGCTTTGAACCATCAAGCTTCATAACAGTAACACTGTCACCAACTTTGATAGTTCCACGGAAGATTCGGCCAATACCAATACGACCAACGAAGTCATTATAATCAAGCATTGCAACTTGGAATTGAAGAGGTTCGTCTGAGTTATCGATAGGAGATGGAATATTCTTGATAATGGTATCAAAGATAGGCTTCATAGTATGTTCCTGCTTGCTGATATCAGGATCGTAACTTGAAGTACCATTCATAGCTGATGCGTATACAACAGGGAAATCAAGTTGCTCTTCATCAGCACCAAGTTCGATGAATAAGTCAAGAACTTCATCCACAACTTCTTTAGGACGAGCACCTTCACGGTCAACCTTGTTAATCACAACGATTGGGGTTAAGTGTTGTTCAAGAGCTTTCTTCAAAACGAACCGGGTTTGAGGCATTGTACCTTCGAAAGCATCAACGACAAGTAAACAGCCATCAACCATTCGCATAATACGTTCAACTTCACCACCGAAGTCCGCATGTCCTGGGGTATCCAAGATGTTAATTTGTTTGTCGCCATAACGAACGGCAGTGTTTTTTGAGAGAATGGTAATTCCACGTTCTCGTTCAATGGCATTCGAGTCAAGAGCCCGATCCTCAATTTGTACGTGTTGATCAAGCGTATCTGACTGCTTTAACAATTCGTTAACCAAGGTTGTCTTACCGTGGTCAACGTGGGCGATAATAGCGATGTTACGAATGTCGTCGCGTGTCTTTAATTTAGTATCCAAGTCGTTTGCTTCCCTTCATTTAAATCAAACCGAATGTTGTACATCATATATATTGGCATAAAAAAACTGTGACAACTGTCACAGTCCGATCATTTACTTACGATTGTAAGAATGTCTCGATGTGCATTTCGTGTTGCTAACAATACTGGTGTTGATGATAACACATCCAACCGCTGTCCGTCAATAGTTGTCATCTTAAGTCCGGCAGTTTCACATAAAATTCTGCCAGCCCCAAAATCCCAAGGCTTTAAGTAGGAAATATATCCGACCAATTCACCACGAAGAACGGAAACGATATCAATACCGGCACTGCCATATATGCGCATTCCCAAAGACTGCTGAGCAATGTCTACCATATTATAATCATTATGCAATACCATGGGACCACTTAAACCAATCAAGCCTTCCCTTAATGGCGTATCTTGAACTGGTGGTAGCGGTTGGCCATTGTCAAAGACTCCGAGATCAGGACCTCCTGAAAGTAAATGTTTGCCAATCACATCCATTACATAACCAAGAACCCCTTTGCCATCCTCATACAATGCAATCATGATGGCAAAGTTGTTGCGCTGCTTAACAAAATTCATCGTGCCGTCAATTGGATCGATAATCCAAATGCGTCCCTTGGTGGAATGAACCTGGTCGCCAAAGCCCTCTTCTCCGAGAATCTTTGAATCGGGGTCAAATTCACGAATCTTGCCGACTAAAAACTTTTCATTTTGCTTGTCAACGTTCGTGACTAAATCTTTCCGACTGGTTTTGGTATCGACCGTAAGCCGGGTATCGATTTTTCTTAAAACATTGTCTCTGGATTCACTCAACCAGCCTCGGACAGTTTTATCAATATGCTTTAATTCATTAATTTCCATGCTATGCCTCGTGTATCTTCAGATTAACCGATTGTGCGTCTTTAGAAGCCTTGATGACTTGATAGGCGTCATATCCGGAACGGTTCTCAAACTCCCTTTCAAGTTGTTTTTCTTCCATTTTGGAAGGCAGAATTTTCTGGAATTTTCGATAAGCGGCAAGAAAATCCGATCTTTTGACACCCCCGGATTGCTCATATGCCTGCTCAACCATCTGGTAAAAATTCACAACATCAATAATTTCATCGACATTCAAACCATCAATCAAAGGGTATTCATACCCATCAGCCATTGCACTCACTCCGATCGTTACTGCATTGACTTTATTATAAGATAGATACTGAGTTTGTGAAACAGAAATGATCAAAGTTTGTGGGATTTTACATGTTTGGCTGAGTTCAAAAGACAGATGTTCCAAAAAAGTGAGTGGCGCCGGTCCAGCTTCAACAATTTGCCAAGCTGTTCGCGGGACAAAAAAGCAGGTCATGATGAACAACTACATTCATCATGACCTGCTTTACTTGTATTCCGAGTTCTAAACAGAACTCATCGAAACTTTTTAAATATGAGTTGGGAATCCCAATCCAACATCGGCAGCTTCTTGAATAGGCTCGCTCAAAGTTGGATGTGGGTGAATGGTAAGGGCAATGTCCTCAACATTCATGTGACTGTTAACTGCCAAGCTTAACTCGGCAATCAGATCACTGGCACCTGGTCCAACAATTTCACCACCAACAAGTGTCTTGTCGTCTTTAGTGAAGATCAAACGAACAAATCCATCGGCTTGGTCAAGTGATACGGCACGGGCATTACCTGCAAATGGGAACTTCGAAGTTGAAACTTCGATGTCTTTATCCTTTGCTTGTGCCTGAGTCATACCAACAACGGCGATTTCTGGATCTGAGAAGCAGACTGCTGGAACGCCAACATAGTCGTTAGCAGTGTTCTTACCGGAAATTGCACCGGCAGCAACTTTGCCTTGGAAGAATGCTTTGTGAGCCAAAGCAGGACCTGAAGCAATATCTCCAATTGCGAAGATATGTGGAGAATCAGTTCTGCCTTGTTCATCAGTTTGAACAATTCCGTGGTCATCAACTTTAACCTTGGTGTATTCCAAGCCAAGATCATCAGTATTTGGACGACGACCAACGGTGACCATGCAGTAGTCAGCTTTGATGGTTGTTTGTTTGCCATCTTCCTCGTACGTTACAGAAACGCTGTCGGCATCCTGACTTGAAGAAATTGCTTTGGCACTGGTATGAATATCAACGCCCTTCTTCTTCAAGTTCTTAACAACCAATGAAACCATGTCCTTGGTAAAGCCATTCAAGATTGAATCCAATCCTTCGATGATCGTTACGTGGGCACCCAAGTTGGCATATGCACCAGCTAATTCGGTACCAACATATCCACCACCGATAACAACGAATTCTTTAGGAATTTCCGGAAGGTTCAAGCCGCCGGTTGAGTCAACCACTCGACCGTCAAATTTAAATCCAGGAATTTCAATTGGATGTGAACCACTGGCAATGATCAGGTTATCAAACTGAATAGTTGTTCCGGTATCGGCACTCATGAATTGTTGAGGTCCAGTAGGCATTACCCGTAATTGGGTATCACTATCAAGAACCGCTTCACCATGAATGACTTCAACCTTGTGCTTGTTCAGCAGCATCTTAACACCGCTGGTCATTCGGTCAACAACCTTCTTTTGCTTCCACTCCTGAGTTTTGGCAAAATCGATTGTAGCTGGTTGAGTCGTGATTCCATAAGTCGAAGCATCATTTGCTTCCTGCAGACGATGCCCAGCAGCGATCAAAGCTTTGGAAGGAACACAACCAACGTTTAAACAAACACCGCCAAGTGTATCTGATTTTTCAATCAGTGTTACTTTTTGTCCTAATTCGGATGCACGGATTGCGGCAACGTAGCCACCAGGGCCAGCTCCGATAATTACTGTTTCTTTCTTTTCAACATCAGCCATTATTCGATCATCCTTCCATCAACAGCATTGCTGGATCATGAAGCAATTGATTCATGTAATTCAAAGCGTTTTGAGCAAGGGCGCCATCGATTAATCTGTGATCGTAACTCAATGAAAGTTTAAGCATATTGCCAACTTTGATTTCGCCGTCTTCAGGATCAACGTATGGTTCCTTGGCAATCTTACCAACACCCAAGATTGCAACTTCAGGTTGGTTGATAACTGGAGTGAACCAGCCACCACCGATTGAACCAACGTTACTGATGGTAATTGAACCACCCTTCATTGTATCTGGGCCAAGCTTGTTGTCATAAGCATCTTGAGTATTTTCAGAAATTTCTTTGGCGATTTCAAACATCCCTTTGGAATCGGCATTCTTAATGTTTGGTACGTACAAACCATGATCAGTGTTTGTGGCAATCCCAACATTGAAGTAGTGCTTGTAAACAATTTCCTGGGTTGTGTCGTCAATTGAAGCGTTGAACTCAGGGTATTTCTTAATAACGGCAACCAGTGCCTTAACGATGTAAGGCAAGAATGTCAAATGAATATCCTGGTCGGCAGCTGCTTGCTTGTACTTCTTACGGTTGGCCATCAGGGCACTAACTTCAACATCATCAAATGAAGTTACGTGAGGCGCAATGTCTTTAGATGTACGCATTGCTTTGGCAATAATCTTACGCATAGGTGACATTGGTTCACGAGTTTCAAGATCAGGCTGATCGGACTTCCATGGAGCAACAGCTTGTCCAGTGGCTTTTGCCTCGCCGGCAGGAGCTGCGGCTGATGCTGGTGCAGCAGCTGAAGCAGCTGGTGCAGCGGCAGGATTGAAGTTGTCGATATCAGCTTTTGTAATTTGACCATGATTTCCTGTAGCAGGAACTGCAGTGATGTCCACACCCTTGTCACGTGCATATTGACGGACGGATGGCATTGCTTTCACAATTGCATTTGGATTTGATGCAGCTGGTGCGGCAGTAACTGCGGCTGGAGCAGCGGCAGGCGCAGGTGCAGCAGCTGGAGCAGGAGTTTCTTCCTTAGCGGGAGCAGCTTCTTCTTTTGCAGGTGCTGCAGGAGCTGAATCATCGGGTTCATCAGGAGAGCCGTCATCAATGACAACTAAGACATCGCCTTTTTCAGCGGTCTCCCCTTCCTTTTTTTCAATACTCTTAATGGTTCCGGCAACTGGAGATGGCATTTCTTGGACAGACTTATCGTTTTGAATTTCTACTAACGGATCGTCTTCCTTGACTTTATCGCCAACCTTTACATCCCAGGTAGCAATTTCACCTTCAGTAATACCTTCTCCCATTTCTGGTAGTTTAAACTTATAAGCCATGGGATCTAACTTCCTTTCTGTTACAAATTAGAATTTAGTAGTTTAAAATTTCTCGTACCTTAGCTTCAATATCATCAGCATTTGGAAGCCAATAATTTTCAGCCATAGCAAATGGGAAGATGCTGTCTGGAGCAGCCACACGGCCAATTGGTGCATCCAATGACATAATGTCGTTTTCAGCAATGTCGGCAGCTACTTTAGCGCCAGCACCAGCCATCTTTTGTGCTTCTTGGGCGATAACTACTTTGTGAGTCTTGTCGATTGAAGCAAAGATTGTTTCATCGTCAATTGGTGATAATGAACGTAAGTCAATAACTTCAACTGAGATGTTCTCTTTTTCTAATTTATCAGCTACTTTGAGTGCTTCGTTAACTTCGGCACTGTAAGCAACAACGGTAATGTCAGATCCCTCACGAACAACATTTGCCTTGTCTAGGGGAACAGTGTAATGGCCATCTGGAACTTCATCCTTCATTGAACGATAAAGTTTCAGGTTTTCCATGAACAATACCGGGTCGTTGTTTTCAACGGCTGAGATAACCATTCCTTTAGCATCGTATGGATTTGCAGGAGTTACAACACGTAATCCCGGAATTCCTACGAACAGGTTTTCAAGTGAGTCACCGTGAAGTTCAGCGGTATGAGTACCACCACCAAATGGTGTTCTGATGGTAATTGGCATTGAAACGTCACCTGAGAAACGGAATCGGTTACGTGACATTTGACCGCCAATTGAATCAACAGCTTCCATTGTGAATCCCATAAATTGAATTTCTGGGATTGGACGCCAACCGGTTAATGCAAGTCCAATTGACATCCCTAAAATTCCTGATTCAGCCAATGGTGTATCAAATACTCGGTCTTCGCCATACTTATCTTGAAGTCCTTCAGTTGTACGGAACACACCACCGTTTTTACCAACATCTTCACCAAAAATCAGAGTCTTCGGATCGTCCTGTAATACTTGGTCAAGTCCGTTGGTAATTGCTTTAATATATGTCATTTTAGCCATGATTACTTCGACTCCTTTGCTTCGAATTTCTTAATGTCAGCTGCAACATCAGGGGTTGGTACTTCAAATGTGTGCTTCAAGAAGTCACTAACCTTTTGTTTAGGAGCAGCTTCGGCATCTTTCATTGCTTCCTTAAATTCATCTTTGTATTGAGCGACTAATTTGTCTTCTTTGTCTTGATCCCAAAGTTTCTTGTCAGTCAAAACTTTTCTCAAACGAATCAGTGGGTCTCGGTCAAACCATGGTTTTTCTTCTTCTTTAGTACGGTAACGACTAGGATCATCACCGGCTGAACTGTGAGCACCAAAACGATAAGTCAATGTTTCAACTAATGCTGGACCATTTCCTGCAACGGCGAAGTCACGGGCATCTTTGGCAACCAAGTATGTGGCAAGAATATCCATTCCATCAACTTGGACACCTGGAACACCTGAAGCAACACCCTTTTGAGCAAGTGTCTTAGCTGCGGTCTGAGTCTTTCGTGGAACTGAAATTGCCCAGCCGTTATTTTGAACGAAGAATACTTCTGGTGCTTGGAATGAACTTGCGAAGTTGATACCTTCGTAAAAGTCACCCTGTGAAGTACCACCATCACCGGTAAATGTGTATGCGATAGTGTCTTTTTCACCGTTCTTCTTGATTCCTAATGCGGCACCTGCTGATTGAACATATTGGGCACCGATAATAATTTGTGGGATAAACGCACGTACACCGCGTCGTACATAGTCATAAGCTTGATAGTGACCTTTTGACCATAAGTAACCCTCTTTAACGGTTGCGCCGTGTTGGATTAATTGTGGCAAATCACGATATGCTGGGAAGAGGTAGTCTTGTTTCTTCATCGCATGAGCAATACCCATTTCTGAAGCTTCCTCACCATAGGTGGGAGCATAGAAACCTAATCGACCTTGACGTGAAAAGTTCATTGTTTGTTCGTGCAATGCACGTTCCCAAACCATCTTTTCCATCAACGTAACTAATTCATCATCGCTAAATCGGTCAAATAATTCTTGATTTACAATTTTCCCGGTTTCATCGATAACTTGAACTGGTTT
This sequence comes from Lentilactobacillus kefiri, assembly GCF_007989105.1. Lineage (GTDB taxonomy): Bacteria > Bacillota > Bacilli > Lactobacillales > Lactobacillaceae > Lentilactobacillus > Lentilactobacillus kefiri. Next base: position 55,666 of record NZ_BJVK01000005.1, on the reverse strand, counting down.
GTCGTACGGATCGCTCATCGTTGACTTAATCTTGGCAAAATCAACAACGTGCTTATTCTTTGCTGCCATAGATAACACTTTCCTTTCCTATAAAACTAAACTTGTGATGTACAAACTGATCACTCCTAAACCACAACTTAAATCTAGCATTTTTCAGTGACGTTTGCAAGCCCTTTCATTCCTATGAAACCAACTTTTTTTGTATATTATTTTCACTTACTAAAATTCAGTCTGAAACCGCTTGTGCGAGTAAAGTTTGTGAAAAATCACCTGGCTTGTGAATATAGTTTTTTTCTTAAAATTAAGTTAGAATAGAGGGTATTGAATTATTGTTTAAATTTTTTTCGGAGGTCTTAAGCGTGTTTTTAATGAAAGATATTGTACGAGACGGAGATCCGGTTCTCCGCAAACAAGCTCAAAAGGTCAAATTCCCATTGAGTAAAGAAGATAAACAGTTGGCCCATGACCTCATGGAATATTTGGAGGTCAGCCAAGATTCAGAACAATGTCAAAAGTTGGGCTTACGGGCAGGTGTCGGACTGGCAGCTCCCCAAGTTGGTGTCTCAGAAATGATGGCATCGGTTTTAGTTCCCAACGATGACGAAAATGAAAAGGATAAGCCCCTTTTCAAAGATGTGATTATCAACCCTGTGATCGTCTCCAACTCGGTCCAGCGTGGTGCTTTGACCGAGGGTGAAGGTTGCCTGTCAGTCGATCGCGACGTTCCAGGTTACGTTCCCCGTGCTGCAAGAATCACCTTGAAATACCAGGATGTGGACGGTAAAGAACACAAGCTTCGCTTGAAAAACTATCCGGCAATTGTTTGCCAGCATGAAATTGACCATTTGCATGGGACACTGTTCTACGATCATATTAATAAGGACAATCCATACGCAAAGACGGATGATGAAATTTTCATCTATTAAAAAATATGTTGTGATTGGTAAATTAACCATCAAACAAAATAAGCTCACCTCCCAAACCGAAGGTGAGCTTATTTGTAATACCTTGTGGATCAACCATTATTGCATTTTTTGTAAGCAATTAATGCTTCTTTCATTATACTTGGAAACAAAATTTTCATCTTATTAGCAAATCATTTTTTAAATAACCATTATTGATTAGTCTCTAAACTCTCGTCTTGATCAGGCATTTGAGTATGGATAAACTTTGGCATTGTTAAGCCCGTAACTCCAAGCATCAACATACCAGATGCAATAAAGATGATGCCATTTGGAAAAAACTGAAAAATAAAGGAATAGAAAACTGTGCCTATTGGAATGGATATCATATTCAACGACATCTCTGTTGAAGACACCCGCCCCATTAATTTTGTTGGAACAGTTTTTTGCATATAAATGCCAAACGGTGTATTCATAAAAGCCACAGACATGCCAACTGTAAATACCATTAACGCGCCAACTATTCTAACAACCAACTCACTTTGATTGGCGACAAATAACCCACCAATGCCACAAAGTGCCAACCCAATAGCACACATGGTTACTGCAAGAATTTTTGCTAACTGCTTCAATTCAGGTGCCATACTGATGATTAAATTCCCTGCCAGCATCCCCACAGCATCTGAGGAATTCAATATTCCAAGGGTTATGTTCCCCAGATGCAAATGTTGAACGACAATAAACGGTAGTCCTACATTTGTGACAGCAAAAATAAAATTCAAAAATAGTGCAACACAAATCAAATATCTCAAGAATTTGTGAGACATCAAGTACTGAAGGCCCAATTTAAATTTTCCAAGCTGGGATTCATGTGGCCCCAACGCTTCCTTCTTGGATGCATTTGCATAATGAAAGTGCATGGATAGCAGGATGACCAAAGCAATAAAATGTGCTGCTAATTGAAAAATAATAAACGACTGAAATCCGACCAGTACATATAATGAAGCAGCAATAACTGGGGAAAACGTTGAAGCAAACGATGAAGCTGCCTGGCTCAATGAATTAAGTCTTTGAATGTGACTTGTATTAACCAATTCATGCACAGACGCCGTGTACCCTGAATTTGAAACATTCACTGAAACATAATTAATCGCTAAAAATATAATTGTTGGGATCAGTTTTCCCATCCCACTGAAATGATGGATAGTGATTGCATAAATAAAAAGTGCAATGATCCGAACGAACAGACTGATGACCAAAATGTGTTTATGTGGGTAAGTGTCCACTAAATTTCCAATTGGCACTACGCCAATCAATGTCACGATCGGCATGATAATCATTGACAGCCCAAAGCTTAATGACATCCCGGTCGCATGAAGCAACATAAGGCCTAACGCAAAAGAGAACATATCTCCACAAAAGGTACTGATCAGATTACTTGAAACATCTTTTAAAATTTGTACGTTTGATTCGTGATTATTAATTTTCATTTGCAGCACCCTCTTCAATTTCGATTAATTGAAGATTACTACCATTGCGAACCCATTCGATGTAGAATATGTTGCAAATATGCCACATAGGAGAGAAATATGAAAAGTATCGGTCAAATCGTCAAAATGATCCGTCAAATTAAAGGATTCACCCAGTCCGAGGTTTATTCAGGAGTGATGTCACGTTCATTTGCTCATCGATTTGAGAACGGAGAACATGACATTAGTGCAACCAAGCTGTTTCAGATTCTGGATAATCTCTTAATTTCAGTTGAAGAATTTCGGTTCATTCAAAATGATTACCACAGATCTTCTGAACAAGAATTAAATCAACAACTACAGGACGCATATGACGTTCACAATCTTCAAGAAATGGGCAACATTATAAATGAAAATAAAAACAGCGGCAATCTTAGCTTCAAATCGATTGCAGGTATCGGCCAAGTCTTAGTTGAAACATACCAATCAAAAACTTTCGTAATCACTCCAGCGATGGAAAGCTTTTGGAACCAGCTTTTTAACTCAAAAGCCTGGACCTTACAGGAAATTCGCAACGCTGATATATTATTACCGATAGCAATTAACAGCCACCGTGAAAGCCTCATCCCAACGATCGTCAATAGATTTGAAAATAACTGCCAAAAGTATTTAACAGCAAGGGGAGATCCGTTCCATGTCAGTGACGAATTAATGGGAATGTATTTGACTCTGCTTCAGACTGACTTAAACACCGAACAATATGATTCAGCCAATCAGTTGGTCAGCAAGGCGAGAGATGTCGACAAATTCCTGCTCACTTGGAATGGCAGATTTGCACAACAGCTTATCATTGCAATTTGGAACCTATATTTTGGCAGCGAAGAAGAAGGAGAAACAATTATTGCCAAAATTTCTGGAGCTGAAAGCTTGTATGTGCCACCGATTGATCACAACCTCAAAGCGATTGCCGATATGAGAAGAAAGCTTGCAAAAATATACAAAAAAAGACACACCGACTAGTGTGTCATAATCATTAATGCAATCTCTTCAAATCATCCACGTACTCAATCGTGGTCGTATTAATCAAATAAGCGACATCAAAATGCACCCGGTCATCCAGCTGCCAGACATCTGTCACCATGAACGCCGGCCGATCAGCCTGCTCCGTGTGGGCGTGCATATGGTGATCATCACTATATTTTTCCAGCGTCTTTGTAAGTGACTGGCGAAATTCTGGAATTGAATCGTTTATTTTAACCACCGGCAGGTGATACTCAAAGGCCATTACTCCCCTGCCCCATACTTCCGCGATATCCTCGGATTTGAAATCACTTTCATCAAATGGCGATAAGGCTTTCTGTTCAACCAGTTTGTTAATTGAAGCCTTAACCGCTTCATTGGCAATCCGCTGGGCAAGTGCCAACCGTTTTCTTCCCGGACGAGTTACAAATATGTAGTGGATTAAATTATAAACAGCGAATGCCGCCACCAATCCAATAATAATTTGAATAATCAAATCAATGTTCATAACCGAGCCTCATTTCTTTTCGTTAAACCAATTTTACCATGCATTGCCGTTTGCTGATTACTTTCATGTTTATATACTTAATTTTAATATTATGGTAGAATATCGTTATTAGTTGTGTTTTCACAACCACTTGTCCGTAAGGAAACCTCGAGTTTCTGCAAAAAATTGTATAATTTTAAAGGAGTTTTTTTATGATTTGGAAGGTTTTATATCAACCCAGCAAGAAGATCAGTCCTCGCCGGGAGACGACGCATACACTCTATGTTGAGGCCGACACAGAAGTTGAAGCTCATGCGCTTGTTGAAGACAATACCGATTATGATATTGAATTTATCGAGCCCCTCCAAGGAAAGCACTTGGAATATGAGCAAAGTAGTCCTGATTACAAAGTAACGGAGTTTAATAATAAATGAAAAAACTAAACGTCAAAAATAACGAAGCAGCTATCTATGGCGTTGGTGGTTTGGGAGAAATTGGTAAGAACACTTATGGTATTCAATTCCAGGATGAAATCATCCTGATTGATGCGGGAATCAAATTTCCTGAAGATGACCTGTTAGGTGTCGATTATGTTATTCCAGACTACCAGTATCTGGTTGAAAATAAGGATAAGATCAAAGCTTTGGTCATCACCCATGGTCACGAAGATCATATTGGTGGTGTCCCATATTTGATGAAGGTTTTAAACGTCCCTATTTATGCCGGACCACTTGCGATGGCGCTTATCAAAAATAAATTGGAAGAACATGGCTTACTGAATTCTGTTGAATTACACGAAATCAGTGATAAGTCTGTTCTGAAGTTCCGAAAAATGAAAGTTTCATTCTTTAGAACGACCCACTCAATTCCCGATACTGTCGGAATTGCAGTGCACACTCCGGTTGGGGTAATCGTGGAAACTGGTGATTATAAATTCGACCTCACACCAGTGACCAACCAGCCGCCTGATCTTCAAGAAATGGCCCGATTGGGTGCTGAAGGCGTCCTTTGTTTGATGTCTGACAGTACGAATGCTGAAAAGCCAATCTGGACCCACTCTGAAAAATGGGTTGGAAACTCAATCGCCCACATATTCGACAATATTAAAGAACGAATTATCTTTGCAACATTCGCTTCAAATATTTCTCGAATTAAGACTGCTTGTGATAATGCAATGGCCCATGGCAGAAAGATTGCTGTTTTCGGCCGAAGCATGGATGCAGCGATCGTTAATGGACGTGAATTAGGGTATCTCGATATTCCTGATGATGCGTTCGTTGATGCTCATGAACTACAATCACTTCCAGCCAATAAAACTTTAATCTTATGTACCGGATCTCAAGGTGAGCCAATGGCTGCCCTTTCACGGATTGCCAACGGTACCCACCGTCAGATCTCCATTCAGCCTGGCGACACGGTTATCTTTTCAAGTAACCCAATTCCAGGTAACACAACCAGCGTTAACAGTGTTATTAACAAGCTTGAAGAAGCCGGTGCCAATGTTATTCATGGCCGAGTTAACAACATTCACACTTCCGGTCATGGTGGCCAGGAAGAACAAAAGTTAATGTTGCGATTAATGAAGCCTAAATTCTTCATGCCAATTCACGGTGAATACCGAATGCTTAAAATTCATACGGAATTAGCTGAACAATGTGGTGTTCCAATGGATCACAGCTTCATCATGCAAAATGGTGATGTTTTGGCCCTCTCAAAGGACACTGCCCGAATGGCTGGTCATTTCACCGCTGGCGATGTTTATATCGACGGCAGCGGAATCGGTGATGTCGGCAACGTTGTGTTACGAGATCGTCAATTGCTTTCCGAAGAAGGAATTGTCGTGGTTGTTGCCACAATCAATTTGAATAACCAGGAGATCCAATCAGGTCCTGATATTCTCTCACGTGGTTTTGTCTACATGCGTGAATCCGGTGAACTTTTAGATGAAGGTCGCCGTCGAGTATTCAAGACAATTCGAAAATCAATGCGCGCTAAGAAAGCCACTGAGTCTTCTATTAGAAACGCCATCATTGATGATCTTCAGGAATTCTTATATGACAAGACTGAAAGACATCCAATGATTTTACCAATGTTAATCATGAATGGTAAATAATAATAGATTTAACGTTACTAATCAGAAAGCTTGAGAATCGGATATTTTGAATATCTGGTCCTCAAGTTTTTTTACATAATTAACCATATTGAGCTGGGGGAATCCTTTCCAATGAAATACTTCATAATCACAAACCTATTTGCGGGCGGCGGCAATGCCAAAAAAGTTTGGCCTGATATCAAAAAATATCTGGCGGCCAAAAACGTTGCTTATAAGGCGGTTTACACGGAATATGCGGATCATGCTGTCGAATTGACAAAACAAATTCTAGGAAAAATTGCGGCAACTAAACAAAAAGACGTTGTTATTATTGCTGCTGGTGGAGACGGAACGCTGCATGAAACTTTATTGGGCTGCAAGCGGTACTACGAGGCTCACCCCACTGAAAAGCAGGTTCCAATTTCGTTTTTACCGATTGGATCTGGGAATGATTTTGCCAGGGGCCTGAAGATCCCACTGAAATGGGAAAAAGCGTTGAGCAATATTTTGCACTCAGACTCACCAACAACCATTAACGTCGGCCACTATACCGATCTCGATAATCATACAGATGGTTTCTTTACCAATAACTTTGGGATTGGCTTTGATGCCAGCGTCGTTCATTTAGCCAATCGCTCATCATTAAAAAGTAATCATTTTTTCGGGAAATTTTCATATATTGCGGCTATATTAAACGTCATCATCAATTTTAAAGGATTTTACGCGGAAATTATTCCGGAAAATGAATCGAAACACATCTTTCAACATACATTTTTATTAACGACAACTGATATTCCTTATTTTGGTGGTGGAATCAATATCGTTCCCACTGCATCAGCGTTGGACGATCATTTGGACATGGTCGTCGTCGAAAAACCGAGCCTTTGGCAATTGATTTTATTTATATCTATGATATTTTTAAAGAGACACTTACAACTCAAATTCATCCATCATTATCATGAAAAGCAGCTGTTTATCAAAACAAATGGTAATCGTTATGGCCAAATTGACGGTGAAGAACTGGGTGAACGAACTTACAATCTCAAACTAGAGACGGTCAAATATCCCTTCTGGATTTGATCCCCTCTTTGATATTGGGAAATTAACGACGAGGTAATACCATGTATTCAACCAGCTACCTATTATTTCAATCATTAACCGCGGTTGCTTTGGGTGACGCGCTGGGATTTCCAATCCAGCACGATACTCGAAGTAATCCTTTTGATGATCCAGTCATTCAGATGGTTGGTCATCTTTCAGCCAACGTTCCCGCCGGAACCTGGTCGGATGACACGTCATTGTCAATTGCTTCGTTAGTCAGCTTGACGTTTGGGTATAACCTCTACGACTTAATGACCCGCTATTCCCAGTGGTATCATTTTGGGGATTACACACCATTTAACCACGCATACGATGTCAATAATACGACTCAATCAGCCATTTCACGTTTTGATAACGGCACCCAGCCGGAATTGTGCGGTGGCGTTCAGGACGCGGATAACAATAATACGGCCTTAAAACGGTTGATGCCGCTGGCGTTCTATATTTTAACCAAGAATCCCAACTATTCGTTCAATGATGAGACTGTCAAATTGGTTCATGATTTTACTGCCACAACCAATCGAACACCCAAGGCATACATTGGATCCGGAATCTTAACCAATGTGATCATCAGACTAATCCAAAATCCGAACAAATACGCCATGCTGAGGGCTGTTAAAGAAGTCTTGGACTATTACCGCTCAAAGGATCAATTTGCGGCTCAGGTGCCCTTTTTTGAGCAATTAGAGGAGGCTCACTTCCTCCGTCAGTCCAGCACCAAAATTAAACCGTCCAGTGATGTTATCTCGACGCTTAATTCCGTCTTTTGGTGCCTCATGAATTCCGAACAGTATAACGTTGCCGTATCAAAAGCCGTCAACTTGGGAAATCACGCCGATACGATTGGGTCAATTACTTCGATGCTGGCATCCCTGCTATTTGCACCGGTAACCTTCCCGGAAAATTGGCTGGCAAAACTCCAAGGCAGAAATCAAATTAAGATCGCGGTATCGTCAGCTTTGCTATCAGATAATTTCTAAAATAAAATATAAACAATCTTAAAAGGACCACTAATTTGAAATTCATTTTCAGAATTCAAATCAGTGGTCCTTTTTTAGTTTCATACAAAAAGCCATATCGGGCACATAACAAAAGGCGACACTATAACGTGATAGTGTCGCCTCCCATACAATGATTAGTCTTCTGAAGCATCCATTGCTTCAAGAATCATATTCAACTGCATGCATTCTTCATTTAAATGTGTCATTTCGTTTCCAAACTGTGGTGTGATTACTTGGGTAGAACTCGTATTCACTGAGGTAGACTTGATCTTGTCTGCTTCTTCGGTTTTTAATTGATCAAGCTTGGAGGATGCCTTTTGGTATTCTCTGAGAATTTCTAACTTATTACTCATAGCTATAAACTCCTTTGAAAGTGAAATTTGAATTTGTAAATCAACGATGCTTTCGTGGAGCAGGAAGTTACTGAATTCAGCTCTCCTGCTAACGTGAGGATATACTACCAGATAATTTTCAAGAAAGCAACACCTTATCCAAAACTCATTTTCTGAAAACGTTTACTACCCAAATAGACCGCCATTACTTATATTCTGCGTTAATTTCCTTTTCCGTTGGAATTGAGGGTAATGCCCCCAGCCGCTGGACGGTAATCGATGAGGCTTGTTGCGCATATGTCAGTGCCTCTTCAACGTTGGATAAATCCTTGTTGACTTTCGAACTGAAAGCGCCGATGAATGTATCGCCGGCTGCAGTCGTATCCTTTGCTTTGACCTTAAAGGCAGGAACAAAGCCGCTGCCATCCGCGGTGTGATAGTAAGCTCCTCGTGAGCCAACCGTGATGATCAAATTGTCGATCCCCATCTGGGCAAATTTTTCCGCATTACGATCCATTGAATCGTTATCGGTGACTTCAATGCCCGTCAGAGAAGCACTTTCAGTTTCATTAGGAACAATGAGATCGGTCACTTCCAGCAAACCGTCAATAATTTCTGCTGCCGGAGCGGGATTTAGAATTGTTGTGACACCATGCTGCTTGGCAAGTTTGAAAGCTTCGTAAGTGACGTCTTGTGGCGTCTCGAACTCGGAAATCAAAATATCAGCATTTTCAATGAGCGGTTCAGCGTCGACCATCATAGCCGGCTTCATTGCCTGATTGGCACCACCGTAAACCATGATGCTGTTCTGGCCTTGGCTATCCAACAGGATAACAGCCGAACCGGTACCCTCAACTTTGTCAACGGCTACATGATCCGTGTTAATCCCATCATTTTCCAAAGCGTCAATCATAAATTTTCCATTGCCGTCATCGCCGACTTGGCCGATAAAACTGATAACGGCACCGGAACGAACAGCGGCAACGGCTTGATTGGCACCCTTTCCACCGGCAGAATTCGTCTTGCTCTTTGCACTGATTGTTTCACCAGGCTTTGGCATTTGGTCAATATGCAACGTTGTATCAACATTTAAGCTACCAAGAACAACCACTCTATTTATCATAATAAGCTCCTCTAAGTCCTTTTATATAGTGTGCTAAAACCTTTAACTAGATTCTATCAAATTCTAATTCGTTTAACAACTATTGGAATTTAGTCGATCTGATTAACGCTGTTTCGCTCGACCAAAGAGACGGGAAGTGAGATTCGCTGAATTGGTTGATTTTGATTTTCAATCCGTTTAATGATCATTTGAGCGGCATTGGTTCCCATTTCAAATGCTGGCTGATGAATCGTCGTTAATTTGGGATAAATATATTCACTCAGATCGATATCATCATAACCAACGACGGAAATGTCTTCCGGAATCTTCAAACCGGCTTCTTCAATCCCACGATACAGGCCAATGGCAATCTCATCATTAATTGCAAATATGGCGTTTGGCTTGGTTGCCAGCGCTGCTGGAGTGGCATCATAGCCGCCCTGCTTGGTCAACTGAGTTGTGATAATTCGCTCATCTGGGATTGGCGTGCCATTCTTTTTGAAAGCTTCGACGAATCCCTCAAGTCGCTGCTGCAAATTCAAAGTTGGCTTTTCGGAACAAACCACAGCCACGTTTGTGTGCCCTTTTTTGATTAAATAATTGGCCAACATTTCGCCGCCTTTAAGGTTATTGGCGTCAACCCGGTCACCCTTGGCAACGGGCGCCTGATCAATCAAAATATACGGAATGCCGTTTTGATTTAAAATATTATCAATATAATTAACGTCAGACACTGCAGAAGCGATTATCATCCCGTCTGCGGCCCTTCTGACAGATTCAAATAAATAGTGTGTCTCCCGTTCTTGACTGTTGTCAGAGCCAAAAATAAGCGGTACATAATTCTGTTTAATTGCTTCGGCTTCAATTCCTCGCAAAAATCTGCTGAAGAATGGGTTATTAATGTTGGGAATTAAAACCCCAATTGTTCGCCCACTCTTTCGGATTAAACTTTGAGCGTTGAAGTCCGGAACATAACCCATGTCTTTTTGAAGCTGCTTTACTTTTGCAACTGTTTTACTACTGAAACGTGCGGCCTTGCCATTCAGAATTTGAGAGACGGTCGTCACGGAAACGTTGGCGCGAGCTGCCAGATCAGTAATTGTCACTTTCTTTGTCATAATTATTCTCCATTCACGGTCAAAGGTCTTTGCTTAGATTATACCAAATAAAAAGCATTAAACCGGTTTAATCCCAGTTTAACGCTTAATTTTGAAAACGTTTCTTTTAATCCTAATTATTCTTTAACAATCTTGTCGATTTGATCAAGTTCATCTTGGGTAAAGTTAAGGTTTTGAACAGCTTTAAGATTATCTTCCAAGTGATTGATCTTTGAAGCCCCAGTTACAACACTGGCAACCGTCTTATCATGCAGCAGCCATGCCAGTGACATCTGAGCTAAAGTCTGATCACGGTTCTTGGCAATGTCATTTAATTCATTAAGCTTCTTAACCAATTCGTCCTTACCATGCTTGATCACAAATTGGTTGCTCCAGTGAATCTTCACATTGTCATCCATCCCGTTAAGGTATTTATCGGTTAACAATCCTTCGGCAAGTGGTCCATAAGCAACCAGTGCTTTATTATTCTTGCTTAAAGTATCCAAAAGACCGTCTTCTTCAATCCCACGGTTCAACATGTTATAAGATGCCTGATTAACAACAAATGGTGTGTGGAATTCTTTAAAGTATTTAATAATTTCTGCAGTTTGTTTGGCGTTGTAATTAGAAATTCCAATGTACAAAGCTTTACCGGAACGAACAATTTCATCCAATGCTTCGGCAGTTTCTTCGAGGCTGGTGTTTGGATCGAACCGATGACTGTAATAAATATCAACATAATCCAAGCCCATTCGTTTTAAGCTGCCATCCAATGCATTGACTAAAGTCTTCTTGGATGAGAAGTTTCCGTAAGGTCCGGGCCACATATTAAAACCGGCTTTGGTTGTAATCACCAGTTCATCACGGTATGGCTTCAGGTTGGCACGGTAGACTTCACCAAACATTCTTTCAGCGGCACCGGCACTTGGACCATAATTGTACGCATTATCAAAACTAAAAATACCCAAGTCAAAGGCTTTTAAAATGACTTTTTCACTGTCACCGTAGTTGGCATCGTCACCAAAACTGTGCCACAAACCAAATGATAACGCTGGTAACTGCAGTCCGGAATTGCCGGCTCTGCGGACAACTGCGTTTTCATAACGATTGTCATTTGCCTTATAACTATACATAAATCAAACCACCTCGTAAAATATTTTATCTTCCAAACAGCTTTCCAACTGATTTCTGGTTATGAATCAGATTGATTGCCTCGCCAAACAATGGTCCGACGGAGACAACTTCAAGCTTTTCAAATTGGTCGGCTTTGGAGATACTAATTGAATTTGTTACAATCACTTTTTTGATTGCTGAATCTTGAAGACGTTTTTGAGCATCCCCGGAGAAGACGGCATGAGTTGCGATCGCAAAAACATCTTTTGCTCCGGCCTTCTTCAACGTTTCAGCTGCGATTGTCAGTTTGAACGCTGTATCAATCATATCGTCAACAATAACTGCCCGTTTTCCTTCAACACTTCCAATGACTGATTCAGGAACTGTCGTTGAATCTTCAGGCGAGCGGTTATCAATAATGGCAATTGGGGCGTTCAAAAGTTCAGCGAACTTTCTAGCTCGGGAAACACCAGTATGATCCGGTGAGACAACCACAACGTCAGAACTGTTATGCGTGTTGGTAAAATAGTGTGCCAACAAAGTATCTGCCTTTAAATGATCAACAGGAATGTTGAAGAAACCTTGAATTTGGTCTGCGTGAAGATCAAGTGCAACCACTCGATCAACCCCATCCATTTCCAAGAAAGAGGCAACTAGTTTTGCAGTAATTGGTTCTCTGGAACGGGCTTTGCGGTCTGCCCGTGAGTATCCGTAGTAAGGAATTACCACGTTAATTGACTTTGCGCTTGCCCGACGGACTGCATCAACCATAATCAGCAACTCCATCAAATTGGAGTTGACCGGATCCGAGACAGATTGAATGATGTAAACTTCATCGCCCCGAATACTTTCATCAACACTGATTTTGATTTCATCATCGCTGAACTTTTCAACAGTTGCTTTACCAAGCGGCACACCGACTGCCTTACTAATTTCCTCAGCCAAGTGGCGGTTGGAACTTAAAGAAAATAATTTAAGATTGGGATGCGTATTTGATTCGGCCATGATATCCTCCAAGTATTCTTCTTTACCTATTTACCTTAAATTTTAACATAATTTTGCCCGAACTTTGTAAGTTTTCACTGATAATCCTAAGACTTCATGAAGTCTTTAGGACTTACGTCATCCATTCCGATCATCGGATCAATTAGATTTTGATTAATAACATCATTCGTTAAATGATCGGGCAGGGCTTGTTTCTCAGCATGATCGGCACTTTCCACGGCAGAAAGACCGGCGGTTTCGGGTTCTTGGGTCGAATCTTCCTCACTGCCGTCATCACTAACCTTTAAGCCAATGGCATCAACCAGACGTTTAACCAGACTTGTCTGCCGATTAACCGAAACGTTGCGGACACATTGTTCAAAAGCTTCTTTTTCGCCCAACATGATCAGGAAATCGCTTGCCCGGGTCACAGCTGTGTAAAGCAGATTTCGCTGCAGCATCCGTGAAAATTGGCGGACAATCGGTAAAATAACCATTTTAAATTCACTACCCTGAGCCTTATGAATCGAAGTACAGTACGCTAATGTAAACTGCGTCCATTCGTTCTTTTCATACGTGACTTCAGTTTCATCAAAATCAATTGTAATTTTGTTCGGGGTCTTCTGGTCCTTAACGGTTTCCATCCCAACGATAATCCCGATATCACCGTTAAAAACGTTTCGTTCCGGATTATTAACCAGCTGAAGCACTTTATCACCAATCCGATAAGTGTGTTCGCGGATGGTGACGGATTTCTTGCCGGCAGCGTCCCCCTGCCAAACATCCTGAACGACGTCATTCAAGCGGTCAATTCCTGCCCGGCCACGATACATCGGGGCCAATACCTGGACATCCATTAAGCCAAAATCCTTTTGTTTGGCCCGTTTGGTAACCTGTTGGATCACCGACGAGATCTGATATTCGTTACAGGGAATAAAGGATCGGTCAGATTGGTTCTCGGTAAAATCAGCCGACAGCTTGCCACGATGAATATCATGCGCCAATTGAATAATCGAAGATCCTTTTTCCTGACGGTAAATGGTGTTCAGCTGCATGGCGGGAATTTGTTTTGATACCAGTAAATCGTGAAAAACCTGTCCGGGTCCAACTGATGGCAACTGATCCTGATCACCTACTAAGACAACCTGCATATGATTGGGAATTGCCCGAACCAATGATCTGAACAAGTAGGTATCGACCATCGACATTTCATCAATAATCAACAAGGCTCCTTCAATATCCTTGGTGCCGGCAGTGTCATTGGACTCGCGGCCATTGAGGCCCAAAAGTCTGTGAATCGTGCTGGCAGGTAAGCCGGTTGATTCCGTCATGTGTTTGGCCGCCCGGCCTGTTGGCGCAGCCAAAACAATTGGAAACGGCTTATCCTTATACGAATTAATATCCAATGAATACTCGTGCAGTCGCGCGTAGGTATTCACGATCCCATTAATGATGGTCGTCTTTCCGGTACCGGGTCCACCAGTCAAAATAAACGCCGGTGATTGGATTGCCTGGACAATTGCGGCAACTTGAGAATCGTCGTAATTAATATCAAATTGCTTTTCAACCACCCGAAGCTGCTTTTTGATAGCATCTTCTTTGAGCTGATCTTCATCATCCTTATTTTTAATTACCCGATTTAAATGATCGGCAATCTGGACTTCGGCATTATATAAACGGGTTAAATAAATTCGATTTTCTTCGCCGACAACTTTGCCTTCTTTGGCAAGTTCAACCAAGCTTTCTGCTAGTTTTTTGCCGGGAATCTGTTGGTTGGAATTGCCTTCCAAAACGTTGATGGCCGTTTCAATCAGTGGCCCGGTGGTTGTATATGTATCACCATTTTGAAGACAGAGTTCATCAATTGCGTACATCAGTCCGGCGCGGATTCGTTCATTTGAATCGGGGACAATTCCCAGTCGAAGGGCGATGGCATCGGCCTTTTTAAAGCTGATGCCATCGATATCCTCAACTAACTGGTAAGGATTTTCGGCAATAATTTTCAATGCATCTTCATGATATTTTTGATAAATTGACGAGGCAATCGCGCTGGAAAATCCATAGCTGTTTAAGCCGACAATGACTTTTTCCAAATTATCATCGGTATTCAAATTCTCAACGATTGCCGTCCGTAATTTGGAACTGATTGGCACATTGTCAAGGACCCGGCCATCAGCAGTGATCTTTTCGATCGCGTCGTCGCCCAACACGTCAACCACTCGTTCGGCGGTCTTCTTACCAATCCCGGGGAATTGCTCACCAGACAGGTATTTGACGACCCCCTCCCTGGTGGTGGCAATCACACTGGTGTAGTTGCTGGCTTGAAACTGCTTCCCATAACGCGGGTGGTCAACCAATTTGCCAGTGAAATGATAGCTGTTTTCTTCGACCAGATCACCAAAATTACCGGTCACGACAATTTCATCTTCGGGCCAATCAACGTTGGTATCGGTAATTTCCACCAGGACCACTTTATAAAAACTGTCGTTACTCGAAAAGAAGATCGCCTTTAATCGGCCATCAACATATTGTGGTTCATGATTATTCTGTTCTGAGCCAAATAAATCCATTGAACGATCCAAGACGGTCCTCCCTATTCATCACAGTCATTACTTTTGTTTCTTATCTTTATTCTTGTCTTTGTTAATCTGAATCACTTTTTCAATATCTTTTAATTTTCGCTGACCATTTTTGAAGTAAACTGGATCATCCTGCTTGGCTTTTTCAAAATATTTGTCAAAAGCTTCACCATTAACCATTGCGACAATGCCCCGATTAAAATTGGCTTTTCCATTCTCGGGTTCAGTCTTCAGTACATTATCGTAAAATTCACCGGCTTGAGCAAAATTGCCCAGTGCCAAAAGGTTGTCTCCAATCATCTGGTTAACGTCAGGATCATCGTGCCGGGAACTTTGAGCTGACAGGGCAAAGACCATTGCCCGCTTGTTGTCGCCTTTGGCCATATAGCTTTGGGCAAGCATGATGTATGATTCAGCCTGCAGCTTCTTATCTTTGATTCCTTGAAAAATCTTGATTGCTTTATCATATTCGGCAGCTGCATAATAAACGTTTCCCAGTCCAAACTGCAGGGTATTCTTAACATCCTGGGAGGCCTTGTCAAATAAGCCAAGCGCCTTCATCAGTAATTCTTCAGCCTGTTCGTAATCCTTGGCTTCAACCAAAAATGTCGCCAGATCGTAGTAGTGATGATAGTTATTTGGATCCTGGTCGACTTTTTGAACCAACTTATGAATGGCCTCTTTAGCCTTGGCTTCTTCAGCCTCACGTTTCTTAGTATATTTACGTTGATTTTCTTGATTTTGTTTTTGTAATTTTTTGATTTTATCTGAATTGTTTGCCATATTGTCACCTATACCAAATCTGTCGGGTCTAATTTTTTGTTCAAATAACTGGTGTCATTCCAGTCAAGTAGCTGATACGACTGGCCAGCATCATTACTTTCCAAAATTGTGGTGCTGGTATTCGCCAATCCACCGCGCTTTCGCAAGTCGGGGAGCGGCACGCCAAGTAAGGCGTTAATCTCAGCATTTAACGCGGCCCCATGACTCACGATTAAAATATTGTCATCCGGATAAGCCTTCACAATCGCCGTGATTGCCGGAGTCATTCGGTTGATCACATCCCGGTAACTTTCGCCTCCAATGGCTTTTGGATCATACAAGTCTGGATGATTGCGAAAATCTTCAAATTCCTCTGGGTACTGTTTCTCAACGTCGACAAACTTTTGCCCCTCCATCTTTCCAAGATGAAATTCTTCCAGTCGGGAAAGCAGGGAGATCTTTGGATGCTTTTTCAATTTACGGCTAATCCGTGCTGCCGTTACCCGCGCTCGTTTGATTGGACTGGCGTATATGTGGGCAAAAACGACCTTTTGAAAGTGTTTGCCCAACAAGTCCATTTCATCGTAGCTTTGGGGAAGTAGTGGTGAGTCGCCACCAGCACCTTGATAGCGGCTTTCAAGATTCCATTCTGTTTTACCGTGCCGAACAAAGTACAACTTAGTCAAATTGCATTCCTCCAAAACTAGTTTTAGCTTCTTACATTATGACAGGAAAAGCGGCTGATTTCAAAAGCATAACGGAACTTCTAATTAAAAATTTGCTTTTACTTTTAAAACAATTGTGTACAATATAGTTGGAGGCGAATAATCATGGCAAAAATCAAAATAACCGATTCAATGAAAACCCTACTGAGTGATTCACGATTTAAAGGCAAAACCCTTCTGTTGATAGCCGATGACGGCGGTGGCAAGTATTCTTTAAAAGGTGGCGCCTGCACAATTGGTGCCGACTTTAGCCTGGTTATCTTGGATCAGCCGGACTCGGCTTATCCGATCCAACTGGAAAATGATGCCAACATTCCACTTTATACATCCAGCTATGATTTAACCTTCCTGGGAAAAGGCCTCAAGTTGGACTTTCAGGCTAACAGCATTCGTTTAAGCGACGATGCTGAATTATTGGACGGAGCTGTTCAAATTACCAATGGTGCTGAAGTATTGGCAGCATTCAAAAAGGGAATTACGGCCGGTTGGTCGGGCTGTTAACCACACACGTTTAATTTAAAAATAATCAAGATAAAATAAAAAAGCTGACGAAATTTCGTCAACTTTTTTTGTATCTTTAAACGTACTGAAGCTCTTCGGCATGCTTATAAGCAGCATCGATAATCGCAGAACCAAGGCACTCTTTGCCATCATAGAAGACAACGGCCTGTCCCGGTGTAATTGCCCGAACCGGTGCGTCAAAATCAACCCGGACGGACTTGCCATCATCACTGATGTGAACGGTCACGCCGGTATCTTTTTGACGATAACGGAACTTGGCAGTGCAATGAAAATCTTTGCCGCGGTCAAGGTTGTTTACCCAGTGAATGTCGGATGCCTCAAGGTAATCCGCATACAACAATGGGTTGTGATAACCTTTGCCAACGTATAAAATGTTCTTCTTTAAATCCTTACCGACAACGAACCATGGCTGATTATCAATCCCATCGCCACCGATTCCAAGTCCACGACGCTGACCGATTGTGTAATACATCAAGCCATCGTGTTGACCCTTCACTTCGCCATCGACAGTCATCATCTTACCTGGAGTTGCAGGTAAATAATGACCCAGGAAGTTCTTGAAGTTCTTTTCACCAATAAAACAAATACCAACCGAATCTTTCTTGTCGGCAGTTGCCAAACCGGCCTCTCTGGCAATCTTTCGAACATCCGGCTTAACCATGTCACCAATTGGGAACATAACCCGGTCAAGCTGATCTGCGGAAAGCTGACTTAAGAAGTAGGTCTGGTCCTTGTTACCGTCGGTTGCCCGGAGCAAATGGTTGTGTCCATCTGCATCACGAGTTAATTGGGCATAGTGCCCGGTTGCAATGTAATCGGCACCCAATTCCAAAGCGTAATCCAAGAATGCTTTGAACTTGATTTCCTTATTACAAATAACGTCAGGATCGGGAGTTCTGCCTTTTTTATATTCATCCAAGAAGTATGTGAACACACGGTCCCAATACTCCTTTTCAAAGTTAACAGAATAATACGGGATGCCGATCCGATTAGCGACTTTAGCAACGTCTTTATAGTCTTCGGTTGCAGTACATACGCCGTTTTCATCAGTATCATCCCAGTTCTTCATGAAAACGCCAATCACATCGTATCCTTGTTGTTTGAGCAGATAAGCGACGACAGAAGAGTCGACTCCTCCACTCATACCAACAACAACCCGAGTTCGACTGTTGTCTTGCATAAAACCACCATCATTTCAATTAGATTCTGGAGAATCCACGAGTTGAAGGTCGTAATTTCCAGTAAAACTAATATTAACGCATTCTCGAATCGAATGCTACTTTTTGTAAGTAATTATATTGCAAGAAATTTTGAAATTAGTTTTTGAACGGCCGCATTGGCTTCCGGCTTGCCGATGGTAACCCGCAGCCAACCCTTGCGTAAACCGTTCCGAAGAAGGTAACCATTCTCCAACAAAAATTTATGAAGCTCATCAGCATCGCCACCTTTTACCTGAAAGAAAATAAAATTCGTTGCGGAATCATAAAATGGTAAACCGCTTTTGATAAGAAAGTGTTCCCACTTTTTGCGTTCCTCAATCACCTTTTTAACGGTTGCTGCCACAAATGCCTGATCCTTGAAAGCAGCCGTTGCGGCAATTTCAGCAAATGTACTTAAATTATATGGTAGTCTAACGGCTTGAAGATACCCGATGAGGGGCTCGGAACACACCGCAAAGCCAACCCGAAAGTTAGCCAAACCGTATGCCTTTGAAAATGTCCGTAATACCACTAAGTTCGAAAACTCATCAGTCAGCCCAATCGCAGAATCTTTAGGGTTGCCGGTAAAATCGATGTAAGCCTCATCAACAATCACCGTCACACTGGCGGGAATATCAGCAATAAATGAGCGAATGGCGTCGGCTTCCAGAAAAGTCCCGGTTGGATTGTTGGGATTACAGATCCAAACCATTTTTGTCTTGGGAGTGACCGCACAGACCATCGCCTTCAAATCAATGGTTCCGGATTCATCCAGGGCAACTGATTTAAGTTTGGCACCCTCAATGGCAGAATGCAGCGCATACTCGGAAAAAGTCGGTTCGGGATCAAGCACCTCATCCCCGGGTTCCAAAAGCACCCTGGATAAAAGTTCGATAATTTCATCCAGTCCGTTACCAAAGATCAACTTGTCAGGCTTGATGTCAAACTGAGTGGCAATGATTTCTCTTAACTCTTCGGCGTTACTGTCCGGATACAAATTGGCATTTTGATAATGCCATTTATCCAGTGCTTTGGCCACATCCGGTGACGTGCCAAAAGCATTTTCGTTGGCGGATAACCGGACAAGCTTATCGAGGCCGACTTTTTTCTTCAGTTGATCCAAAGTCAGTTCGGGGACGTATGGTTCCAGATGTTTAACAGCTTCTTTGACCATGCCTACCACTCCTTAATTTCTTTTCGATCCTTTGTAATGCTTTGCTTTCCTTCACGGCCGGCAAGTTCCTTTTTAATTTGGTCGGGTGTGATACCGCGTTGAGCCATCAAGACTTCAACGTGATAGGCCAGATCGGCAACTTCCAGGATGAACTCCGGGTCGGACGGATTCTTCGCCGCAACAACGACTTCAGTGGCCTCTTCGCCAACTTTCTTAAGAATCTTGTCCAAGCCTTTTGTAAATAAGTAATCAGTATATGAGCCTTTTTCAGGGTTGTTTTTACGTTTTAAAATTAATTGATACAGTTCATCTAAATCTTGCATGGTTGATTCCTCCTTAACCTGTTCCGGTAAAATCGTTCGATAAAAGCAGCTGGTGTGACCGGTATGGCAAGCCGGACCGGCAGGATTCACTTTCATCAGCAGCGTATCCTCATCACAATCAATCTCCATTGAAACGATCTCTTGCGTATTACCGCTGGTTTCGCCTTTATGCCACAGCTCCTGCCGGCTTCGGGACCAAAACCAGGTTTGTCGGGTTTTCATACATAAATTGAAGCTTTCTTCATTAACATAGGCCATCATCAACACTTGTTGGGTCTGATTATCAACCACAACTGCCGGCACCAAGCCATCTGGATATTTCTTAAAATCTGGTTTCATCTGACAGCCACCCCGGCTTTCCGTAAATCGGCTTTAACATCTTCAATCGTTAGTTCGCCAAAATGAAACACAGAAGCTGCCAAGGCACCATCAACATTCCCCTGATCAAACACTTCGGCGAAATCCTGCAATTGTCCACAGCCGCCGGAAGCAATCACCGGAACGTTGACGGCCTCGGTGAGCTTTCGGTACAGATCAATGTCATATCCGCTTTTAGTTCCGTCCTTATCCATGCTGGTTACCAAAAGCTCTCCGGCCCCAAGCTCAACCCCACGTTTTGCCCATTCAATCGCATTCAAGGGTGTCTGCTTTCTGCCGCCGTTGGCATAAACATCGTATTGTTGACTGGCCGCATTCCATTTGGCATCAATTGCCAGCACCACGCACTGGGAACCGAACTTTTCAGCTCCTGCCGTGATCAGTGCCGGATTGCTGACTGCCGCGGAATTTACCGCCGTTTTATCGGCCCCGGCTTTCAGTAGGCTTTGCATGTCATCAACACTATGAATCCCACCGCCGACCGTCAGCGGCATAAACACCCGACTGGCAACTTTTTCAATTGTCTCAATAATTGCCTTGCGCTTTTCATTAGTCGCGGTGATGTCTAAAAAAACTAATTCGTCCGCCCCCTGCTTTTGATAGGCAGCCGCAATTTCGGCTGGATCGCCAACATCTTTTAAATTGATAAAATTGACTCCCTTTTTTACCCGGCCATGATCAACGTCCAGACAAGGGATAATTCGTTTAGCCAACATTGGCATTCACCCCCGTCAATACGCTCAACGGTAAATCACCGGTTGCCATTGCTTTACCAACAATCGCCGCTTTGATTCCTGCCGCTTCCAATTCTTTGAGGTCGGCCACATTTCGAATTCCCCCGGAAGCAACCACTGTGGCTTGTGGAAATTTAGATTGGAATTTTTTTAATTGATCAGTGTTGGGCCCGGTCATCGTGCCATCCCTGGAAATATCCGTCACGATGAAGGTTGTAACCCCAAAGGCAACCATTGCCCCCATCAGTTCACTCATCTCAACGGAACTTTGCTCAAGCCAGCCGGACACAGCAACTCGACCATTCAGGCCGTCGATTCCAACCACAATCTGATCGGCACCAAACTGCGCGATCGCTCTTTGCACCACCTGAGGGTCATTCAAAGCAGCTGATCCTAAAATCACCCGTGACACCCCGGATGTCAAATAGGCATTGATTTGGGAAAGTGACCGAATGCCACCGCCAACCTCCACCTTTAACTTGGTTTGGGCACATATTTGTTCAATCAGTGCCCGATTGACTGGCCGGCCCGATTTTGCCCCATCCAGATCAACCAAATGAAGGTTGGTTAACCCGGCATCCTCGATGGCCATTGCCTGGTCAAGGGGTGAATCGTTAATCACGGTCGTTTTCCGGAAATCACCCTGGTATAAGCGGACACTCTTTTGATTCTTTAAATCAATTGCGGGAATAATCTGCATTTTCAGTCATCTCCTTGAATTTTGAAAGAGCCTGTAACCCAACCTAACCGCTTTTTTCCGGATGAAATTGAAACCCAATCACGTTTCGGCGTCTAACAATGCTGGGAATTTTAACGCCATAGTCCACGAACGATAAAATGTTTTTCTCAGCGGTCTTTACATAGTAGGAATGAACAAAATAGCTGAACTGACCATCAAACCCGTCTGCCAAAGGATCAGCTTTAACAGAGATGTTTTTATCCCATCCCATATGGGGCACTTTGACACCGAGGTTATCAGGAATCGGCACCACTTCGCCGTCAATCAGTCCCAAGCCGTCGGATTCACCAAATTCATAACTTTTATCAAACAATAGCTGCATCCCCAAACAAATCCCCAGAATCGGAATTCCTTGATTGGCGGCCTGCTGAATGACCGGCACCAACTTGCGTTCATTTAACGCGTCAACGGCTTTTTTAAAGGCGCCAACGCCTGGAAGAATCAAACCGTCAGAATTTAAAATATCAGTGGGTTTTGACGTCAATTGATTTTCAACCCCTAAAAAGTCCAAGGCGTTTTTTACGTTGCGCGTGTTTCCAGTATCATAATCAATCACCGTTATCATTAAATGACCCCCTTGGTGGAAGGGATGCCTTTAATCTCCGGGTTAATGGTAACCGCGGCTCTTAACGCCCTTCCCAGTGCCTTAAACAGCGTTTCAATCTTGTGGTGGGTATTTCTGCCATATAGTACTTCTGCGTGAAGGTTCAATTCAGCATTGAACGCGAATGCCTGGAAGAAATCTTCTGTGACTTCGGTGTCGTATCCGCCTAAATGATCATTGGCAAATTCAGCTTTAAATACCAAATATGATCGGCCTGATAAATCAATAACCACCCGGCTTAATGTTTCATCCAAGGGGATTAGAGCGGAGCCAAAACGTTCAATACCGGCTTTATCACCAAGAGCCTCTTTTAAAGACAGCCCCAGGGCAATGCCGACGTCTTCAGTGGTGTGATGAGGATCGACATCCAAATCACCTTTGGCTTTAACAACCAGGCCAAAACGTCCATGACGGGCAAATGCATCAAGCATATGATTGAAGAATCCGATGCCGGTATCAATTTGAATTTTCGAATAATCATCTAAATTAATCGACAGTTCAATTTGGGTTTCATTTGTGTTGCGGGAAATGGTTGCAGTTCTCATTTAGCTCACTCCTTGGTTGATTTTTTCTGGACAACTTGCTGGTTGGTCGTTTGTAAGTTGGCAATCAGTTCTTTTATTTGAGGTTGGTACTGTCGTAAGGCCAACCGGTTCACGACCACTTTGGTATTGACCTGCTGGAGCTTGGCAAAAATCTGAAGGTTGTTTTCTTTCAGCGTATTGCCGGTTTCGACAATATCGACAATCGCGTCGGCAAGCCCAATCAAAGGGGCCAATTCAACCGAACCTTCAATTTTGATGATTTCAACATCTTCGCCAATTCCTTGAAAATACCGTTTGGTAATGTTGGGATACTTGGTTGCAATGATTTTTCGCCGGTGGACTTGGGGATTGAAATCCTTGGTTGATGCCAGTACAAATCGGCATTTGCCAACGTCCAAATCCAACATTGCGTATTGAAAGTTTTCCTGCTCACTTAAAATGTCACTCCCGACAATTCCGATTTGAACGGAGCCGTTATTCAAATATGTCAGGACATCCGGCCCTTTTACCAAAATAATTTCATATCGTGGATCTTCGTCGAATATCAACCGGCGGCCTTTATGACGGATACCTTCACAATTAATTCCGGCTTGTTCAAGTAATGGCACAACCTGTTCTTCAGTTCTGCCTTTGGTTAAAGCAATTTTGATCCGTTGCATTTTGTCACCTGCTTTCCGTTAAATCAATCAGTCGGCTGTTCGTCCCGGCGGCAAGCTTCTTAGCGGCATCAAGACTACTTGTCAGACACAACGTTGAATTTGGAATTGTCTTTAAGGCCTTTTCGGCTTCATCCCATTGATCGGTGTCAAAGAACACCAAGGTTTTCGGCTGTGACGGTGAAACCGGCGTTCGTTCAACCAATGCGTCAACGTCAAAGGCAACCCCAACGGCCGCTGTTTTGACATTTTGGAAATTGGTCAGCAGGTCGTCATATCGACCGCCGCTAAATAGGTATCCTGCCGATTTTTCAGTGAAGCCGCGAAATGCCATCCCGGTGTAATAGGTTTGCGGCGATGGGATACTGAGATCGAGGGTCACGTTCACTTTCGGAAAAAGCCCTTTGATAAACTGCTTGGTCGCTTGTAAATCGTTGATAATCGGTTGGAGTACCTCAACCTCAGGTAATGTCTCAAGGGCAGTCATCACCTCATCGAAGCTGCCAAACAACCATGGCCATTCACTGAGAAAATGGCCAAAAGCTGTTTTTTCCAACGGTCTTAACAATTGGTCGTACTTGCTGAGATTCTTTTCAAACAAGGCGGTTTTGATACTATCTTTGGTGGGCTTCGGTAATGCCAGCTGATCAATCAAAGTATCAACGAATTTTGCGTGACTTAATTCGATGGTGACATCATCAATTGCCATTTTCTGGCAGCCGGTCAACGCAATTTCCAAACATTCCCAATCGGCTTTAATGCCCTTATACCCAACAATTTCAATCCCCGCTTGGGTTAATTGGTTGTAGCCCCCGGAAAGCTGTTTTTTAACCCGGAAGACATCCCCGCCGTAATACCACTTGACCGGCAATTCAATTCCCGTGGTACTCATCACCCGGGCAACTGGCAGTGTCAGGTCTGGCCGTAAGACCAGTGATTCTCCTTGATCGTCCAACAGTTGGTACGATCGATAATTTTCTGCATTCAATGGTTGGAAAACGTCCGAATATTCCAAAACCGGCGTTGTTAATTTTCTAAATCCGCGTTGACGAAATGTTTTGAAAAGTTTATTTTCAATGGTTTCTTTGATTTCTGCTTCACTTCCAAATTCGTCGCGGGTACCACTTGGTAAATTTTTGTTTTTCATCATTGTCACTTCCATTTCAATAAAAAAAGTCCCCGAAAACTGATATTCAGTCTTCGAGGACGCCTTAAAGTCGTGGTTCCACCTCAATTTGCCGCTACCTCACAGTAGCCGGCCTTACGTTGCCAATATCTAGTCATCCTGTGATAACAGATACGGTAACCCTGATAACGCTAAACATGCGAATCAGCCTACTTGGTTCAGCTGGTTGGTTCATAGATGTGTGTTCGCCAATTCGAAATGCTCCTTCTCAGCCACGGAACTCTCTTTGAATTCAAAACTGGTTACTTTTTCTAATCAAAACCTTATTTTATTAACTTTCCCTTTGCTTAATTCAATATACTATCATCAAACATCAAAAAGTCAAGCCTTTATTCAACCAATGAAATCAGGCCATTGTACCCACGGCCAATATCATCAATGGAATGCGCATCGCTGCCGTAGACAAAAGGAATTTCTAATTTCTTTGCCATTTTTATAATTGAATAGCTTGGATACTGTTCGTTGCAATATTGTTTGTACAGCCCCGCAGCATTCAAATCAAGTTCAAGATGGTTTCGTTTAAGGGCCTCAAGGATTTCAGCAACTTTTTGCAGGTTGGCCGAAGAAAACTGCCGATCCAGGTGAAAATAATCTTGAAATTTTTTAATCAAAGTCATATGGCCAATCCGATTAGGTGCGTACTGACCAAAATCAACGTTGGCAGATGCCAGAACCTGCTCAAAGTAGGCGGCATAAAGGGCCTGAGAAGACGTGAATTGGCTTAACAGCCCTTCTTTGAAATCCGTAGTCGTATCGTCAACACACCAAAACTTGCCATCCCTACCCTTCATAAAGTGAACCGATAAAATGTTGTCATCGGTTTGTGGCCCGTACTCATTTAAAAAAGCCCGGGTCCAATCGGTAAAATCAGGCAGGTAGTCGATTTCAAAGCCGACGTGAATCTTGATTTGGTCGGCGTATTTTTTTCTCATTAAATCCGTTTTGGCAAAATAAGCATCCAGGTCCGAGGCCGCCATTGACGCCTCACTCAGTCCGGTTGGAATACCGGCATACATTTTGGAAAAACCGGCAGGCAGTGGTGCGTGTTCGGTGATACTGTATTCTTTAAAGCCCAGACGAATCGCTTTTTGAATCATGAGCTCAACATCATCGCCACTGCCATGCGGACAAAATTCCGTATGGGAATGGCCTTCTCTTTTGATCACGTTTAACATCTCCCTGCAAATTCTGGTTAAAAAGGCTATTTTCATCAGAATCATGAAAATCAGCCTTTTGACACCTCATTTAAAATTCGACTTTTTGAATCCATCCGTTTGGTGCTTCAACATCGCCAAACTGAATGCCGGTTAATTCGTCATACAGCTTCTTGGTCGTTGGCGCAACCTCGGTTTCACTATAGAAAACGTGAAGTTGGTCTTGGTACTCAATGCCACCAATTGGTGCAATCACCGCGGCAGTTCCCATCGCCCCAGCTTCTGTAAATCGGTCTAACCAATTTCTCATATTCTAATGGGTCATTCATAGCTTGTCAACTGATTTCAAATTCACAGGAAAACAAAAAGCCGGCGTCATATTGACTGCCGGCTTTAAGCTTTTCTTTATTCGACTGGAACAACCCAACCGTACTTATCTTCAACATCACCTGATTGAATACCAAATAATGTATCGTAAAGTTTTTGAGTAACGGGACCGGGCTTGGTTTCACTGTAGAAGACGTGTTTTTTACCATTATTGGTTAAAGAACCAACTGGTGAAATAACGGCTGCAGTTCCCATAGCACCAGCTTCAGTAAACTTATCAAGATCGTTTACATCAATGTTGGTCTCAGATGGGTCCAAGCCAAGATCTTTGGCAATTTGTAAAATTGATTTCTTAGTAATTGAAGGCAAAATTGAATGAGATTTTGGTGTGTAGAATTTGCCATCCTTACCAATAGCGTAAAAGTTAGCGCCGCCAAATTCATCAATGTACTTGTGCTCCCGGGGATCCAGGTAAAGTTCACCGGCAAAGCCGTTATCTTTGGCTTCCTTCGCTGCTAATAAACTACCGGCATAGTTTCCGGCAGTCTTAGCTTGACCGGTACCAGCGTATGCAGCCCGGTCATATTTGCTAACCATATAAGGCATTGGCTTAAGTCCCTTAATGTATGCACCAACCGGTGTTGCATAAATATGGAATGTATAAGTTGATGATGGTGCAACACCAACAATTGGTTCAGTTCCAACCATGAACGGACGGATATAAAGTGAACCGCCGGAGCCATAAGGTGGGACAAAGTCAGCATTGGCTTTAACAACTTCTTTAACCGCTTCAACAAACTTGTCTTCAGGATAAGTTTCCATGACTAAACGCTTTGCGGAGTTGGTAAAACGCTTGGCGTTCATATCAGGACGGAAAAGTTGAATCTTACCATCTTTGGTTCGATAAGCTTTCATCCCTTCAAAAACTTCCTGGCCATAATGTAATTCTTCGGCAGCTTCGTTAAAGGTTAATGAAGAATCGGTTGTCAAACCGCCATTTTGCCACTTGCCATCCTTAAATTCTTCATTGTAACTATACGGTAAATCCCGATAATTAAATCCTAAGTTGGTCCAATCAAGATCTTCTAACTTTTGTTTTGCCATATATGAGTCCTCCTTAAAGTAGTCATTAAGTCGGTGATAAGCGTTGTGACTAAGTATGGTTTCTTCAATTCAAGTATGTAAGAAATCATCAGACAAACATGTAACTTCGTGCTGATCCTAAGATCATTACTTATCCGTTTATCATCATATCTTAATTAATGTCTAATTTATCGCTTTTAAAATCCGGTGTCAATGCCTTTTAAAAAATAAAACAGCCTTGAACCCATTTGGCGTGGGTTTAAGGCTGTTTCTATACGAATTTTTAGTTAACGGATTTCGGACATTTTATCCGGTGCAGATTAAATTTCTCGCTTAATGACGTCTCGGTCAATTAAATCATTAATAATAAATTGATATTGATCGACACTTGCTTTGGTATCGGGATTCTTAAAGATGTTAACCTTTTCCAGACCATTACCTGTAGTAATCGCCATTCTAAAGCCAGCTAAATCCTTATCGACCTTCATCTTAAATTTGTAGTTGGCGTTATATGGTGAAGTTGGATCCAAAGACTTCTCCAGGGAAAAGACACCAGTCTTTCCTTCAGTGAATCCCAAATCCCGTAACGTAAAGCGCTTAACGTTGTCTGCCAGCTTATAAACGGTGTCATCACCGTTTACCTTGCCTGTTTTTGCAAATGCCATTACATTTTTACCCCCTTGTTTTTAACTCGGTTGACAATCTTGGTAATTGCATCAACCAACTTGTCCAAGTCTTCAGTTTTATTATACCGCCCAAAACTGATTCTGATAGACTCACTTATTCTAGGACTGTCCTTGCCGTACATCGCAACCAAAACATGTGAAGGCTCAATGCTGCCTGCTGTACATGCTGAACCGCCTGAAACCGCAATGCCAGCCAGGTCCAGATTAGTCTGCATAACGTAAGTTGAAATACCCTTCAGCCAAATATTAAAGACGTGATTTAAATTATCTTCGGTAATTCGACCGTTCACTTCAAAGTCGACACCGTTTGCCTTTAACTTGTCAGCAATGTAATGCTTAAATTTCAAATATTTTTCTTGACGATGGGCCTTTTCTTCGGAAGTAATGGTCTCGACCGCCTTGGCAAAGCCGGCAATTGCGGGAACATTTTCAGTTCCGGCACGCCGCTTTTCCTCCTGGTCGCCACCTTTGATTAAGCTTGGGAAGTTAACGCCTTTGCGACGATAAAGAAAACCAATCATCTTAGGACCATTAATCTTGTGGGCAGAAGTTGAAAGCATGTCGATATGATCACGCTCAACATCAATGTCCAATAGGCCGTATGCCTGAACAGCATCAGTATGGAACCAAGCTTGATGGTCTTTCAAGATTTCGCCAATTTCGTGAATTGGCATCACTGATCCGACCTCATTATTTCCAGTCATAATCGAAACCAGGATGGTGTCATCATCCAAAGCCGCCTTAAAATCGTCTAATGAGATGTTTCCATACTCGTCAACCGGTAAATAGGTAACTCTGAAGCCCATCTTTTCAAGTGCCTCACAGGGCCTTAAAACGGCTTCGTGCTCAATTGCTGTTGTGATGATATGGTTACCCAAAGATTTCCGGGCAATTGCCGTTTGGGTAATTGCTGTATTATCACTTTCAGAACCGCCACTGGTAAATATAATATCATCGGGATCGGCATTAATACTTTTGGCAATGACGTCCCGTGAATGTTCCATAACTGCTTTGGACTCACGGCCCAATCCGTAGAGCGTTGAGGCATTCCCATAAATATTCTTATACTTATCCATCAACTCCGCGTAAACTTCCTCGGATACAGGTGTCGTTGCGGCATTATCAAGGTATATTTCTTTCATGAATTCCACTTCCTAAATTATGCGTTCTTAAAGAGATCAATCAACATCTGACCGGATTTTTTACCGGCTGTAATAATAAATTTGTCGAAACTGATTTCAGCTTCTTCGTCACCAACATCCGACATTGCTCGAATAACCGCGTATGGAACTTTGTTCTGATAAGCAACTTGGCCGACTGCAGCCCCTTCCATCTCGGAACAAAGTGCGTCAGGAAAGTTGTGCTTGATTTCAGCGATTTTCTTTGAATCGGCGATAAATTGATCACCGGAAACGATCAAACCTTTATGAGCGGTCACACCGCTATCTTTGGCGGCGTCAACAATTTTATCAGCCAGTTCCTTTGATGCTGGAAAACGGGCTGGGAAGCCGGGTAATTGGCCCATCTTGTAGCCTGAAGTCGTCACGTCAACATCGTGATAGGCAGTTTCGGTAGAAACGACAATGTCGCCAACTGATAAACCATCACCAATGCCGCCGGCAGAACCGGAGTTAATGACAGCGTCAACGTGAAATTTGTTAATTAAGTTGGAAGTCGTAATACCGGCTTGAACTTTACCGATTCCAGATTTAACAATCACCAATTGCTGACCGTGAATGCTTCCGAGATAGTAGTCGGCATCACCGTAATGTTTGGTTTCTTCGCCAGTCAGGGCATCTTTTAAGATTGCCAGTTCTTCATCCATTGCACAAATAATTCCGTAAGTCATTCAAATTCTCCTTAATTGACAAAAAACAACACTAAAAAGACGATCACGATTAACAAAATTAAAATTGTGATTGTCCAGTTCAGTTTGCGGTTAATCCGATGCCAACGGGGTGTCTTAAAATCGTCGGTCGGATTAACTTTCTCTTGCGTCCGAGTGGTTACCTGGGGTTCGGGTTCACCATCGGGGACTTCCTGTTGGTGTTTTCTTGCATATTCTCGTTCAACTTGAACCCGTCGTTTATCACGAGCTTCAAAGTCTTCTTCTTGTTGAAGCTTTAATTTTCTGTACTGTTCACGGGTGAGTGGCTTACCGTCACCCTTTTTATTATCATCGATCGCCAAATTAAATGGTCACCTACTTTTGCATTAACTGCCAATATTGAATAGCAGTAATGGTCTTTGCGTCTTGAATTTCGCCATCAGCAATCATTTGGACAGCTTCATCCAGCGTCTTTTCAAATACTTCGAGAAATTCGCCTTTGTCACGAGGTAATTGATTTTTAACCGGCACCAAATTTTCTGCCAAATAAAGCTTCATAAACTCATCGGAGAAGCCAACTGATGAATAAAATCCATATAGTTCTTTGACTGTTTTTGGCACATAACGAATTTCTTCGTTGAGTTCTCGGATCACAGCATCATGAAAGTTCGAATCCCGGCTGTCAACTTTCCCGGCAGGAATTTCAATTGTCACTTTCTTGGCTGGTGCCCGCCACTGCTTTTCAAGGACAATTTTATTATCCTTTGTGAGCGCTAAAATACCAACGGCACCGGAATGATGAACAATTTCTCGAAAAGATGTCTGTCCATCCGGAAGCTCTACAGTTTGCTTTTCGACATTAATAATTGCGCCATCATAAATATCTTCGCTGCCAATTACATGTTCTTCAAAATCCAACTCGATCACCTTTTTTAGTTAATATTAACATTCTACAAATAAAGCATGATCATTGCAATCAAGACGGCTGTTTGTCAATGACATGAGCTTTTGCTGCTTGTGGACCTTTTTGTCCCTGAACAACAACGTATTCAACTGGGCTGCCAATCTGAATTGTACCATATTGGTCCTCTGGAAAAGCGTTTTTGAAAAAGAACAGGTCGTCTTCACCACTGTCCTGAGTAATGAAACCAAATGCATTTTGTGGGTTATAACTTTTAATTTTTCCGGTAAGCAAGGTATTTCCTCCTAGAGTGTGACATGGTCTTGAAAATGAATCTCTCAAGCCATGGAAACACGTTTTAGAAACCAATAAAATAAGACTACAACGTTAAATCGTCATAGTCTCATTTTAAGGTTAAATCATGAATATTGAAACATCATTTGATGAATTTTAATTTATGATTCATTTAAATCAGCTTTATTTTTGTTCAAAGCCTTCACTGGCAGTTTCGGGGAACTGGTCGCGGACAATCTTGGCACATGATGCACAGAATGTTGGGTAGTCGCTATCGGCACCAACATCTTGGCGAACCAAACGACAACGTTCACAGGTCTTACCTTCGGCAGGTTCAACCAATAATGCCAAGCCGTCAGTATCAAACTTGGTACTGTTGTCAGGAGCATCCTTGAAGTCCTTAACTTCCAACTGTGAAACCATTAAAACAGTGGCCAAGTCGGTCTTCAAACTGTTCATTAAGTCGGCAACCTCACTGGTTGCGTAAATTGTTAATGAAGCTTCGGATGACTTACCAATCTTTTTGGCATCACGGGCTTCTTCAAGCACTTTAAGGACATCGTCACGATAGCTTCTGAACTTGGTCCAGTTAGCCAAGATTTCAGCGTCATTATCAAAATGCTTTGGCTCTGGAATATCGGTTAATTGAACGAATTCTTCGGGTTCATGTAAGAAGCCCCAAATTTCTTCAGTCGTATGTGGCAATACCGGTGTCATTAATTTAGTCAAACCAACGGCAATTTCATACATAACCGTCTGCATTGAACGACGCTTGTGGCCGTTTTGTTTATCGATGTAAACAATGTCCTTGGCAATATCCAAGTAGAATGCGGAAAGGTCATTGGTAATAAATTCAACGACTTTCTTATTCCAATCCAAGAAATCATATCGTTCCATGTCACTTCTGGCGTCAGCAAGGAATTTGTTGAACAGAACCAACATGTATTGGTCTTGTGATTCCAAATCATCGAATGCAACGGTGTTTTCTTTAGGATCAAAATCACCTGTGTTGGCAAGTAAGAACCGCATTGTGTTTCGGATCTTCTTGTAAGAATCGGAAATCTTCACAAAGTTTTCGGTACTTACCCGCACATCAGCAGAAGTATCTACGGAAGTAACCCACAAACGGACAATTTCGGCACCCATCTTTTTAATAACATCGATTGGGGCAATTGTATTGCCAAGTGACTTACTCATCTTGTGGCCGTTACCATCAAGGGTAAATCCTTGAGAAACAACTTGTTTGTAAGGCGCTTTTCCAGAAACGGCAACACTGGTAATCAAGCTTGAGTTGAACCAGCCACGGTATTGGTCGGAACCTTCAAGGTACATATCAGCAGGATAGGTTAAATCTTTACGTTCTTCCAAAACACCCTGATGTGATGAACCTGAATCAAACCAAACATCCATGATGTCGTTTTCCTTGGTGAACTTACCATTTGGTGAATGTTCGCTGGTAAATCCATCAGGTAATAAGTCCTTGGCATCTTTTTCAAACCAGATGTCGGAACCATACTTTTCAAATAAATCAGCAACGTGGTTAACGGTCTCTTCGGTGATGATTGCTTCACCATCTTCGCCATAGAAGATTGGAAGCGGAACACCCCAAACCCGTTGACGAGAGATAACCCAGTCACCACGGTTTTTGATCATGTTGGACAATCGAACTTTACCCCAATCAGGGAAGAATTTGACGTCGTCTAATGATTTAACAATTTCATCTTTAATTTTATCAACTGAAGCAAACCACTGTGGTGTTGCCCGGAAGATAATCGGTTTTTTGGTCCGCCAGTCAAATGGGTAACTATGCTTCAATGGCATGTAGTGAAGCAATAAGTTGGCGTCCTTTAATTTATCAAGGGCAATCTTATTGGCATCATCGTAGAAGACACCGGCAAAGTCTTCACCGGATTCTTTCGTCAAATAACCTTTGTCATCAACTGGGGCAAAAATATCCAAGCCATACTTACGGCCAATGTTAAAGTCATCTTCACCATAACCAGGAGCGGTATGAACTAATCCGGTACCTTCTTCAAGGTCGACGAAATCGCCCAACATCGTTAATAATTTACGACTATGGTCAAATGGATGTTCTGCTAGAACACCTTCAAGATCTTGACCCTTAACCGTCTTGATTGTTTTGACATTCTTCCAGCCAATCAACTCTGAAACTTTGTTAACCAATTCGGTGGCGATCACAAATTTCCGAGTTTCACCTTCAGGCTGAACAACCGAGTAGTCAAATCCGGCATCAATGGTAATTCCTTCAGAAGCTGGAATTGTCCAGGGAGTAGTTGTCCAGACAACCATATAAGTATCATCGTCCAGGATCCCTTTACCATCAACAACGTGTTCAGCAAAGAATGCAGTTGGTGAAGTGACATCGTGATATTCAACTTCAGCTTCAGCAAGGGCAGATTCTGATGACCATGACCAGTAAACCGGCTTTTTACCTTTGTAAATCAAGCCACGTTTGGCGAAGGCACCAAATACACGAACTTCTTGAGCTTCAAATTCAGGATTCAATGTCAAATATGGATTATCCCAGTCACCTGAAACACCTAAACGTTTGAATTCCTCTTTTTGTCGTTCGACCTGCTTAAGAGCATAATCGTGACATAATTTACGAAAATCATTGGTGGACATCTTCTTACGGTCATAGCCCGCTTGAGTCAATTTTTGCTCGATTGGAAGACCATGAGTATCCCATCCTGGTACGTATGGTGCCCGATAGCCGGTCATTGACTTGTAACGAACAATGATATCCTTGGAAATCTTGTTCATTGCGTGACCCATGTGAATGTCACCATTGGCGTATGGAGGGCCATCATGAAGCACGAAAGTTGGTTTACCCTCGTTTAATTTTTGTCGTTGTTCATAAACATCGTTGTCTTCCCAAGCCTTTTGTCGTTCGACTTCTTTAACAGGAAGATTTCCACGCATCTTGAACTTTGTTTTGCCTAAGTTTAACGTATCTTTTACCCGCATTGCTGGACTTCCTTTCATGGTTATACTTATTTGGAGTAATGGTGTGTTGATATGGTTGGTGCTCGCTACCGATGATTCAAGTGGTGCAGAGGTCTAAATTTAAGGTGGTTTCAGTTTTATACTGCTACTTAGCTGAAATGTGCTCCGACGGGCCTGACCCCTACTGTGTAAGGCAAAAATTTTAGTGATGAATAAGACCCATTCATCACTAAAATTTTTACCTTACACTCCGGGGCCACCCAGCCCTCGTCGCACTCTATAAAAAAAGACCCCGTCACAAGGGACGAAGTCTTCGCGGTACCACCCAATTTTAGAATTTAAAATTCTATCTCTTAAGATAATCGATTTATGTACTAGAGGTGATCGATTTATTAACCGGTGACTGCTGAACTCCCACCATCTTCAGCTCGCTGTTGTGTCGGTCAATAACTTTCTGTTCTCTAATCGATTAGTTATTCATTTTTTGTGCTGCCATCTGGATAAATCACAACTGTTTCATCTGAATTATCTGCAGCAGGTGTGCTTTCAACTGATTCAGCACCATTACCCTGTTTAGTTTCAGATTCTACCCCTGGCTTTGCTGTCTTGTCAAGACTTCCAACAACTTTTTCAATATCTTCGTAGGTTGTTGTTGGCTTTTCTTCGACCAATCGATCCCAGTCGGAACCTTTGATCACTTCAAGCTGACTTTCCAACATAACTTGGAGTCGTTGACGGAACACCCGGGTATTCTTCTTTAAATCGTCAGTTTCAATAGCTAACTTCTTAGCACGCTTTGATGCTTCCTCAAGAACGGCATCTGCTTTTTCGTTGGCAGCATTCAGAATATCATCAGCCTTCTTTTGTGCTTCACGGCTGGTAATTTCTGCCTCTTTCTTGGAGTTGGTCTTAACTTTGTCGGCAGCTTCCTGGGCAACTAAGATGGATTGGTTCAAAGAATCTTTCAAATCGTTGAAGTAAGAAAGCTTGTCTTTGGACTCATTTAATTGAGAATTCAAATCCTTGTTTTCCTGTAAAATGATCTGATAGTCTTTGATAACTTGATCAAGAAAATCATTGACCTCGTCAACATTGTAACCTCGTAGCTTTGTTGAAAACTCTTTGTTGTGAATATCTTGTGGACTTAATACCATAGTGATTCAATCCTCCTATTTATTTCGATTATATACTTTCAATACAATTCGAATCTTGCCCTTTTTGGTTGTACCGGCAATATCTCGAATAACCAGTCTGCCAAAGCCTCGAACGGAAATAATATCTTGAATTGAAATTTCCAAATCGGGACGTCCGGCTTGCTCCCAGTTAATTCGTATCATTCCGCCTTCAACCAACTCTTTGGCATGATGACGGGAAATGTGGAATCCTTCACTAACCAATGCATCAACTCGCAATGAAGCGACCGTTGTTGTGGTCTCCTCACCTTCGTCAACTGGAATAATGATGTCCTCAGGTTGAATTCGTTTCAATTTGATTTTAATCTTCCCGATCCGGTCAACTTGTGCTTGAACGTAATCAGCCATTTCAGACTCACACATAAACTGCCAGTTCAAACCATCGGTCACAATATCACCGATGACATCCCGATCAATTCCAGTGCCCATGATTGACCCAAGAATCTGGCCATGGGAAAGAGTTGCAAACTTGCTGGGATAATCAATTTGAAATGCAGTAATGTTATAGTCATCCGACTTGGGAACAAAATAATCAGGGAAGGCAATTGCCCGCTTCAGCTCAGCCGAAGCATAACCGCCAAACGTTTGAAAAGAGACACCTTCGTATCTGTTAACAATGGTTTCAAGTATATAAAGCTGTCTAGGATTCAAAAAATCAGTGAGAATCGGTCGATATTCATTTGCAACTTTGCCGCTAAGGTTATCAATCGACTCCAAAAAAGGTAATTCGGCCTGTCGATAGTGTTGCGAAATATTTGAATCTACCAAGATATTTCCCCCTCTGCCCCAAGCTTGCTAATAACCTATGAGCAGCTGCCCCAAATAACTTACTCCCATTTGAACAAATGTGAGTACAGCCAAAGCAACGATTGGTGCAAGACTAATCATGCCAACCGTTGCAAAACTAAATAAATTTTCAAATGGTTCTACAATCCGTGCTAAGAATCTGCCGATTGCGGTTCCATATGCATTGGGGAACCAGCTCATCAGGGCATATACAACAATGCACAGCATGTAAATGCTGATTGCCTTGTTAATTAACCAAACCGCATACATAACAAATGTTACCAATAGGCTGCTCCTTATTTATCAAGATTACTCGGTTACTTGAAATTTCTTTGGTGAGCAAATAAAGATATTTCGGCCAAGTCGGTTAATTGAACCGTGGATGGCAAACAAAACGCCATTCAAGAAATCAACCATTCTTGCCGCTGAATTATTATCTAATTTGTCTAGCTTGATGATGACCGCACTGTCCTCCAATAACTTTTGGGCAATTGTATCAACATCGGTGTAGTTGACTGGCTCAAATACAACAATACTGCTTGTTTCAGGTTCTTGTCTGTTCATCAATACAACGTTATCCGCCGGCTTATCAATTTGATTTTCTGGTTGGTCTGTATCCATCCCAAAAAAATTAGCTAAATTAAATTTTGGCATTTCGTGTCCTTTCACATTTCACCAAACATGCACACCGGGCAAATAAAATTACTTATCACGACGGCGGTGCTTAAAGAATGGTGGAATGTCGTCTTGTGAGTCGCCACTGGTATCTGACTTGGAATCATCAGGCTTGACGTCGGGTTGGAAAGGATCGAAATCCTTCTTCTCAACATCGCTGAATTCATCTTGAGCGGCTGGTCGGGTTGCGGCTGGCTGCTTTCGGATGTCCCAGTTGCCAAGTGGATCACTCTTTTGATTTGACTTGTCTTGTGATTGATTATCTGAAGTTTGACGATCGCTGTGTGGACGGGCAGTAGCTTGTGGACGAGCTGATCTGGTTCGTCGTGAAGCCAAACGTCCTTTTTCAGCTTTCTTCTTGTCAATTCCGGTTGCAATAACAGTAACTCGAACTTCGTCGCCTAATGATTCGTCAATCGAAGTACCAAAGATAATGTTAACGTCACTGGTTGCAGCTTGCGAAACAATATCAGAAGCGTCTTGGGCTTCAAACAATGAAAGATCCGGGCCACCGGTAATGTTCAACAATACCTGTTCTGCACCATCAATTGAGACTTCAAGAAGTGGTGAAGAAATGGCCTTTTTAGTTGCTTCTGCAGTGCGGTTTTCACCGTTGGCAGTACCAACACCCATCAAAGCAGAGCCTTGATCCTGCATGGTTGTCTTAACATCGGCAAAATCCAAGTTAACATATCCGGGACTGGTAATTAAGTCTGAGATACCTTGAACACCTTGACGCAACACATTGTCGGCTTCTTTAAAGGCATCCATCATAGGTGTCTTCTTGTCGACCATTTCAAGTAAACGATTATTAGAAATAACGATTAATGTATCAACATTTTCTTTAAGTTGGGCAACACCTTCATCGGCGTATTTTGCCCGACGTGGGCCTTCAAAGCTGAATGGACGGGTAACAACACCCACTGTGAGTGCGCCCTGGTCCTTAGCAATCTTGGCTACAATTGGGGCAGCACCGTTACCGGTACCACCACCCATTCCGGCAGTGACGAAAATCATGTCGGCACCTTCAAGTGCTTCGGTGATGGCTTCTTCACTTTCTTCAGCAGCCTTGGCACCAACATCTGGATTTGAGCCTGCACCCAAACCACGTGTCAGCTTAGGTCCAAGTTGAATCCGGGTTTCAGCTTTGGATGTTGCCAAAGCCTGAACATCAGTGTTGGCAACGATAAATTCAACACCTTTTACATCTGAGTTAATCATCGTGTTAACGGCATTGCTTCCCCCGCCGCCAACTCCGATAACTTTAATGTTTGCACCGTGGTTATCGGTGGAATCTAATGAATATTCCATAATTGTCTTTTCCCTCCGTTTAAGTGCTTAATCAAAGAAATCACTAAAGAAATTCTTGATTCCTTCACCGCGTTTTTTCTTCTGTGTCGGTTTCCTGGTCTTCTTAGTCTTACCTGGAACAGGTGATTGAACTTGTTCGGGTTGGCTGAGCTTAGGAGCCTTGGTTAATGTCGCACCAACGGCCGATCTAACAATCATGTCAACGTCTGCCAGGTCGGCAAAGTATGATACTAATGAAAGTGCAGCTGTAAATGATGGGTGTCGCAATCCCATCTGATCAGGAATATAGACCCTGACATTAGTGTTGAATTGGTCAGCGGCTAATTCGGCAATTCCTGGGAGTGCAGCTACACCGCCGGTCAAAACAATGCCACCGGGTAAATCCAGTGCTTTGATTTGATTCAGACGGTCCTTGATTCGGTCAAATATCTGACTGACACGGGCTTCAATCACTTCAGCAAGATAACGTTCGTCAATATAGGTTGGTTCTGATTGACCAACAACTTCTACTGGAAATTCATTATCTGCAGATGCTTGGAGTGAGTCGGCATAACCGTAATCACGTTTAATTTTTTCAGCATTTTCCATCGACGTATTCAATACGATGGAAATATCTTTTGTAATAAATGTCCCGCCTTCAGGATCGGTGGTGGCATACTTCAATTGATGATCGTGAATGACGGAAGCAGTTGTCTGCCCACCACCAAGGTCAACAATGATTGTTCCAAAGTCCTGTTCACCGTCATTTAACACAACGTGGCTTTCGGCTAGAGGTGTCAAAACGGTCGATACGATATTCAAGCCGGCTTTAGCAACAGCTTTTTCCAAGTTGTGCATAATGCCCTTTGAACCTGTAATTAACTTACCACGCATTTCAAGGCGAACGCCGACCATCCCCCGAGGGTCTTTGATGCCATCAAAGCCATCAACGATGAACTCTTCTGGTTGGATATCAATTATCTCTCGTTCCTGGGGCAAACTGGTCCCCAAAGCAGATGCCGCAACGTTGCGGACGTCTTCTTCAGTTATTTCACGAGACTGGTCATCCAATGTTATCAATCCATTGCATGGTTCAATCCGTAACATGTTCGCTGGAACGCTTACTATAACGTCTTTAATCTCAATACTTGCTTTTTCTTGAGCTTGATTTACAGCACTTCGAATTGCTTCGGCAGCTTGGTCGATATCTACGATCACACCACGACTCAATCCATTTGAAGGCTGATTTCCCACACCAATAACGTTCAATTGCCCTTTTACTTTTTCTGCAACAATTACTTTTATTGAGGTAGTTCCTATATCAAGTCCCACATATAAACCCGAATTATCCATATATGTAAGGAACCTCCACATCTAGAATATTTTCTGAACATAACACAAGTTTAACACAATCATAATCATCGAAAAAGACTAATCGACACTAATAACC
The DNA here is from genome assembly GCF_007989105.1 of Lentilactobacillus kefiri. GTDB lineage: Bacteria > Bacillota > Bacilli > Lactobacillales > Lactobacillaceae > Lentilactobacillus > Lentilactobacillus kefiri. Next base: position 16,206 of record NZ_BJVK01000005.1, on the reverse strand, counting down.
ATGCATTGTGGTCGTATTTGAAGAAGATTGCTTTTTCGTAATTGGATACGAATATGCACCGACTTCCAAATTAATCACACTTTTCACTTTCAGCTTGGAATTAATGCTTGGATAATAGTCCATTTTATCGCCAAAAGTGCTGATTGAAGCGTACACTTTGTTGCCATCACTCATTTGAATGAAGATCCGGTCAGGATTACTTTTAGTCGGTGAAAAACTGATGGTACTCATCACGGCTCTCACCGGCGGATCGATTCTTCGATATTGTTTGATGGTGCGCCGCAGCTTTTCCGGATTCTTAAATTTCTTTAAAACCGGAAAACCGGCTTTGGGATTCAATACTTTCCCCTTGATAATGACACCACTTTTTAAAATGGGCTGATAACCACCGTGCACGTATAGGTAACCGATTGTCGGATATTCTTCAACTTTAATTTTTACCTGATTAAAATTAACCAGTTTCATCTTAACGGACTGCATCCGCATACTCCGTTGCTTGAGTGATTGGGCCAGCTTATCGGTCTTTCCCCAAACGGCAAATAATGATGTGCCCTTTTTGACTGGGGAAAATCCTTTAATCTGCTTATCACTGACAATTTCATTGCCGGTAACCGTGACTTTCTGTACCCGACTATACGATGAAATCATGAAAATCATCACCAACAGAATAACGGTAATCAGCAAAACCAGTGGCCACATTTTTTTGGCATTTTTATTTTGAAAATCACGAAACAGTCCGTGTTCCTGCTCATTATGATCTTTTGTTTCCACTAATCCGTCCCCCTGTTGGCAGAACTATTTCGATTTAATGATCGTTCTGGCCAAGTTTAAAATTTCGTCTGCGGAATCGACGACGCCCAACTTTTTGGAATTGGCTGCCATTTTTTCTCGGGCAGATGAATCGTGCATGAGTTGATCGATTGCTTTTAACAGGCTTTGAGCATTCAAATCATCCTGTTTAATCATCAGCGCTGCACCACGTTTAACCAGGCTCATTGTATTTTTCGTCTGATGATCAGCGGTGACATAAGGGCTGGGAATCAAGACAGCCGGAATTCCAAGTGCGGTGATTTCGGCAATACTGGTTGCACCGGAACGGCCGACAATCAAAGAAACTTTTGGTAAGACTTGCGGCATGTTGTTTATGTACGGCAAAATCTTAATGTTGCTGCTGATCCGTGACTTGTTTAACAGGTCCATGACATTTTGATAACGCTTCTGACCGGTTACAAAGACCACTTGATACCGCCGTTTATTAAACTCACTGATCGAACTGATGACCGCCTTGTTAATTGCGGGTGCCCCTTGGCTCCCACCAAATATGAGAACCGTTGGCCGATCATCTTGCAAACCAATGTCGGACCACTTAAAGGTACTCTTCATTTTGGCAACTTGTTGAGCCCGCGGATTACCGGCAAACACAACCTTTTCTTTTGGAAATTGATCAGCTGCTTCATGAAATCCAATCGCAATTTTATCAACGTAACGGCTCAAAAACTTGTTAGTCAAACCAACGGCACTGTTTTGTTCATGGATCATGGTTGGAATGTGAGCTTTGGCAGCTGCGTAGACAACCGCTCCGGAAACATAGCCACCTGTTCCAATGACAATATCCGGTTTGAAATCTTTAATAATTTTTTTAGACTCGTGAACACTCTTCAAAAAAAGGGCGACTGTTTTAAAGTTTTCCAAAGATAAAGAACGCTTAAAGCCTTGAATTTCCAAAGCAATGAATTTGATGCCCTGTTTGGGAACAATTGAACTTTCAAGTCCCCGCTTTGAGCCAACATACAATACCTGTGAATCAGGTTCCTGCTTCATCAAATCTTCAATAATCGCAAGTGCCGGATAGATATGTCCCCCGGTACCACCACCAGAAATTATTAAACGCATTAGTGCCCCTCCTGCTTATTTGTCAATTTTTCAACATCTTGAATGTAACGATCGCCACGTTCTTCGAAGGTCTTAAACTGATCCCAGCTGGCATTGGCAGGTGAAAGTAATACGATATCGCCCTCATCACTGTATGCATAAGCAGCAGGGACGGCCTCATCCAAGTTTTCAACTTTTTTAATATTGGTAATTCCAGCCTTCTTCAATGAATCTTCAAGCAAGTCGGCGGTTTCACCAAATAATACGGCAGCCTTAACGTGATCCTTGAATTGTGGAATCAACTTATCAAAGGTATATCCACGATCCAAGCCACCAGCCAAGAGAACAACCGGTTTGTCGAATCCTTCAAGTGCCATTTGAGTCGCTTCAATGTCGGTTGCCTTTGAATCATTGTAGAATCTTCGGCCATTGGCTTCCAAAACAAATTGGAGACGGTGCCGAACACCGGTAAAGGTTTCCAGGACGTTGGTAATGGCCAAGTTGGACTTGCCAAGAACTTTGGCACAGGCAATCGCAGCAAGGGCATTTTCAACATTTTGTTTGCCGGGAACTTTAATGTCGTCGGCATTCATAATGAATTCATCGTTATAGTAAAGCTTGCCGTTCTTTTCGTAAGCGCCCTTGTTCGTATCGTAGGTTCGGGCAAACGGCACAACCTGAGCAGCGCTTCGCTTACTCAATCCGCGCCATTCATCTGAATCAAAGTTGACAACGAAAAAGTCGTCAGGTGTTTGGTTCATGGTAATCCGCATTTTTGCATTCACGTAGTTTTCACGGGTTTTATGATAATCCAAATGATTTGAGAAGATATTCGTTAAAACAGCAACGTGAGGATGAAGGGTCTTAATTCCCAGCAACATGAAACTTGAAAGTTCCATGACAATTGTGTCATCTGCGGTTGCCTTTTTAGCGGTTTCAGTTGCTGAAATACCAATGTTTCCGGCGGCATATGCATGACCTTTATCACGTTCCTGATTCAAAATTTTGGTGATCATTGTGACCGTTGTTGTTTTACCGTTGCTTCCAGTAACGCCAATGATCTCAGCATCAGTGATTTGGGAAGCCAATTCAACTTCTGTAATGATTGGTAAATGGTGTTCAACCGCAGCGGCAACAACGGAATTGTCATATGGAATTCCGGGGTTTTTAACCATGATATCAAAGCCATCATCTAAAATGGTCGGATCCTGCCTGCCTGTGATGGTCTCAATCCCTTCATCATTCAGCTGAGCAACTTCAGGCAGCTCCGAACTCGGCTTTGAATCACTCAAGACAACGGTTGCCCCCAACTCTTTCAGTAGTTCTGCTGCGTGAGTACCACTTTTACCGGCTCCCAATACAAGTACTTTTTTATTCTTATAATCATCAATTTTTTTCATTTTAATCCCTCGTTTTTCATCGTTTGAATAGTCAAATAGGCTGGATACAAAACCAGCCGTTTTGTCCCAACCTCTAAATAATTGTCATGATACTGAGTGCGGATGCTACCAATGCAATCGACCAGAACACAATGTCAATTTTCCATTCAGACCAACCACACATTTCAAAATGGTGATGGATTGGCGTCATTTTGAAGACTCGTTTACCAGTCGTCTTGAACGAAATGACTTGGATAATAACACTAGCAGTTTCACACACGTAAATAATACCAATAATCAATAATGAAAACTCATGGTGAACCAACACCGATACACAGGCAAGTGCACCACCAAGAGCTAATGAACCCATGTCACCCATAAAGATCTTTGCGGGCTTATGGTTGAAAATAAAGAATGCCAACAGGCCACCAACAACGGAGAAGCAAAACATGCCAACTTCGACCTGGTGTTGAACCAATGCAATGATACCGTATGATGCAAAAGAAATCGTTCCTAAACCGGCAACCAGTCCATCAAGCCCATCACTCAAGTTGACGGCGTTTGAGAAGCCGACCAACCAGAAAGCGATAAAGACAATGTACCAGTAACCTAAATGAAGATCCCCGCCAAACGGAATTTTAATGGCCAATGGGAAGCCTTCATGTATGTATACCACCGAAAAGACCACGGCAGCCACAATTTGGCACAGCAATTTCTGCCATGCCTTTAATCCCTCGTTCTGACGTCTAAACAGCTTAATGCTGTCATCCCACATACCAATTAATCCATAAGCAATCAGAACGAACAACAGGATTAACAATGTTGGATTGAGCATATGCTTAAATCCACCAAAAACAAGGTCACTCACGACAATGGCAAAGATAAAGAGAATTCCGCCCATCGTTGGGGTTCCTGACTTCTTTTCGTGCCAGGAAGGCCCCTCTTCTCTAATCATCTGGCCTTCATGACGACTTCGAAAATACTTAATCAAGCTCGGCATAAAAATTGCCGTTATCAAAAATGTACTTAATAAAGGTGTCACCCAATTACCCATAATAGAAACATACCATCCTTCATTATTCAAAATTTACCTTTAAAACGTCACCGGAACCGATTGACTTTTCAAAGTTGATGCTTTGACTGTCAGCATAACCACTGCCAGTTGATTCAAGTTTCAGCCCTGTCAATGAACAGAATTCTTCAACATCGTGCTTGCTCCAGCCAATAATTCTTGGCATCTTCCAGTTCTTGCTGGTTAACAGAAATACCCGCTTTTGCTCAGTCGCCGTTTGACTGGCACTTGGTGATTGCTTGCTGATCGTATCCCCGTCACCAATTGTCACAACATCAAATCCTTTTTCATTCATCACCCGTTTTGCATAAGTGGTTGTCTGATAAGTAACCGATGGGACCTTGCGCTTAGCAGTTGCCTGCTTGGAATTTGAATTTTGCAGAGCCCGGGTAATAACCGGCTTGAAGATTTCGGCCAACAGCTGAGTTGCCGTTTTCAAACCATTCAGTTTAGGCTGCTTCATCGTGATGAACATCACGTACCGAGGGTTGTTTGCAGGAACCATTCCAGCAACTGAATACAAGTAACTGTCGTCGCCGGATGCATACCCGCCGGAACCGTTGCTGACTTGGGCAGTACCGGTTTTGGCAGCAACCCGGTAGCCTTTGATCTTATAATCAGCACCAATTCCGTAAGACTTATAAACAACATCCTGCATATGCTTACGGACGGCTTTAGCGGTTTTGGCACTGATTGGATGGCCAACAACCTTTTTGCCATACTTTTTAATTGTCTTATTATTGGCAGCATTTGTCACTTTAGAAATAAAGTACGGCTTCATCATTGTACCATTATTTGAAACTGCAGATAAAGCCTGCATCATTTGCATGGTTGTTACTTCAATTCCTTGTCCAAATGACGTATCAGCCTGCTCAATTGGATAATTAAACTGAAGCCGACCGGTTAATTCATTGGGAAGGCCCGTGTTGGTGCTCTTTAAGAAGCCAAACTTTTGAATATACTTTTTCCAGGTCTTGGGTCCCATTTGTTGCTCCAAGTGGGCCATAGCAACGTTACTGGAAAGGGCAAATCCTTTGTTGTAGGTAATATAACCCCAACCACCAGGATTCCAATCCGGCACGATCTTGCCATCGATGGAATAACGCCCTGATTCATAGGTGTCATTTCCGTTATAATGGCCAGAATTAATTGCTGCAGAAAGTGTGAAAACCTTCATTGTTGAACCAGGTTCATACATATCGGATGACAAAGTGTTGGTCCATGCAGACCCAATGCCTTTCATGGTCGAGGCGTTAAAAGTCGGTCTTTGAGATGCCGCCACAATCTTACCAGTCTTAGCATCCATCAAGACTGCATTCATACCAGCAGGATGGACTTGCGATTGGACGGAATTCATTTCACTTTCAAGCAGCGTTTGAATTCGAGAATCAATCGTTGTGTAAATATTGTTCCCATTTTTGACGGCCTTTTCCTTCTGGCGTTTGCCCGGAAGTTTATACCCGTACACATCATACTGAGCATCTTTATAACCGTTTTGACCGGCAAGGGTTTTATTAAAGGCTTTTTCGATCCCCATTTGGCCAACCAAGTTGGAAGTTCCAGTCTTTTTATTGGTTTGAGAAGTTGCCACCCCAATTAAATTAGACGAAAAAATACCGTTTGGATACAACCGAGCCTGCTTTTGAACAAAGTCGATTCCAGGGAGCTTTTCAGCTTCAATCTTTTTCTTGGTCAATAAGGAAATGTTCGTTCCGGCACTTCCAAATTCGACTTGGAACGGATGCTTATTTTTAGGTGATAAAATTTTGAGTGCCTTTTTCTTGGAGATTGGCAGGTATTTTGAAATCACTTTTGCCGTCTTTGATTTGTTAACCACATAGAGTGGCTTACCGTTTAATCCCTTTTGGCTCTTATCTAACACTGCGTATAACGAATATGTACTGGTATCTTCTGCAATTGGGTTTCCGTTTGCATCATAAATAGATCCTCGTTTTGCTTTGAGGACCTGGGTTTGGGTATAGAGTTTTTCGGCACGGTTATTTAAATTAACATTCTTAACGTTTTTGCCTACCGCAATCACTAACAAACGCGTACCTAAGAATGCAAAAAGCAGGAAAAATGCTAGGAATAGACTTATTCCCACAGTTTTCCGGCTTTTACGCGCATTCAGTTTGTCTGTGGAGCGATCAGATGAATCTTTCATTTAGTAACATTCCTTATGTTTGCATTTTTGAGTGACATGCCACTCTTATGTGCAATTTTATCAAGACGGGTGCTACTTTGCAGCTCCCCAATCTGCTGTTTCAAATTTGTGTTGCTGTTGCGAACATTTGTAATTCGATTATCCAAATGTTGAAGTTCATGCTGTGAATTTGATAATGCAATTTTTGACGATACAACTACTAACATTAACACAGTTAAGATAGCACTGCCACATACAATCAACAGCTTTTCGAACGATGAAAGTTTGAGCGCTTTGGAAATGCTCGCCCTCTTGATTGATGTGGGTTCAGGTTTTGAAACATACGGTTTTGGTTGTTCTGTTAATTTACGAGCTAAGTTATTTTGGGCCATAATATGTAATCTTCCTTTTATTCTATTTTTTAATTCGTTCAATTATTCTCAACTTAGCACTATGTGAACGGTGATTTTCTTCTAATTCAGCTTCAGTCGGAACAATTGGCTTTCTCGTAATACTTTTGAATTTTGGTTTAATACCTTCAGGAATAATTGGCAAATTAGGTGGCAGATCGGGTAACGATGTCTTTTCTTTAAACATCGTCTTAACCAGCCGGTCTTCCAATGACTGAAACGTTATAACGCTAATTCTCCCATTAACTTTTAATAAATCAAGTGCCTGTTCCAAGGAATCTTCCAATGCGGACAACTCATCGTTGACGGCAATTCGAATTGCTTGAAACACCTTTTTGGCAGGATGGCCACCGTGACGCCTTGCTGCAGCGGGAATTCCTTCTTTGATGACGTCCACCAAATCACTGGTTGTATTAATTGGATGCTCGGTTCGAACAGCTTCAATTCTTCTGGCAATTGATTTGGAAAACTTTTCTTCACCATAACGGTAAAAGATGCGAACCAATTTTTCATATGGCCATTCGTTCACGATCTTCCATGCATCAACGGGATTATCTTGATCCATTCGCATATCCAGTCGAGCATCAAAGCGGTAACTGAACCCTCTGCCAGCTTCATCAAATTGTGGGGAAGAAACGCCTAAATCATAAACAATGCCATCGATGCCGCTCACGCCAACATTTTGTAAGGCAGTTTTCAAATTTCGAAAATTGTCATGAATGAGGGTTAACTTTCCGGCTTCAATGTATTTGGCCAAATGCTGTTTATTATAATCAATTGCTTCTTCGTCTTGATCAAACGAATAAAGATGACCGTCTGTCAGCTGTTCAAGTATTTTTGTTGTGTGTCCCCCGCCACCTAACGTTGCATCAACATAAATGCCGTCTGGATTAACGTTCAATCCCTTGACGGCCTCGTTCAATAGCACGGTAATGTGCTTAAATTCAGACATTCGATCACCCCCGTTTTCAATTTCTGATCAGTTAAAAGTCAATCATATTTTCGGCAATATCATTAAAGTTCTGTTCTGCTTCATTGCTAAAGTTGTTCCATCGCTCATCGCTCCAGATTTCAAATCGATTGGAAACGCCGACGACGACACACTTCTTGGCAATTTTGGCATAATCTCGTAGTGTACTTGGGATATTAATTCTTCCCTGCTTGTCAAATTCACATTCAACGGCAGCTGAGAAGAAAAATCTGGTGAAGTAACGAGCATCTTTTTTATTGACGGGTAAAGTGTCGATCTTTTGTTCGACCTTTTCCCATTCGCTCATTGGATATCCAAACAGACACCCATCCATTCCTCGAGTGACAACGAGCTTGTCACCCAGATCCTGACGAAACTTAGCGGGGATGATGATACGTCCTTTGGCATCAATATTGTGTTGATATTCACCCATGAACATGTCGTCACCACCCCCAATTTCAGTTTACATTCACATTCTACCACAATCCACCACTATCAACCACGTATCCCTCCAATTTGTAAAACTTTTGTTATAAGGACTTTTTTTACATCCCCCAATCCACTGGAATCATTGATATACCGTCATTTTAAGATGAGTGGTGGAAATAACCCAATTTTGGGTAAAAAAAGAACCCAAGTGATTAAACACTTGGGTTCTCGATACAACTATTAAATTATAAAGCCTCAAAAATGACATAAATTCCCACAACGATCCAACAAAAGAATAGGAATAAATCGCTGAATCGCCAGAAAGTCACAAAAAATTTTCTGTAAGTTAAATGGGGGTTGGTAAAAATTTGCCATATCAACACAATTAAGGTTAACCCCAACCAAACGATAACCACTTCCGGAATAAATGAACCGGATAACCCGTTTTTGCTAATTTCATGAATAAAATACAGCAAAATCGGCGGCCAGAAATCCAATGGCTTAATTTTAACTTTTGAGCGAAAAAATTGATTTTTTCTTAAAACAACTAAGAACCCGGCGACGATGAACAGAATCAGTAATTGAACAAAAAACGTTGCCGTGGCAGTCATCCAAGGAGAAACATGCATGAGTAACCCTCCTGATTTTGACAAAACGTATTGCATTGAACGATAATGATAGTTAAACTATATAGGGAAAACAAGAGAAAGTGGTGCAAACATTGGCGCATAAAAAGAGAACCCGATTTCAAAAAATCACATTAGTATTCGTTTGGATCATGATCATTGCAACTGTTAGTTCATTGGTCATTTCAGCGATCATGACATTTCTTTAATCAAACGAATCATCAAGCAGGCAAGAAAATCTTGCCTGCTTTTTTTATTCCTTTTTATCCTTGTAAACCTGTCTTGGCCGACTACCATCCTGAGGACCGATATAACCGCGTTTTTCCAAATCATCAATCAATCTGGCAGCCCGGTTATAACCAATTCGGAAGTGTCGCTGCAGTAATGAGGTGCTGGCCTTTTGCTGATCAACAACGAAGTCCAACGCATCACCAAACAACTCATCTTCGGAATCTTCCTGGTCCTCTTCTTTAATTTCTTCGTCACTGACCATCATCGATTCATCATAATCAGCGGACTGCTGATCCGTAATGAATTTAACGACTCTGGAAACATCCTGATCGGAAATGAAGGCGCCCTGAACTCGAATTGGTGTATTGGAATCAATCGGCAGGAATAACATATCACCACGTCCAAGCAGCTTTTCAGCACCATTGGTATCAATAATTGTGCGTGAATCAATTCCGCTTGAAACGGCAAACGCAATTCTTGAAGGCACATTGGCCTTGATTAATCCGGTGATAACATCAACTGATGGTCGTTGAGTTGCCAAAATCATGTGAATGCCGGCAGCCCGGCCCATCTGTGCTAGACGGATGATTGCCGCTTCAACATCATTGGAAACGGTCATCATCAAATCAGCTAATTCATCGACAATTACCACGATGTACGGCATTGGCTGAATCTTGGTATCATTTTCTCGATTGTTTTTAGCAACAAATTCATTATAAGTACTAATTTTTCGTTGGCCGAATTTCGCAAACAATTCATATCGGTTTTCCATTTCAGAAACAACCTTCTGCAATGCCCTTGCGGCCTTCTTTGGTTCAGAAACCACTGGACTGAGCAAATGGGGAATCCCATTATAAACGCCCAATTCAACTTTCTTCGGATCAATCAGCATCAGCTTAACCTGACTTGGCTTGGCATGAAGCAAAATGCTGGTAATAATCCCATTGATAGCAACCGATTTACCACTACCAGTCGACCCGGCAATCAGTAAATGCGGCATCTTCGTTAAGTCAGCCGTAATCACGTTGCCATTAACATCCTTTCCAAGCGGTACTTGGAGGACATGGCCATGATTATCCGGTTGATGTTCAACCACGTCACGGAATGAAACGGTGGCAATCTTTCGATTTGGAACTTCAATTCCAATGAGTGACTTTCCTGGAATTGGCGCTTCGATTCGAATATCTTTGGCTGCCAACGCCAGGGCAATATCATCAGACAAATTGACAATCCGGCTGACTTTGACACCAATGTCCGGGTGCAGTTCATACTTCGTAACGGAAGGTCCCAAACTAACGTGTTTAATCTCAGCCTTGACACCAAAGCTGTCCAGCGTCTTTTGCAGAACCTGCGCATTATGATCAATGGATTTGAGTTCTCCCGACTGGTCATCATGTGGAATCTGGGTTAGGAGATCGGTTGATGGCAATTTGTATGAATCGTCTTCTTTGACGTCAACCAAATCAACATCAGTAGAATCGTCCGGCTCGGATTCTTTGGGCTGTGGTTTCTTGGTTTCCGGTTTGTCGGGCTGCTTATCGTCATCAGTTACCGGCATCCCCGAAATCGTAATCGAAGACCCAGACAGCTTATTTGACCCGTTATCGGAGCTCTCAACCGGTTCAGCCGGTCGAACGGGTTCGTCTTCACTTTTATCATTGGAGCGCTTAACAGGCATTTTTGCCGGCTTCTGGCCACGTCTTTGGCCAACCTTGACAATTTGTTCCTTTAAGAAGGTCAAACAAGTCCGAACGGCAACGAAAACCTTCGCAAACGAAATGTCGAAAAGCACAAAGCCGCCAAAGATAATGACCAGGCTGGCGACAATTCCGGTTCCAATTTTGCCAAATAATAAATGAAGAACATAAAAGACCGCCGTGGCCAGAATCCCACCACCAATATTGGAGTCGTCATTGGATGAAACGATATCATCCACCAATTTTTCCCAATTAAAGTTGATGAAATCAACCGGTTGAGCAGCTTGAACATATTCAATTAAAGTCAGCCATATGAGGATCCCCAACAAAATAAGCAATGTCCCCAAAGTATACTTTGCGGGAATTTTAGGGAACCGAGAAAAGCCGGCCAACCACGTTCCGGCAACAATCGCCACTAATAGGAGAATCGGATAGAGACTGCCAACGAAGATGCGGGCAACATTAATCATAAACGTGCCGACAATTCCTGCCTGAAACAGTCCCAGCAAAGCCAAAATTGCGCCAACAGCGCCAATAATATTGACGGCATATTTGCTCAAAAAGTTTGACTGCCGTTTGGAAGTCTTGGTTGATTTGCGTGGTCGGCCACGCTTCTTAACCGTTTTTTTCGGTGTCCGCTTCGTTTTCATAATGATGTCTGCCCTCCTCTCGTCAAGATTAATAATCCCTACTTCAATTTATCATGTGGATATTTATGAGTACGTTCCAAGTTATTGAAGCTTTGCTGTCTCAATACTTCATAGATAACAATGGCACATGTGTTGGACAAATTAAGTGCCCGAATATGGTCATCATCTTGTGGAATGCGGATCGCCTTTTCCAAATTTTTACGCATAAATGGTTCGGGCAATCCCGTTGTTTCCTTGCCAAACAATAAATAGTAATCCTGATCGGAATCAGAATAATCGGGGTCTGTGTAATCCTGGTTGGCAAATTTGGAAACCAAAAACAGATTTTTGGGATCCTTTACCGTTTTTAAAAATGCCGGTAAATTTTTGTGATAATTGATTTGTACTTTATCCCAGTAATCCAGTCCGGCACGTTTTAAATGCTTATCGTCGATGCTAAATCCAAGTGGTTCAATAAGATCAAGCACGGTATCGGTTCCGGCACAGGTCCGGGCAATATTACCTGTATTGGCAGGCATTAAGGGTTCAAATAGTACGATATGATTAGTCATTTTATCCTCCGAATTTTTAGAAATCAGTCACCATCACAGAAACGTCAACCGTCATTGACTTCAGCGCGTTGACGTTCTCAATGGCATTCTTTTGTCGATCTTTTCCCCAGTGCAGCGGAGTCATAATCATCATGTCCTGCTGCATCCCCTGAGGAATTGAAAATGAATATGTAAGTTCATTGATTGAGGCATTTGGATAATGCTTCATAAATAAATCAAAGACCTTCTCGTTGGAATAGGAGCTATTCTTTTGGCCGATGCCAAACAATGCTTCTCTAAGTTCATGCAGATAATGACTATTGGGAATGATCTTAATCAGCTTCCCGCCTTCTTTGGCAACCCGGTTGAATTCATCATAAGCAGACGGTGAAAACAAATCAATAATTGTCGAAAAAGTATGGTCATTAAATGGCAGCCTGGCCAAATCCGCAACGCAAAAGAAGGCCTTTGCGGGTTGTTGAGTGGCCAAATTAATACCGTCTTTTGAAATATCAAATCCAATTGCAGTATCGGAACCATTTCGCTGAGCTAACAGGCGTGAAAGTGGTGTTCCTTCGCCGCACCCGACATCCAATATGGTTTCGGGCGTGGTAGCCAAATGCTTGGAGATTTCGGCAACAATCGGGTCAAACAAGCCTGCCTGCAAGATTTTGTGGCGTGCTTGAAGCATCGACTTATCATACTCGTTATTGGCCTGCTTTGTCAGAAAAAATAACGTTCCCTTTTTAGACAGGTCAAAAGAATGATTGTTGGGGCACACCAAAGAATATCCTGAAACTTCGTCAAAAGGCGACTGACAGACAGGACAGCGAAACAAACTTAAATGGTCGCTCACAAATTGTTTACCAAAATCGATTTTTTTCACTTAAAGCCCTCCACAAACGCAATTCATTATATCACAGAGACCATACAAATAAGCTTCCACCTCAAAACTTCAAATGCAAATTTTGTTGGAAGCTTAATGAATTGTCGATCAGTTTATAATCCTTTATTTAAAGCAATGTATGACTGCATGTCCGAAGGTAGCGGCGCTTCACAATGGATGTTGTTCCCAGAAAACGGATCATAAAACGTCAGCTCGGCACAATGCAGTGCCTGCCTTGGCATGGAATGGTCATCCGGGTTATACAGCCAATCCCCGATTAACGGGTGGCCGACTGCTTCCATATGGACCCGGATCTGATGCGTCCGACCAGTGTGCAGCTGAACTTTAAGCAGTGTTTGATTAGCCAGTCTGCAGACCGTCCAAGCTTCGGTAACCGACATCTTACCGGCAGCCGTTACCTGCCGTTTGACAAACGAGTCTTCCGTTCGACCAATTGGCAGATAAATTTCAAAGTGGGGACTGGAAATTCTGCCGGCAACAATTGCCAAGTACTTCTTTTGAATGGTTCGATCTTTTAATTGTTTATCAAGCACCGAGTGGGCAAAGTGATGCTTTGCAAAAATCACCAACCCGCTGGTGTCTTTATCCAGTCGGGTGACGATATGAATTCTCTGGTTGGCATAGCCCTGCCGTTGATAGTAGCCTTTCACCCGATTAACCAATGAATCCGTCGAATAATTGTGTGAAGGCACCGAAGCCACTCCAGCCGGCTTATTAACCACCAGGAAGTTGGGATCTTCGTGAACAATGTGAATGGGAACATTGGAAACGTCAACGTGATCGTTTTCCGGTTCCGGCGGTAAGACAACTTTAACGACATCCTCAGTCGTCAATAGTCGGTTAACTAAAGATTCTTCGCCGTTAACCAGCGTTTGGCCGCCATGATACTTGATCTTTTTTAGCAACGTCCGAGTAATACCGTAACCCATAATGAACGTTCGGACTTTAATCGGTGATTCACCCTTATACTGCCATGTAAACTCAGTCATCCAAATTGACCTTGCCAATGAATGAATTGCTGACCCGTCGCCAAAATTGCGTGTGCCGATATTGGGCAAACGCAATCCGGCGTTTGGAGATCCGGTATTCAACCGATTCAACCGCTTCATGGGAAATCACTTGATGATCACAGGTTAGAATTGTTCGGTTGGAACTTTTAGGAACAATTTTTACCCATTCATCAGGTGAAATAATCAACGGTGAACCCAAAGTTCGAAACACCCGGTTGTTGATCGAAGAAATCTCGGCAACCTGAATGGCATTCAAAGTGGGGTTGATGATGGCACCACCGACTGATTTGTTATAAGCAGTCGAACCGCTGGGAGTAGAAACACAAAGCCCATCGCCCCGAAAGCTTTCAAATAAGGTATCTTTGATATAAACATCCGCGACCATTGATCCACTAACCTGTTTGAGAGTGGACTCATTCAAAGCCAGGCCATAGTCTGCGGGGCCCCCACTGACGTAATTAACGCGAATATCCAACAAGGGGTACGTTACGCTTTGACCGTTATCATGCTTTAAACTGTCAACTAATTCCGAAACTTCATAATCCCGCCAGTCGGTATAAAAGCCGAGGTGGCCGGTATGAATCCCAACCAACCGGATTCGGTCGCTAATATCTTGATAATGGTGAAATGCGGACAGCAAAGTACCGTCCCCACCAACAGAAATCACGATTTCAGGGTTCAGACCATCAATGCTTAATTCTGGGGATTCTTCAATTTTTTTCTTCAGTGAAGTTGCCACGATGTTCGACGACTCCCCAAGATTACTGTAGATGGCTATTTTCATCAGACGACTTCCTTACATCCTTGTCTGGTTCCTGAGTATCAGGGTCCTGCTTTTTAACCTCTTGAAGCTCATCACGAATTTCAGACATTTCCTCATCCAAATGGAAGGCGGCTTCAGCTGAGCGTTCCAACCGTGACTTCAAATCAGCGGGGAATGCACCTTTATACTTATAGTTTAAAGAGTGCTCAACAGTTGCCCAAAAATTCATCGCCAGTGTTCTGACTTGAATTTCTGCCAAAATGACCTTCTCACCGGATAACATTTGAACCGGGTATTCAAAGATAATATGGTACGAACGATATCCACTCGGCTTTTTATTATGAACATAGTCTCGTTCTTCAAGAATATTGATATCTGTTCGTTTCCGCAGCAAATCAACAACTTGATAAATATCTTCAACAAATTGACACATGATTCTCAAGCCGGCAATATCTTCCATATCTTCTTCAAGCCGATCCTCTGAGATGTGTCTTCTCACCATTTTTTCCTTAATACTATCAACCGGCTTAACCCGACCTGTTACAAATTCAATCGGACTTCGACCATCAACTTTTAAGAACTGCGCTCTAATTCCCCGCAGCTTAACTTTTAATTCATCAACAGCTTGTTTATAAGGAATTAAAAAATTATCCCAATTTTTAACCAAGCTAACACTTCCAATCTGTCGCGCGAAGTTCAGCGCGCTATTGCTTCAGCTTAAAATTCAATCAGACTTAATTCTAACATATTCGCCAATCTTTCCCAATATGGCATGCTCACTTCAAGCAAAATTGTTGTTTTTGTGTGAAAATTTGGTATCCTTAATGAAGAAATAATTAGTATATTAATTTTGTTGTCGGTTGCACATGGAGGGGCAATAATGGTACTTGAGATTTATTTATTCGTTGATCCACTTAATCGACATTGTTATGACGCCGAAAAGACGATTGAACGTATTTCACAAAAATTAAACAAACAAATCAGTGTTAGATTCGTTTCAATGCTGAACATCAAAATCCTACATGACTTCTCAATGAACAAACACCTTAGCCATCTTGATCAAAACTTGCCTTACGATACCATCTTGGACTTTAAAGCAGCTTCATTTCAAGGCAAAAAGTTTGGCCGGCATTTCTTGATGGACCTTCAAAAAGAACTTCTGATTAATGAAGAACCTTATACTGATGATCTGGTCTATAAGCTGGCTGAAAGAAATGGCTTGGACATTGAAATGTTCAAAGATGACCGCCGTTCAGATTTGGCTGAAAAAATGTTTAAATGTGATCAGCGGGTTGTCCACGAGATGGATATCACTGACCCATCGACAACGGTTCTCTTTAACTCTCACGTTGACGACTGTGGGATTCGCGTTAAAGATTTCGACTATAACTCATTATTTGGCTTTTGTGCCAAAAGCCTTGGCTCCGCTGCCCACTTTGAACAGGCGAGCAAGAAACCGAGCAAACCAAATACAGTTCAATATCCAAAATCAAATTTACGATTTAATTAATTAGGGC